>NZ_JBNWDQ010000004.1:0-663406 GCF_053521805.1 Rhizobium sp. A22-96
ATCCAGGAAACACTAGAGCGAAGGACTTCGTCGCCAGCAGCGCCGCCGCCCTCGTTCAGTGATCGGGCTTATAGACCCTACCTCCGAACCAAGTCAACACTCATACTGTAAAAATTCTGACATTTTTCTAAGCCATTGATAAGAAAAAGAGATTTGATGGAACGGCAAAAATCCTGGGAAATTCGCCCCGTTCAAACCCCATTCCAGGATTCATTTTACGCCTTTCGGGCAAAACGTCCAGCAGCGGGCTTTCAGAGAGGCGGATTCACGCCTCCGAAGGGCCATCGAGCGGCCCTCGGCCCGACAAACCTCGCATTGCCAGTCCTCCAGCCAGCACCTAATAGAAATCAAGCTATAGAAGGAGCGGAGAATGTTGGTCTTCGACGAGGAGCAGACACGCGCGGTGCTGGTCTGGCCTATGAATAGGTGCGGAGCCGGCAGGCGTGACATATAGAGTGCCTCCATTGCCGGAACTGCCGGTCTCGCACGTACTCACCGATATAGGCGCGGCTCTTGCCGGGCATGGGCGCGCCGTGCTCTCGGCGCCACCCGGCGCCGGCAAGACGACCTTGGTACCTCTCCATCTCCTGGGTCAGGCATGGCGCGGCGATGACAAGATCATCGTTCTGGAGCCGCGGCGGCTCGCAGCAAGGGCGGCGGCGGCCCGTATGGCGTCCTTGCTCAACGAACAGATCGGCGACACCGTCGGCTACCGCATGCGACTGGACAATCGCATCTCCGCCAGGACCCGCATCGAGGTGGTGACGGAAGGCGTGTTCGCGCGGATGATCCTCGACGACCCCGAACTCCCCGGCGTCTCCACGGTCATCTTCGACGAATTCCATGAGCGCTCGCTGGATGCGGATTTCGGTCTAGCGCTGGCGCTCGACGTGCAATCGGCGCTGCGCGAGGACCTGCGCATCCTTGTCATGTCGGCGACGCTCGACGTGGAGCGTGTCGCAACCCTGCTTGAGCATCCACCTGTAATAGAGAGCATGGGCCGCAGTTTCCCGATCGACATCCGTCATCAGGATCGGCCAGCCGGCGAGCGGATCGAGGATACGGTGACACGGGCGATCCTCGATGCACATGCCAGCGAACAGGGCTCCATCCTCGCCTTCCTGCCGGGACAGGCCGAAATCACCCGCACCGCCGAACGGCTTGAGGGCCGATTCGGCCCCGCGACGATGATCGCGCCGCTCTACGGCAATCTCAGCCAGAAGGAGCAGGACGCGGCAATCCGGCCGGCGCTGGCGGGTACCCGCAAGATCGTGCTCGCGACCTCGATCGCCGAGACATCGATCACCATCGATGGCGTGCGCATCGTTATCGATAGTGGTCTGCAGCGGTTACCCGTCTTCGAGGCCTCGACCGGCATTACGCGGCTGGAAACGGTGCGCGTGTCGCGCGCCTCGGCCGATCAACGCGCCGGGCGCGCGGGGCGAACCGAGCCGGGCATTGCCATTCGTCTCTGGCATCCCGGCCAGACGGCGGCATTGCCTGCCTTCACGCCACCGCAGATCCTCTCCAGCGATCTCTCCGGCCTGGCGCTCGATCTCGCGCATTGGGGCGTGCAGGATCCGGCGACCCTCGCCTTTGCCGACCAACCGCCCGTCACCACGCTTTCCGAGGCGCGGGCGCTATTGCGGCAACTGGGGGCGCTCGATGCGGAAAACGGGCTGACGGCACGCGGCCGGCTGATGCGCGAGCTGGCGCTGCCGCCGCGGCTGGCCGCGATGGTGATCTCGGCCGCCGAGTTTGGCCAGGCACGTGAAGCGGCGTTGCTGGCCGTATTGCTGACGGAACAGGGGCTCGGCGGGCAGAGCATCGATCTCGAAGAGCGGCTGAGGCGCTTCAAGACGGAGAAGGGCGAACGCGCCGAGGCCGCACGCCGGCTGGCCGGAAGGCTCGCCTCGGCGGCCGGCGGCAGCGGAACCGCGGCCTCCGCACCGCCTGCTCTAGCGGGCTCGTTGTTGCTGCATGCCTTTCCGGACCGGATCGCCCTGCAGCGCGGCGGCCGCGGACGCTTCGTCATGGCGAATGGGCGCGGTGCGGAACTGCCGGAAACGGAGCGCCTTGCCGGATCGCCGATGCTCGTTATCGCCGATCTGACCGGGCGCGCGGCACAGGCACGCATCCTGGCAGCCGCCGAGATTTCGCGAGGGGATGTCGAGGAACATCTGCCGGGCGAGATCCGCACCGAGGATCAGAGTTTCTTCGACAAAGCCAGCCGGCAGTTGCGGGCACGGCGTGCCACGCGGCTCGGCGCCATCATCTTTGAGGAAACGCCGCTACCGCGCCCCTCCGGCGAACAGGCGGCAAAGGCGCTGGCCGAAGGAATTCGCGAGCTCGGGATCGGCGTGCTGCCCTTTTCCAAGGAGGCGGCGCAATTGCGGGCGCGGATAGGCTTTCTATACCGCACGATCGGCGAGCCGTGGCCCGACATGAGCGACGAGGCCTTGCTCGCACGGCTCGACGACTGGTTCACGCCGTTCCAGACCGAGGCGCGCGGCCTTTCCGACATTGCATCGGGCGGCCTTTCGAACGGTCTGATGTCGCTGGTGCCGCATGAGCTGCAACGCGATCTCGCCCGGATGGCGCCGACGCATTTCGAAGCGCCGACCGGCCAGCGCCATCCCATACAATATGATGGCGAGGAGCCGCTATTGACCATTCGGGTTCAGGAGTTGTTCGGCCTGAAGCAGCATCCGACCATTGGCGGCGGCAAACTGCCGCTGGTGCTGGAATTGACATCGCCGGCGCATCGGCCGATCCAGACGACGCGCGACCTGCCCGGCTTCTGGGCCGGATCCTGGAGAGATGTGCGCGCCGACATGCGCGGGCGTTATCCAAGGCACCCCTGGCCGGAAGCCCCGGCGGATGCGCCGCCGACGACACGCGTCAAACCAAGGGGGACCTGAAGATGGCACGCTTCTTCAGAGGACTGGAAAAACTCTCCGAGGCCGAGCTAAAGGCTCAGGATGGCCATCTCAGCAGCCGGCGGCTGAGGCTGCAGACGCTGGTGCGCCTGCGCTGGCTTGCCGTCGGCGGCCAGACGGTGACCGTCATGATCGTCGCCTTCTGGCTGAAGTTCCCGATGCCGCTAATGCCGTGCTGCGTGCTGATTGCCTGCCTCGCCTGGATCAACTTCTTCCTGACCCTGCGCTTTCCGCCGACGCACCGGCTGGAGCCGCCGGCGGCCTTCGCGCTGCTCAGTGTCGATCTTCTGCAGCTTTGCGGGCTGCTGCTGATCACCGGCGGCCTAGCCAATCCCTTCTCGATCCTGGTCTGCGTGCCCGTCATCATTTCCTTTGCCTCGCAGCCGATCCGCTACAGCATGACGCTGATCGGGCTGGCGATGATCTGCATCACCGGCCTTGCCTTCTCGCCCTTCCCGCTGCCCTGGTATGACGGTGTTGCCACCAGCGTGCACAGCGTGATGCAGCTGGGCGTATGGTGCTCCATCGCTTCCACAATGGCATTTGCGGCTTTCTATGCCTATCGCGTCTCCATGGAGGCGTCGCAGCTTGCCGATGCCCTGGCAGCGACGGAGCTGGTGCTGCAGCGGGAAAAGCACCTCTCCCAGCTCGACGGGCTGGCGGCGGCGGCAGCACATGAGCTCGGCACACCGCTTGCGACCATCAGCGTCGTCGCCAAGGAGATGGAGCGCGAGCTCAAGGAGGACGACCGGTTCCGCGAGGATGTGGCGCTGCTGCGCAGCCAGAGCGAACGCTGCCGCGATATTCTGCGGCGGCTGACGACGCTCTCCTCGGAAGACGAGGCGCATATGCGGCGGCTGACGCTGTCGTCGATGATGGAAGAGGTCATTGCGCCGCATCGCGAATTCGGGATCGCTCTGGAACTGATAGAGAGAAGCCCACGAGCCGGCGAGCCGGTGCTCAACCGCAATGCCGGCATCATGTATGGGCTCGGCAACCTGATCGAGAATGCCATCGATTATGCCCGCAAGACGGTGACCGTCACCGTTGAATATACCACCGATACGCTGACGATCGTTATCGAGGATGACGGCAACGGCTATTCCTCGGAAATCCTGATGCGGATCGGAGAGCCCTATGTGACGACACGGCAGCGAGACGATACGGCAGGCGGTCTTGGGCTCGGCCTCTTCATCGCCAAGACCCTGCTCGAGCGCTCCGGCGCCGCTCTCTCCTTCGGAAACCGCGATCCGGAAACGCCGGGAGCCCGCGTGCGCGTCGAATGGCCGCGCATGTTGATCGACAGTAATTCGACAAAATGATTTTCACGGCTTAAAACAACGGCTGTCAAAATTGGTAGAATATGCAGGCGGATGATCGCCGGGATAGAAGATAGAATGACGGATAAAGAGCTTGCCGCCCCGCATGCCGGGGACAAGGAGGCCGCTGCCCATATCGGCGCGGATGCGACATTGCTGATCGTCGATGACGATGGCCCGTTCCTGCGCCGCCTAGCGCGCGCGATGGAGACCCGAGGCTTCGTGGTCGAGACGGCGGAATCAGTGGCGGAAGGCGTTGCCAAGACCAAGGCCAACCCGCCGCAATATGCGGTCGTCGACCTTCGCCTCGGCGACGGCAACGGCCTGGATGTCATCGAAGCCATCAGGCAGAAGCGCGACGACACGCATATCGTCGTCTTGACCGGATACGGAAACATCGCCACCGCCGTCACCGCCGTCAAACTCGGCGCGCTCGACTATCTGGCCAAACCCGCGGACGCCGATGACGTCTATGCGGCGCTAACGCAGCGCCCAGGCGAAAAGGCGGAAGTGCCCGAGAATCCGATGTCGGCCGACCGCGTGCGGTGGGAACATATCCAGCGCGTCTATGAAATGTGCGAGCGCAATGTCTCCGAGACGGCGCGGCGCCTCAACATGCATCGCCGCACGCTGCAGCGCA
Source organism: Rhizobium sp. A22-96 (assembly GCF_053521805.1). Classification (NCBI taxonomy): domain Bacteria; kingdom Pseudomonadati; phylum Pseudomonadota; class Alphaproteobacteria; order Hyphomicrobiales; family Rhizobiaceae; genus Rhizobium; species Rhizobium sp. A22-96. The sequence goes on from NZ_JBNWDQ010000004.1 coordinate 4,899, forward strand.
TCCTTGCCAAGCGGGCGCCGAAATAGAGCATTTCCTGGAAAAGTGTGCAGCGGTTTTCCGTCCGGAATTGCGCTGGCCGGAATTGCGCTGGGAAGTGACCTATTCCGGCGCGAAGGACTTGCCCGTCGCCCATTCCGCCAACAACAGGCGCTGGGCGGCCGCGCGGGAGAAATTCAACGTCACCGACTTGCGGGTTGCCGGCGCCAGGCGATGCTCCGGCGCCTCGCGGATCATGTGGGCGCCATAGCCGTCCGACAGGAAGAGCCCGCATTCCTCCGGAAAGATATCCAACGGCACATCCTTATGCGTGGCGAAGAAAAGCCGATCGCAATGCTGCCGATAGTCGGGCCATTTGCGGTCGACGCGAAAATCCTCGATCGATGTCTTGATCTCGATGATCCAGATCTCGCCCTTTTCCGAGAGGGTGATGAGGTCGGCCCTGCGACCGCTGGCCAGCGGCAACTCAGGCAAGATGGCATGGCGCATCTCGTGCAGTAATAGTTGCATGCCTTTGCGTACAAGCATGGCACGTTCCGACTGCCGGCCATCTATTAACGGATTGTTATTGTAAACGTTCAAAATCGTCATGAATTGCCTCGGGGACAGGCAAGCATTGTTGCAAAAAAACCATGTCCCTCTAATTTGCGCGCCGGCGCTATTTTTGTAGCCCCGCAGCAGCTTGCAAAGTTTAGTTTAATGGAAAATAAACCGTAGACAAAGATGATCAATAGTCATCCGTCCCCTGCCACGAAATTTCAAGAGTCTTCCATGCGCATCCGTAATGCTATGACCGCACTCGGCCTTGTCGCAATGCTCGCGTCGGCTGGCTATGCCACCACTGCCGCAGCCGCGCCGTCCGCCACCGCAAACTCCGCCGCCGACACCATCAAGACCTTCGATGGCGACTACGGCATGACGAGCGATAACGGCTTCGAGCTGCCGGCGATCCCGATCCAGAAGGTGAAGCCGCAGTTCCGCCGCCAGATCGTTGCCTACAAGTCCGACGAGGCTGAAGGCACCATCATCGTCAATACGCGCGAACGCCACCTCTATTACATTCTCGGCAATGGCGAAGCGATGCGCTACGGCATCGGCGTCGGCAAGCAGGGCTTCTCCTGGTCCGGTACCGCCTATGTCGCCTGGAAGCAGGAATGGCCGAATTGGCATCCGCCGAAGGAAATGGCGGTCCGCCGTCCGGAAATCGCCAAATATGTTGATGGCGGCATGAACCCGGGGCTTTCGAACCCGCTCGGTGCGCGCGCCATGTATCTCTACAATGAAAAGGGCCAGGATACGCTGTTCCGCCTGCACGGCACGCCGGAATGGGCTTCGATCGGCACCGCTGCTTCCTCGGGCTGCATCCGCCTGATCAACCAGGACGTCATCGATCTCTACAGCCGCGTCCTGCCGGGCCGCAGCACCAAGGTCGTCGTTATCCAGTAATCATTACTGGTATCCAGATTGAAAAAGGCCGGGTTCGTGATGAACCCGGCCTTTTTGTTTTGGGGAATTGCAGTCGATGCTATGCCGCCTCACTCGCCCTTCGAGGCTTCGCCTTCCGCTGCGCGCCTCAGGATGAGGACTGATCTTTTCCCTTGCCGCAAGACTCTCTCCACCTCATCCTGAGGTGCCTTGCCGTCAAAGCGTCAGCGCAGACGACAAGGCCTCGAAGGATCGAGGTGGCCTCTGACCGAGGGAAGGACCTATCTAAACTGCTTCGCCTTCAGCTCGATACGGCGGCGGTGCAGGACCGGCTCCGTATAGCCATTCGGCTGCTCGCGGCCCTTGAGCACGAGATCGAGCGCTGCCTGGAAGGCTATGGAGCCATCGAAATTGCCCGACATGGCAACATAGAGCGGATCGGAAGCGTTCTGCTGGTCGACGACGGCGGCCATGCGCTTCATGGTTTCGATGATCTGTGCTTCGGTGATGACCTTGTGGTGCAGCCAGTTGGCCATGTGCTGCGCCGAGATGCGCAGCGTGGCGCGGTCTTCCATGAGGCCGACATTGTTGATGTCGGGCACCTTGGAGCAGCCGACGCCCTGATCGACCCAGCGGACGACATAGCCGAGAATGCCCTGGCTGTTGTTGTCGATCTCGCGCTGGATTTCCTCCGGCGTCCAGTTCGGCCGCGAAGCTACCGGCACCGATAGGATATCGGAAAGCTTGGCGCGGGCGCGGCTCTTCAGGCTCTTCTGCACGTCGGCGACATTGACGCGGTGATAGTGGGTGGCGTGCAGCGTCGCCGCCGTCGGTGACGGCACCCAGGCGGTGTTGGCGCCAGCCTTGGGATGGGCGATCTTCTGCTCCAGCATGGCCGCCATCAGATCCGGCATGGCCCACATGCCCTTGCCGATCTGGGCATGGCCGGAAAGACCGCATTCCAGGCCGATATCGACATTCCAGTTTTCATAAGCGGCGATCCATGCGGCCTGCTTCATATCACCCTTGCGGATCATCGGGCCGGCTTCCATCGACGTATGGATTTCATCGCCGGTGCGATCGAGGAAGCCGGTGTTGATGAAGACGACGCGCTCGCCGGCGGCGCGGATGGCTTCCTTGAGGTTGACCGTGGTGCGGCGCTCCTCGTCCATGATGCCCATCTTGATGGTGTTGCGTGGCATGCCGAGCACATCCTCGACACGCGAGAAGATCTCGGCCGCAAACGCGACTTCTTCCGGCCCGTGCATCTTCGGCTTGACGACATACATCGAGCCGGTGCGGGAATTCTTGCGGCAACCGCTCGGGCCGATATCGTAGAGCGCGATCAGGGCGGTGATCGCGGCATCCATGATGCCTTCCGGCACTTCGTTGCCGTCACGGTCGAGGATGGCCGGATTGGTCATGAGGTGGCCGACATTGCGCACCAGCATCAGGGAGCGGCAATGCAGATCGAAACTGCCGCCATCCGGAGCCGTATAGGTGACATCAGGATTGAGCCGGCGCGTGAACGTCTTGCCGCCCTTGGCGACTTCCTCGGTCAGGTCGCCCTTCATCAGGCCGAGCCAGTTGCGATAGACTTCGGCCTTGTCCTCAGCATCGACGGCAGCGATGGAATCTTCGCAATCCATGATCGTGGTGATCGCCGATTCCAGCCGAACGTCGGAAATCCCGGCCGGATCGGTCTTGCCGATCTCGGTGGTGGCGTCGATGACGATTTCGATATGGATGCCGTTCTGCTTCAGCAGGATATGCGAGGGAGTGCTGGCATCGCCGAGATAACCGGCAAAATGGCTGGCATCCGCCAGAGCTGCCGCGCCGCCCCTGGTCGCGGTTGCCAAAGCTCCGCCCTTGACGGCAAGACCGGTGACATCCTTCCAGCTTGCGCCGGCAAGCGGCACGGTCGAATCGAGGAAATCACGCACCCAGGCGATGACCTTTTCGCCACGCTTGGGATTGTAGCCCCTGCCCTTCTCGGCTCCGTCGGTCTCAGGAATGGCGTCGGTGCCGTAAAGCGCATCGTAGAGCGAGCCCCAGCGCGCATTGGCGGCATTGAGGGCATAGCGCGCATTCATCACGGGAACGACGAGCTGCGGGCCGGCGATCTCGGAGATCTCAGGATCGACATTGGCGGTGGAAATCGAAAATGCCGGGCCTTCGGGCACGATATAGCCTATCTCGCGAAGGAAGGCTTCGTAGGCGGCGAGATCCACCGGCGCGCCGTTCTTGCGATACCAGTCGTCAATCGCAACCTGCATCCGGTCGCGCTTGGCGAGCAGATCGCGGTTCTTCGGAGCGAGATCGTGGACGATCCTGGAGAAGCCGGCAAAGAAGGTGTCGGCATCGACGCCGGAGCCCGGAAGCGCCTCCTTGACGAGGAAATCATACAGGACCGGTTCGATCTGCAGATCGTTCTTCTCAATGCGGCTCATGCCAAATACTCCTCACGGCCGTTTAACGGCTCAATTTTCACATGCTGCCACTTTGCGCACCGTTTCGCTTCTGTCAATTTTGCAATAATTCGAAAGTTTTATGCACTCAGGGAAACAATCAATCCGCGGCGATGCGAGGGCGACCGCTGGCGGTGGCGATGAAACGCGCCTCGATCAGCTTGCGATTGCCCTCGACCTCGGGCGCATCCACCTGCTCATCCACCGCAACGACGAGATCCACGGCACCGCTGAGCCGCGCCCGCGTCATTGCCGCTTCGACGGCGCGCGTTCGCGCATCGGCAAAACTCTTGTTCTCATCGATGAACCGCAGGTTTTCGCCGGCACCGCTCAGAATATAGATGCCATCCTCCGGCATGGTGACGACGACGGTGGCGCTGGCCCTTACCTGACCGACAACGGCGCCGACGGCGTTGGCGACATCCGCGTCGGCGGGAATGGCGCTTTCGGTCGCCAGCATCGTGGCGATTGCGGGATAGTAGACCGGTGCCGAAGCGCCGAGCCCGACGAGAGGGCGATCGAGCGAAACGGCGAAGCGGGCGATGCCGGGCACGCGACGCAAGGCGCGATCGATCGGGATGGACCTGGCCGGATCCAGATCGGCAACACCATCCTCGGCAAGGCAGGCGGCGAGAATGACTTCGGCCGACTGGCGTGTGAGGCGATCGACGATCTTTTGAGCGAGGTCTTCGACGGACGTGGCTATGGGGCGCCCGGAGCCATCCTTCAGCCGCATCGCCAGCGCCAGACCAAGCCGCGCTGCCTCAGCATTCCACTGATTCTGCCGACCGAGTACATGCATGGCATCAGAAGGCGTGAGCCCGCTCAGGTGCACCAGGCCCCGCGCCACCAGCCGATCCAGCGTCGCCTTCTGCGAGGTCATCGTCAGCAGCTTGTCCAGTGCCACGGGAACTGGACCAATCCTGTCGAACAGGGCCTGCTCGGGCGCGGTAAGCCCACTCGCCAGATGATCCGGCAAGCCGGTGCGCAGCGCGAAGCGGCCGGCATTGCGGGCAAGGTGCGATGCGCGCAATTGCTGCTCCAGCACGTCAAGCACGGCCGGCTCATGCGCATGAGCCGCAAGGCTCAGTGGCAGCAGGCGGCGCGGCCCGAGCTCGAAACTCACGACGAGGCCGCGATCGTTGATCTTCACCTCCGAATCGCCGCCAAGACCATAGGTACGCATCGCAACAGCCTCGACCATGGTGCGGTAGCCGCCGACGACGGCACCGTCCGCGTCCAATCTCGGCCGGCCGGCATCCATGACGGCTACATCGGTCGTCGTGCCGCCAATATCGGACACCACGGCGTCATCGAGGCCGGTCAAATGGCGTGCGCCGACCAGGCTGGCGGCCGGGCCGGACAGAATGGTTTCGATCGGCCGGAGTTTCGCCTCGGCCGCCGAAATCAAAGCGCCGTCGCCACGCACCACCATCATCGGCGCTGCAATGCCACGTGCGGCCAGAAAGCCTTCGCAAGCGCCGACCAGACGATCGATCATCGAGACCAGGCGGGCATTGAGCAACGTCGTCAGGGCACGGCGCGGGCCGCCCAGCTTGGAGGACAACTCATGGCTGCAGGTGACAGGCAGATGCGAGATTTCACGAATACAGTCGCGCACCCTGATTTCGTGAGCCGGATTCCGCACGGCGAAATAGCCGGCGACAGCAAAGGAGGAAACCGACTTCGCCAAGTCCGGCAAGGCTTCTTCCAGCGCCGTCAGATCCAGCGGGCTTTCATTGCCATGGACGTTATGGCCGCCCGGCACGAACAGCACCGGATCGGACCCAAGCGCTTCCGCCAGGCCATCGCGCTTCAAGTCGTCAGGACCGAAGCCGATCATGATCAGCCCGGCGCGGCCGCCCTGCCCTTCCACCAGCGCGTTGGTGGCCAAGGTCGTCGACAACGACACCAGGCCGATGGCCGAAACCGGAACGCCTGCCTCGGCAATGACGGCATCGACGGCGCCGGCGATGCCGACGGCCAGATCATGCCGCGTGGTGAGCGATTTCGCCTTGGCGATCACGCCATCGGCTTCATGGAAGAGAACGGCATCGGTGTAAGTTCCACCCGTGTCGATGCCGAGCAGGAAATGAGACGTCACGAAAATATCCAGCTCTTGAAGGGAATGTGATGCCGTTATTGCACCCTTCTGGCCTGAGCCGCTAGCTGGCAAGCGGCAAAAACAGTCTTAGCGACGTGTCACCCGCATCGGCAATCCACCGCGCGGCTGGGTCGTCAGCTTCTGCACCGGCCAGGGATCGGTCTCTTCGGTCGGATCGAAGCGGAAGCGACGCATCATGACGGCAAGGGCGATGACGGCTTCCTGAAGAGCGAAGGTGGCGCCGATGCAGACGCGGGGACCGGCGCCGAAGGGCAGATACTGGAAACGGTTGATCTTGCCGCGGTTCTCGGGAAGAAATCGCTCCGGCATGAAGGCGCGGGGCTTTTCCCAATAGAGCTCGTGGCGATGCAGCGTCCAGGGCATGATCAGGACGGTGATCCCCTTTTCTATCGTCACGCGCTCGCCCTTGGGGCTCGTCCATTCGTCATCGGCAATCGCAGCACGGTTGATCGAGGGCGCCGGCGGATAGAGGCGCATCGCTTCTTCGAAAGCGGCACGGACATTCGGCATCAGGTCAAGCCAGGCGACAGGTTCGGCATCCGTCGCCAGCACCCGGTCGATTTCCTCTTCCATGGCCTGACGCGTATGCGGACTGTTGGCGACACAGTAGAGCGTCCAGGCGAGTGCGCGCGCCGTCGTCTCGTGACCGGCGCCGATGAAGGTGAGGATATTGTCCTCGATCTCCTCCATCATCAGCCCGTCGGGGCCGGCCTTTTCCAGAAGCAGCGTCAGGAAATCATCCGGCGCGCTGGCGCGGTCCTTGCGCATCTTGTCGAGGCGCTGCTCCATGGTGTTGCGGACGATGCCGCGAAATTTGTCGAGCATCTTCTGGCCGCCGATGCGAGTGATGCGCGGCACCCAGGCGGGCGCGCGCAGTAGGTCCATGGGATCGACGCGCCCCATGCGATGCAGCAGATCGTTGACGTCATCGGCAAAATGCTCGCTTTCGGTGACGATCTCGCCGGAAAACAGCGTCTCGGCCAGGATGGCGAAGGTGAGCTCAGTCATATCGGCGGCGACATCGAACGTGGCTCCGGCGTCGCCGACAGCTTCGTATTTGTTCACATATTCCAGGCTCTGGCTCAACATCTGGCCGGCAAAGCCCTGGGCGTGGCGCGGCGTGAACACGGGTGCCACCGCCTTGCGCGAGCGCTTCCAGACCGGCCCTTCGGCGGTCAGCAGCCCGTCGCGCAGGATCGGCCGAAGCACGAGCTGGCGGATATCGGCCATACGGTAGTTGGCCGCGTTATCGACCAGAATATATTTAATCAGGCCGGGATCGTTGACGATCAGCGTCCGCTCGTTGAAGAACTTCGTCTTGATCCAGGGCAACGTGTAGGAGGGTTCGCCCCATAATTCGAGCGGATTGCGCAGGATCGTCCGGATGATCGTCAATCGCGACGGCGGCACGGTGCGCGGGATCGGCGCCGGCGGAGAGAAGGCTTCCGGGATCATGTCCATCAGATCAATTCTCCTCGAAAGCCGGGCTCCTGTTTGGTCTTCAGCGGCTCCACGCACCCGATATGGTGAGCGCTGCCCGCAAAACCTATAGCAACGACTTCAGGTCGCTCAGCTTCTCATTGATAAGCCAGCCATAGTAATTTTCTTCCGGCCACACCGGCTGCCCCGCTCCCCGGTTCTTTGCAGCCAGGGCTGCGGCCCGCTTGCGGGTGTTGCCGAGATTATAGAGCGTCGCGGTAATGCCGGGATTGCCCGAAATATCCATGCCGGCGATCGAGCGGTAGTCGTCGATCGACTTGCGGATCGACGCCGCCACGAAGGCCAGCGACAAGTCAGGATCCATGATCGCCTTGTAGACGCCGCCCGCATCCTTCTCGTTCAGCTTCGGAATGCCCGAGGTGCTGCTGACCAGATCGGACAGCTCGAGCGCCGTCAGCGGATTGACCTGACCGAGGCCGAAGGTTTGGCCGGCATAGAAAGGCTGAAAGAAAACGGCGCTGAAGCGATTGTCGGGATAGGACTTGCCGCCGACCGTCTTGCCGCGGAAATCATCTTCCCAGACATCGTCGCGGCAGGTCCAGAGGCTGTAGGAATCCCGCTTGCTCTTGCAGACGTCGAATTGCGGCCGGGCGATGAAATCATCAACATTTTCGCCATCATAGGCAAAACGGAAGCTCTGGCCGGCATAGGAGGCCGCCTTGACGTAGTAGGACTGCAGGCCGTCATAGGCATCGACATTGTAGGTATGCTCGCCGACAAGCGCGCCGATAATATGGATCGGATCGATGCCATAGGCCCGCGCCGTCGACTTGATCTTCGACATCAGCTTGGTGTCGGTCGCCAAGAGCTCGCGCACCTTCTGGTACTTGCGGTCGAAGGTGGAATTGGTGCCACGGGTGCGACGCACGGAGGCGCCGGGAACCGGCGGCTGCTCGGCATTGCGGTTGCCAGGCGGCACCGCCGTCGCGGCCTCCGCATAGGCGGGGATCCAGGAGAGGCTGACGACCGCCAGGAGAAGTGTGATCAGTATACGTCGCAAGATGGCTGTCCTGTCGAAGTTTCAACCGATGTTTCCGTGCCGCTGCCTGACCGATAAACTTGGCCGAATAAAGCCATCCTGCACAAAGAAGCGGGCCCTTAACTAAAAAGTTAACGGCCCGCTGTCGAGTGTTTACTGTTCTAAGTCGCCTTTACCGGCCTGCTACAGAATGAAGCGGGACAGATCGGTGTTGTTGGCGAGATCGCCGACATGCTCACGGACATAGGCGGCATCGATGGTCACCGAGACGCCGGCGCGGTCCGAAGCATTGTAGGAGATTTCATCCAGCACCCGCTCCATGACCGTCTGCAGGCGGCGTGCGCCGATATTCTCGACGGTGGAATTCAGGTGCACGGCGACATCGGCGAGTGCGTCGATGGCGTCGTCGGTGAAATCGAGCTTCAGGTCTTCCGTTTCCATCAGCGCCTTGTACTGGCGGATAAGGCTTGCTTCCGGCTCGGTCAGAATGCGGCGGAAGTCTTCCTTGGTCAGCGGCTTCAGCTCGACGCGGATCGGCAGGCGGCCCTGCAATTCCGGCAGGAGATCCGAAGGCTTCGAGACATGGAAGGCGCCCGACGCGATGAAGAGGATATGATCCGTCTTGACCGGGCCATACTTCGTCGAGACCGTCGTACCTTCGACCAGCGGCAGCAGGTCGCGCTGCACGCCTTCGCGGGAGACGCCGGCGCCCATGCCGCCGTCGCGCGCCGCGATCTTGTCTATCTCGTCGAGGAAGACGATGCCGTCATTCTCGGCCGATTGCACGGCTTCGCGCTGGATCGCCTCGTTGTCGATCAGCTTGTCGGATTCGTCGCGAACGAGTTCCTTGTAGGAATCCTTGACCGTGGTGCGTACCTTCTTGGTACGACCGCCCATGGCCTTGCCGAACATTTCCGACAGGTTGAGCACGCCGATATTGGCGCCGGGCATGCCGGGGATTTCGAAACCGCCGGGCATGCCGGAGCCGGTATCGGCAACTTCGATGTCGATTTCCTTGTCATCCAGCTGACCATCACGCAGCTTCTTGCGGAAGCTGTCGCGCGTTGCCGGCGAGGCCGTCGCGCCGACAAGCGCATCGAGCACACGCTCTTCGGCGCTCATATGCGCCTTGGCCTGCACCTCGGCGCGCTTCTTTTCGCGTACCAGGCCGATGCCGACTTCGACGAGATCGCGGACGATCTGCTCGACGTCACGGCCGACATAGCCGACCTCGGTGAACTTGGTGGCTTCGACCTTGATGAAGGGCGCGCCGGCCAGCTTGGCGAGGCGACGGGAGATTTCCGTCTTGCCGACGCCGGTCGGGCCGATCATCAGGATGTTCTTGGGCATGACTTCATCACGTAGATCGGGCTCGAGCTGCTGGCGGCGCCAGCGGTTGCGCAGGGCGATCGCTACAGCGCGCTTGGCCTCATGCTGGCCGACAATATAGCGATCGAGCTCGGAAACGATCTCGCGGGGAGAAAAAGTGGTCATTTCGCGTGTTTCCCTATCAGGGCTAGGAACAATCAAGAAAGGAAATTAGGCTTCGGCGTCGAGCGTTTCCACGACCACATTGTGGTTGGTGTAGACGCAGATGTCGGCAGCGATATCGAGGGCGCGGCGAGCAACATCCTCGGCGGATTTGTCGCTATCCATCAGCGCCAGAGCGGCGGCGAGCGCATAGTTGCCACCGGAGCCGATGGCGAGCGCGCCATGTTCCGGCTCGAGCACATCGCCGTTGCCGGTGATGGCGAGCGTGACGCTCTTGTCGGCCACCAGCATCATGGCTTCGAGATTGCGCAGATATTTGTCTGTCCGCCAGTCCTTGGCGAGCTCGACGGCTGCGCGCATCAACTGGCCGGGATATTGTTCGAGCTTCTTTTCAAGCCGCTCAAGCAGCGTGAAGGCATCGGCGGTCGCACCGGCGAAACCGGCGATGACATCGCCCTTGCCGATGCGGCGAACCTTGCGCGCATTGCCCTTCATCACGGTCTGGCCAAGGCTCACCTGGCCATCACCAGCCATCACGACCTTGCCGTTCTTGCGAATAGTCACGATTGTCGTCATTTAACACCTGTTTGCCCCCGTTCCGGCGGGCTTTCTGCCGGGCCGCGTTTCGGCCCCGTCAGCACCTATGTAAGAGTGCTTTTGACGATTGCAAATGGCAGCCAGACCGGATCGATGCAGACGAGCCGGCTAAAGACGCGGGGACGCGCGTAACTTCTGGATATTTCTCAATACGCCTGATAAGGAACCCCCGTATTCCGATGGAGCAGCCCATGGCAGAGACCGCAGCGAGCCGCACGGCAAGCGTTTCCCGCAAGACCAACGAGACTTCCGTCTCCGTTTCCGTCAACATCGACGGCAGCGGCAAGTCGACGATTTCGACCGGTGTCGGCTTCTTCGACCATATGCTGGAACAGCTTTCGCGACATTCGCTAATCGACATGGAGATCGACACCAAGGGCGACCTGCATGTCGACGATCACCACGCCGTCGAGGATACCGGCATCGCCATCGGCCAGGCCATTGCCAAGGCGCTCGGCGACCGCCGTGGCATCACGCGCTATGCCTCGATCGACCTTGCCATGGATGAGACCATGACCAAGGCGGCCGTCGACCTCTCGGGCCGGCCGTTCCTCGTCTGGAACGTCAGCTTCAGCGCACCGAAGATCGGCACCTTCGATACCGAACTGGTGCGCGAATTCTTCCAGGCACTGGCCCAGAATGCCGGCATCACGCTGCATATCCTCAACCATTATGGCGCCAACAATCACCATATAGCCGAGACATGCTTCAAGGCCGTTGCGCGCGCATTGCGCACCGCAACCGAGATCGATCCGCGGCAGGCAGGCCGGGTGCCTTCGACGAAAGGCACGCTCGCCTGAGCCCCAACTTGGGGAATTGAGGAAATGGCAAGCTATCTGATTTTGACTCCGCCAGGGGCGCCGAACCGATCCAAAGCATCGGATCGGTATCGCGACGGAACTCGATTCATCCGCGACGGTTTTTCCTGGAAAGCCTTTGTGTTTCCGGCCTTGTGGATGCTTTATCACCGCCTCTGGCTCCACGCGGTGGCCGCAATCCTCTTGCAGGGCATTGCGCTGGAACTGATGCGTCAGCCGGGCTTTTCCGCGGCCGGCGCCGCCATCCTGCTTGCAGTCCACCTTCTCGCGGCGCTCGAAGGCCGGCATGCGCTCAGCCAGCGGCTGATCGACCGTGGCTGGAAGATGGAAAACCTTGTCTCGGCGCATGATCTGGCGACGGCGGAGGAAATCCATTTTTCCGAAGTCGAGCAGGAGCCACAAGCAGATATCCATTTGAAGAATTGGGATGTCTCGACCAAAAACACCAATTCCAGCCGTTCCGGTCCGAATTTCGGCCTGCCCGGCTATGACGGAGGACGCTGACCATGCGCGTCGCGATTATCGACTACGGTTCCGGCAATCTGCGCTCGGCCACCAAGGCTTTTGAGCGCGCTGCCCGCGAAGCCGGCATCGATGCTGAAATCGACCTCACCGATGACGCCGAGCGCGTCGCCACCGCAGACCGCATCGTGCTTCCCGGTGTCGGCGCTTATGCCGATTGCCGCCGTGGGCTCGATGCCGTTTCCGGCATGGCGGAAGCCGTGATCGATGTCGTGGAACACAAGGGCCGCCCCTTCCTCGGCATCTGCGTCGGCATGCAGCTGATGTCCTCGCGCGGGCTGGAAAAGACGATCACGCAAGGCTTCGGCTGGATCAAGGGTGACGTCAAGGAAATGACGCCCAGCGACCCCGGCCTGAAGATCCCGCAGATCGGCTGGAACACGCTGGATATCCGGCATCCGCATGCGCTCTTCGACGGCATACCCACAGGCGCGGACGGGCTGCACGCCTATTTCGTCCATTCCTATCATCTGGCCGCGGATCACAGCGAAGACGTTATCGCGACGACGAGCTATGGTGGCCCGATGACCGCCTTCGTCGGCCGCGACAACATCGCCGGCGCGCAGTTCCATCCGGAAAAGAGCCAGAAGCTCGGCCTTGCCCTGATTGCCAATTTCCTGCGCTGGAAGCCGTGAGGCTCGCGCTCCAAGGACAGACATCATGATTCTTTTTCCCGCTATCGACCTCAAAGACGGCCAATGTGTGCGCCTGAAGCTCGGCGACATGGAACAGGCGACCGTTTACAACCCCGACCCCGGTGCCCAGGCGAAAGCCTTTGAAGACCAGGGCTTCGAGTGGCTGCATGTGGTCGATCTCAACGGCGCCTTTGCCGGCGAGACCGTGAACGGCGCGGCCGTCGACGCCATCCTCAAGGCAACGAAGAACCCAGTGCAGCTCGGCGGCGGCATCCGCACGCTCGACCATATCGAAAACTGGCTGTCGCGCGGGCTCACCCGCGTCATCCTCGGCACGGTCGCGGTGCGCGATCCGGCGCTTGTGATCGAAGCCTGCCGGAAATTTCCAGGCCATGTCGCCGTCGGCATCGACGCCAAGGGCGGTAAGGTGGCGGTCGAGGGTTGGGCGGAGGCGTCCGAACTCGGCGTCATCGAGCTGGCCAGGAAATTCGAGGGCGCCGGCGTTGCCGCCATCATCTACACCGATATCGACCGTGACGGCATCCTGACCGGCATCAACTGGGCCTCGACGCTGGAACTGGCCGAGGCCGTTTCGATCCCCGTCATCGCTTCGGGTGGGCTTGCCTCGCTCGACGATATCAAGCGCATGATCGAGCCGGACGCCCGCAAACTGGAGGGTGCGATTTCCGGCCGCGCGCTCTATGATGGCCGCATCGATCCCAAGGAAGCACTGGCGCTGATCAAGCAGGCCAGGGAGGCAGTGCAATGACCCTCAAAGCCCGCGTCATCCCCTGCCTCGACGTCAAGGACGGCCGCGTCGTCAAGGGCGTCAACTTCCTCAATCTGGTCGATGCCGGCGATCCGGTCGAGGCCGCCAAGGCCTATGACGCTGCCGGCGCCGACGAGCTCTGCTTCCTCGACATCACGGCCTCTTCCGACAATCGCGAAACCATCTTCGACGTTGTGGCGCGCACGGCCGAGCAATGCTTCATGCCCGTCACCGTTGGCGGCGGCGTGCGAACAATCGCGGACATCCGCAAGCTACTCCTCTGCGGCGCCGACAAGGTGTCGATCAATTCGGCAGCCGTGAACAATCCGGATTTCGTGGCCGAGGCCGCCGACAAGTTCGGCAATCAGTGCATCGTCGTTTCCATTGATGCCAAGCGGCGGCGGACCGAAGCGCTCGGCGGCGACAATATGAGCGCCTGGGAGATCTATACCCATGGCGGCCGCAACGCGACCGGCATCGATGCCGTCGACTTCGCCCGCCGGATGGTCGAGCGCGGCGCTGGCGAGCTTCTCGTCACCTCCATGGACCGCGACGGCACTAAGGTCGGCTACGATCTGGAGCTGACGCGGGCGATCGCGGATGCCGTGCGCGTGCCTGTCATCGCCTCTGGCGGCGTCGGTGATCTCGACGATCTCGTCGCCGGTGTGAAAGAAGGTCATGCGACGGCGGTGCTTGCCGCCTCGATCTTCCACTTCGGCACCTATTCGGTGGGCGAAGCAAAGCGCTACATGGCAGAGCGCGGCATTCCCATGCGGCTTGATTAGGAGGCAGCGGACCAATGAGCGGATTTACCCTTTCCGACCTCGAACGCATCGTCGAGGAACGCTCCAAGGCATCGCCCGAGGAATCCTGGACCGCCAAGCTATGCGCCGCCGGCCAGCCAAAGGCGGCAAAGAAGCTGGGCGAGGAAGCGATCGAAGCTGTGATGGCTGCGGTTACCAACGATCACGACAACCTCACTTATGAGGCCGCGGACTTGCTTTATCATCTTATGGTCGTATTGAAGATTGCAGGCATTCCGTTGCAGAATGTCATGGGTGAGCTCGAAAGGCGCACCGTCCAATCCGGCCTTCAGGAGAAGGCAAGCCGGTAGAACGTGATGACGATAGCGACCAAGACCCCAGCGGCGCCCGAAACGCTCGATATTTTCCAGGCGAAAGACTATTCGCCCTATTATTTCTTCTCCTCGGAGGAGTGGGCGAAATTCCGGGCCGACACGCCACTGACGCTGACGGCGGATGAAGTGACGCGGCTGCGCTCGATGGGCGACCCGATCGATCTCAACGAGGTCCGGCGCATCTATCTGTCGCTGTCGCGCCTTTTATCCTCGCATGTGGAATCCTCGCAGATCCTGTTCGAGCAGCGTAACCGGTTCCTGAGTCTCTCCGATGTCGCCAAGACGCCCTTCGTCATCGGCATTGCCGGCTCTGTCGCCGTCGGCAAATCCACCACGGCCCGTATCCTGAAGGAATTGCTGCGTCGCTGGCCATCGAGCCCGAAGGTCGACCTGATCACCACGGACGGCTTCCTCTATCCGAATGCCGAGCTGCAGCGCCGCAACCTGATGCAGCGCAAGGGCTTTCCGGAAAGCTACGACACCGCGGCGTTGCTGCGCTTCCTCTCGGCGATCAAGGCCGGGCAACCTGACGTGAAGGCGCCCTGTTATTCGCACCTTGTCTATGACGTGCTGCCGAACGAGTTCAAAACCGTTGACCGCCCGGATATCCTGATCTTCGAAGGCATCAACGTGCTGCAATCGCGGCATCTGCCGGCCGATGGCAAAATCGTGCCGATGGTCTCGGACTTCTTCGATTTCTCGATCTACATCGATGCCGACGAGCCGTTGATCCACAATTGGTACGTCGCCCGTTTCATGAGGCTGCGCGAAACCGCCTTCCGCGACCCCAATTCCTTCTTCCACCGCTACGCCTCGATCAGCGAGGACGAGGCCTTGGCGATTGCCGAGGGGCTTTGGAAGAACATCAACCTCAAGAACCTCAGACAAAACATCCTGCCGACCCGCCCGCGCGCCGACCTCATCCTGCAGAAGGGCAAGAACCATCTGATCGAGCAGGTTGCGCTCAGGAAGCTCTAATCCGCAATTCCTCCGCCGCAGCCTTGGTATCCATTTCTGGCGACTGCCCATCCGACAGGATGCGGATGATCATGCATGCCGCAAGCCCGGTGGGTATCAGAACCCCAAGAGGCATGAATAGTCCCGCAACGTGATGATTGATCAAGGGATAAAGCCAGGCTACCCCAAGAAAGATCGATAAGCCCCGATAGTTGCAGAAAAAATATGCGATCGCGACATTCAGGGCGATCGTGTCGTAGGAGTAGCCATAGGGCATGGCGATGAGTGTTAGCAATGCCGTGAAGCAAGCCTTGCTCCGATGATCGATTGCCGTCGTGCGGCGCCACAGCCACAGGGTCGTGGCGATGGCGATGACGGAGGCGGCCAATTGCAATGCATAGGAGGCGGGAAGGCCCAATCCCCAGGACCGCGCCAGAACGAAGAATGTCACGGCATTCATCTGATAGCCCTGTGGGAAAGGCGCTTCGAGGATCGCGGTCATCAGCGGGCGCGTCTCGGTTAAAAACAGCAGCCAGACATTGAAGCCGAAAAGCAGGCCCGTTGCGATCACCAGACAAAGCGTCGTCACGATAGCGGAAAGAATGGCTCGGTAATTGCCGCTGGCGAGCAGACAGAAGGGCACCAGAACACCCAATTGCGGCTTGACGGTCAACAGACCAAACAGGATACCCGCGATAATCGGCCGGCTCGGAGCGAGAAGCAGCCCGGACAGCAAGAGTGCTGTCGTCAGCGCGCCGTTTTGCCCGAAGACCACGTCTATGACGGCCGCTGGTGAGGCGACGATAAGCAGACGCATCCACCATGCGAGCTCAAGCGGCTTCGTTGCCAGGAACAGCAAAAAAAGCGTCCCCAATGTCCAGGCGAGGTAGGCGACGAAGATCGGCAAGGTGGCGAAGGGAATGCCGAACAACAGCATGGAGGGCGGATAGCTCCATTCCTGATTCGGCAGCAAGGGCGACAGGATCACTCGAAGTTCTTGCCGATACGCCTCGGCATCGAACAGATAGGCGACATTACCCTTCAGGGCCATCAGCGTACCGGCCCAGAGATTGGTGAAATCCCAATAGGGCAGACGATCGGAAATGACGGAAAATCCGTCCGGCGTCAGAGTCCATAAGGACTCCTGGAAATAGAAACTGCGTACAAGTCCCAAAACAACGACCAGAGTTGCGAAACACCACTCCGCTCTGGTTCTCAAACCCACCACGATCGCCCCATCGCATTTGTCTTGAATGCTACTTATGGGGTCACTCGCCTTAAGGTCAGGTTTATCCGCCCGCCATTCTTAAGCAATGTTGATGTGGCCGGATGGATGCGATCAACACCATGAAAGCAGAGCCTGCCCTGGCCGCCCAGAACGACGATATCGCCGCTTGAGAGCTTGAAAGATAGCGTGCGATCATTGCGCTCGAGACCGCCGACCCGGAAGAGGCAGGTATTGCCGAGCGAGATCGACAGGACGGGGGCAGCGAGATCCTGCTCGTCGCGATCCTGATGCAGGCCCATGCGGGCATCGTCGTCGTAGAAATTGACGAGGCAGGCCTGCGGCGGCTTTTCATAGCCTGCTATATCATTCCAGAGATCAAGCAGTTGCGAGGGCATCGCCGGCCATGGCTTACCGGTGACCGGATGCGTCGGCTGATAACGATAGCCGCGCTGCTTGTCCGTAACCCAACCGAGCGAACCGCAATTGGTCATGCGCACCGACATTTCCTTGCCGGTGCCGGGCATGACCGGCGTGAACAGCGGCGCCTCGGCCACGATGGCGCGGATTGCCTCGACCAGCGCTTCCTGTTTGGGACGGTCGAGATAATCGGGAAGATGACGAATTCCGTTGGGGAGGAGCATTTTTGTGTCCTGATGCTGCTGGTCAGGTGAATGTGCCGATGCCGTGCCTTTTGTGCTTGGCCCTCACCCCAACCCTCTCCCCGCAAGCGGGGCGAGGGGTTTATGGTGCCTCAAGCGAGCTGCGTCTTACTTGCCACACGTCGAGACGGCATTGTTGCGCTCGATAATAGTCCCTTCTCCGCGCTTGCGTGGAGAAGGTTAGGATGAGGGTCCAGGCACCTGGCCACTACAATATCGGACTCGCCTGATAATCGGCAAACTAAGCCAGCCAAATCAAAACTGCAGCCCGAAAAGGCAGCCTAGTCGCCGCCCGGCTTACCGCGCATTTTCTTGACCTCGGAGCGACCTGATTTTTCCTTCAGCCGACGCTCGATGGAGCCCTTGGTCGGCTTGGTCTTTCGGCGCGGTGGCGGTGGCGGAGCGGCAGCTTCGAGCAGGAGTTCCTTCAGCCGCTCGCGCGCATCCTCGCGATTGCGGTCCTGGCTGCGGAAACGGCTGGCTTCGATCATCAGCACGCCGTCCTTGGAGACGCGACGCCCGGCAAGCCGCACGGCATTTGCCTTGACGCGGTCGCTGAGAGACGGCGAATTCACGATGCCGAAGAAAAGCTGGACAGCAGTCGCAACCTTGTTGACGTTCTGGCCGCCAGGGCCACCCGCCAGAACGAATTGTTCCGTCAGCTCCCAGCCGGCGATCGTGATCCGGTCGTTGATGTAAAGCGCTTCGCTGGCCATGATTTTCTCCGCGCCTGTCTATCCCACATCGCAGCACGGTTGAAAACTACTGGCGGACAAAATGAAACCCGGCGAACTGGTCGCCGGGTTTCACGTGAGTCATTCCCGTTCTGGATGTTTATTCGGCTGCGACCCGGATTCCCGGTGCCGCATCGCGGACGTTGCCGTCCACATGATCTTCGAACTTGGCGAAGTTGGTCACGAACATCTGCACCAGCTTCTTGGCCTGCGCATCATAGGCTTCGCCATCGGCCCAGGTGGAGCGCGGGTCGAGGATGGCCGTATCGACGCCCTCAACGGCAACCGGCACCGCGAAACCGAAATTCGGATCCGTGCGGAACTCGACATTGTCGAGGTCGCCTTTGAGCGCTGCGGCCAGCAGGGCGCGCGTTGCCTTGATCGGCATGCGGCGACCCGTGCCGTAGGCGCCGCCAGTCCAGCCGGTGTTGACCAGCCAGCAACCGGCGCCGTGGCGGGCGATCAGCTCCTTCAGCAGATTGCCGTATTCCGTCGGATGGCGCGGCATGAAGGGAGCGCCGAAGCAGGTCGAGAATGTGGCTTCCGGCTCGACGACGCCCTTTTCCGTGCCGGCAACCTTGGCGGTGTAACCTGAGAGGAAATGGTACATGGCCTGGTCCGGCGTCAGCCTGGCGATCGGCGGCATGACGCCAAAGGCATCGGCGGTCAGCATGATGATCGTCTCGGGATGGCCCGTGATGCCTGACGCCGAAGCGTTCGGAATGAAATGCAGCGGATAGGCGCTGCGGGTGTTCTCCGTCAGCGAGCCGTCGTCGAGATCCGGGACGCCATGCTCGTCGAGCACGACATTTTCCAGCACGGTGCCGAAGCGACGGGTCGTTTCGTAGATTTCCGGCTCTGCTTCGGCCGAAAGACGGATGGTCTTGGCGTAGCAGCCGCCTTCGAAGTTGAAGATGCCGTTTTCGCCCCAGCCATGCTCGTCGTCGCCGATGAGCGTGCGGCTCGGATCAGCTGAAAGCGTCGTCTTGCCGGTGCCCGACAGGCCGAAGAAGATCGCGGCGTCACCGTCCGGGCCGACATTGGCAGAGCAGTGCATCGGCATGACATCGCGTTCCGGCAGCAGGTAGTTGAGCGCGGTGAAGACCGATTTCTTCATCTCGCCGGCATAGGAGGTGCCGCCGATCAGGACGATGCCGTTGACGAAATCGCAGGCAATGACAGTTTCGGTGCGGCAGCCGTAGCGCTCGGGGTCGGCGCGGAAGCTCGGCAGATCGATGATCGTCAGCTTCGGCACGAAGCCTTCAAGCTGCGAGCGCTCGGGACGGATCAGCAGATTGCGGATGAACAGCGAGTGCCAGGCGAATTCGGTGATGACACGCGTCGGCAATGCATAGTCACGGTCGGCACCGCCGATCAGATCTTGCACGAACAGGTCCTTGCCGCGCGCATGCGCCAGCATGTCTTCATGCAGCAGCGCGAAATGCTCCGGCGACATCGGCTTGTTGTTGTCCCACCAGATCTGATCCTCGGTGGTCGCGTCGCGCACGACGAACTTGTCCTTCGGAGAACGGCCGGTGTGCTGCCCCGTCAGCGCCCGCAGCGCACCGTCTGCGGTCAGATCGGCTTCGCGGCGGCGAATCGCCTCCTCATAGAGATGGGCCTCCATGAGGTTATAGCGCACGCTGGCAGCGGCTCCCAGGCCGATCGATCCCAGTTCGGTTGCGGGATTACGGACGCCGAATTGCTCCATCACTTTTTTCCTCAACAAGGCCTTGGCCGTTAGAACTGTCTAAAGCGTAGAGGCGTCTTTTTAAAAGCACAAGAGCATTAAACGAGAAATCTTTAATGATATCAGTTATTTAATCGATTTAAATAAAATTTCATAATTTTAAATCGTTTGAAAGAGAGACGCCGAGACGTTTGGTCGCACAACCTGCGAGCAAGCGGATCGGCGCTCGACAATCCTCCCCTTTATCTTTGCCACAATTTGTTCCACCTTTATCCCCATAAGCGCGCCAGGTTACCGCCGACCGAGCTGGCAGACCGCCTGGGCTGGATTCCAAATCCGGGAGACGCGCACTGATGACGGAGACGAATACCATGTTGACAATCGCGCTCGTTGACGACGACCGCAATATCCTGACTTCCGTATCGATTGCCTTGGAAGCAGAGGGATATAAGGTAGAGACCTATACGGACGGGGCTTCGGCGCTCGACGGCCTGCTTGCGCGGCCGCCGCAACTCGCGATCTTCGATATCAAGATGCCGCGCATGGACGGCATGGAGCTGCTCCGCCGCCTGCGTCAGAAATCCGATATTCCTGTCATCTTCCTGACCTCGAAGGATGAGGAAATCGACGAGCTCTTCGGCCTGAAGATGGGCGCCGACGATTTCATTACCAAGCCTTTCTCGCAGCGCCTTCTGGTCGAGCGCGTCAAGGCGGTGCTGCGCCGCGCCTCTGCCCGCGAAGCCGCAAACGCTGCCGGCGGCACTGCAGCCGCCAAACCGGGTGCAGCGCAACAGGCCCGCTCGCTGGAACGCGGCCAGCTCGTCATGGACCAGGAGCGTCACACCTGCACCTGGAAGGGCGAGCCGGTGACGCTGACTGTCACCGAATTCCTGATCCTGCATTCCCTGGCGCAGCGCCCTGGCGTCGTGAAGAGCCGCGATGCCCTGATGGACGCCGCCTATGACGAGCAGGTCTATGTCGACGACCGCACCATCGACAGCCACATCAAGCGGCTGCGCAAGAAATTCAAGATGGTCGACCTCGATTTTGATATGATCGAGACGCTGTATGGCGTCGGCTATCGTTTCCGCGAAGCCGCCTAGAGCCGGAGATTTCAGGTCGAACCGGCCTGAAATCTGACTTCGCTCCGGAATCAAAAGCAAAGCATGATGCCGCCTGAAAGCGCTTATACTTTTCGGCTTCATGCTCGGATAGTTAACTGGACCATACGGCCGACAATGGAATAAGAGCATGCGAACGGGGTCGTCGACCCCGTTCTTCGAAAGGGCCGGTGGCTTGGCACAGCTGGTGCAGGACAGAGATATAGACGATACGGAAGGCGCGAGCGGCGTTCGAATTGGGCGCCGCCGATGGACTCATCCGTTCGTTCTCATCCGCCGCATCTTCGGCAATGCCGTGTTTTCGAGCCTGACGCGGCGCATCCTGTTCTTCAATCTGGCCGCACTCGTCGTTCTCGTCGGCGGCATTCTCTACCTCAATCAGTTTCGCGAGGGCTTGATCGATGCTCGCGTCGAAAGCCTGCTGACGCAGGGCGAAATCATCGCCGGTGCCGTTTCCGCCTCGGCATCGGTCGATACGAATTCCATCACCATCGATCCGCAGAAGCTGCTGGAGCTGCAGGCCGGCCAGAGCATCACACCCGTTCCGAACGACGAGGATCTGGAATTCCCGATCGATCCGGAAAAGGTGGCGCCAGTGCTGACGCGGCTGATCTCGCCGACGCGCACCCGCGCCCGCATCTTCGACGCCGACGCTAATCTCCTGCTAGACAGCCGCCATCTCTATTCCCGTGGCCAGGTGCTGCGCTACGACCTGCCACCGGTTGACGATGCCGCGCAAAGCTGGTCCGACTGGTTCAGCGGCCTGCTCAACAAGATGCTCCAGCCGGGTAATCTGCCTGTCTATAAGGAAGCGCCTGGCGGCGACGGTTCGATCTATCCGGAAGTGATGAATGCGCTGACAGGCGTTCGCGGCGCCGTTGTCCGCACTACCGAAAAGGGCGAGCTGATCGTCTCGGTCGCCGTTCCCATTCAGCGCTTTCGCGCGGTCCTCGGCGTCTTGCTGTTGTCGACACAGGCCGGCGACATCGACAAGATCGTCCATGCCGAGCGCCTGGCGATCATGCGTGTCTTCGGTGTGGCGACGCTCGTCAACGTCGTGCTGTCACTGCTGCTATCCTCCACCATCGCCAATCCGCTGCGCCGGCTTTCGGCTGCAGCCATCCGCGTGCGCCGGGGCGGCGCGAAAGAGCGTGAGGAAATTCCCGATTTCTCCGCCCGCCAGGACGAAATCGGCAACCTGTCGATCGCGCTGCGTGACATGACATCGGCACTCTACGACCGTATCGACGCCATCGAAAGTTTTGCCGCCGATGTCAGCCACGAGCTGAAAAATCCGCTGACATCGCTGCGCAGCGCCGTAGAGACGCTGCCGCTTGCCAAGAGCGACGATTCCAAGAAACGGCTGATGGACGTCATCCAGCACGACGTGCGCCGCCTCGATCGCCTGATCAGCGATATCTCGGACGCATCGCGTCTCGACGCGGAACTCGCCCGCTCGGATGAAAAAACGCTCGATCTCGAAGTGTTGCTGCGCGACATGATCGATATTTCCCGCCAGGTCGGACACAGCAAGCGAGCGGTCGAGATTGAATATCTGGTCGACCGCAAGCCGGCCAACAAGGCGAAGTTCACTGTCGTCGGCCATGACCTGCGTATCGGCCAGATCATCACCAATCTCATTGAAAACGCACGCTCTTTCGTTCCGAACGAGACCGGCAAGATCACGGTGAGGCTGACACGGACGAGAACGCGCTGCGTCATCTATGTCGAAGATAACGGTCCCGGTATCCAGGCCGAGGACATCGACCGTATCTTCGAACGCTTCTATACCGACCGGCCGGAATCGGAAGGCTTCGGACAGAATTCCGGCCTTGGCCTGTCAATCAGCCGGCAGATCGCCGAGGCGCATGGCGGATCGCTGCGGGCTGAGAACATCATCGACAGCGAAGGCACGGCACTGCTCGGCGCCCGCTTCATCCTCTCGCTACCCGCCCAGACGCAGGCCTGATGAGCGGTCAGATGAGCGGCGACGCAACCAATATCCACGCAACCGCCATCGTCATCGGCAAGACCGGGCTTTTGTTTCTCGGACCATCGGGCAGCGGCAAATCATCCCTGGCTTTTTCCTGCCTCGCGGCCGCCAAGCCGTTGGGGCTTGCCGCAGCGCTGGTCGCTGACGACCGGGTGTTGATCGCCAGGCAGAACGGCTCGGTCACAGCCGAATGCCCGCCCTCGATCGCCGGCCTGATGGAGATTCGCTATACCGGCATTGTTCATCTGCCTTACGTTCCAAAGGCCGAAATGCATTTTGCCGTCAGCCCGGTCAACCCCGCCACGGCCGAAAGGCTGCCTCCCGAGGACGAGCAGATCGAGGTTGCCGATTCCATCCGGTTGCCCCTGATCCGTTTGTCCGCAACCTCCGCGAACCCGCTCGCCATAATAATGGCGAAAATCGGCGTCAGTTTCGAATAATCGGCAATTTAGGCCCGCACAGGCATTCAAATCCTGTATTTTAAGCTTGCACTTCGTCTTTTCATCGCCAAGATGTCCCCCCACCGGTGGACGACATTGCTGCATTGCGATATGGGCCACCTGTTTGCGTAATGCGATGGGAGCAGTAATATCATGATCGGACTTGTGCTTGTCACTCATGGCAAGCTGGCTGAAGAGTTTCGGCATGCCGTCGAGCATGTCGTTGGTCCGCAGAAGTTCATAGAAACGGTATCTATTGGTCCCGAAGACGACATGGACAAGCGGCGGCAGGACATCCTGCAGGCCGTGGCCGGTGCTGACGATGGGCACGGCGTTATTATCCTGACCGACATGTTCGGCGGCACTCCTTCCAATCTCGCAATCTCCGTCATGAACAGCGGCCACACCGAGGTCATTGCCGGCGTGAACCTGCCGATGCTCATCAAGCTCGCAGGCGTACGCGGCGATAACAACATGGAGAAGGCTCTCGTTGAAGCTTCGGAGGCCGGACGTAAATACATCAACGTGGCCAGCCGCGTGCTCAGCGGCAAATGACGGACAGCACCGCCTCTATGACCGAGCTTTCCAGGGAACTCCTGATCATCAATAAGCGAGGCCTTCACGCCCGCGCCTCCGCCAAATTCGTCCAGACTGTCGAGGCCTATGACGCCGCCATCACTGTTTCGAAAGACGGGACGACGGTCGGCGGTACCTCGATCATGGGCCTGATGATGCTGGCGGCCAGCCCCGGCTGCAGCGTGCTGGTAACGGCCAGCGGCAATCAGGCCGCCGAAGCGCTCGAGGCGCTGGACCAGCTTGTGGCCAATAAATTCGGCGAGGAAATGTAGGCTCTTCCTACAAATCGCCACAACGATATAAAGACATAAAGACTTCTTTATATCATCATTGATTTCCACCCTGAAGCCTGCTACACGGCATCATCCACACGCTGTCAGCGTGCAATTTTTGTTGCATTCGGCCGTGGCGTTTGCCCGCGGCGCGACTGCATCGTTCAGGCTGGAGATCTTCATGAGCACTGAAAAGGACTACGTCGTCGCGGATATCGGCCTTGCCGACTTCGGCCGCAAGGAAATCACGATTGCCGAAACCGAGATGCCGGGCCTGATGGCCTGCCGCGCCGAATTCGGTGAAGCACAGCCGCTGAAGGGCGCACGCATCACCGGCTCGCTGCACATGACGATCCAGACAGCCGTTCTCATCGAGACGCTGGTGGCGCTCGGTGCAGAAGTTCGCTGGGCATCCTGCAACATCTTCTCGACCCAGGACCACGCTGCTGCCGCGATCGCTGCTTCCGGCGTTCCGGTCTTCGCGATCAAGGGTGAAAGCCTCGAAGACTACTGGATCTACACCGACAAGATCTTCCAGTGGACCGATGGCGGTCTCTCCAACATGATCCTCGATGATGGCGGCGATGCCACGATGTACATCCTGCTCGGCGCCCGCGCTGAAGCCGGTGAAGACGTGCTTTCCAACCCGCATTCGGAAGAAGAGGAAATCCTCTTCGCACAGATCAAGAAGCGCCTTCAGGCATCGCCCGGCTGGTTCACCAAGCAGCGCGACGCCATCAAGGGCGTCACCGAAGAAACCACCACCGGCGTCAACCGTCTCTACCAGCTCAGCCAGAAGGGCCTGCTGCCCTTCCCGGCCATCAACGTCAACGACAGCGTCACCAAGTCGAAGTTCGACAACAAGTACGGCTGCAAGGAATCGCTGGTTGACGGCATCCGCCGCGCCACCGACGTCATGATGGCCGGCAAGGTCGCCGTCGTCTGCGGTTATGGCGACGTCGGCAAGGGTTCTGCCGCTTCGCTTTCCGGCGCCGGCGCCCGCGTCAAGGTCACGGAAGTCGACCCGATCTGCGCACTCCAGGCTGCGATGGACGGCTATGAAGTCGTTCAGCTGGAAGACGTCGTCGGAAGCGCCGACATCTTCATCTCCACGACCGGCAACAAGGACGTCATCCGCATCGACCACATGCGCGCGATGAAGGACATGGCGATCGTCGGCAACATCGGCCACTTCGACAATGAAATTCAGGTTGCCGCTCTGCGTAACCTGAAGTGGACGAACATCAAGCCGCAGGTCGACATGGTCGAGTTTGCCAAGGGCAACCGCATCATCCTGCTTTCGGAAGGCCGCCTGCTGAACCTCGGCAACGCCACCGGTCACCCGTCCTTCGTGATGTCGGCTTCGTTCACCAACCAGACGCTGGCGCAGATCGAGCTTTTCACCAAGCCCGGCCAGTACCAGAACCAGGTCTACGTGCTGCCGAAGCACCTCGATGAAAAGGTCGCTCGCCTGCATCTCGCCAAGCTTGGCGTAAAATTGACCGAGCTTTCGGATGAGCAGGCTGCGTATATCGGCGTGACGGCGCAAGGTCCTTTCAAGTCGGACCACTACAGATACTGATTTTAGGATCTATATCCACAACATCTTGTGGCCCCGGCATTGACAAATGCCGGGGCTTATTTTTTAGCCAGCTCCCTTCCCGCAGATTCCCTTAGGCAGTATTGTTTTTGAACTTGATTCGTGACGAACCGGGCGTGCCCGGAGCCATGAAAATGGGATGTCTTGTCAGGATGCGGCACATTAAAGGACGGAGACAAACCTCTTATGTCTGAAGGGGAAGACAACCTGCATCAGCCAGCGCTACGCAAAACGGCGGCGCGGCTGCAGCGGGGCGGTGCATATATGTTTTTACCGCGGACGAAACGAGGAAATGACAAGGGTCGGCTGGCCTCGCTGACCCGTCTGCTACGGCTCAGTGTTTTCGGTGGCCTTGTCACTGGTCTGGCAGGTCCCGTATTGGCGCAGAGCGATACAGCGACGCAGACGACCGTGCGCCTGTTTACCTCTTCCGAAATGGCCGTCTTCTCCATCATCATCGGCGTCATCTCCGCCGCACTCCTGTCGACCGTGTGGATGGTCCGGCAACGCGGCAATCTGGAAAGTGAAAGCCGCGAGATACGTACGGCGCTCTCCGATGCCAATCAACGCATCTCGCAATACCAAGCCCTGATCGCCGACAAGAACCGCCGCATCGTCATCTGGGACGGCCAGAACGCACGCCCGGAACTGCTCGGCCAGCTTCCAGTCGAAACCGGTGCTCCTCAGGACAATGAATTCCTCGCCTTCGGGCGCTGGCTGAAATCATGGTCGGCGGGCGAGCTCGACAAGGCGATCGACAAGCTGCGCGGCAACGGCCAGAGTTTCGACATGGTTGTCGAGACCAATCGTGACGAAATCCTCGAAGCGCAGGGCCGCATCTCCGGCGGCCGCGCCTTTGTCCGCTTCATCGCGCTCAACAATCTGCGCGCCGAACTGGCGGAGCTGAAGATCGAGCGCGACCGGCTTATGACCTCGATCTCGGCCTTCCAGAACCTGCTCGACGCCATCGACCTGCCGGTCTGGCAGCGGGATGCGGACGGGAAGCTAACCTGGATCAATCAGGCCTACAGCGAAGCGGTCGAGGCCGTTTCGACCGATGAAGCCATTCGCGAAGAGCGCGAATTCCTGACGACCGTGGCCCGCGAGCGCATTCGCGCCTCCACCACGCCGGAATCGCCCTTCCACGACAAGATTTCGACTGTTGTGCGCGGCAACAGAACCTTCTTCGACGTCGTCAACGTCAAATCTCCAAACGGCTCCGCCGGCATCGCCATCGACGTTTCCGAGGCGGAATCGGTTCGCGCCGAGCTGGCTCGCACGCTGAAGAGCCATGCCGAAACCCTCGATCATCTGGCGACGCCTGTCGCGATCTTCGACGGCGACCGGCGTCTGCAATTCTACAATCAGGCCTTCGTCCAGCTATGGGAGCTCGATATCGCCTTCCTCGAGAAGCGGCCAGACAATAGCGAGCTTCTCGACCGGCTTCGCGGCGCCAAGAAATTGCCCGAGCAGCTCAATTGGAAGACCTGGAAGGACGGCGTCCTGTCGGTCTATCGCGCTCTCGATACGCAAAGCGACCTCTGGCATCTGCCCAACGGGCAGATTCTCAGGGTTTTTGCCACGGCGCATCCGCAGGGCGGCGCTACCTGGGTGTTCGAGAACCTGACCGAACAGGTCGATCTCGAAACGCGCTACAATACGCTGGTCAAGGTGCAGGGCGAGACCATCGACCATCTGTCCGAAGGCGTTGCCGTCTTCGGGCCTGACGGCCGCATCCGCCTATCCAACCCGGCCTTCCGCATTCTCTGGAATATCACCGAGACACAGGCCAAACCGGGCACGCATATTCAAGTGCTGGCCGAAGCCTGCGCGCCCTCCTATGACCAGCCTGATGGCTGGAAACGATTTGCCGAGCAGATCACCAGCTTTGAAGACGAACGGCCGTCGTCGCAAGGGACGCTGGAGCTCTATTCGAACCTCGTTCTCGATTACGCCGTCATTCCGCTGCCGAATGCGCAGACCATGCTGACCTTCGTCAACAAGACGGACAGCGTGCGCGCCGAACGGGCGCTGACCGAGAAGAACGACGCGCTTTTGAAGGCGGACGAACTCAAGAACGATTTTGTCCAGCATGTGTCCTACGAACTGCGCTCACCGCTCACCAACATCATCGGCTTCACCGATCTCCTGAAGACGCCCGGCATCGGTTCGCTGAACGATCGGCAGGCCGAATATATCGACCATATCTCCACCTCCTCGTCCGTGCTGTTGACGCTGGTCAACGACATTCTCGACCTTGCGACCGTCGATGCCGGCATCATGCGGCTGAACTATTCCGAGATCGTGCTCAGCGATCTCCTCGACGAAGTGTCGATGCAGATTGCCGACCGGTTGCAGGAAAGTGGCGTCACGCTGGAAATCACCGTCCCCAGCCATCTCGGCTCGATCGTTGCCGACCAGCAGCGGCTGAAGCAGATCCTGCTCAAGCTTCTCACCAACGCCGCCAACTTTGCGCCCGAAGGTTCCACGATAGCGCTCAAATGTGGACGCGAAGGCACGGATTTCGTCTTCTCGGTTGCCGACAAGGGCCCCGGCATTTCGGAGGATCTGATCAATACCGTCTTCAACCGCTTCGCTTCCAACGGCAAGGGTGGCAAGCGCAGCGGCGCCGGCCTCGGCCTTTCCATCGTCGAGAGTTTCGTCAGCCTGCATGAGGGCGAGGTCTCCATCGAGAGCCAGCCCGGCAAGGGAACGACGGTAACGTGCCGGATCCCCTCCATCGAGCTGCCCCGTTACGCCGCAGCAGAATGACAGCAACCGACCTCAGCCTGTCCCTCTTCCTCGCAGATGACGCCGCCACCGCCCAGCTTGGCGAAGATTTGGCGCTGGCGGTGAAGGTAGGCGATTGTCTGGCTCTTTCAGGCGATCTTGGCGCCGGCAAATCATCGCTCGCCCGCGCGCTACTGCGCGCCATGGCCGATGATGCCGAACTGGATGTACCAAGCCCGACCTTCACGCTCGTGCAATCCTACGAACTGCGCTTCCCCGTCTCGCATTTCGACCTCTATCGCCTCGGCGACCCCAGCGAACTGGCGGAACTCGGCTTTGACGAGGCTTTGCAGACCGGCGTCTGCCTTGTCGAATGGCCCGAGATGGCGGAGAGCGAGCTGCCGAAGGAGCGCATCGACCTCAAGCTGGAACATGAGGGCGACGGCCGGCGGATAAAGATTGCGGCACCGGCCAAGCACATGGCACGCATCGAGCGCGTGCTGGCGATTCGCGCTTTTCTTGATGCCAACGGCTATGCGGGCGCCAATCGCCGCTTCCTCACGGGCGATGCCTCGCTGCGCGCCTATGAATCCCTCCATCCGCGCGATGGCGGCGAGCGCATCATCCTGATGGATTGGCCGCGCCTGCCGGAAGGGCCGCCGGTGCTCGACGGCAAGCCCTATCCGAAAGTCGCGCATCTGGCCTGGGACACCTATCCCTTCGTAGCAATAGCCAACGTCCTGCGTGAGAACGGCTTTGCCACCCCGGAAATCTTCGCCGCCGACTACGACCTCGGTATCCTGCTGATTGAAGATCTCGGCACCGATGGTGTACTCGACGAGCATGGCAAGCCGATTGCCGAGCGCTATCGCGCCAGCGTCGCGTGCCTTGCGCATCTGCATGGCCTTGTCATCCCCCACGACATTCCGGTGACGCCGGATCATACCCATCACATCCCGGATTTCGATCGCACCGCCATGAAGATGGAAGCGCGACTGCTTCTCGACTGGCACCTCCCCTGGAAGCGCAGCACACCAGCCAGCGACGAAGAGCGTGCCGATTATCTGGCGATCTGGGATGGGCTGATCGACCAGCTTGACGATGCGGAAAAGAACCTGCTGCTGCGCGACATGCATTCGCCCAATATCATCTGGCGGGCACAGGAAGAAGGCATCCAGCGCATCGGCCTCATCGATTTCCAGGACGCGATGATCGGACCGACCTCCTATGACGTCGCCTCGCTCGTGCAGGATGCGCGCGTGACGATCGAACGCGATCTCCATGATCAGCTGATGTCGGACTATCTTGCGCTTCGTCATGCCCAGGGCGGCTTCGACGAGGCGAACTTCCTGAAAAGCTGGGCGATCATGTCAGCGCAGCGCAACTGCAAGCTCGCCGGCCTCTGGGTGCGGCTGCTGCAGCGCGACGGCAAGCCCGGCTATCTCAAGCACATGCCGCGCACGCTTGCCTATCTCGCCATTGCCTTCGAGCATGAAGCCCTCTCCCCCTTGCGCGAATGGTGCGAGAAAGCCGGCATCGGCCAGGCATAGAAAACGAACACCGGCGACGTTTTTCCGGCCTTGTGCTAAAGGAAAATGAGCGACCGAATCACGAGTTCGAGACGAAATGACCATCAAGCAAGCCATGGTATTGGCCGCGGGGCTCGGAACCCGCATGCGGCCGATCACCGATACCATCCCGAAGCCGCTGGTAAAGATCGCCGGCAAGCCGATGATCGATTATGCGCTGGACGCGCTGGCGGAAGCCGGTGTCGAGCGAGCGGTCGTCAACGTGCATCATCATGCCGACCAGATGGAGGCGCATCTGCGCAGCTATCGCGGCCTCGAGATCCTGATCTCCGATGAGCGGGATGCGCTGATGAACAATGGCGGTGGCCTGGTCAAAGGCTTCAAGCTGTTGAGCCGCGACCCGGTTTTCGTGATGAATGCCGATCTGTTCTGGATCGGCGAGAAGCCGGGCACACCGACGAACCTCGAGCGCTTAGCCGGATTCTACGATGCCGCCCGCATGGACATGGCCATGCTCTGCGTCGAGCTGGACAGAACGACGGGCCATAGTGGCAAGAACGATTTCAGCATGGCGGAAGACGGTCGGCTCCGGCGCTATCGCGACGCGCAGCACAATGGCGTCGTCTATGCAGGCGCCATTGCAATGAACCCGTCGCTCCTCGACGACGCGCCGGATGACGCCTTCAACATCAATATCTACTTCGACAAGGCGATCGCTCGCGACCGCCTCTATGGCACGATGCTCGACGGCCACTGGCTGACGGTGGGCACGCCCGAGGCAGTCGGCGAGGCGGAGGAAGCGATCCGGACTTTCCGGGCGTTTGCGTGAGGCCCATGGCAGGTGGGCACCGGCAACGCATTCTGACGATCCCGGCGGGCCTGCCCTTCCTGAAGACCCTTGCGGCCGCTCTTTGCGACGGCCGGCTGACCGAGCATTTTCGCCATGATCCGGGCGACCCGCTGTCGCTCGCCAAGGTCAGCATCTTCCTGCCGACACGGCGCGCGGCGCGCGTGCTGCGCTCGGAATTCGTCGATCTTCTCGGCGGCCGCTCCGCCATCCTGCCAGTCATCCGCCCGCTCGGCGAGACCGATGACGATAGCGGTTATTTCGAGGAAGCCTTGCCGGAAACGGCAGATCTGGCGCAACCGCTTGCCAATACCGCCCGGCTGCTGGAACTCGCGCGACTGATCCTTGCCTGGCGCAACAAGCTGCCGCAGATCGTCCGCGACATCCATTCCGATTCGCCGCTCGTGGCGCCGGCAAGCCCGGCCGATGCCATATGGCTGGCGCGTAATCTCGCAGAACTCATCGATTCCATCGAGACTGAGGATCGGGACTGGAGCGAGCTTGCCAATCTCAGCGCCGAAGAGCATGCGCTCTGGTGGCAATTGACGGCCGAATTCCTGGCGATCGCCAGTGCCTTCTGGCCGGCACGGCTGGAAGAACTCGGCAAATCCTCCCCTGCCCGCAACCGCAACGCCATTCTTCGCGCCGAAGCGCTGCGGATCGGCGCCATGCAGCATCCGGGCCCTGTCATCATCGCAGGTTCGACCGGTTCGGTGCCGGCAACGGCGGAGCTGATCGCGGCTGTCGCTGCGCTGCCACAGGGGGTGATCGTCCTTCCGGGGCTCGATCTTTCAATGCCGGAAGAGGATTGGCGGCTCGTGGCGCCGGAAACAGCCATCGGCGAAAGATCGGATCCGACCACCCGCAGCCATCCGCAATATGGCCTCTCGCTGCTGCTGAAGCGCTTGCACGTAACCCGCGACGATGTCGGAACCGTTGCCGCGGCGGCGGAGGCCATGCAGATGCGCGCGCAGATCCTGTCGCGCGCCCTGGCGCCGGCCAAGGCGACGAGCGGCTGGGGAAGCTGGCGCAAGACGCTTGCTCCCGACGCAATTGACGAGGCCTTCG
Organism: Rhizobium sp. A22-96; assembly: GCF_053521805.1. Classification (NCBI taxonomy): domain Bacteria; kingdom Pseudomonadati; phylum Pseudomonadota; class Alphaproteobacteria; order Hyphomicrobiales; family Rhizobiaceae; genus Rhizobium; species Rhizobium sp. A22-96. Next base: position 36,807 of record NZ_JBNWDQ010000004.1, read on the forward strand.
CCGATGTTTCGCTGATCGAGGCATCCAACGAACGCGAGGAAGCAACCGCCATCGCCATCGCATTGCGGCTGGCGCTGGAAAAGCCGGGACGTCATGGCGGCGAAAGCCAGGCGGCCTTGATCACGCCAGACCGCAACCTCGCAAGGCGCGTCACCGCAGAGCTTGCCCGCTTCGGCATCACCGCCGACGATTCGGCCGGCACGCCGCTTTCGGCGATGCCGCAAGGCACTTTGCTGCAATTGCTGCTGGAGGCGACGCTTCGCCCCGGCGATCCCGTCGCCGTCGTCTCGCTGCTCAAGCATCCCCTCGCCCGCTTCGGCATGCCACCCGAGACGCACCGGCCCGGTGTCGATGCGCTGGAAATCCTGGCGCTCCGAGGCGGGCTCACCAGCATCGATGTCGGCACATTGGAAACGCTGCTCGATACCAGACTGGCCGAACAGGCAAATGATCGCCACGCGCCGCAATGGCGCAAATCGCTACCACCCGAAGCCGTCGAACATGCGCGCGAGCTGGCGCAGCGGGTCACCAGGGCATGCGAACCGCTTACATCAGCGCTTTCCTTGCAGGCGGTCGAGGGCCTTCCAACCCTTTCGGAATGGGGCGAGCGTACCGGCCGGACGCTTGAAGCCGTAGCAATCGACGAGCGCGGTGATCTGGCAGCACTCTGGTCAGGTGAAGCGGGAGATACGCTCGCCAGCCTGCTGAAGGAAGTCATCGATACTGACGGCCAGCTCGAAGCGGATGGGGCGCAATGGATCGACATCATGGCGGCGCTCTGCGTCGGACAGGCAGTGAAGCCGCGAGCGCTCAGCCATCCGCGCCTCTTCATCTTCGGCACACTCGAAGCACGCCTGCAGAGCGTCGATACGCTGATCCTCGGCGCATTGAACGAAGGTTCCTGGCCGGGGCAAACGGCCAATAATCCCTTCATCTCCCGCACGATGAAGACCGAGATCGGACTGGAGCCACCGGAGCGGCGCATCGGCCAACTCGCGCACGATTTTGAAATGGCGAACGGCACGCGCGACCTCATCTATTCCCGCGCGCTCCGCCAGGGCTCGACGCCGACTGTGGCGTCACGCTGGCTGCAGCGGCTGATCGCGCTTGGCGGCGAAGACCTCGAAGGCGCTATGAGGGAGCGCGGCGATCAGTATCGCCATTGGGCTGCCATGATCGACGAAGGCGACAATCAGGCGCCTGCGCTGCGCCCGGCCCCGCGGCCACCGGCCGAGCTGCAGCCGAAGAGCTATTCCTTCAGCGAGGTGGGACGCCTTCGCCGCGACCCCTATGCCATCTATGCACGGCGTGTGCTGCGGCTCGATCCAGTCGATCCGTTCAATCGCGATCCCGGCCCGGCCGAGCGCGGCACACTCTATCACAAGATCATCGACCGCTTCGTCCGTGAGGGACACATCGCCGGTACGCCGGATGCGACGCTGGCCATGGATCGCATCATCGCGGAGCTCTTCGATGCCGCCCAATTGCCTGATCATATCGACAGCGTCTGGCGGCCGCGTTTCCACGAGGTGGCTCGCGCCTTTCTCGTCTGGGAAGCCGAGCGGCGGCCGGAGGTTCGCAAGACCGCGACGGAAGTGCCCGCTGGCGTCGAGATCGAGCCGATCGGCATCAGGCTGACCGGAGTTGCCGACCGCATCGACATAAAGAGCGACAAGGCGGCCGATATCATCGACTACAAGACCGGCTACAATCCCTCGCCGCCGCAGGCGCGTGCGCTGCTCGACCCGCAATTGGCGCTGGAAGCCTATGCGCTGAAGCAAGGCGCTTTCCGCAATATCGGCACGCTGATGCCTGAAAACCTGCTCTATGTCCGGCTGCGGCCCGGCGATCGCTTCAAGGTCGATCAGGTCAACAACGAGCACTCGACGCGTGGCGGCAAGACGGAAACGAAGTCGGCTATGGATCTGGCGCAGGAGTCCATGGATCAGCTGGTGAAATTCGTTTCGCTGCTGCAATCCGGTGAGAAGGGCTTTTCCTCGCGGCTGATCCCCGCCCAGCAATTCGAATATGGCGGCGACTACGATCACCTCGCTCGCGTTTCGGAATGGTCGACCGCAGAGACCGAGCAGGAAGGCGGTGGCGATGAGTGAGCTTTCCGCCAGCGAACCATTGGGCCTGCCCGACAGCGACGATCCCGGCGTCTGGATCAGCTGGACGACGATCCAGCAATCCATCGCCTCGGACCCCGAACGCTCGGCCTGGGTTTCGGCCAATGCCGGCTCGGGCAAGACGCATGTGTTGACCCAGCGCGTCATTCGGTTGCTTCTCGCCGGCGCAAGACCCTCGGCCATTCTCTGCCTCACCTATACCAAGGCGGCCGCCTCCGAAATGTCGAACCGCGTCTTTGATCGCCTCGCCGCCTGGGCGACGATGCCGGACGAGGAGCTGAAAAAGCGTATCGCCGATATCGAAGGCAAGGAGCCGGATCTCTTCAAGCTTGCCGAGGCGCGTCGGCTATTCGCCAAGGCGCTAGAGACGCCGGGCGGGCTGAAGATCCAGACGATCCACGCCTTCTGCGAGGCCTTGCTGCATCAGTTTCCGCTCGAAGCCAATGTCGCCGGACATTTCTCCGTTCTCGATGACCGCGCGGCTGCGACCCTGCTCGACGATGCGCGGCGGGCGCTATTGGCATCCGCAACGCCACATGGTGACCCTGAGCTGGCGCGGGCCTTTGCCTATGTGCTCGATCTTGGTGACGAATCCGGCCTGGAAACGCTGCTCGGCGATATCGTCGCCAATCGCAATGCCATCCGCCGCTTTACCGAGACGGCGGGACGTCAAGGTGGTCTTGAAGCATCGCTGCTGGCGCGGCTTGGCCTGTCTGCCGATGACACGGAAACCGGCATCGCGGGGCAATATTGGCCGCTACCCGGCCTCTCGGGTGCGACGCTGGAGCTCTACCTGACGCTCGCTGATCAGAAGGGCGGCGCAAAGGCACAGGAGATCGCCTATGCACTGCGCCTCGCCAAGCGCGAGGCAGATCCCATCGCTCGCGCCGACATACTCGAAAAGGTGATGCTGACCGCCAAGGGCGAACCGAAGTCTGACAGCCAGTTTTTCGTCAAGGCGATGCTGGCGGATGCGCCTGCGCTTGCCGATGCGGTGGCAGAGGCCCGCGCCCATGTCGTTGCCTGCCGCGACCGGCTGAAGCTGATGCGGATGTATCGCGCGACCCGCGCCGCCCTTACGCTCGCCGACCGGCTGAACCGCGACTATGAGGAGCTGAAGAAACGGCGCAGCCAGCTCGATTTCGAGGATCTGATCACCCGCACCGCCGATCTCCTCACAAAGAAGGGTGTCGGCCCGTGGATCCACTACAAGCTGGACAAGGGCATCGATCACATTCTGGTCGACGAGGCGCAGGATACCAGCCCGATCCAGTGGAGCGTCATCCAGTCGCTGGCGGAGGATTTCTTTTCCGGCGAAAGCGCGCGGCCGACGCTGAGGACAATCTTCGCTGTCGGCGACGAGAAGCAATCGATCTATTCGTTCCAGGGCGCGCGGCCGGAGCGTTTCTCCGAGGAAAGCGATCGCACGCGCCGGCGGGTGGATGCAAGCGGCCTGAAATTTTCATCTGTCCGGCTGCCCCTCTCCTTCCGCTCGACCGCCGATGTGCTTGGCGCCGTCGACCATGTCTTTACCAGTCCCGAAAATGCCAAGGGACTGAGCGCCGTTGACGAGCCGGTGGTGCATCGATCCAGCCGCATCGGTCATCCCGGCGCGGTCGATCTCTGGGAGATGATCGCGCCGGAGCCGGCCGCCAAGGAAGAGGATTGGACGGCGCCCTTCGATTTGACGCCGGAAAGCGCACCGCCTGCCATTCTGGCCCGGAGAATGGCGCAGACGATCGGCAATCTTGTCGGGCGGGAAACCATCATCGAGAAGGGCAAGAGCCGCTTCATCGAGGCCGGCGACATTCTCGTGCTGGTGCGAAAGCGCGACAGTTTCGTCAACGCACTCACCCGTGCCCTGAAGCGGCGCGGCAATATCCCCGTTGCCGGCGCCGACCGGCTGGTGCTGACCAGCCACATCGCCATTCAGGATCTCCTCGCACTCGGCCGCTTCCTGCTGTTGCCGGAAGACGATCTTTCGCTGTGCGCCCTGCTGAAAAGCCCGTTGTTCGACCTCAGCGAAGAAGACGTCTTCGCGGTCGCGGCCTATCGCGGCGACGGCCAGAGCGTCTGGAGCCATCTGCTGAGGTTCGCCGAGGACGGCCATGATCGCTTCCAGTTGGCGGCCGATCGGCTGAAGACCTTTCTTGCCCTGTCGAAAAGCCTGGCCGTGCATGATTTCTATGCCCGCGTGCTCGGCAGCTTCGGCGGCCGGCGGCAGTTTCTGGCGCGACTCGGCACTGAAGTCAGCGATATTCTCGACGAGTTCCTCACCTTCGCGCTCGATCATGAGACCAGCGGCCTGCCCGGCCTGCAATCCTTCATCTCGACGCTGGAGCTGGAAGCACCGACGGTCAAGCGCGAGCAGGACAAGGGCCGCAACGAAGTGCGGATCATGACTGTCCATGCCTCGAAGGGGCTGGAGGCGCCGATCGTCTTCCTCGTCGATGGCGGCGGCAAGGCCTTTACCCACACGCATCTGCCGAAGATGCGGCTGATCGAGACCGGCAAAGAGCAGATCCCGCTGCCAGTCTGGGTGCCGGTCTCGGCACTCGCCAATTCGCTGACGCAGGCCGATACGGCGCGCCTCCAGTCGCTGGCGGAGGAAGAATACCGCCGCCTGCTATATGTCGGCATGACGCGTGCTGCCGACCGGCTGATCATCTGCGGCTATCGCGGCATCCGTGAAAACAGCGACACCTGGCATGCGATGATTTCTACGGCATTGCGCGGAGATGAGCAGCATTGCACGCTGAAGACCTTCTCCGGTCCGGATGGTGACTGGCAGGGGCTGAGCTGGCGGGTCGCGCAGGTGAAGCTCGACTTCGAAACCATGCCGGAGCCGGAAAAACTGACAAAGCGAGTGAGCTTGCCAGCCGGGCTCAGCCAGCCGCTGCCGCCGCAGAGAAACCTTCCCCGGCCGCTCAGCCCTTCCGGCGTCGGCACCGTCATCGACGACGAGGCCGAAAATCTGCTCGTCACGTCTGCGCTTTTCGGCGAGAAAGCGAAATCGGATCGCGCCTTGCAGAAGGGCCGCTTCATCCACCGTATGCTGCAGACATTGCCCGATATCGCGCCGGAAGAGCGGGCGGATGCGGCGCGGCGCTATGCCGAACGAGCCGCGCGTTTCTGGCCACAGACCGAGCGGGAGGCGCTGATAGGCTCCGTCATGGCGCTGCTCTCGCATCCTGACCTGCAGGGGACATTCAGCGCGCATGCGCAGGCGGAGGTCTCGATCATGGGGACGCTAAAACTCGGTGGTCAGTCCTACGCCGTCTCCGGCCGCATCGACCGGCTGGCGGTGCTCGAGGATCGCGTCGTCATCCTGGACTACAAGACGAACCGCGTGCCGCCCGGCAGCGAAAACGCCATCCCTTTCGCACACCGGGCACAGCTTGCCATCTACCGCTCCATCCTCTCGCCGCTCTATCCGGAAAAGCGCATCGACTGCCTGCTGGTCTATACCGAAGGCGCCTCGATCTATACGCTGTCCAACGATACGCTTGCGTCGGCGCTTGCGGAGCTCCAGACAAAGTGAAATATCGGACATTGAAATTCAGGCTCCGAGGCCTCACATAGATAACAACCCGCAAATCCTGATAAAGGAGTAGTCTATGGCTACCGTTAAAGTCGATACTTCCAACTTCGCTGCCGAAGTCCTTCAGTCCGCAGAGCCTGTCGTCGTTGATTTCTGGGCCGAATGGTGCGGTCCGTGCAAGATGATCGCTCCGGCTCTTGAAGAACTTGCCGTGCAGTTCGAAGGCAAGGTCAAGGTCGCCAAGCTCAACATCGACGAAAATCCGGAACTGGCCGCCCAGTTCGGCGTTCGCTCGATCCCGACGCTTGCCATGTTCAAGGGCGGCGAAGTCGCCGACATCAAGGTCGGCGCTGCTCCGAAGACTGCCCTGCAGAACTGGATCTCCAGCGCATCCTGATCGGTATCGACTGAATGAACTAAAAAAGCCCGGCTCGACCGGGCTTTTTTATTGAATGGATGAGGCTTATCGAGGCGGCGTGCCGTTGTCGGCAAGGACATCGCCGACAAGATAAAGCGAGCCGCCAATCAGGATGCGCGGGGCGGGCGAGCCCGGCACTGCGAAGGCCTTGATTGCGTCCAGTGCCTCGCTCACATTCGACATCGGTTCGGCGACAAGACCGGCATCATAGGCAGCATTCGCCAGAATGACAGGATCAATCATCGCGTCGCTCGCGCGGATCGGCACGCAATAGACCTTTTCCGCGAGACCGGCGAAGGCCTTGAAATAGCCGACGGGATCCTTGGTATTGATCATGCCGATGATCAGGAAAAGCGGCCGCGGCTGGCGCTCTTCGAAATTGGCCATGGCTTCGGCGATGACTTCGCCGGCGCCGGGATTGTGGCCACCATCGACCCAGATCTCCGCACCTTCAGGCGCATGCGCGATGAGATTGCCTTCCGTCAGCCGCTGCAGGCGCCCCGGCCATTCGACCGAGGTCATCGCCTTTTCCATCATCGCTTCGGTGACGACGAAACCGGCTGCCTTCACGGCGCGGATGGCGGCAGCGGCATTGCCATATTGGTGACGGCCCGGCAGGCGCGGCAACGGCAGATCGGCAAGGCCGAACTCGTCCTGATAGACCAGCTTGCCATATTCCTCGTGCGCCGAGAAATCCTGGCCGAAAACGGCGGTCGGGCAACGAAGCCGCTCGGCCGTCGAGATCAGCACATCGAGCGCGGCATCATATTCCTGATGGCCGATGACCACAGGATGGCCTGACTTCATGATGCCGGCCTTCTCGGCGGCGATCAGCTCGACCCGATCGCCCAGATAGGGCTGGTGATCGAGCGAAATCGGCATGATGACGGAGACGGCCGGATCGGAAATAACGTTGGTGGCATCAAAGCGACCGCCAAGGCCAACCTCGATGACAGCAGCATCAGCCGAGTGTTCAGCAAAGAGCAGGAAGGTCGCGGCCGTCAGGATTTCAAAGACGGTAATCTTCTGGCCATCATTGGCCTCGGCAATGCGCCGGAGCACATCGGCAAAAACAGCATCGCCGACGAGCGCACCGCGTCCGCCCTTGACGCCGATACGGTACCGCTCGTGCCAATTGACAAGATGCGGCGAGGTATGAACGTGGACGCTATAGCCGCCGGCTTCAAGCAGGGCACGACAGAAGGCCGTCACCGATCCCTTGCCATTAGTGCCGGCGACATGGATCACCGGCGGCAATTTCCTGTGAGGATTGCCGAGAACATCGAGCAGCCGGGTTATCCGCTCCAAAGAGAGATCGAAGCCTTTGGGGTGCAGCCCCATCAGCTTTTCGATTTCCCGGGCTGCCTCGCTCGTTGCGGATTGATCCATAGCCGTCATCCCGCACCTCCGCCTTTCGGCCTTCGATGATATCAGGCGCTTACGGCTACCGCCAGCGCAGCGCCATTCTTGCTCTTGGCGGACACATCGTTTGCCGGCGCCTTGGTCAGGATCTTCAGGAGCGTCGCGAGCGTGTCCGGAATATCATGGCGCTTGATGACCATATCGACCATGCCGTGCTCCAGCAGGTATTCCGAGGTCTGGAACCCTTCCGGCAGCTTCTCGCGGATCGTCTGTTCGATGACGCGCTTGCCGGCAAAGCAGATTTCCGCACCCGGCTCAGCCAGGTGAATGTCGCCAAGCATGGCGTAGGAAGCGGTGACGCCGCCGGTCGTCGGATTGGTGAGAACGACGATATAGGGCTGGCCTGCTTCCTTCAGCATGTCGACGGCAACCGTGGTGCGCGGCAGCTGCATCAGCGAGAGGATGCCTTCCTGCATGCGCGCGCCGCCAGAAGCCGGGAACATGACCAGCGGGCATTTCTCGGAAATCGCACGCTCGAACGCCTTGACGATGGCCTCGCCGGCGGCAATGCCGAGCGAACCGCCCATGAAATTGAATTCGTGCACGACGGCAACGAGCTTGACGCCGCGAACCTTGCCGACGCCGGAAAGGATCGTGTCTTCCTGCTCCGTCTTGACGCGGCTGTCCTTCAGACGATCGGTATATTTCTTCGAGTCGCGGAACTTCAGCGGGTCCTGCGCCACCTTGGGCTGCGGCAGGGCTTCATAGTCGCCATTGTCGAAGAGATCGGCAAGGCGGGCCTTGGCCGGCATCTTCATGTGGAAACCGGAGGCGGGGATGACCCACTTATTGTCTTCCAGATCCTTGTGGAAGACCATCTCGCCGGTCTCCGGGCACTTGATCCAGAGATTCTCGGGAACCTCGCGACGGCCCAGCATGGAGTTGATCCGCGGGCGAACGTAATTCGTGATCCAGTTCAATTCGAAACTCCTAATCGACCATATCAATCGATATCGTAGTCACCACCTAATGCCCATAGGCCTTTTCTTCAATCCGCAACGATTGAAGAGAGGCTATATGGGAACATTATTCGGCAGCAACAAGGCGCGCGGAGCGCGTTCCCGTTGACAGTCCGCGGACGAGCGTCGCGACGGCCTGGATGGTGTCGGCGCTCGCCTTGCCATCCTTGGTCAGGCTGGTGGCGATCTGGTTGACGATGGCGGTGCCGACGACGACGCCGTCCGCAGAGCCGCCGATGACCTTGGCATGTTCGGCCGTCTTGACGCCGAAGCCGACGCAGATCGGCAGATCCGTGTGCTGCTTGATGCGCTGTACGGCGCCGGACACCAGCGACGGATCCGGCAGGGCCGAACCGGTGATGCCGTTCATCGAGACATAATAGACGAAACCGGACGTGTTCTTCAGAACCGCCGGCAGGCGCTTCTCATCCGTGGTCGGCGTCGCCAGGCGGATGAAGTTGATGCCCTTGTTGATGGCGGGAATGCAGAGCTCGTCATCCATTTCCGGCGGCAGATCGACAACGATCAGGCCGTCGATACCGGCAGCGATGGCATCATCGAGGAACTTTTCGACGCCGTAGATATAGATCGGATTGTAATAGCCCATCAGCACGATCGGCGTATCGGCGTCCACCTTGCGGAAATCGGTAGCGAGCTGCAGCGTCTTCTTCAGTGTCTGGCCGGCCTTCAGCGCACGCTGGCCGGCAAGCTGGATCGCCGGGCCGTCGGCCATGGGATCGGAAAAGGGCATGCCGAGCTCGATGACGTCGGCGCCGGCTTCCGGCAGCGCCTTCATGATGCCGAGCGAGGTGTCGTAATCGGGATCGCCGCCCATGAAATAGGTGACGAGTGCCGGGCGGCCTTCAGCCTTCAGAGCGGCGAAGCGTTTATCCATACGTACGGTCATGGCGTCTAACTCACATTCCCAGAATCTTGCCGACGGTGAAGATATCCTTGTCGCCGCGGCCGGAGAGGTTCATCAGGATGATCTCGTCCTTGCCCATTTTCGGGGCGCGCTTGATCACTTCGGCGAGCGCATGGCTTGGCTCCAGCGCCGGAATGATGCCTTCGAGGCGCGTCAGCGTCTGGAAGGCTTCAAGAGCCTCATGGTCCATGATCGGCACATATTCGGCGCGGCCGATATCGTTGAGCCAGGAATGCTCGGGGCCGATTCCGGGATAGTCGAGACCTGCCGAAATCGAATGCCCTTCCTTGATCTGGCCGTCGCCATCCTGCAGCAGGTAGGTACGGTTGCCATGCAGCACGCCGGGCGAACCGGCGGTGATCGAGGCGCAGTGCTCGTCGCCCTGAAGGCCCTTGCCGCCGGCTTCGACGCCGACAATCTTGACGCTCTCGTCATCGAGGAATGGGTGGAAGATGCCGATTGCATTCGAACCGCCGCCGACAGCCGCGATGACGAGATCCGGCAGGCGGCCTTCGGCCTCCAGGATCTGCGCTCGAGCTTCCGTGCCGATGACGGCCTGGAAATCGCGAACCATTTCCGGATAGGGATGCGGGCCGGCAGCCGTGCCGATCAGATAATAGGTGTCGTCGACATTGGTGACCCAGTCACGAAGAGCCTCGTTCATGGCGTCCTTCAGCGTGCCGCTGCCGGCCGTTACCGGAATGACCTCAGCGCCCAGCAGCTTCATGCGGAAGACGTTCGGCGCCTGGCGCTCAACGTCCGTTGCGCCCATGTAGACGACGCAGGGCAAGCCGAAGCGGGCGGCAACCGTTGCCGAAGCAACACCATGCTGGCCGGCGCCGGTTTCAGCGATGATGCGGGTCTTGCCCATGCGCTTGGCGAGCAGGATCTGGCCGATGCAATTGTTGATCTTGTGCGAGCCGGTGTGGTTCAGCTCTTCGCGCTTGAAATAGATCTTGGCGCCGCCAAGCTCGGCCGTCAGGCGCTCGGCGAAATAAAGCGGGCTCGGGCGGCCGATATAATGCGTGCCGAGCGATTTCAACTCCGCCTGGAAGGCCGGATCGTCCTTCGCCTTCGCCCATTCCTCCTGCAGATCCAGGATCAGCGGCATCAACGTTTCGGCAACGAAACGACCACCGTAAATGCCGAAACGACCGTCCTCATCGGGGCCGGAGCGGAAGGAATTGGGTTTTGGCGTCTGGTTCACTCTCTAACTCCCTGCTGCCGGTTCCGGCAGGCATGCTTCTGCAAAAGCGTCGAAAAACTGGTCGATCTTGCCCAGATCCTTCACGCCCGGCGCGCTTTCGACGGCGGAGGAAAGATCGATGCCCGTGGCCTTGGTGGACGCCAGCGCCAGGGCGACATTATCCTTGTTGACGCCGCCGGACAGCATGTAGTCAACCCGATCGTCGAGCCAGCTCATCAGGCTCCAATCGAAGGACACGCCGTTTCCACCCGGCAACTCGGAGCCGACAGGTGGCTTGGCGTCGAACAGGAAGCGGTCAGCAATGCCTATATAGGATTCCACCCGCTTCAGATCGTCAGCGTCGCGCACCGACATGGCCTTCATGACGGGGACATTATGCACCGCCTTGATGGTCAGCACACGCTCTGGGCTTTCATTGCCATGGAGCTGCAATAGATCCGGCCGCACCAGCGCCATGATCTCATCGAGATCGTCATTGGTGGGATTGACCGTGACGGCCACAACCTTTGCCTTGCCGCGCGCACGCTCGGCCAGCTGGCCGGCCAGATCGGGCTCGATATAGCGCGGGCTCTTCTCGAAGAAGATGAAGCCGATATGGGTAGCACCGCGCTCAAGCGCACGATCCACCGCTTCCGGCGTCTTCAAGCCACAAATTTTGACATCGGGGTTCATGGCAGCGGAGTGACATGAAATTTCAAAAGAGTCGAGCCTAAAGGCGACGTTGGCGGGATTTTTGGTATCACGATCGCCACTGTCATATATGAGAATCCCATGTGCGACTGCTATGCAGCAGCGATCTGCGATATTTGCCCTTTAAGCCCTGCTAATCTCTCACGCAGACCACTTTCAGCAGCCGGTGGTAGGGGTTGTCTAAGATCATGTTGAAGCTCACGAAGTTTTTTGAGCTGACGATTGGGAACCAAGAGCCGATCGCCATGCACGATTACTCCCGTAATCTCCGAGGGTCGACCAATAAAGTGCTTCTCTTTGTGATATCGTAACCCTGCGCGATGGATCGCGCGCTTTATGTCCCAAAGTACGCTTGGAGACACCGATATACCTGAGATGGTCACATCATCAATGTAAACCGTTAGGTGATAGCTATGCGCTTTACAGTAACCTGCTATGATTTCCCACACATCGTAGTGGGCAAAGAATGCCATTATGGGGCTTAACGGGCTGCCGGTCGGCAAATGCCCTTGATAGGTCGCAAGCTTCGCTAGAATTCCAGCGACGTCGGTCTCACATTTCATGACGCTATGGAAAAACCAGTAGATGCGGCGCGAAGAGGTATTCGGAAAGTATTTCCTAATATCGAGACAATGGACGACAGGCTGCCCCAAGTGCTGGGCAGCGTTCATCACATACGAACGACCCTTAACAGGACAAAACAGATAATCTGGCGGTGCGATCCGTCCCAAGAGACGTGCAACTCTTGCCTGGACCATTTTAAGTTGGCGACGTGGATTCTCCACTCCGCGCAGGCCACCAGATTTTTTCGGCACATCAAACTCTGAATAGAGTGCATTAGCGCTCTTTGCCAACAACTGCATCTCACTAACAGAAAGCTCGAGAAGTGCAGCGAGGCGTTTTTTAGTCGTGAGTTTAAACAACGGCGACTGATGAAGCGGATAAGCCTTGTGCTCATTCCTCATGTGCTCGCTCCGAACGCTCTTCTATAAATCTCATCATATTGATGATTTTCGACGCCACGAATGTCCGAGCTCTTTCCTTGGCCGGGGATTTACCCAAATTTTCGGAAAAGAACATGATCGACGATGCGGGGATGTCGAAGGCTGCTTCGTATTTTCTGAGTAGATCGAGAGATGGTTCTTTGTGACCTTTTTCAATCTCTGACAAATAGGACTTCGATATTCCAAGCTTCTGCGCCGCCTCATTCTGCTTGATATCGTGAAAAACACGGATCAGGCGAAGGGCTTCGTTTAACATTGATGCCTCCTGTTGATACAAAACAGGGCGGCGGCTACTCCCGTAAGATTTTGATAATCACAGTGTAGAGCCACACGACATAAGCGATAAGCCTTCCTAGTGTTATCAAACACGTTACCGTCTTCGGACTGAGCAAGATTTTAAACCAACTCCTCCGAGTCTTCAGTTTCGTCCGCCGTCGTTCTCGATCGATATGCTTCGATGTCTCCATCGATTTTGTCCTTTCCAAACCACCCCAGCGGAATTGCCGGAGCGCCATCAAGGCTTGGAAAGCGGGGCGAGAACGTTAGACCCTGCGTGTACTGGCGTGCCCCGCCATCGGGGCACGCCCCTGCCGTCACGTGCCATGCACCTGCCGGCCGGAAATCAGAAGGTTTTCGCCTTCCACGAGGCTCCTCGCGGAGCCTCAGAGAGTGATGGTTATCCCCTTGCAGCATTCGATGAACAATACATAGACGATGATTTCGTGTGTCGCAAGAATTTTATTCGCTAATAGCGAACTTTTTCCTTTTTTTGTAATCGTATTATCGAGGCAAACGCTCCGATGAGAATCGATAATGCAAGAACATCGCCATCCAGCTGAATTATCAAATACTGAATTCGGCTATCAGCTTAATCTAGTCAAAATCGATCGCATGCAGCTGGCTGCCGTGGCGCTTTAGCCAGGCCTTGGCCTCGTCCATGTCGGGGCAGAGCTTGCGGCAGAGTGCCCAGAAGCGTGGGCCGTGGTTCATTTCACGTAAGTGCGCGACCTCATGGGCGGCGAGATAGTCGATCACCAGTGGCGGTGCCATGACGATGCGCCAGGAGAAGCTGAGGTTTCCCTGCGACGAGCAGGAGCCCCAGCGGCTGCGGGTATCCTTCATGGTGATGGAAGAGACCGTGGCGCGGATTGCTCCGGCGTGTACCGCCACAAGCCTTTCCAGATCGGCGCGCGCTTCCTTCTTCAGGAACGTCGCGATGCGGCGGCCGGCATGTTCGGGCAGGCCGCTGACGCGCAACACCGGCAGGCCATCCACGGTCACCACTTCGGTCAGGCCGCGCACGGTGCCGGTATGCTCGATCCGGTGGCGCACGCCGCGCAGAAGGATTTCGCCGCCGCTGCGCAGGCCACTATCCGTGGTGAATTTGGCGAGCTTGGTCAGGAGCCAGCCCTGGTGCCGGTCAAGGAAGGCATTGACCTCACGGGCGGCAAGACCGCGCGGAATGGTCATCTTCAGCGCCCGGCCGCCGGGCTCGATCCTGAGCGTGATCCGCGTCGCCTGCTCATGCTGGCGAATGGTCAAGGGCATCAGACGGCCAGCAATGTCCAAGGTGCGCGTTTCCGGCGCGGGCGGCTTGGCTGGAGATCTTCGTGATCGGGATAGAAGCGGAAACATGGAAGCAGTTTTATACGATTCGGGCTGATATCGGGCAAAGAAAAACCGGCACCTGATGATGCCGGTTTCGATTAATTATATTGAAGGCCTAGAGGTCACGGCGTCTGGAATTCCGTTGCCGGGCCGCCATTGTTGTCGTTGCGCTTGACGCTGTTGCGCTCGCGCATGAAGCGGTCGAACTCATCCTGGTCCTTGGCGCGGCGCAGCTCGCGGACATAGCCGTCGAAGTCGGCGCGCATCTCGTCGAGCTTGCGGCGTTCCTCCTCAAGGCGTTCAAGTTCGGCCTTGCGCCAGTCGTCGAAGGCGACGTTGCCGGTGGAGAAAGAGTGACGGTTGCGGCCGCGACGACGGCCACAGCCGGCAAACACGCCGTCGGCCCTTTCATTCACATCCCGTTTGAAATCCCGCAGACGTTCCCCGAAGAGAATATAGGCGAGCATGGCAAAGCCGAGGGGCCAAAAGACCACGAAGCCAAGGACCATGAGGGCAATGGTAGCCGGAGTCCAATCCGGGCGAAGCAATGCAGATTGGTTCATCGTAAGGTGTCCTCGCACGGCGCATCGCCCCCTCGACCGACACCGATCGATGGTAAGGGTTCTGCGCGGTTTTTAAATCTCTACAGCATCTCAGCGCGTTCAAAGGACGCGCGGCGCGGTAAACGGCCCGATCATCTGCGGTACCGCTGGAATCGAGATGGTAACCTCTTCGTGAGCCTTCAATGGCATCTTGAGGTGAAATCCGACAAGTGCTTGAATCAGCGCGGATAATTCAACAAAAGCTAATAGTTTGCGCTGCTGGAGCGGCTCGATGCGTTGTCGAGCCGCCAAGTCGCTGTATCTATTTGACTTTCCGTGCGTTCAGGCGGATTTACCGCCCTTGATCACCCGCTTGACAACCGGACGGCCGGTGCGGGCATGCTCGCGGGCAAAGGCGAGAATGCGCGGCGCGATCTCGCGGCGGAAACGCGAGCCGTTGAAGACGCCGTAGTGGCCGACATCGGGCTGCAGATAGTGCATGCGCATATGATCGGGGATATTGGTGCAGATGGTCTGTGCCGCCTGCGTCTGGCCGACGCCGGAAATATCGTCGTTCTCGCCTTCGACCGTGAGCAGCGCGACGTTGCGGATGGCGGAGGGATCGACGAGCTGGCCGCGATGCATGAGTTCGCCCTTGGGCAGTGCATGCTTGATGAAAACCTGATCGACCGTCTGCAGATAGAATTCCGCCGTCAGATCCATGACAGCCAGATATTCGTCGTAGAAATCGCGGTGCTTCTCGGCCGGCTCGCCGTCATTCTTGACGAGATGCACGAAAAAATCCTTCTGCGCGATCATATGCCGGTCAAGGTTCATCGACATGAAGCCGGAAAGCTGCAGGAAGCCGGGATAGACCGGACGCAGGAAGCCCGGCTGCGGCCAAGGCACGTTCATGACGACGTTATCGGCAAACCATTCCAGCGGCTTGTCCTTGGCGAGCTGGTTGACGGCCGTCGGATTGATGCGTGTGTCGATCGGACCGCCCATCAGCGTCATCGACGCAGGCGCCAGCGGATCGCCGGCGGCTTCCATCACGGCGGCAGCGGCCAAAACCGGCACAGACGGCTGGCAGACGGCAACGACATGCGTATCCGGGCCGAGGTGATGCAGCATCTCGATGACGTAATCGATATAGTCTTCCAGATCGAAGGTGCCCTCGGTCATCGGCACCATGCGAGCATCGATCCAGTCGGTGATGTAGACATCGGCGCCCGGCAGAAGGGCTTCCACGGTGCCGCGCAGCAGCGTCGCATAGTGGCCGGACATCGGCGCAACGATCAGGATGCGGGGATCGGCGGCATGACCGGCAGGCAGGCTGCGCTCGAAACGGATGAGATTGCAGAAAGGCTTCTTCCAGACGATCTTTTCATGCACCGAGACCGGCTTGCCTTCGATCTGCGTGTCATGAAGGCCGAATTCCGGCTTGCCGTAGCGCCGGGTGGTGCGCTCGAACACTTCGAGGCTTGCCGTCAGCGTGCGCCCGAGCATGGTATGCGACAGCGGATTAAGCGGGTTGGCATAGGCCAGGCGCATCATGTCGGCCGCAGCGCGAAAAGGTGCGAGAGCGGCATGGTTGAGTTCGTAAAACTGATAAAACATGGGGGCGTTACCTTTCGAAATGCGGGCACGCGCACTCGCAAATCACATGATTTTCAAAACCTACGCGCCTCGCGTATCGCTGCCTTCATTGCAACGCTCCTCCAGTTGCGCTGCGCAGCGGAATGATCACGGCTCCTCGGCGCGATAGTCATTCTTTAAGCTCTTACTATCCAGCCTAGCAGTTTTTGCTGCAGAGCAACATAAATACTGATGGCTCTACCTATAAAAAATGCCGGAGAAGCGATTCTCCGGCATCAAGAATGATCTCAAAAGGTTAAAGTTCCTGAGCCCGAGGCCTCAGGCATCGGCCTGGAAAGTCTGGCGCTGGCTGCCGAGGCCTTCCATGCCGAGTTCGACGACATCGCCCGGCTTCAGATATTGCGGCGGCTTCATGCCCATGCCGACGCCGGGAGGCGTGCCGGTGGAGATGACATCGCCCGGATGCAGCGACATGAACTGGCTGAGATAGGAAACGAGGAAAGCGACGCCATAGACCATGGTCTTGGTGGAACCATTCTGCATCGTCTTGCCGTTGACCTTCAGCCACATGCCGAGGTTCTGCGGATCGGCAACCTCGTCCTTGGTGACGAGCCAGGGGCCGATCGGACCGAAGGTGTCGCAGGACTTGCCCTTGGTCCACTGGCCCGAACGCTCGGTCTGGAAGGCGCGCTCGGACACGTCGTGGGAGACGCAGTAACCGGCGACATAATCGAGAGCGTCGGCCTCGCTGACATATTTCGCCGTCTTGCCGATGACAACGCCAAGCTCGACTTCCCAATCGGTCTTTTCAGAGCCGCGCGGGATCAGGACATTGTCGTTCGGGCCGACGATGGCCGAGGTCGCCTTCATGAAGATGATCGGCTCCGGCGGCACGGTGGCGCCGGTTTCGGCAGCGTGGTCGGAGAAGTTCAGGCCGATGCAGATGAATTTGCCGGTGCCGGCGACGCAGGCGCCAAGACGGCCTTCGGCCAATTCCGGTAGGCTCTTCGGATCGAGCGCTGCGATCTTCGCGAGACCTGCGGGCGAAATCGCCTCACCACCGATATCGGCGACATGGGCCGAGAGATCGCGGATCTTGCCATCACTATCCAGAAGCGCCGGCTTTTCCTTGCCGGCTTCGCCAACACGCAACAATTTCATAGATTTTCCTTCCCTGCATTTCCAAAGATAAGATTGTTTCCACCATATATGAACGAATTATTCACCAGTGTCACCAATCGATTTCGAAGAGCATAGCATGCCTTGGCTTGCGGCACCGGAACAACAGTCTTTCTAGGATTGATGTAATGACCTGGCGATTTCGACGATAACCTCAAACGCCGTGTCGATATCCGCGGCCGTTGCCTCGAACTGTCCGGCCTGAAAGCGAATAACCAGACGACCGGCAACGCGGGTCTGCGTCAGATAGATGCGGCCATCATTGTTGATGGCGGCGATGACGCGCTGGGTGTGGCTTTCCTGATCGATGCCGGCGGGTGCATTGTGATCGAACGAAAACAGCGACAGGAAAGGCTCTGTGACGATTTCGAAATCGGGTTCTGCCGCCAGGCGCTTAGCCAGATTCTGCGACCAGGCGACATGGTTGCGGATCATCGTCCGCAGTCCTTCCAGCCCGTGATAGCGCAGCAGGAACCAGAGCTTCAGCGCCCGGAAGCGGCGGCCGAGCGGCACCGACCATTCGGAATAGTTGATGATGCCGTCATGACCGTGCGTGCGCAGATATTCCGGCTGGATCGCCAGCGTGCGCACCAACGTCTCCGGCTCGCGCACAAACTGGACGGAGCAATCGAACTGCGCGCCGAGCCATTTATGCGGGTTGAAGACGACGGAATCGGCGCGTTCCACGCCCTGCCAAAGTTCGCGGAATTCCGGGCAAATCATCGCCGAACCCGCCCAGGCGGCATCGACATGCACGTAGAGCCCGTTTGCATGGGCGACATCGACGACGGCGGCAATGTCGTCGCAGGCACCGACGCTGGTGCCGCCGACGCAGGCGATGACGCCGGCCGGCAGCAGTCCAGCGGCGCGGTCATGCTCTATGGCGGCGGCAAGCGCCTGCGGATCCATGGCTTTGTTGGGGCCGCCGGAAGGGATGCGCACCAGGTTCTCCGCGCCGACGCCGGAGATCCAGATGGCACGGTCGATGGATGTATGGACCTGGTCGGTCGAATAGATCCGCACCGCCTTGTTGACCGCAAGGCCGCGGCTGTTGCCCTGCCAGTCCAGCGCCCTCTCGCGCATAACCAGAACAGCGGCAAGGGTTGCGGTCGAGGCGGAATCCTGGATGACGCCGGTGAAGCTCTCGGGAAGGCCGAGGGCCTGGCGCAGCCAATCGACAACCTTGGTCTCCAGCTCGGTGGCGGAGGGCGAGGTCTGCCAGAGCATGCATTGGGCGGCGATGGCGCTGACCAGATATTCGGCGATAACGGAGACCGGAGCCGCATTGGCAGGGAAATAGGCGAAGAAACGCGGATGCTGCCAATGCGTCATGCCGGGCACGAGGATATCCTCAAAATCCTTGAAGATATCCTCCATGGCTTCGCCAGATTCCGGTGGGGAATCCGCAATGTGCGCCGCTATTTCGCCAGGGGCCGTCCTTGGTCGCACCGGCCTGTCGCGAAGCGAGGCGCGGTAGTCCGCACCCCAATTTGCCGCCTTCTCCGACCACTGCCGGAACTCCTCCCAATTCATGACGGTCCTCCCTATTCCATCAAAGCGAGGTGGACCTTAGACGGGTTTTGGAAGGTGGTCGAGTATCAGAACAGCTCGTCCAGCGCCGGCCCGAGCGGCACGATGCCAGTGGGGTTGAGCGTTGATATGGAGTAGTAGCCGCGCTTGATATGGTCGAAATTCACCGTCTCGGCAATACCCGGCCAATCGAGCATGCGCCGGCAGAAAGACTGAAGATTAGCGTAGTCCGACAGTCGGCGGAGATTGCATTTGAAGAGGCCGTGATAGGCCAGATCGAAGCGAACGAGCGTGACGAACAGCCTGATATCGCTTTCGGTCGGTTTGTCGGCGAAGAGAAATTTCTTGCCTTCCAGCTGGGTTTCCACCCAATCGAGGCAATCGAACACCTCGCGAAACGCTTCCTCATAGGCAATCTGTGTCGTCGCGAAACCAGTGCGATAAACGCCATTGTTGAGGGCCGGGTATATCCGTGCATTGAAGCTGTCGATATCCCCGCGCTTTTCAGCCGGATAAAGATCGATGTCGTTGCGGGCGAGATCGCCGAAACCATCATTCAGCATGCGCAGAATGTCCGACGACTCATTGTTGACGATCGTGCCGGCCCGCTTGTCCCACAGGACCGGCACCGTTGCCCGGCCGGTGAAAAGCGGATCGGCCTTCGTGTAAATCTCGTGCATGTAGGTGGCGCCGTTGATCGGGTCATCCGTCGCGCCGGGATAGTCGCCGAAGCGCCAGCCCTGCTTGGATAGCGCCGGCTCGACGATGGAGGCGGAGATGACCTCTTCCAGGCCCTTGAGCTTGCGGCCGATCAGCGTGCGCGATGCCCAGGGACAGATCAGCGCGACATAGAGATGATACCGGCCAGCCTCTGCCTTGAAGCCACCCTCGCCTGTCGGGCCCGGCCGGCCGTCCGGCGTCACCCAATTGCGAAAACTGGATGTCTGGCGAACGAAGCCGCCTTTTTCATCCTTGGCCTGGACCGGCTGCCAGTCTTCTGTCCATGTCCCGTTTACCAGCAAGGTTTCATCTCCGAACGCGCGCGTTTCTTTATGGCGACAGCATAGCGGAATAGAATTCTGCCGGAATAACGTAAACTTGAAACAGACTGTCTACCTGGCGCGTGAAGATGCCTCTATGTATGAAAACCTGCGTTTCATGATCAAGTTCCTCGGAGCATCCCATGGCAAAATCCGTTTCCACCGTCAGAACCGATCACGCCAGTCGCTACCTGCAGCAGCTCTGCAAGCACTGGAGCCATCGATTTGAGGTGGAATTCAACGAAGCCGCGGGCAAGGTGCCTTTCAGCCCGGAGTCATCTCTGGGATTGGCAGCAAACGCCACCAGCCTGATCATGACGTTGAACGTCGAGAAGTCCGAAGATCTCGAACGCATGCAGGCTGTCGTCGCCGATCATCTCAAGCGCTTTGCCTTCCGAGAAGAGCTCGACATCGCCTGGACCGCCGATGCGGCCAACCCATAGGTTCCTCATCCCCATGTTTATCGCCAGCCGGCCTTCCGTTTCCGGCAATTTGCAGCTGGCTCCCTCCGAAAGAAAGAAGCCCCATGACCTCAAGCAATAACCGCGAATCGCAATATCCGATCGACAAGCTCTTTCTCGATCGCTGGTCACCCCGCGCCTTTACCGACGAGACGATCCTGGAAGCGGATCTGCTGACCATTCTGGAAGCAGCCCATTGGGCGCCGTCGGCCTCGAACCTGCAGCCCTGGCGTTTTCTCTACGCGCTGCGCGGCTCGGAGCATTGGGAGAAGTTTCTCAGCGTCCTGGTCGAGTTCAATCAAGGCTGGGTGAAATCCGCATCCGCGCTGCTTTTCGTCATCTCCCGCACCCATAATGGCGAGCTCGGCTCCGCCGAACAGAAACCCAGCTACAGCCATTCGTTCGATGCGGGAAGCGCCTGGGGCTTCCTGGCGATCCAGGCACATCTAGCCGGCTACGAAGCACACGGCATGACTGGTTTCCATGTCGAGAAGTCCTATGAGGTTCTCGGGATTCCCGATGGTTTCCGCGTCGAAGCCGCCGTCGCAATCGGCAAGGTCGGCGACAAGAGCCTGCTTCCGGAAAAGCTGCGCGAGCGTGAAGTACCGAGCCAGCGCAAGCCGCTCTCGGAACTCGCCTTCAACGGCACGTTCATCGCCAAGTAATTGATAGAAAAGCAAAAGGCCCGCCGAAACTTTCGGCGGGCCTTTTCATGTCTGAAGAAAACAATCAGATGTCGAGATTGGCGACGTTCAGGGCATTGTCCTGAATGAACTCGCGCCGGGGCTCGACTTCATCGCCCATGAGCCGGGCAAACAAGCCATCGGCATCGGTCGCATCCGGAACCTTGACCTGCAGCAGCGAGCGCACGTTCGGATCAAGCGTCGTTTCCCAGAGCTGTTCGGCATTCATCTCGCCAAGGCCCTTATAGCGCTGCATGGTCAGACCCTTGCGGCCGACAGCGAAAATCGTTTCCAGCAGCTTGCGCGGTCCGGAAATCTCGGTCTGTCCATCGCGGCGCATAAGCTTCGGCGGCAGGTCGTAGGTTTCCTTCAGTCGGGCACCGAGCTGGTCGATGAGGCGTGCATCCTGCGAGCCAATCAGCGCCATGTCGAGAGAAACCACTTCCTTGACGCCGCGCACCACGCGCTCGAAGCGCAAACCGCCCTCGCCGGTCACCGCACCGCTCCAGCCGCGTTCGGTTTCCTCGGCGATGATATCGAGCCGCTTGGCAACGTCATCAACGAGAACCGCGGCCCGGGTCGGGTCGCTGACCACCTCGGCATTGAGCGCGCCGGCAATTGCAGCCTGCTCCACGACATCGCGGTTATAGCGCGAATGCAGGTTGTCGATCAGCGTGCGCAGGCGCAATGCATCGTAGATAACCTCGCGCAGATCCTGGCCGGCACGTACTTCGCCGTTACCCAGGTGCAAGCTGGCATCGTCGAGACCCTGCCCGATCAGATATTCTTCCAGCGCCTTCTCGTCCTTCAGATACTGCACCGACTTGCCGCGCGTCACCTTATAGAGCGGCGGCTGGGCGATGTAGAGATGGCCGCGCTCGATGAGATCGGGCATTTGGCGGAAGAAAAAGGTCAGCAGCAGGGTGCGGATATGGGCGCCGTCGACGTCGGCGTCCGTCATGATGATGATCTTGTGGTAACGCAGCTTGTCGGCGTTGAATTCGTCCTTGCCGATGCCGGTACCAAGCGCGGTGATCAGCGTGCCGATTTCCTGGCTCGACAGCATCTTGTCGAAACGGGCGCGTTCGACATTGAGGATCTTGCCGCGCAGCGGCAGGATCGCCTGGTTTTCGCGCGAACGGCCCTGCTTGGCGGAACCACCGGCCGAATCACCCTCGACGAGGAAGACTTCGGACTTGGCGGGATCGCGCTCGGAGCAGTCTGCCAGCTTGCCGGGCAGCGAGGCGATGTCGAGTGCGCCCTTGCGCCGGGTCAACTCACGCGCCTTGCGGGCAGCTTCGCGGGCAGCCGCCGCTTCGACGACCTTGCCCACCAGCACCTTTGCATCGGTCGGATGCTCCTCGAGCCAGGTGCCGAGCGCTTCGTTGACGAGGCTTTCGACCACCGGGCGGACTTCGGAGGAAACCAGCTTGTCCTTGGTCTGCGAGGAAAATTTCGGATCGGGAACCTTGACCGACAGAACCGCCGTCAGACCTTCGCGGCAGTCATCACCCGTCAGCGTCACCTTTTCTTTCTTGGTGATGCCGGATGATTCGCCGTAGGAGGTGATCTGGCGCGTCAGCGCGGCGCGGAAGCCGGCCATATGCGTGCCGCCGTCGCGCTGCGGGATGTTGTTGGTGAAGCAGAGCACGTTTTCGTGATAGCTGTCGTTCCACCACATGGCGACCTCGACGGTGATACCGTCCTTCTCGCTGCGGATCGACACCGGCTTTTGAACCAACGGCTTCTTGGCGCGGTCGAGATAGGAAACGAAAGCTTCCAGGCCGCCGTCATAGAGCATCTCTTCCTGCTTGATGTCGGAATGACGCTTGTCGGTCAAAAGGATACGAACACCGGAATTCAGGAAGGCCAGCTCGCGCAGGCGATGCTCCAGCGTGCCATAGTCGAATTCCGTCATGGTGAAGGTTTCGGAGCTCGGCATGAAGCTGACTTCCGTGCCGGTAGCATCACCGGCATCGCCGGTTTCCTTCAGCGGCGCATCGGCGACGCCGTGGGTGAAGCTCATCTCATGGATCTTGCCATGACGGCGGATCTTCAGGCGCAGCCAGACCGAAAGTGCGTTGACGACAGAGACACCGACGCCGTGCAGACCACCGGAAACCTTGTAGGAATTCTGGTCGAACTTACCGCCTGCATGAAGCTGGGTCATGATGACTTCAGCCGCCGAAACACCTTCCCCGCTGTGAATAGCCGTAGGAATGCCGCGGCCATTGTCCGTGACCGTGACCGAACCGTCGGGATTGAGCGTTACCGTCACGATGTCAGCATAACCGCCGAGCGCTTCGTCAATGGCATTGTCGACGACTTCGTAGACCATGTGATGCAGGCCCGAGCCGTCATCCGTATCACCGATATACATCCCTGGACGCTTGCGCACGGCGTCAAGGCCCTTGAGAACCTTGATGCTGTCTGCGCCATATTCGGCGCTGCCGCCGTTTTCGGTTATATCGGTCATTTTATTGAAGTCTTTCCAGTGTTTAGAGAATCTCGCCGATTGCTGCCGAATCAGCGGTTTTTCTTGCCCTGAATATAGGATGTTTCACCCCGAACTTCCAAACGGAAGGCCCCGAAATCAGGTATAAAACAGGGGATTACGGCGCTTTTCAGCCTGATTTTCCGCCATTTTCGAGAAGCTGGGATAGCTCTTTGATGGTGGCGGCGTCAAGATTGCGAATCTTGCCCGCCAGTCGGTTGACGAAAGCCGTATATTCGGGCGCCAGTCCCGATGTATCGACGACGATACGCGGGTCGGAAAAGCGCGCCACCAGGAACAATTCCTCGGCTTCATCCCAGATAATGTTGAAATATCCGGCGATGCGCTGCAGGAGATCGAAGGTCGGCGTGCCGCGCTTTCCGTGTTCTAAGGCGGATAAATAAGCCGGCGACACATTGAGCGCCGCCGCCATTTCCTTTTGCGAGACGCCCTTGCGCAGTCTCAGTTTTCGCACCGCTTCGCCGAAAGGGGTCAAGGTCTGTCCCCCTTTGGCCGGGACAGCCGAATATAGAGCGCACCGTCGCCGCCGTGATGTTGCGCCGCCGTCTCGTAAGAAGAAATCAGGAAGCGGAATTCCGGCTTGGAAAACCAGAGCGGCACGGCACGCTTGAGTGCGCCCTCGCTGCCCATGGAGCTGCCCTTGCCCGTTATGACGAGCACATGGCGAAGTCCCCGCCCATGAGCGTGCAGAAGGAAATCCAGAAGCATGCCATGCGCCTCGCTCTGGATGAGGCCGTGAAGGTCGATACGAGCTTCCAGCGCCAATCGCCCCTTGGCGATCTTGCGTTTGACCGGACGTTCGAGCTGATGATGCTTGCCGGAAGGCTGCTTTGCAGGTGTCGCTGCGTTTTGCGTCTCGGCCGGCGCTGCAGCCGTTGCCGATTTAGCCGCGCGTGCCTTTTCCTCGCTCTCCGCTTCAGCCGCCAATGCGGCTTCGAAGGCTTCCATATCGGCCATGCGGCCGGGCATCGGCCGGGCGCTTTTTGCGACCCTGCCCCAGAGGATGCGGTCCTCCGTGCTGAGCTTGCGCTCCTTGTCCTTTCGTTCCGGGGCCATCAGCCAAACCTCTGCGCCGCCGCCTTTGGAATGAGTATATAAAAATCGGCGTCATTGCGCACGGTGCCGGCAAGCTCACCGGCGTCATAGCCCGAGCCGGTAAAAATATCCCCGCGGGCCGGCCCGACGATCGCCGAACCGGTATCCAGCGCCAGCATCAACCTGGCGAACGGCCTGCCGTCGTCGAGATGGGTCAGGTTTTCCGAACGGATGAAGAAAGGAAAGCCGAACGTATGGATCAGCCGGTCCACCGCCAGCGAACGGCCTGATACCAGCGGCACCTTGGCGGCTGCGATCGGACCCAGGCTCTCGTCACTGACATCGGCCTCGCGGAAGAAAATATAGGATCTGTTGTGTGCGAGGACGTCATCGACCTCTTGCGGGTGCGCATAGAGCCAGTCGCGGATCGTCTGCATCGAAATCGTCGCGCGGTCGAGCAAGCCACGATCGATCAGCAAGCGGCCGACTGCGGAGAAGGCATGGCCGGCCTTAGCGGCATAGGTAATGCGACCCAGGCGTTCATCGGCATAGCGCAGCCTGGCGGCGCCCTGCACATGCACAAAGAAGACATCGACCCTGGATTTCGCCCAGGCGATCTCCAGACCTTTGCCGTTCAGATAGCCACGATCGATCTCGCCACGATCGGGATAGGCCGAGACGACGCCATCGCGAAGCCGACCGAACATGTAAGACGGATCGAGTTCCGCAGGCCTGTTGCTATCGTCGAGGTCGATCAGATCATCCGGTCGGCGATAGAACGGATAGCGGTAGGCTTCATCCGGGGTGGCGGAAACCTCGATTTCCGGCTCGAAAAACGCCGTGACAAAACCATTGCCTCCATCGCTGCGGCGGATGAAGAAGGGCTGGCAGTGCTCTTCGAAGAAAGCCCGTGCCTCGGCAGCGTCTTGCGGCTCACGATCTTCGGCGGCATCAAGCAGCGCCAGGAGATCATTGCTGGTTAGCCCCACCGCACCGGTGCGATAGGGCTTCAGGTCGCGAATATGGATCCGACAGTCCTTCATAGCACGAAAAAGGCTGGAAGGATCATCATCCTCCCAGCCCTTCAGATCGGCGAAGGTTGCCGGCTCCAGCCTGAATTGCTGCGATGGGCTCGTCATTGTTCGGATTCGGTCGCCACAAGTTTCCAGTTCGGATCGCGCGAGCGCGTATCGCGGGAAAAGGTCCAGAGATCGCTGATCTCAGCCACGGTCTCCGCATCGCCGTCGATCAGCGTATCGGCCTTGTCGTAGGTTGCCGAAATCATCTGGCTGACGAGGCGCATGGTGACGAAAACTTCCGTTCCCTTCATCTCGGCGCTGAGCATGTCGGCCTTGTCGATGCCAACGAAGGTCGACTTGATTTTCTCGCCCTTGGCCTCGCGATCGGCGATGGCGGCATCGAAGCCGTCATAGACCTCCCGCGACAAGAGCCCCTTCAGGGCCTTGCGGTCGCCATCGGCAAAAGCCATGACGATCATTTCGTAGGCCATGCGGGCGCCATTGACGAATTCCTTCGGATTGAAGGAGGGGTCGGCCTTGTTCACCTCGCGCAGCGAATCATTCAGCGGCGTGCCTGCCGGCGTGAAGGCGTCGATGGCGGCAAAACGATCTTCCTCTTCGGTCGCATCGCGACGTGGCAGGGTCACCACCTTGCCGGCATCCGGCGCCGTCTGACCATTTGCCGCATCGGTGGGGCTATAAAGATCGCGCGGCGGCTTCTCATTCCCCGTGCGGCGGCCAAGGACGCTGCGCAACTGAAAGAAGATCAGCACCGCTGCCACCAGGAAAAAGATCGTCACAAAGTCGTTTGCACCCATCTCGTATCGGAACCACCGTTAAAATTAAAGTTTCAATCCCCATATAGTCCGCATCGATCTATCATTCAAATAGCGGACCAGTTTCTTTATTATGCGTGATCAACTAACGATTATGCCTAGAAACCCGCATTCAGGACCACGGTACCATGCGCCTATCACTTCTTCCTATCTTCGTTTTTCTGATGCCGCTGGCGGAAATCGCCGGCTTTATCGTCGTCGGAAAGATGGTTGGCGTCTGGGCGACGCTGGGATTGGTGATCCTTAGCGCCATCCTCGGTGCGGCGCTCCTGAGAATTCAGGGGATCGGCATTCTGCAGCGCATCTCGACCGAGAGCCGCAACGGCGGTGATCCTGGCCGTGAGATGGTGCATGGCGCCATGATCGTGATTGCGGCCTTCTTCCTGATGCTGCCTGGCTTCATCTCCGACATTATCGGCCTGTTGCTGTTCATCCCCGCGGTCCGCGGCATCGCCTGGAGAATCCTTCGCAACCGCATTGTCGTCGTCGGCAATTCCCGCGCCTTTCGCCGCGGGCCAGGACCCGGCAACGGTCCGCAGGCTCAGCCGCGCAACAAGGGAACGGTGGTCGATCTCGACGAAACCGATTTTCATCGCGAACCCAAGCGCAACTCGCCCTGGTCCGACCAGAAGCGGCTCGAGGACTAGCGCAGCGCTCAAAAAGCGCCGGGGCATAAGGGTTGTAAGCCCTAATTCGAAATGCTAGATGGCGACACCCATTGACGTGAGAGGACACCCCCATGGCCAACGAGACCAACGGCAACGGCGCTGCCAGCCCGAGCCTCAGCATCCTTGCTCAGTACACCAAGGATCTTTCCTTTGAAAATCCGGGTGCGCCGCGCTCGCTTCAGGCCCGGGAAAATGCTCCGGACATCAATATCAATGTTAACGTCAACGCCAATCCGCTGTCGGATTCGGATTTCGACGTCGTGCTGACGCTGAATGCCGAAGCCAAGGACGGCGATCGCGTTCTCTTCCACACCGAGCTGGTTTATGGCGGTGTCTTCCGCGTCACCGGCTTCCCGCAGGAACACATGCTGCCGCTGCTCTTCATCGAGTGCCCGCGCCTGCTCTTCCCCTTCGCACGCCAGATCATTGCAGACATCACCCGCAATGGCGGCTTCCCGCCGCTGATGATCGACCCGATCGATTTCGCGCAGATGTTCACGCAGCGCATGGCTGAAGAACAGACCCGCGCCCAGGTTTCGGCTGTTCCTAACTAAGCTTCGCTTCTTTCCATTGCTGGAAACAGAAATGCCCGGATCAATGTCCGGGCATTTTCTTTTGGTGCCTCAAGATATCCCTATTCGGACATGCGATATTTGGACCAGATTCCCTTCGCGCCGAGCTTGGCAACCAGTACCGCATGCGCCGCCGCTTCTTCTTCACTGACCCTGCCCGGAAGAGGATCGGGCCGCACGAAGATATCGGCGACGACGTCCTCCGCATCATCGTTCTGACGGGAACGCGCCGATGAACCGTTGCTGCTGCCGAGACCGAGTGCGGTCTGCCGGCCACCGATCATCTCGATATAGACTTCGGCAAGCAGTTCGGAGTCGAGCAGCGCGCCGTGCCGGGTGCGGTGGGAGTTGTCGATGCCGTAGCGCCGGCAAAGCGCATCCAGCGAGTTCGGTCCCATCGGATGCTTGCGGCGCGCCATGGCCAGGGTATCGATCACCATATCGGGCAGGATCGGCGGCCGTCCCAGCCGCGCGAACTCGGCATTGACGAAGCCCATGTCGAAGGTGGCGTTGTGCGCGATCCACTTGGCATCGCCGAAGAAATCGAGGATCTGATCGACGACGTCGGCAAAGGGCGGCTTGTCCTTCAACGACTCGTCGGTGATGCCGTGCACGGCGAGCGCATCCGGATGAACCTTGCGGTCACCTGGATTGATATAAAGATGCAGCGTGTTGCCGGTCGGGAAATGGTTGATGAGCTCGATGCCACCGATTTCGATGATGCGGTCTGCCCTGTTGTCCAGCCCGGTGGTTTCCGTATCGAAAATGATCTCGCGCATCAGGGCTCTCCGCTTTCGGGTGCATCGGCTTTCGGCTTGCGCCGCAGGTCCGCTATGATCTCTTTTACCTGTTCGCGCGCCGCATCGATGCTGCCGCCGGTATCGATGACGTAATCGGCACCTGCCCGCTTTTCCGCATCCGGCGTCTGGCGGGAGAGAATCATCTCGAATTTCTGCTCCGTCATACCCGGCCGGGCAAGCACCCTCTGCCTTTGAATCTGTGGATCGCAGCTGACGACGACGATCTTGTCCACCCTTTTGTCGCCACCGGTCTCGAACAGCAGCGGAATATCGAGCACCACCATATCGGCGCCCGCTTGTCGCTGAGTTTCGAGAAACAGGTGCTCGCGCTCGCGAACCAATGGATGGACGATAGCTTCCAGCCGCTTGAAGCCGGAGGGATCGGCGGCGAGCTTTCGGCCAAGCTCCTGCCGGTCGACCATTCCGTCCCTGATCGATCCCGGGAAAGCCGCTTCGACGAGGGGAACGGCTTCGCCGCTGTAGAGATCATGCACCACCACATCGGAATCATTTACCGGGATGCCGGCTTCGGCGAAGAGTTTCGCCGAGGTCGATTTTCCCATCCCGATCGATCCGGTGAGGCCGATTTTGATCATTTGTGTTTATCCATGTCGGCGACGATCAAGGCCCTCAGGGCTTCATCGACGACCGGGCGTTTCCCGAACCACTTTTCGAAACCCGGCACGGCCTGATGCAACAGCATGCCAAGACCATCGACGATGGCAAAACCCTGCTCTTCGGCCTGCGCCAGAAGCGGCGTCCTCAGCGGCACATAGACAATGTCGGTAACGACGGCCCCTTTCACAAGAGGCGAAAAATCGATGTGCGGGGCCGCTTCACCATCCATGCCGAGCGAAGTGGTGTTGATGAAGAGGCCGGCGCCCTGCATGACCTCGCCAAGTGCAGCCATCGGATGCGCGTGAACCCGCTCGCCGAAGCGATCGGCAAGTTCCTGTGCGCGGGCGACGGTGCGGTTGACGACATGGATTTCCTTGAAACCACGATCGCGGACGGCCTGGATGATGGCGCGGCTGGCGCCGCCCGCCCCGAGGATAACAGCCCGGCCGCTACGATCCCAACCGAGATGACGCTCATCGAGATTGGCCGTGAAACCCCGGCCATCGGTATTGGTCGCGTGAAGCAACCCATCTTGAAGCCACAGGGTGTTGGACGCACCGAGCTCTTTCGACAGTTCATCCGGCCGATCCGCGGATTTGAACGCCAGTTCCTTGTGCGGGATGGTCACGTTGCCGCCGACAAAGCCGCTGGTACCGTCCTTCAGCGAGGTGATGAAGGCCGGAAAATCCTCCACGGAAACTTCATGCGCGCGGTAGCTGCCGGCAAGGCCAAGCTGACGGAGCCAATGACCGTGGATCAGCGGCGAGCGGGAGTGCTTGACCGGATAGCCCGTGACGAAGGCTTTCGGAGCCAGTGTTTCACGTGAATCATCCATCGATCGCCCCCAATTCCCGCAGCTGCTGAAGGAGCGGCAGCATCGGCAGCCCCACAATAGTAAAGTAGTCGCCCTCGATTTTGGAGAAGAGCTGAATGCCCTCCCCCTCCAATTGATAGGCGCCAACGCTCGACAACGCCTTCTCGCCGACCCGGCTCAAATGCCGATGAATGAAATCGGGCGAGAGTTCCCGCACCGTCAGCTCGGCGTGTGACACGTGCTCCCAGATGATATCGCCGTTCCGCGCAAGCGCGATGGCGCTGTTCAGGCGATGGGTTTTACCCGATAACGTCCTCAAGTGATTTTCGGCGTCGGCCATGGACTTTGGCTTGTGGAAGACCTGGGCACCAAGCGACATGGTCTGATCCGAGCCGATGACGAGCGAGCCCGGAAAGCGGTCACTCACTTCTTTGGCCTTGGCCTTGGCCAGCACCAGCGCCACCGCATCGGGGCTGGCGCCATTGCGCTCCAATGGCGCCTCGATCGAGCGCTCATCGATATTGGCCGGAATCGCTTGAAAATGCAGTCCTGCATTCTCCATCAGCATCCGCCGAAACGGGCTGGACGATGCAAGGATAAGGGGCACGGTCATGACGGCTGCCTCCGAAATAATGGTGTGCAGCGCTTAGCGCAGCTTGGGGCGCAGGGCAACAATGGCGGCGGCAGTCTCTTCGATCGAGCGGCGCGTGACATCGATGATCGGCCAATTATGCCGCGCGCAGAGTGAGCGGGCATATTTCAGCTCTTCCGAGATGGCGGCGCGATCGGTGTAATCACCGCGATCGAAGCCAGGGGTCGTGCCGAGAATGCGGTTTTCGCGCACTTGCGATATGCGATCCGTCGTTGCCACCAGACCTACGATCAATGGCTTCGTCGCCCTGGCCAAGCTTTCCGGCAGGGGTACACCTGACACGATCGGAATGTTGGCGGTCTTGATGCCACGGTTTGCCAGATAGATGCTGGTTGGCGTTTTCGAGGTTCGGCTGATGCCGATGATGACGACATCGGCATCGTCGTAATCATCCGGCATCTGCCCATCATCATGATCCATGGTGAAGTTCAGGGCTTCGATGCGGGCAAAGTAGTCAGCATTCATCACATGCTGCGCCCCGACCCGCCGGCGTGACGCCGTGCCGAGATAGGTCTGAAAGACATTCATGACCGGCTCGAGAACATTGACACAGGGCACACCCATCTCCCGGCAACGTTCATCGATGAAATCCGCGAGCTCGCGATCGACGATCGTATAGAGGACAATACCGGGGCTATGATCGATCGCTTCCAAAACCGGCAGGAGCTGCTTACGATTCCGAATCAGCGGATAGACGTGCTCGATCGGCTGGGTGGCATGGAATTGAACGGAAGCAGCGCGCCCGGCAGAGATCAGAGTCTCTCCCGTTGAGTCAGAAATCAGGTGCAGATGAAAGAAGCTTGTTCGGTTTTCCACGCTACTTTCCATCACCTGTTGATATCCCGGGACAAAACAGAGGTACGAGAACCGGCCTCTCCTGGGCAAGTGGAAAACTGCCGAGTTTTCCACATTTGGGGTTTTCGTGGGGAGCCTTCAGCGAGGCCTGTGGGCAATGTGGACAAGATGAAGTAGGCCGGACAGGTCCCCATCTTATCCCCAGATGCCGCTGGCAGAAGATTCCCGTCAAGCCTCTCAAAAGATTGAATAATCAATTCTGTTTTCCACATATCCTCGAAGCAGCATCGATATGATTGCACGATTGGCGATAGAGGCGCGACAAATTGGACAGGCTCTGGATGAGTTTTAATCCTTGATAGTCACCGACTCTAAGAAATAGAAACCTTTAGATATATGTTTGTTTTTATATAGGACGACGTCATTGACCGATGAACGCCGGAAGATCTTACGGGTGCTGAGCGGAGAAACGCTAAGCCCACCCCCTCTCTGGCTGATGCGTCAGGCTGGGCGCTATCTGCCCGAATATCGGGAGACACGAGCCAAGGCAGGAAGCTTTCTCGATCTCTGTTATTCACCTGACCATGCGGTGGAAGTGACGCTGCAGCCGATCCGTCGTTATGGCTTCGATGCGGCCATTCTCTTTTCCGACATCCTCGTCATCCCCGACGCATTGAAGCGCAATGTTCGCTTCACCGAGGGACATGGTCCCGAGATGGATCCGATCGATGAGGCGGGCATCCTGGCTTTGAAGCCTGAGGGCGTGATTGAATACCTTGCGCCTGTCATGGAGACGGTCCGGAGGTTGCGGCGGGAGCTGCCCGCCGAAACGACCCTTCTCGGCTTCTGTGGCGCGCCCTGGACCGTTGCGACCTATATGATTGCCGGTCACGGCACTCCCGACCAGGCCCCTGCCCGCTTGTTCGCCTATCGTTATCCGAAGGCATTCGAATATCTGCTGATGTTGCTCGCCGATATCTCCGCCAGCTACCTGGTGGCGCAGATCGATGCGGGCGCCGACGCGGTGCAGATTTTCGACTCCTGGGCCGGGGTGCTCGGCGAGCGGGAATTCGAGGCATTTGCCGTCAAACCCGTCGCCAGAATGATCGCCTCCGTCAAGGCGCAACGGCCGAATGCGCGGATCATCGCTTTCGCCAAGGGTGCGGGCTATCAGCTGAAGACCTACCGCCAGAAGACCGGTGCCGATGCGATCGGCCTGGATTGGTCGGTGCCGCTGGCTTTCGCGCGGGAACTGCAGCTGGAAGGCCCGGTGCAGGGCAACCTCGATCCGATGCGGGTCGTTGCCGGCGGAAAATCACTGGAAGACGGGATCGACGATATCCTGCAGTATCTCGGCAATGGTCCGCTGATTTTCAATCTTGGACACGGGATCACGCCGCAGGCAGACCCGGCCAATGTCGCAGCGCTCGTCGAGCGGGTTCGGGGATGGAGAGGCAGATGACAATCGAGAAACAGACGGATGCCGCACCCGGCAAAAAGGCGGGAATGCGCGCCTATTTCATGATCCTGATATTCGCCGCGCTGGCGATCGGGCTGTTTGCCTGGCATCCGGCCGATCTCTATCTCTGGATCAAGGCGCTCCACATCATCGCGGTGATTTCCTGGATGGCCGGCATGCTCTATCTGCCGCGGCTTTTCGTCTATCACACCGATGCCGAGCTGGGGTCGCAGCAATCCGAAACCTTCAAGGTGATGGAACGGCGCCTGCTGCGGTACATCATAACGCCGGCGATGATTTTAACCTGGATCTTCGGACTTTATCTCGCCTGGTCGGTCTATGATTTCCACGGCGGCTGGCTGCATGCGAAGATCGGGCTCGTTTTCCTAATGTCGGCTGTTCATGGCCATTTCAGCAGCGCGGCGCGCGCTTTTGCCCGTGACGAAAACAAGCGTTCGGCGCGCTATTGGCGCATGATGAACGAGGTGCCGACGCTGTTGATGATCGTGATTGTCATACTCGCTGTCGTGAAACCGTTTGCGTGAGGCGAGGCTTTTTTAGCGGTGACGTTAAATTTCCTTCATTTTGCCTGCCCCCCTTGCGGGCCATAGACTGAATCGCTATTTTCCCGCCATCTCTTCTTCGTGGCATGTATCCATTCTGTCTCCCGCGAACGCCCCTATCGCGGTTCTGAATACGAGCAACATTGCCTTTCCCCTCCTAAAAAATGAGTAACTCCCTTCATGGCTGAAATGAAGCTTCAAGAACTGAAAAACAAATCCCCGACCGACCTCCTGGCCTTTGCCGAGTCGCTCGAGGTCGAAAACGCCAGCACGATGCGCAAACAGGAATTGATGTTTGCGATCTTGAAGGTGCTCGCAAGCCAGGACGTAGAAATCATCGGCGAGGGCGTCGTCGAAGTTCTGCAAGACGGCTTCGGTTTCCTTCGCTCCGCCAATGCCAACTACCTTCCCGGTCCG
This sequence comes from Rhizobium sp. A22-96, assembly GCF_053521805.1. NCBI lineage: Bacteria > Pseudomonadati > Pseudomonadota > Alphaproteobacteria > Hyphomicrobiales > Rhizobiaceae > Rhizobium > Rhizobium sp. A22-96. Next base: position 70,507 of record NZ_JBNWDQ010000004.1, read on the forward strand.
GACGACATCTACATTTCTCCCTCCCAGATCCGCCGCTTCTCGCTGAAGACGGGCGACACGGTCGAGGGACCGATCCGTGGTCCGAAGGAAGGCGAGCGCTATTTCGCGCTGCTGAAAGTCAACACCATCAATTTCGACGATCCGGAAAAGATCCGTCACAAGGTTCACTTCGACAATCTGACGCCGCTCTATCCGAACGAGCGCTTCCGCATGGAGCTCGACGTCCCGACATCGAAGGATCTTTCGCCGCGCGTCATCGATCTGGTCGCGCCGCTCGGCAAGGGCCAGCGTGGCCTGATCGTTGCGCCGCCGCGTACCGGTAAGACCGTTCTCTTGCAGAACATCGCTCACTCGATCACCGCCAATCATCCCGATTGCTATTTGATCGTTCTGCTGATCGACGAACGCCCGGAAGAAGTGACCGACATGCAGCGCTCCGTGCGCGGCGAAGTCATCTCCTCGACCTTCGACGAACCGGCTGTGCGCCACGTTCAGGTTGCCGAAATGGTCATCGAGAAGGCCAAGCGTCTGGTCGAGCATGGCCGCGACGTTGTCATCCTGCTCGATTCGATCACCCGCCTCGGCCGCGCCTACAATACCGTCGTTCCCTCCTCCGGTAAGGTTCTGACCGGTGGTGTCGACGCCAACGCCCTGCAGCGCCCGAAGCGCTTCTTCGGTGCTGCCCGTAACATCGAAGAAGGCGGTTCACTGACGATCATCGCGACTGCGCTGATTGATACCGGCAGCCGCATGGACGAAGTGATCTTCGAAGAATTCAAGGGTACCGGTAACTCGGAAATCGTGCTCGACCGCAAGGTCGCCGACAAGCGCATCTTCCCGGCGATGGATATCCTCAAGTCCGGCACGCGTAAGGAAGACCTGCTGGTTCCACGTCAGGATCTGCAGAAGATCTTCGTTCTACGCCGTATCCTCGCGCCGATGGGCACGACCGACGCGATCGAATTCCTGATTGACAAGCTGAAGCAGACGAAGACCAACCCGGATTTCTTCGAGTCGATGAATACCTAATTCATGGGCTGAATTCGCCGGACTGTCATTTCGATGACGGTTCGCGATATGGTACGATCGGGTCGCCCTGTGCGGCCCGATTTTCATTTGGGGAGCATGAAGGCTCCCCGCGCAATTGGCGATCGATTCGGAAGCGGATCAATTTATGCACTCGACAAACAAAACGATCTACGCTCTCTCGAGTGGGAGCCTTCCGGCCGGTGTGGCGGTGGTTCGCATCAGCGGCGCGGCGGCTTTGACCGTCGCTGAATCACTGGCAGGCGCTTTACCGCCGGCGCGACATGCAGCCCTTAAATCGATTCGGACTCGTAACGGTCTTCTTATCGACCGTGGGCTGGTCCTCACATTTCCGGGTCCAGCCTCTTTCACTGGCGAGGATTGTGTCGAGATCCACGTTCACGGCGGCAAGGCAGTCGTTGCAGCGCTGCTGGTCGAGCTCTCGACATTCGATAATTGTCGCCTCGCTGAACATGGTGAATTCACAAGACGCGCCATGGAAAACGGCAGGATGGATCTTGTCGAGGTCGAAGGGCTTGCCGATCTCATCAGCGCGGAAACGGAGATGCAGCGACGGCTGGCCATGGAGCATGCGGCCGGTGGTCTCTCTGATCTCTATGATGGCTGGGCGGATCGCCTCACCCGTGCACGGGCGCTGATCGAGGCCGAACTCGATTTTGCCGATGAGGATGATGTTCCTGGCTCGGTGTCGGACCTGGTGTGGAAGGATATGGAACGGCTCCGTTCCGAACTTTCGGACCATCTGGCCGGAGCCGATTTCGGCGAAATCATCAGGGATGGCTTGAAGGTGGTTATTGCCGGCCCGCCAAACGCCGGCAAATCGAGCCTGATGAACATATTGGCGAAACGCGAAGTGGCGATTGTAACGGATGTCGCGGGAACGACCAGAGACGTTCTGCATGTCGACCTCAATATTGAGGGCTATGCGGTCAAACTGTACGATACGGCCGGCCTGCGCGAAACGGAAGAGCGCGTTGAGCGGGAAGGAATTCGTCGCGCGCTTAAAACCGTTGCCGACGCCGATCTGGTTCTGTCCCTTGCTGAAATCGGCCAGCCCGCTCAAACAGACTTTCCCGACTTCACCGGTGATGTTCTGACAATTGGCACCAAGTCCGATATTCGTGATGGTGGTGAAGATGGCTACGACCTGCTGGTTTCATCGGAGACCGGATCGGGATTGGAGGCGCTTCATCAATGCCTGTTGAAGAACCTGCAGGATCGCTCGGCGTCGTTGTCCCTCGCCTTGCCAAGCCGATTGCGTCATCGCGGGCTTCTTTCAGAGAGCCTGGAGGCCCTGGATGCCGCTGTGGGTTCAGCAGGCCATGGTCTCGACATAAGGGCCGAGTATCTACGTCAAAGCGCAAACAGCCTAGGCCGTATTACCGGGCGGGTCGATGTCGAGGATTTGCTCGATGTTATCTTCTCGGAATTCTGCATCGGCAAATGATTCACGTGAAACATGCTCGGCGGCACCACTGGCTGCGCATTTGCCAACGTTTCACGTGAAACCTTCTTGACTCCCAAAACCGATGTGCCAAACAAGCGGCTTCATCGAGGATCGCGATTATGCTCGACACTATATATGATGTCATCGTTGTAGGGGGTGGCCACGCCGGTAGCGAGGCCGCGGCTGCGGCTGCGCGTTTGGGCGCCCGCACGGCTCTCATCACCCATAAGCGCAGCACGATCGGCGTCATGTCCTGCAATCCGGCCATCGGCGGACTTGGCAAGGGGCATCTTGTGCGCGAGATCGACGCCCTGGATGGTCTCATGGGCCGTATGGCCGATGCCGGTGGTATCCAATTCCGTATGCTGAACCGGAAAAAGGGTCCTGCGGTTCGCGGCCCTCGAACGCAGGCTGACCGCAAGCTCTATCGGCTCGCGATGCAGGCGGAAATCGACAACACTGCCAACCTTGAGGTGATTGAGGGTGACGCCTTCGATCTGGCGATAGAACAGGGACGTGCTTCGGCTGTCGTGCTGAAGGATGGCAGAATTTTTCGCTGCGGCGCCGTCGTTTTGACAACAGGCACGTTTTTGCGCGGCCTGATCCATATTGGTGATAAGAAGATTCCAGCCGGCCGTGTTGGTGAAGAGCCGTCCGTCGGTCTGTCCGGGACGCTGCTGCAATATGGCCTGGCACTCGGTCGTCTCAAGACCGGGACACCGGCTCGCCTTGATGGCAGTACCATCGATTGGGATTCAGTTGGTAGGCAAGGTGCGGACGAGGATCCGACACCATTTTCCTTTATGACCGATAGTATCACAAATCCTCAGATCGAGTGTGGGGTGACGCGTACAACGAGCGAAACTCATCGGATCATCGCCGAGAATCTCAATCGTTCCGCCATGTATTCCGGCCAGATCGAGGGTATCGGCCCGCGTTATTGCCCGTCGATCGAGGACAAGATCGTCAAGTTCGGTGAGCGCGACGGCCACCAGATCTTCCTTGAACCGGAAGGTCTCGACGACACAACGGTTTACCCGAACGGCATTTCGACCTCCCTGCCCGAGGAGGTTCAGGATGCTTTCATCAGAACCATTCCGGGTCTGGAACGAGTCAGTATCCTGCAATGCGGCTATGCAATCGAGTATGACCACGTCGATCCGCGGGAGCTGAAGCTGTCGCTGGAAGTCGAGAAAATCCCGGGATTGTTCCTGGCGGGCCAGATCAATGGCACTACCGGCTATGAAGAGGCTGGCGCCCAGGGTCTTGTTGCCGGGTTGAATGCCGCGCGGCTCGCATCTAGCGGGCAGCCGGTGGAGTTCAGCCGCACAGAATCCTATATCGGCGTCATGATCGATGATCTGACGTCGCGGGGCGTTGCCGAGCCCTATCGCATGTTTACCTCCCGGGCGGAATATCGCCTGTCGTTGCGAGCTGACAATGCGGATGTGCGCCTGACGCCGATCGGGCAGGCTATTGGCTGCGTTGGCACTGACCGCGCACAGCGGTTCGAGCGTTATACAAAAAAGCTCGAGGAGGCGCGAATTCAGTTGAAAGAGTTGTCGGTGACGCCGAGCGAGGCGGCAAAGGCGGGTCTGCATCTGAACAAGGATGGCCAGCGTCGGTCTGCATACGAACTTCTTTCTTATCCGGACCAGTCGATCGAATCACTCTCGCGGCTATGGCCGCAATTGGGCTCGATCGAGCGGAATGTCGGCGAGGCGGTGGAGATTGAAGCAGCCTATGCCGTTTATATGGATAGGCAGACCGCGGATATTGTTCAGGCCAGGAAAGAGGAAGAGCGCGCTATTCCCACCGACTTTGATTTTGCCGTTCTCTCCGGCCTGTCCAACGAGCTGAAGCAGAAGCTGATCGCTGCTCGTCCGAAGAATATTGCTCAGGCATCCCGCATCGACGGGATGACCCCGGCCGCTATTTCCTTGCTGTTGGCACATCTTCGGAAGCTAGGCAGCGCAGAGAAGCAAAAGCTCGTTTCTTAAGTTTGCAAGGTTTGAGAGTCCAGAATATGGAATTGAACGGTGTACGTGTTTCACGTGAAACACAGGAGCGGTTGCAGCATTTTGCCAAGCTTTTCCAGAAATGGGCAAAAACGATCAACCTTGTAGCGCCATCGACGATTGATGATCTCTGGCGGCGCCACATCGCCGACAGCGCACAGATTTTCCAGATTCACCCCAGGACTGATCATTGGGTTGACCTGGGTAGCGGCGGTGGTTTTCCGGGGGTGATCACCGCGATTCTGCTTTCGGAACACGGCGCCGGGCATGTCGATCTGGTGGAGAGCAACCAGAAGAAGGCCGCTTTTCTACGCGTCTGTCTGCGGGAATGTGGCGCTCGCGGCACTGTTCATGCTGTTCGGATCGAGGAAGCGCCGGCGGCTATCCAACATTGCGATATTATTTCGGCTCGTGCCCTCGCCGAGCTTGAAGGGCTACTCGATTATTCGGCTCCCTGGCTCGAGCGCAACGAGAATTTGATTCTTCTGCTGCATAAAGGCCGGGATTATGAACGCGAGCTTGAGAAAGCCCGTGGTCGTTGGGAATTCGATCTGGTAAAACATCAGAGTGTCGTCGAGCGAGATTCCGTGATTTTGGAACTGAGTCGCCTTCGGCGCCTGATTTAACCGGAATTGGATGTGCGACAGATGATCGGCGAGCGAAATCGGATTATTACCATCGCAAATCAGAAGGGTGGCGTCGGAAAGACCACGACCGCGATCAATCTGGCGACGGCGCTGGCCGCGATTGGCGAGCGCGTTTTGATCGTTGATCTTGATCCGCAGGGCAATGCCAGCACCGGCCTCGGGATCGAGCGTCGGGATCGAAAGCAATCATCCTATGACCTTTTGGCCGGGACTCACACGATTCTGGAGACAGTCCAGGAAACTGCCGTTCCGAATCTTTTTATCGTGCCGTCAACCATGGATCTGCTTGGCGTCGAGATGGAAATTGCGCAGCAACCAGATCGCGTCTTCAGGCTTCGTCGTGCGCTGAATACCCCGGATGCGCTTTCCTTCTCCTATATTCTGGTCGATTGCCCGCCTTCATTCAATTTGTTAACCATGAATGCCATGGCGGCGGCGCATTCCGTGCTGGTGCCGTTGCAATGCGAATTCTTTGCGCTTGAAGGCCTCAGCCAGTTGCTTGAGACCGTTGATCAGGTTCGGCGCACTGTCAATCCGTCGCTTGATATTCAGGGTATCGTGCTGACAATGTTTGACTCCCGTAACAATCTCGCCCAGCAGGTTGTCAGCGATGTTCGTACGCATCTGGGCGAAAAGGTCTACCATACGTTGATTCCGCGCAACGTACGCGTGTCCGAGGCCCCTTCCTATGGCAAGCCTGCTATTCTCTACGATCTGAAGTGCGCGGGCAGCCAGGCCTATCTGCAGTTGGCCTCGGAAGTTATCCAGCGAGAGCGGCAACGCAAGGCCGCAGCCTGATATATAGTATTTGTTCCAGAGTGAGTACCGGTGATGAATGATGATCCTTCGAAGCGGCGTCTTGGGCGCGGACTAGCAGCTCTCATCGGAGAGATGGACCAGCCGACGCCTGTGGATGCCGGGAAACCGGCGGTCAATCCGGATCGCATGGTGCCGATCGAGTTCATCAGCCGCAATCCACGCAATCCGCGCCGCTACTTTGATGAAACCGAGCTTCACGATCTCGCCAGCTCCATTCGCCAGCACGGCATCGTGCAGCCGGTCGTCGTTCGCACCGTTTCGGCGGATCGCTATGAGATCATTGCTGGTGAAAGACGTTGGCGGGCAGCCCAACTCGCTGGTTTGATTGAGATTCCGGTCATCGTTCGTGATGTGGACGACAAGACGGCGCTCGAAATCGCCATTGTCGAGAATGTCCAGCGTGCCGACCTCAATCCATTGGAAGAAGCGCTGGGTTATGAGCAGCTGATAGCCGAGCACGGCTATACGCAAAACGATCTTGGCGAGATCATCGGCAAAAGCCGCAGTCACGTCGCCAACTCCCTGCGCTTGCTCAAGCTGCCTGATCCCGTGCGTGATATGCTTGCCGGCGGCAGTCTCTCGGCGGGCCATGCGCGAGCGCTGGTGTCGACATCCGATCCCACCACCCTCGCCCGCACGATCGTTTCGAAGGGCATGTCGGTTCGTGACGCCGAGCGATTGGCGCAGAACGACATCAAGGCGCAGAATGATCCTCGTCCCGCCGGGCCGCGCAAGGATGAAAAGGATTCCGATACGCTGGCGCTGGAGCGCACTCTGTCGGATACGCTTGGCCTGGATGTTGCGATCAACCATCGCGGCAGTGGCGGGCAGGTCAAAATATCCTACAAGACGCTGGAGCAGCTTGAGGAAATCTGCCGGCTGCTCGAGCGCCGCTAGGGTAATTTCAGGAAACCGCGTAGCAGTTTTTCACGGAAATTATAGCAAAAACAATGTGATAGATCCGATCAGCGATTTCGTGAAGCGCTGGTGGGAGCAATATGCTTTTCGTGAAACCTTAGTTTTTACGGGCTGATTGCAGCGTGGTCGCCAGCAAGGTCTGCGTGGCGATTGTATCTTCAAGGCTGGCGCGTTGCCGTGTCTGGAGGATGGCCGATTGCAGCCTGTTCATCTCACGCGCAATGGCAGGGGCCGTCCAGGTCTTGAGGGCCTGTTCGATAATCGGCTTGCGGCGAAAATGCAGATGGCGGCCGTGCGACTGCATGACCTGTGCCGGAGCCGATCGCTTTTCATCCATTTCGGCACGCATCGCATCCAGCAGCTGAAACTGCTTGAGGCAGCCCTGTAACACGAGAAACATCGGTGTCTTGGAGGTGGAGATCTTCTGCATGGCATGCAGGAAGGCTTCCGAATCGCCCTTCAGGATCGCGTCAACAGCGTCGTCGGCGGAGACGGCGCTGGCATCGCCGATGATTTCGGTGACGTGTTCTTCCGCTATCGTGCCCAGCCCGCGGCAATAGAGTGCCAGCTTGCGGACTTCATTGCGCGAGGCAATCCGGTCGCCGCCGAGAAGCTCCAGCAGCACCTGGCGTGCGGCCGGTGTGATCCGCAGGCCTTCATTTGCCAACTCGGTATCGATCAGGCCATTGAGCGCTCTGATATCATCCGCATAGCAGGGGATTGTCGCTACGCTGCGCGCAGGCTCGACAACCTTGCGCAGTCCGGAACCCTTCTTGAGGTCCCCGGCTTCTACGATGACAAAACTGCCATCCGGCGGATTGCCGGCAATGACCTGCAGCGAATCGACCAGGGCCTTTTCGTTGGCGGCGCCGCGAATCCAGACGAGCTTTTCGCCGCCAAAGAGGCCGATGGCATTGACCTCGTCCAGCAGGCGGCCAGCATCATTCTGGAGATCACCAACATCCAGCTTGATAAGGGAAAAAGGATCTTTCAGATCCACGCCGGTCTTGGCCGCAATCTGGGCGGCACGTTCGGATACCAGGCCGCGATCCGGCCCATAAATGACGAAGATCCGGTAATTGCGCGCGGCATTTTGGAGGAATCCGTCAAACTCGTGAGACTTGATTTCCGCCATGCCGCGCTCTTGATCAGCGGCTGAGCGCAGCAGCGATGTCGGCAGCCACCATCTCGGCAACTTCGCGGGAGGCGCGGTCTTCCGAATCACGGATTGCGCGCTGCTTGGCGAATTCTTGCGTCGGGAAGTCGACCAGCGAGGTTACCGCGCGGCTACCGGACTTCACCACCTTGCCGGTGATTGCCTCCTTCAGGGTGAAGGATGCGGTTACCGTCGTACGACCAGCGCCCGATGTATCCGAAGATGGCAGATAGAGAACGCCGCCGGTTGACGAGGTAACACTCAGGTCAACCGTGTATTTTGGCGTCTTGGCTTCACCGGCGCCGCGGCCGGCGATGAAGATCAGCTGGTTGCGGACTTCCTGGCCGACGCGCGAATTGGCGTCGGAGAAGGATACTTCCGACAGCTTCTGGGTGACGCCGGTGCTCAGGGCATAGAGCGGCTTCACCTGGCAGGCGGACAGAAGGCCGGTAACAGCCACCAGAGACGCAATGCCGGCGATGCGGGCGAACTTGAAGAGAGTATCAGACGACAATGTTTACGATCCTCTGTGGAACGACGATGATCTTCTTTGGCGCCTGACCATTCAACGCGCTTTTGACGGCATCCAGGGCGAGAACGGCCTGTTGCACGGCATTCTGATCCGCATCGCGCGCGATTGTCAATTCGGCGCGCTTCTTACCGTTGATCTGAACGGGATAGACGATCTCGTTCTCGATCACCAGCGCTTCGTCATAGCTGGGCCAGGGGCTCGTGGCGATCATATTGGTGTTGCCGAGCACCGCCGAGCATTCTTCGGCAAGATGCGGTGTAATCGGCGCAACCAGCGCAATCAGGATTTCCACGGCTTCGCGGGCAGCTGAGACATAGGCCGCATCGGCATGGCCGGCGGCGACCTTGCCCAACGGAGCTGCCAGCGCATTGACGAATTCATAGATGCGCGCGACCGCCTTGTTGAAAGCGAGCTTGTCGTAATCACCCTGGACAGCCTTCAGCGTGCGATGTGCGATCTGCGAAATCGCCAGCGCCTCGCCTTCCTTAGCCGGATTCGGTTTTGCAGCTTTCAGCGCGTCTGCCGCCTCGGAGACCAGACGCCACATGCGCTGCGTGAAACGATGCGCACCTTCGACGCCGGCTTCGGACCAGATGACGTCACGGTCTGGCGGTGAATCGGACAGCACGAAGAAGCGCGCCGTGTCGGCACCGTAGGACGCGATGATGTCATCGGGATCGACGACATTCTTCTTCGACTTCGACATCTTCTCGATCGAGCCGATGGCGATGTTTTCTCCCGTGGAGAGCAACGTGGCGCTGCGCTGGCCGTCGACTTCCTCGATGCGGATATCGGCCGGTGACACCCATTCGCGCGTCAGGCCCGAGCCGCGGCTATAGGTCTCGTGCACCACCATCCCCTGCGTGAACAGGCCCTTGAAGGGCTCCTTGACGTCGAGATGGCCGGTTTCGCGCATGGCACGCGTGAAGAAGCGCGAATAGAGCAGATGCAGGATCGCATGCTCGATGCCGCCAATATACTGGTCGACGGGCAGCCAGCGGTTGGCCGCGGCCTGGTCGGTCGGTTGGTTTTCCCATGGCGCCGTGAAGCGGACGAAATACCAGCTCGAATCGACGAAGGTATCCATCGTATCCGTCTCGCGACGCGCATCCTTGCTGCATTGCGGGCATGCCACATGCCGCCATGTCGGATGCCGATCGAGCGGATTGCCGGGCTGGTCGAAGGTAACGTCGTCAGGCAGCCGGACCGGCAGATCCTGCTTTGGCACCGGCAGCACGCCGCAATCATCGCAATGGATGACCGGGATCGGGCAGCCCCAATAACGCTGACGGGAAATGCCCCAATCGCGCAGGCGGAAATTCACCTTGCGCTCGGCCTGCGGCGCATTGCCGAGGCTGGCGACGGACAGTTTTGAGGCGACGGTATCGAACGCCTCTTCCGTGCCCATGCCGTCAAGGAAGCGCGAGTTGATCATGACACCGTCACCATCATAGGCGACATCGCCGACGGTAAAGCTTGCCGCATCGCCATCCCTAGGCATGACCACGGGCACGACAGGCAGATTATATTTGCGGGCGAAATCCAGGTCGCGCTGGTCGCCGGACGGGCAGCCGAAGATCGCGCCCGTGCCATAATCCATCAGCACGAAATTGGCGATGTAGACAGGCAGTTCCCACGAGGGATCAAAGGGATGGCGCACGCGAATGCCGGTGTCCATGCCCTTCTTCTCAGCGGTCTCGAGCGCGGCGAGCGAGGTGCCGGCGCGGCGGCATTCCTCGCAGAAGGCTTCAATCTCGGCATCCTTCGCGGCAGCTTCCTTGGCCAGCGGATGGTCGGCCGAGATCGCCAGGAAGGAGGCGCCGAACAGCGTATCGGGACGCGTCGTATAGACGGCGATTTCGCGGTCGCTGTTGGGTGCGGTTTCCGGCACGATTTCCCAGCGAATGGTCAGACCTTCGGAGCGGCCGATCCAGTTCTTCTGCATCAGCCGCACTTTTTCCGGCCAATGGTCGAGTGTATCCAGCGCGTCCAGCAACTCCTGGCTGAATTCGGTGATCTTGAAGAACCATTGCGTCAGCTCGCGCTGCTCGACGAGCGCACCGGAACGCCAGCCGCGGCCGTCGATGACCTGCTCGTTCGCCAGAACGGTGTTGTCGACCGGGTCCCAGTTGACCTTGGACTTCTTGCGATAGACCAGGCCCTTCTCCATCATGTCGATGAAGAGCATCTGCTGGCGGTGGTAATAATCGACATCACAGGTGGCGAATTCGCGGCTCCAGTCGAGCGACAGGCCCATGGCCTTGAGCTGGGTGCGCATCGAGGCGATGTTCTGGTAGGTCCATTCCTTCGGATGCACCTTGTTGTCGCGAGCGGCATTTTCGGCCGGCATGCCGAAGGCGTCCCAGCCCATCGGGTGCAGCACGTTATAGCCGCGAGCGCGCTTGTAGCGCGCGACGACATCGCCCATGGCATAGTTGCGCACATGGCCCATGTGGATGCGGCCGGACGGATAGGGAAACATTTCTAGAACGTAGTATTTCTCACGCGGATCGGCATTGTCGGTCACGAAGACCTCGTCTTCGTTCCATTTCTGCTGCCAGCGGGGCTCGGCGTCGCGCGGATTATAACGTTCGATAGTCATCTGATCTTGTATTCCGGAAAATCATGGGGATTAAGGGGTGACCTTCACCACGAAACCACCCAAGCGTCAAGTTTAGCAGGTGCGGCAAGTGCTTTATCTCGCAAAGCAAAGCCGGATTCCGGCGCATTCGCCCTTGGCAAAGGCCGCCTGCCTCATTACTGCAAAGTCTGAGAAGCAAGCGTGAATATCGAGGCGAAAAGATGGAACTTCAAGAGCGCCTGAACGAAGTTCGTTCCCATATCGCGGCAGCGGAGCGTCAGGCCGGCCGAGCGGCCGGCTCCGCGCAGCTGGTTGCGGTTTCCAAGACCTTCGATGCGGATCAAATCCGCCCGGCAATTTCGGCCGGCCAGCGTGTGTTCGGCGAAAACCGAGTGCAGGAAAGCCAGGGCAAGTGGCCGGAACTGAAGGCGGAGACGCCAGGCATCGAGCTGCATCTGATCGGGCCGCTGCAATCGAACAAGGCTGCCGACGCGGTGGCGCTGTTCGATGTCATCGAAACCATCGACCGGGAGAAGATCGCGCGCGCGATTGCCGATGAAATGAAGCGCCAGGGCAAGAGCGTCAGGCTCTACGTCCAGGTCAATACCGGGCTGGAGCCGCAGAAGGCAGGCATCGCGCCTGATGATACGGTTGCCTTCGTCGACCTCTGCCGCAAGGAGCTCGGACTTTCGATCGAGGGCCTGATGTGCATCCCGCCTGCGGACGAAAATCCGGGGCCGCATTTCGCCTTGCTGGCGAAGCTTGCCGGCGAGGCAGGTGTCGAAAGGCTGTCGATGGGCATGTCGAGCGACTATGAAACCGCGGTTGCCTTCGGCGCGACAAGCGTTCGAGTTGGCTCCGCGATTTTTGGGGCGCGGTAGATCTTTCAGCGAACACAAAAGCAACGGCGTCATGGATCGGGCGGAGATGCGTGTGGCCATCCGCCACCCGCCCTCGTGGTTCGAGACGGCCCCGTGGGCCTCCTCACCATGAGGGCTGGTTCTCTCGCCCTGCTCGCAGCTCGCTCCGCCCTCATCCTGAGCTTGTCGAAGGATCGGGGCGGCCCATGATCGAGCAAAAGACCACCCCTCATCCTGAGGCGCGGAAGCTTCTGAGCTTGGCGAAGGGAGGCGAAGGGGACGGCCTGTGTCTTCCGACAAAAAAGCCCCGGTCGAAAACCGGGGCTTTGGACACATCCGACAATGCCGGATATCAGAACTGATCGTCGTCTTCGTCGTCCGGTGTGGTCGACTTCAGCGACTTGAGCTTGGCGAAAACGGCGTCGGCGTCGATTTCCTTTTCCTTCGGCTCGTCGCGCTCATAGCTGAAGCCGAGCTTCTCTGTTTCCTGAGCGGGCTGCAGTGTCGCACCGAGTTCGGCGGCGGTCGGCAGCGGACGGCCCTTGGCGGCCTTTTCGACTTCCATGTCGAGATCGATCTGGCTGCAGAGGCCAAGCGTTACCGGGTCCATCGGCGCCAGGTTGGCCGAGTTCCAGTGGGTGCGGTCGCGGATCTGCTCGATGGTCGACTTGGTGGTGCCGACGAGGCGGGAAATCTGCGCATCCTTCAGTTCCGGATGGTTGCGCACCAGCCAGAGGATAGCGTTCGGGCGGTCCTGACGCTTGGAAACGGGCGTGTAGCGCGGGCCGCGGCGCTTGGATTCCGGCACGCGAACCTTCGGCTCGGAAATCTTCAGCTTGTGGTTCGGGTTGGCTTCGGCGCGAGCAATTTCATCACGCGAAAGCTGGCCGGTCGAGATCGGGTCGAGGCCCTTGATGCCCTGTGCTGCTTCGCCATCGGCAATGGCCTTCACTTCGAGCGGATGCAGCTTGCAGAACTGCGCGATCTGGTCGAATGACAAGGCTGTATTGTCGACAAGCCAGATGGCAGTTGCCTTCGGCATGAGCAATTGTTGAGCCATGGATATAGTCCTTCTGTCAGTCCGCGCCGGTGTCGCGGTCCGGGGTGTAACACCTCAATGTCCGGGAAATACGGCCCTATATAGCGATAGTGTCGCGGAATTGCAATTCTTTGCGGACGAAATGCACTTTGTCCAATTGCTGTCATGGTTTGACCTGCTATTGATTGCGCGGAAAGAGCACCCATAATTGCGAGAGAGGGTGCCAGGATTCGAGGAGGAGACTATGTCGGAAAAGATTCATCCGGTGACGAAAGCGGTCGAGGCACATGCTTTGATCGACCAGGCGAAGTACCAGAAATGGTATCAGCAGAGCGTCGAGGATCCCGACAAATTCTGGGGCGAGCACGGCAAGCGCATCGACTGGTTCAAGCCCTATACCAAGGTGAAGAACACGTCGTTTACCGGCAAGGTCTCGATCAAATGGTTCGAGGACGGCGTCACCAACGTCTCCTATAATTGCATCGACCGACACCTGAAGAAGCATGGCGACCGCGTCGCCTTCATCTGGGAAGGCGACAATCCCTATATCGACAAGAAGGTCACCTATAACGAGCTTTACGAGCAGGTCTGCCGTCTGGCGAACGTTCTGAAGAAGCAGGGCGTCAAGAAGGGCGACCGCGTCACCATCTATATGCCGATGATCCCGGAAGCGGCTTACGCGATGCTGGCCTGCGCCCGCATCGGCGCGGTGCATTCCGTCGTCTTCGGCGGCTTTTCGCCTGAAGCGCTGGGTGGCCGCATCGTTGACTGCGAATCGACCTTCGTCATCACCTGCGATGAAGGCGTTCGCGGCGGCAAGTCCATTCCGCTGAAGGAAAACACCGACAAGGCCGTCCAGATCGCCGCCAAGCAGAAGGTCGAGGTCAAGACTGTGCTGGTGGTGCGCCGCACCGGCGGCAAGGTCGCCTGGGAAGCCGGCCGCGATCTCTGGTATCACGAGGCAACCGCCAAGGTGAAAGCGGATTGTCCGCCAGCGAAAATGAAGGCGGAAGATCCGTTGTTCATTCTCTACACCTCCGGCTCGACCGGCAAGCCGAAGGGCGTGCTGCACACGACGGGCGGCTATCTCGTCTATGCGGCGATGACGCATGAATATACGTTCGATTATCACCCCGGCGATATCTACTGGTGCACGGCCGATGTCGGCTGGGTCACCGGCCATTCCTACATCGTCTATGGGCCGCTTGCGAATGCGGCGACGTCGCTGATGTTCGAAGGCGTGCCGAACTATCCCGACCAGGGCCGCTTCTGGGACGTCATCGACAAGCACAAGGTCAATATCTTCTACACCGCGCCGACGGCGATCCGCTCGCTGATGGGTGCGGGCGATCATTTCGTCAAGCGCTCGTCGCGCTCCAGCCTGCGCCTGCTCGGCACGGTGGGCGAGCCGATCAATCCGGAAGCGTGGGAATGGTATTACAAGGTGGTCGGCGACAGCCGCAGCCCGATCGTCGATACCTGGTGGCAGACGGAAACCGGCGGCCACATGATCACGCCGCTTCCCGGCGCGACTGACCTCAAGCCCGGTTCGGCCACCCTGCCCTTCTTCGGCGTCCAGCCGGAGCTGGTCGATAGCGAAGGCAAGGTGCTGGAAGGTGCGGCCGACGGCAATCTCGTCATCGCCGACAGCTGGCCCGGCCAGATGCGCACGGTCTACGGCGACCACGAGCGTTTCATCCAGACCTACTTCTCCACCTACAAGGGCAAGTATTTCACCGGCGACGGCTGCCGGCGAGACGAGGACGGCTATTACTGGATCACCGGCCGCGTCGATGACGTGCTCAACGTCTCGGGCCATCGTCTCGGCACGGCCGAGGTCGAATCAGCGCTGGTTTCGCACAAGCATGTGTCCGAAGCTGCCGTCGTCGGCTATCCGCATTCGATCAAGGGCCAGGGCATCTACTGCTACGTGACGCTGATGGTCGGCCAGGAAGGCTCGGACGCGCTGCGCCAGGAGCTGGTGAAACACGTTCGCGCCGAAATCGGCCCGATCGCCTCGCCGGACAAGATCCAGTTCACCCCCGGCCTGCCGAAAACCCGCTCCGGCAAGATCATGCGCCGCATTCTGCGCAAGATCGCCGAGGACGATTTCGGCGCGCTTGGCGATACCTCGACGCTCGCCGATCCGGCTGTTGTCGATGATCTGATAGCGAACAGGCAGAACAAGGCGGATGCGGCTTAAGTCGAGCCGCGCGAGTATTCGCTTGAGCTCATGATTTGAAATCGCAAAATCTACGTTGGCGAGGGCTTGTCCCTCGCCAATTCATTTCACGTGAAACCTTCAGTGATTTTTAAACTCACTACGGAAGTCGGATTCGGCAAGCTTGCATGTTCCAAGGATCACCCTCAGCAAGGAGCTTCCCTTCGTCGACAAGGGCGATTAGTCGTGCCTGCAGCATAACGTCTCCGACCTGGTAGTATGGGTCGCAAGTCAAACCCATTGTGTCTCCGACAATGCGAGCCATTTTTTGCCACTCTGGGGATGCGTGTTCGAGCAGGACTCGATCGAAGTAATCCAGAGGTGCGGATACTAATCCCGTCGGCGTAACGATGCGAAAAGGAGCGTTTTCATCCATCAAGCGCTTCCATTCGTTCTGGCTCGCAAGATCGTGTTCGGGCACGACGGGCTGCGCCTTGTCCAATATGGTCGCCAAAGTTTCGGCTCTAATAAGAGAAACTGCCTGTGGGGAATAGGTCGTAGGTGTGGCGTCGTCTCTTGGCCGACTTGGGAGGTGCAAGTCGGTGACATCGATGACATCATAGGCACGGCCGCTCATGTAGAATGCAAAGGCGAGCCTGAAGGCAAGTTCCTGTGCGCAATGGCGTCCAAACCACACGACCAATCTGTCGTCGGTTTCATCGATGCGCCGCCAGAAGCTTTGAAAATGCTCGCCCTTGGCATCTTCGTAAAATGGGTGCCACCACGCCGCCCTAGCTGCCGCGTCGGAATTAATCGGTCCGCAAGTCAGGTCATCTCCGAAAGGCAAGACGTCATCTTCCCGGCCTGCCAACCGGAGTGCTTCGCGCAGTGAGCCCGCGGCGGAAAAGCCAGGCGCTACATGCAAAGTTTTCATTGCCCGGTTCCGATGAGCAAAATGGTTTCATGTCAACGTGGAGGATGCACTCGAATTTAGTTGAGAATCAAAAATCAATCGCCCGCCCATTGATCTCCCAATCACCGAACCGCGCCGGGTCGGCGCCGCCGCGGCCGCCGATTTCGGGGGGGAGTTCGGCCTGTGTTTGGGCTTCCTGTGCCTTGCGGCGCTCCTCGGCTTCGGCAAGTGCGCGCTTGGCAGCCGGCGAGAGCGGCTTGCGTGTCATTTCACCGGTTTCGGTGTCGAGTTTATTGTCGTTATCGGCTGTCTGCATGATCTGATCGGCCCGGAACCGTTGAATTAGGCGGAGGAATAGCCAAATCATAGTGCGTCCGGCCGCAAAGAAAAAGGTTTGGACGACAGTTGATTTGGAGAACCGTTGATGAATCTCATGCGTACCGCGATGCTGCTTGCCTTCATGACCGCCCTGTTCATGGGCGTCGGCTATCTGATCGGCGGTCAGTCCGGCATGTTGATCGCATTCGTCGTTGCGGCGGGCATGAATTTCTTTTCCTACTGGAATTCTGACCGCATGGTGCTCTCCACCTACAATGCGCAGGAGGTCGATGAGCGCAGCGCCCCGGAATTTTACCGGATCGTGCGCGATCTCGCCCGCAATGCCGGCCTGCCCATGCCGAAGGTCTATCTCTATGACAGCCCGCAGCCGAACGCCTTTGCGACGGGCCGCAATCCGGAAAACGCCGCCGTTGCCGCCTCCACCGGCTTGTTGCACGCGCTGACGCCGGACGAGGTGGCCGGCGTGATGGCGCATGAGCTTGCACACGTCCAGAACCGCGACACGCTGACCATGACGATCACGGCGACGCTGGCCGGCGCCATTTCCATGCTCGGCAATTTCGCTTTCCTGTTCGATGGTCGCCGCGACAACAACAATCCGCTCGGCATGGTCGGCGTCCTCGTGGCGATGATTGTCGCCCCTCTGGCCGCGATGCTGGTGCAGATGGCAATCAGCCGTACGCGCGAGTACTCGGCCGACCGTCGCGGTGCCGAAATCTGCGGCAATCCGCTGTCGCTCGCCTCGGCGCTCGGCAAGATTGCCCGCGGTGCCTCGCACATTCCGAATGAAGAGGCCGAAGGCCACCCCGCGACGGCGCATATGTTCATCATCAATCCGCTCTCCGGCGAGCGCATGGACAATCTGTTTTCGACTCATCCAAACACGGAAAACCGTATTGCCGCGCTGCATGAAATGGCCCGTCACGGCGGCGGTGGCACCTCACCCAGGGCGCCATCTTCGGGCTTTGGCTCGACTGGACCGGTCTTGACTGCTAATCCGGAACGCAAATCGCGTTCCGTACCGGATACGGGTCGCGGTGGTTCGCAACCGCCGAAGGGACCCTGGTCTTGAGTTCTGACAATAAAAACAAAACGTTCAACAGAGACGGAAGACGACCGGGCAAAGGGTCTGCCGAGTTCCGCTCGCGTGATTCGATGCCTACAAAGCCCGGCTTTGCGGCGCGCGCAGCCGCGACGAAGATCCTGGCCGCCGTCATCGACCGGAAGACGCCGCTTGACGGCATGCTGGATGGGGAAGGCGGCAATCCTGCCTACAAGGCACTGGGCGATAGCGACCGGGCGCTGGTGCGCGCTATCCTCAACAGTGCTTTGCGGCATCTGCCGCGCATAGAGACGGCGATATCGTCTCTTCTCGATGCGCCGTTACCGGAAGGAGCCCGCGCGCTCCATCATGTGCTTGTCGTCGGCGCCGCGCAGATGCTCTACCTTGATGTGCCGGATCATTCCGCTGTCGACCTTGCCGTCGAGCAGGCCAATCGTGATCCCCGCAATCGCCGCTTTGCCAAGCTGGTCAATGCCATTCTCCGGCGCATCGGCCGGGAGAAGCAGGTCATTCTCGAGCAGGTCGCAAACGTGCCGGCGATGCCAAGCTGGTTTCTCTCGCGGCTCGAAGCTGCCTATGGCGCAGAAGCGGCAATCAAGATTTCTGACACGCAGCTCGAGCCGGCAGCGATCGATCTCACGGTGAAATCCGATGCCGAGGGCTGGGCGAAGCGCCTCAATGGCGTGGTCCTGCCGACCGGTGGCGTGCGGCTTGCCGCTTTTGAAGGATCCATTCCCTCGCTTGAAGGTTTTGAGGATGGCGAATGGTGGGTGCAGGATGCCGCCGCCAGCATTCCGGCGAAATTGTTCGGCTCGCTTGCCGGCAAGCGGGTCGTGGATCTCTGTGCCGCACCCGGCGGCAAGACGGCGCAGCTCGTCCTCGCCGGCGGCAAGGTCACGGCGCTTGATCAATCCGCCAATCGGCTGAAAAGATTGTCCAGCAATCTCGCGCGTCTCGGCCTGGAAGCGGAAACCGTCGTTGCCGATATGAGCAAGTATCAGCCCGAAGAGCTCTTCGATGCCGCCCTTCTCGACGCTCCCTGCTCCTCGACGGGAACGACGCGCCGTCATCCTGACGTTCTTTGGACCAAGGGGCCGGAGGATATCGCCAAGCTCGCCGCTCTGCAGGAGCGCCTGCTCCGCCACGCCTTGACGCTGGTCAAGCCCGGCGGTGTGGTCGTCTTCTCCAACTGTTCGCTTGATCCTGAAGAGGGCGAGGATCTCGTTGCCCGCCTTGTCGCGGATACGGATGGTGTCGAGCGTGTTCCGATCGATCCTGTGGACTGGCCGGGTCTGGAAGCAGCAATCTCGCCCCTCGGCGCTTTCCGCACCACGCCTGACATGCTGCCGCTTGCCGGCGGTTTTGCTTCCGGCCTCGACGGATTTTTCGCCGCCGTGCTTCGCCGCACGCACTAGTCGCACCCATCAGGGTGGTTTTCGCGCGTTAGTTAAGAATCCGGTAACATGTCCTTAATTGGTATATGTGTAACCTCTTTTTAACTACAGGTAACAAGAGTAAGCAGAAGCGAATATGCAGGTCTGCGGCAGGGTTTCGTGAGTTCATACATGCGGGAAGCATGGCGGCGGATGTCTCGCCGCGCGGCGTTGACGCGATTGCGTCTCACCCGCCACACTATGCGTGTGCCGGAACGGCTGATCGTGGCGCCGACAGACCTGCGCAATGTCGATCCTTTTTTTGTCGAAGAGCTTTTGAACGGGCGCATCCTGCTCGCTGGCCGGGTGCTGGAAACGCAGGGCGCATCGCCATTCTCGCTCGAGCTGCCATCGCGGACCTTTGCCGCACGATTGCATAATTTCCGCTGGCTGCGGCATTTGCGGGCGGAAAAGAGCGATCAGGCTTCGGCAATGGCACGCTCCATTCTCACCGATTGGATTGCCGTTCACGGTCGCCGCCTGCATGGCCTCGCCTGGTCGCCGGATATTGCCGCGCAGCGCCTGATTGCCCTGCTGTCGCATTCGCCCGTGCTCCTGCATGGCACGGATAGCGGCTTTTACCGCCGCTTCATGCGCATGCTCGTCTTCCATGTGCGCTATCTCAGGCGGATGGCCTCGACGTCGCGGGATGGCACGACGCGGTTTCGCGTGCGCATCGCGCTTGCCATGTCCTCGGTTGCCATGCCCAACAGTGCGCTCGCGCTGAAGCGCGCGGGACAGGCGCTCGATCGGGAGATCGACCGGCAAATCCTGCCCGATGGCGGTCATATCTCCCGCAATCCGCGCGTATCGCTGGAACTGCTGCTCGATCTGCTGCCGCTGCGCCAGACCTATGTCAATCTCGGCCATGACGTGCCGATCCGGCTCATTCCCGGCATTGACCGCATGTATCCGGCGCTGCGTTTCTTCCGCCACCAGGATGGCGATCTGGCGCTGTTCAACGGCGCGACGTCGACGCTGGCCAATGAGCTGATGTCGGTCCTGCGCTACGACGAGACGGCCGGGCAGGCCTTCAAGGCGCTGCCGCACACGAAGTATCATCGGCTGGCTGCCGGCCAGGCCGTCGTCATCGTCGATGTCGGCGCCCCGGCCTCCGTCGATCTCAGCCGCACGGCTCATGCGGGCTGTCTCTCCTTCGAAATGTCATCGGGCAAGACGCGCTTCATCATCAATTCCGGCGCACCGGAATTTGCCGGAGAGCGCTACACGCAGGCGGCGCGGGCAACTGCCGCGCATTCGACGGTTACGCTCAACGACACCTCGTCGAGCCAGTTCTCCAAGTCGAAGTCGCTGGGGCCGATCATGGTTGGCGGTGTCAAGAAGATCATTGTGGAGCGCGCCGAGACCGACGATGGACGCGACTATGTCCGGGCCGCGCATGACGGCTACCTCTCCACCTTCGGCTATGTTCACGAGCGCGAGCTGAGCCTCAACGCCAGCGGGACCATTCTTGCGGGTCGCGACCGCTTCCTCGTGCCCGAGGGCAGAAAGCAGGCGCCAAAGGGCGAGGGCATCGCATCGGCGCGTTTTCATATCCACCCCTCCATCAGCCTGTTGCAGACCGAGGTCGACTCCGCGCTACTGATCGCGCCGGATGGAGAGACCTGGGTGTTCTCCTCGCCCGGCAATGAGGTGCTGGTGGCGGAAGATATCTTTTTTGCCGATCCCTCGGGCTTGCGCTCCTCAGACCAGCTCGAGATCGTTTTTCAGATCACCGAAAAGCCGGAAATCCGCTGGTTTTTATCCTATCGGCCATAGGCTAACCGCCTCAGCTATGCTAACGGGGCGGCATTATCGTCCCGCGCCTTTTTTCGCCGGACATCTCCTCATGCCAGAGCGTTTTTCGCTCTGTTTTTGTTATCTTGCAATTCCGCACGGAAAACCGCTGCGCACTTTTCCTGGAATTGCTTCAGACCGGAGAAAGCCCATGGCCGTCGTTTCCAAGAAAATTCCTGCTCCCGACAAGGTGAAGGTGAAAACCGCGCTTCTGTCGGTCTTCGACAAGACCGGCATTGTCGAGCTGGCGCGTGCGCTGAGCGAACAGGGCGTGCGGCTGCTGTCGACCGGTGGCACGCACAAGGCGATCGCCGCGGCCGGTCTTGCCGTCACCGACGTCTCGGAAGTGACAGATTTCCCGGAGATCATGGACGGTCGCGTCAAGACGCTGCATCCGAGGGTGCATGGCGGGCTGCTCGCCATCCGTGACGACGCCGAGCATCAGGCTGCGATGAAGGAACACGGCATCGAAGGCATCGATCTTGCCGTCATCAACCTCTATCCCTTCGAGGATGTGCGCAAGGCCGGCGGCGATTATCCGACGACCGTCGAGAATATCGACATCGGCGGCCCGGCGATGATCCGTGCTTCGGCCAAGAACCATGCCTATGTGACGACGCTGACCGATCCCTCCGATTATGCCGAGCTGCTGACGCAGCTGTCCGCCGATGCCGGCCAGACGACCTATGATTTCCGCAAACGCATGGCCGCCAAGGCTTTCGCCCGCACCGCCGCCTATGATGCGATGATCTCCAACTGGTTTGCCGAAGCGCTCGATATCGCCACGCCGCGTCACCGCGTCATCGGCGGCGTGCTGCGCGAGGAAATGCGCTACGGCGAGAACCCGCACCAGAAGGCGGCCTTCTACGTCACCGGCGAAAACCGCCCCGGCGTTTCCACCGCGACGCTGCTCCAGGGCAAGCAGCTCTCCTACAACAACATCAACGACACCGATGCGGCCTATGAACTCGTTGCCGAGTTCCTGCCGGAAAATGGTCCTGCCTGCGCGATCATCAAGCATGCCAACCCCTGCGGCGTTGCTACCGGCCCGAGTCTCGTCGAAGCCTACAAGCGTGCGCTCGCCTGCGATTCCGTCTCGGCCTTCGGCGGCATCATTGCTCTCAACAGCCTGCTCGATGCCGAAACGGCCGAAGAGATCGTCAAGCTCTTCACCGAGGTCATCATCGCACCAGAGGTGAGCGAGGAAGCCAAGGCGATCATCGCCCGCAAGCCCAACCTTCGTCTGCTCTCGGTCGGCGCCCTGCCCGATCCTCGTCTGCCGGGTCTCACCGCCAAGACTGTTTCCGGCGGCCTGCTCGTTCAGAACCGTGACAATGCCCTGGTCGAGGACATGGATCTCAAGGTCGTCACCAAGCGTGCGCCGACGGCACAGGAGCTTGTTGACATGAAGTTCGCCTTCCGTGTCGCCAAGCATGTGAAGTCGAATGCGGTCGTCTACGCCAAGGACGGCCAGACGGCCGGCATCGGCGCCGGACAGATGAGCCGTGTCGATTCCGCCCGCATCGCTGCGATCAAGGCGGAAGAAGCCGCCAAGGCCATGGGGCTTGCCGAGCCATTGACGCGCGGTTCCGCCGTTGCCTCCGAAGCCTTCCTGCCGTTTGCCGACGGCCTGTTGTCGGCGATTGCCGCCGGCGCTACCGCGGTCATCCAGCCGGGCGGCTCGATGCGCGATCAGGAAGTCATCGATGCCGCGAACGAGCACAATGTTGCGATGGTCTTCACCGGCATTCGTCACTTCCGCCACTAAGCCGAGCGCTTGTGCTCCACCCTCATCCTGAGCCCGTCGAAGGACGAGGGTGGCCACGTAGCCAACCATCCACCCCTCGTGGTTCGAGACGGCCCTCAGGGCCTCCTCACCATGAGGGTTGATCATCTCGCCATGAGACATGTTTATCTCATGGTATATTCCTGCTTAATTGAAGAGATATCCCTATTTCGCCTTGTCGGCTGGATAGGGCGTCGGTAGCAGAAGTAGCAGGCCGCCGGCGAGGAAGATGACCAGCGTTGCCATGCCGAGGCGAGCCGAGCCGCTCCAATAGGTCACCAGCGAGAAGAACAGCGTCGCCATGAAGCTGGTGGCGCGGCCCGAGAGCGCGTAAATGCCAAAATAGCGGCCGGCCTCGGCCAGGCTGACGCTGCGGGCGAGATAGGAGCGCGAGGAAGCCTGCACCGGCCCGAAGGCGATGCCAATCAGCAGGCCATAGCCGATATAGGCCTTCTCCGCCGCCGTGCCGAACAGGCTACCGGTGCTGACGGTGGAGAGCGGAACGAGGCCGAAGAGCGTGAAGCCCGGTCCGGTCGAGATGATGCCGAAAGTGGCGACAAGCAACAAAGTCAAACTGATGACGACTGTCGTTTTCGAGCCGAGCCAGCGGTCGACATAGCTTGCGGCAAAGCAGCCGAAAATGGCGATGACATTGAGGATGATGCCGTAGATGCCGATCTCGATCGTCGCCCAGCCGAACATGCCGGCTGCAAAGGTGCCGCCGAGGATCAGCAAGCCGTTGACCCCATCCTGATAGACCATGCGGGCGACGAGGAAGAGGCTGATGCCGCGCCGGCGTTTCAGTTCGCCGAGCGTCGTCGCCAGTTCGCGCAGACCCGAGCGAACAGCGGCGCGAAGCGGCAGACCGCGGGCGGCGTCGGGCGTGAAGAAGAACATCGGCAGAATGAAGAGAAAGTACCAGACGGCGGAAATCGGCCCGGTGATGCGTGCATCCTCGCCAATTGCTGCATCGAGCCCGAAGAGCGGTGTCAGGCCGAAGATGGTCTTGCCGGTCTGCGGATTGCCGGCAAGCAGCGCCACGACGGTGATCAGCACGATCATGCCGCCGAGATAGCCCAGGCCCCAGGCGGCATTCGAGAGCTTGCCGACATCGTCCTTGCCGACCAGCCGCGGCATCATCGAATCATTGAAGACGATCGAAAATTCCGCCGAGATTGAGGCGAGAATCATGAAGATGACGGGGTAGATCAGCGGCGATCCCGGCGCGGCACCCCAGAGACAGAAGAGGCTGGCGATCTTGATGGCGGCGAAGAAGGCGATCCACGGTTTGCGAGCGCCGGATTGATCGGCGATCGAGCCGAGGACCGGTGACAGAAGGGCGATGATCACCGAGGAGATCGTCGCCATATTGCTCCATGTCGTCTGCGCGGAAACCGGATCGGCGGTCAGCCGCGCGACGAAATACGGGCCGAAAATGAAGGTGGTGACGACGGTGAAGAACGGCTGCGCCGCCCAATCGAAGAACATCCAGCCCCAAATGCCTCGTGCCGGCACTTTTGCCGGCACGCTGTTGTCGATTTCGGTTGCCACCAGATCCAGCCCCTGATTCCCTCACCCGTGTGCCGGGTCGGGGCGGACTGTGTCACCTTGCCCGGCCGTTCGCAAGATCGCTGAGCAGGCCGGCGGCAACGGTGATGCGGGCGAGATTGGGATCGCCGCTTTCGCTGAGGCCGCCGAGCTCTTCGGCGATGCGATTGATGCGGATGCGATCCTCTGCATGCCACGCCTGTATCGGCTGCTTTTCCTTCGGATGGTTCGACAGGGCCGAGATGACGATATCGCGGCGGGCACCGGCGATCTGGTCGAGGCTACGCGCCAAAGCGAGGCTCTCATAGTGGTCGCCCGTGACGATCCGGCTGCCGGCAAGCAGCAGGCGACCGACGCGGAAGGTCTGCGACACGGTGAAGTAGCTTTCGGCTGCGCGGTTCAGCGTATCGCCGGTGCGCTCGGCGATCTGCATGATCTCCGGAACGAGGACGAGCGCATAGATCGTGGCGATTTCCGAAGCGAGCTTCTCCGGCAGGCCGGCAGCCTGATATTCCGCCTCGCGAGCTGCGATTTCTGCTGCAAAATCCGCCGGGATATGGGTCAGGAAGATAGGCCGCAGTTTCTTCAGAGCTGCGCGAAGCCGGCTAACCGTTTCCTCGATATCGCCCTTGACGGCCCCTGTCTTCAGGAGCAGTCGCGTGAGCACCGTATAGACCTCGGTGATCTCGCCATAGACGCGGTTCTGCATCTGGCCGCCAACGCTGCCGTCAAGTGCGTCCGTCTCATTCCAAAGGCGGTCGAGATCGAAGCCGTCGCGGGCGACCACGGCCGCCTTGACCACTTCGGCAGCTGACGCCGCCGTCGCGTCCATCATGCTGACGGCAAAGCCCGGACCGCCGCGATTGATCGCTTCGTTGGCAAGTGCCGTCGCGATGATTTCGCGACGCAGCCGATGGCTGTCGATATCGGCTGCGTTGGAGCGCTGCATCTTGACCGGAAAATAGCGGCTGAGGGTCGCGGCGAAATAGGGATCATCAGGCAGGTTGCTGGCAACCAGTGCGTCGAAGAGGACGATCTTGGCGTAGGAGAGCAGCACGCCGATTTCGGCGCGGGTCAGCGGCCGCCCATTGGCGTAACGCTCGGCGAAAGTCTGTTCGTCAGGCAGCGTCTCGACCTTGCGGCTGAGCTGCTTGGCCGTTTCCAGCACGCTCATGAAGCGGCTGAGTTCCAGGCCGTTGCCGGTACCCTTGCGCTCCGTCAGCGAAATCGCCAGGGATTGCAGATAGTTGTTCCGCAATACCAGGGTGCCGACTTCGTCGGTCATCGAGGCCAGCAGGATATCGCGTTTTGCCCGCGTCAGGCGGCCGTCATGCATGGCATTGGCGAGCGCGATCTTGATGTTGACCTCGACGTCGGAGGTGTTGACGCCGGCAGAATTGTCGATGGCGTCGGAGTTGCAGCGACCGCCCTTGAGGCCATAGGCGATGCGGCCCTTCTGGGTGACGCCGAGATTGGCGCCCTCGCCGATGACCCTGGCACGAACCTCTTCGGCGGTGATGCGGATCGGATCGTTGGCGCGGTCGCCGACATCCGCATCCGTTTCCGATGGCGCCTTGACATAGGTGCCGATGCCGCCAAACCAGAGGAGGTCAACGGGCGCCCGCAAGATCGCCGTCATGATCTCGAAGGGTGTGGCGACCGATTTGTCGATGCCGATGGCAGCGGCTGCTTCCGGCGTCAGGGTTACCGATTTTGCCGAGCGCGAAATGATCATCGCACCCTTCGACAGGATGGATTTGTCGAAATCCTGCCAGCTGGAGCGCGGCAGGTCGAAGAGGCGCTGGCGTTCGGCAAGCGTCTTTTCCATGTCCGGATCGGGATCGATGAAGATGTCGCGATGGTCGAAGGCGGCGAGCAGGCGGATCTTCGGCGAGAGCAGCATGCCATTGCCGAAGACGTCGCCCGACATGTCACCGACGCCGACGACATTGAAGGGCGTCGTCTGGATATCGATGTCCATTTCACGGAAGTGGCGCTTGACGGTTTCCCAGGCGCCGCGGGCGGTGATGCCCATCTTCTTGTGATCGTAGCCGGCCGAGCCGCCCGACGCGAAGGCATCATCCAGCCAGAAGCCGGCTTCCTGCGCCAGCGCATTGGCGGTGTCGGAGAAGGTGGCGGTGCCCTTGTCGGCGGCGACGACGAAATAGGGATCGTCGCCATCGAGCCGTACGGTGTCGGCGGGTGGAATGATGTCGGCGCCGGAGATATTGTCGGTGATCGACAGCAGCGTGCGGATATAGGTCTTGTAGGCTTCGCGGCCGGTGTTGAAGATCTCGTCGCGGGTGCCGCCGACGGGGAGCTTCTTCGGATAGAAACCGCCCTTGGCGCCCACGGGCACGATGACGGCGTTCTTGACCTGCTGCGCCTTTACGAGACCCAGCACTTCGGTGCGATAGTCTTCGGCGCGGTCCGACCAGCGCAGGCCGCCACGGGCCACCTTGCCGAAGCGCAGGTGGACGCCTTCCACTTCGACGCCGTAGACGAAGATTTCGCGGAAGGGCCGCGGCTCGGGCAGGCCGTCGAGGAGTTTCGGATCGAGCTTGAAGGCCAGCATCGCCTTTGGCGTACCGTCGGCGTTCTTCTGGAAGTAGTTGGTGCGCAGTGTCGCGTCGATGGCGTTGACGTAGCGGCGCAGGATGCGGTCGTCGTCGAGGCTCGGAACGTCGGCAAGCTCGGTTTCGATGGCCTCATGCAGTTCGGAAAGCTTCTTCGTCCGGCTCTTGTCGGCAAGCTTCGGATCGAGCGTGTCGTGGAACAGGCGGAAGAGCGAGGCTGCGACGCGCGGATATTTGTCCAGCGTCGCGGCAATGTAATCCTGGGAATAGGCGATGCCGGCCTGGCGCAGATAGCGCGAATAGGCACGCAGCACGTTGGTTTCGCGGGCGGAGAGATCGGCCGAGACGATCAGCCGGTTGAAGACGTCATTGTCGATCGTACCGCCGAAAGCGGCAAGGAAGGCTTCCTTCAGCGCTGCGCCATGGCGGGCAAGATCGATCGTCAGGCCGCCGCGCGCTTCCAACTCCATGTCATGCAGCACGACATGGCCGGTCGAGCCGTCCTTGGCGGTGACATAGATGTCGAAGGTCCGTTCGCTGATGACGTTGAAGCCGAGGTTTTCGAGCAGCGGCACGCGGCGCGACAACGCCAGATTGCCTTGGCCGTGGAAGATCTTCAGGGAGAGAATGTCACCCGTCTCATCCTTGCGGATATAGAAGCCGATGCGGATCGGATCGGCACCGGCCGTAGCCGAGATGTCGGGCAGGTCGGCAACGGCGTCTTCTGGCGTAAAGGCTTCCTGGAAGGCCTGGCTGACGGAGATGCGCGGTGCCTTCGGGCCAGCCAGCATGACGAAACGCTCGTCCCAGCGGGCTGTTATGGCGCGGATCGCCTCTTCGAGCTTCGCCTGCGGAATATGCGGCGTCTTGCCGGCGCTGCGGCCGATGATGAAATGCACGCGCGCCACGCCGCCTTCCGGGAAGGCCGGGTAGTAGGCGGAGACGCGACCGTCATAGACTGTTTTCAGGTAGTTGCCGATCTTCTCGCGGACGACGGAGTCATATTCCTCGCGCGGGACATAGACGATGACCGAAACGAAGCGGTCGAAATGGTCGATGCGCGGCAGCGCGCGCACGCGCGGCCGGTCGGTGAGGTCGTTGATCTGCTCGGCGAAGCTCGCAAGCAGGGTCGTGTCGATCTGGAAGAGGTCGTCGCGCGGATAGGATTCCAGCGTATTGTCGAGCATGCGGCCGGAATGGCTCGTGGGGTCGAAGCCGAAGTGATCCTTGACCTTCTGCACCTTCGAGCGCAGCAGCGGCACTTCGATGGCGGCGCTGGTATAGGCTGTCGAGGTGAAGAGGCCGACGATGCGCAGCTCGCCCGTGACGTTGCCGTCAGCGTCGAAGCGCTTGACGCCGACATAATCCATATAGGCGCGGCGGTGAACGATGGATTTGACGTTGGCCTTGGTGACGATCAGGAAGTCCGGCCCATTGAGGAAGGCGAGGATCTCCGGCGTCGTGGTGACGGCATCCTTGCCCTGTCTCAGGACGCGGACATCCGGATTGGAGAGGATGCCGAGGCCGGTGCCGCGATCACGCTCGACCTTGGCGTCCGTGCCCTTGCCGGAGTAGACATATTCGCGCATGCCGAGGAACGTGAAATTGCCGTCCCGCAACCAGGCGAGGAAGGCCAGCGCCTCGTCGCGATCGCTCTTGCGGCGTCCCGCCGCCTCATAGGTGGAGAGCTCCGAAATGACGATATCGAGGCGCGCCAGCATCGGCTTCCAGTCGGAAACGGTGAGATGCGTCTGATCGAGCACGGTCTGTACGCGCTTGATCAGGTCCGTTGCCTGCGCAGCCGTCAGGGGCGACAAATGAAGCTGGATATGGCTGACGCGATGGGCAGGATCGCTCGGGTGATCGGCGGAATAGAGGCTGGGCTGCTTGCCCTCCTCGATCACCAGGATCGGGTGCACGGCCATATAGAGGTCGCGGTAGGTGCTGCTGACCTCGCCCATGATCGATTCGTAGAGGAAGGGCATGTTGTGGTCGGTGATCGACAGGATCGACACTGTAACGCCATCGGGCTCGATACCGGCCAACTGCTCGATGCTGACGCGCGGAGAGGTACCGCTCCAGGCAGCCAGCTCCCTGGCTGCGTGCGCCGCAGCAAGGGCCAGCATTTCCGGGCTGTAATGCTCGATGTCGTCATTGCTTGCCCGGCCGAACAGGATTTCGGGGTCGATATGGGCTCCCCCCGCCGCGGCTGCGATCTTGCGGGCTGCGTCGATCTGTTTTTCCCGTTTCGGATTGGTCTTGGGCGCCATGAAATTCCTCCGGATTTTCGAATTTTGAGCACAGTAGCAGAAGGTTTAGCGAAAAAACTGGCAAAAAGAATGCGAATTTGGTTGCTTTCGGACCAATTTGAGCCCGTTTTTTCAAAAATCTTGCCGAAAGCTGCGATATCGACGCGAAGCGCATAAGACCGGCGTGAAGTTGGCGGACTCTGCCTTTCAACAAAGGGTTTCATGACTATGTGAAGTGCAGTTGACAGAGTGCCGCGAAAGGGATCATCAACGGCGCCATTGCAGTTTGAGGCCCCTGAACTGAAAGCAAGCATCATGTCGCAAATGTCGGCCGGCGCCGTTATCGTCATATCCAGTCATGTCGTCAGAGGTTCCGTCGGAAATCGCGCCGCGGTGTTTGCGTTGGAAACGCTCGGGCATCCGGTCTGGGCGCTGCCGACCGTGGTTCTGCCCTGGCATCCCGGCCATGGTCGTTCGACGCGATTGACCTTCAACGAGGCGGATTTCGACCATGCGATCGACGATCTGATCGCCGCCCCCTGGCTTTCGGAGGTGAAGGCGGTTCTCTCCGGATATTTCGGCAATGCAGCGCAGGCGCTTTCCGTTGCAAAGTTGGTAGCGGCGCTGCGAGAGAAGAACCCCGATCTCATTTATGCCTGCGATCCTGTTATCGGCGATGCGGGCGGGCTCTATGTGCCGGAAGCGACGGCGGAAGCCATTCGCGATCATCTGATCCCGCTCGCATCACTGGCGACCCCTAACCGTTATGAGCTTGCCTGGCTTGCCGGTGCGCCGCTCGACGACAACAATGCCATTATGGAAGCGGCGCTTGCGCTCGGGCCGTCACGCATGCTGGTGACCTCGGCGGTGCCGATGATGTCCGGCGGTATCGGCAACCTCTATCTCAGCGGGCGAAATGCCTTGCTTGCCGAACACCGCAGCATCGAGAATGCCCCGAACGGGCTTGGCGATCTGCTCTCCGCTCTGTTCCTGTCGCACCTGCTGTCCGGCATCGACGAGGAAAGGGCGCTGCAGCTGACGACGGCGAGCGTCTATGAGGTGCTGGCGCGCGCCGTCAAGCGCGGCAGCGACGAACTGACGCTGGCGGCGGATGCGGCGAGCCTGTCGACGCCGATGGCGATGGTGCAGCTCAGGCACCTCGTGCACCCGGCTCAACGGCGCAAGAAATAGCAGCGTGATGCAACAGGAGCTTTTTGCAGCGCAATAGTTGCCATCTGCCTGACTGCGCTGTAATTCAATATCCATGCAAAGCTTTCCCGACACCCTTTTGAACGGCTATCGCAATTTCATGAGTGGGCGTTACGTCGACGAGCGCGAACGCTATCGCACGCTCGCCGAGCGCGGCCAGAATCCGTCGACCCTCGTGATTGCCTGTTGTGACTCCCGCTCGGCACCGGAGATCATCTTCGATGCCGGTCCGGGAGAGCTCTTCGTCATCCGCAACGTCGCCAATATGGTGCCGCCCTATGAGCCGGATGGGAATTTTCACTCGACCTCGGCGGCACTCGAATTCGCTGTCTTGTCGCTCAAGGTGGCCAATATCGTCGTCATGGGCCATGGCCGCTGCGGCGGTATTCGCGCCGCTCTCGATCCGAATGCCGAACCGCTGTCGCCGGGCGACTTTATCGGCCGCTGGATGGGCCTGCTGAAGCCGGCTGCCGAGCAGATCCAGAGCAACGACATCATGACGCCGACCGAGCGGCAGACGGCGCTGGAGCGCATTTCTATCCGCAATTCGCTCGACAATCTGCGCAGCTTTCCGGAGATCAAGGCGCGGGAAGAAGAAGGCAAGCTGAACCTGCATGGCGCATGGTTCGATATTTCGACGGGGGAATTGTGGGTGATGGACCCCGAAACCCGCGATTTCGTCCGGCCCGATGTTTAGAGCAGTTCCGCTTTTCTTCGAATAGCGAAAATGCTCTATCTTCCTGTTTCTTTGCGCATTCCGGACGGAAAACCGCTGCGCACTTTTCCTGGAAGTACTCTAAGATCTGAAGGCAGACCAAACAAAAAGGCGCCGCAGACCATATGGTCGCAGCGCCTTTTTTGTTTTGGTCCAGCTTATCTGCCGTCGATCTGCTGGCCGATATAGGCGATTGCCTGCTGATAGACCTTGGCGTCGTTCCAGCCGGCAATGGCGGAGAAATTCGGCTCACCCGGCTGATAGCCGGCGCCGGGTTGCCAGCCATGGCCACGCAGGAAGTTCGCCGTCGAGGCAAGCGCGTCCGCGCGCGATCCTACAAGGTCGACCCTGCCGTCGCCATCCTCGTCGACACCGAAGGCGACGACGTTTTTCGGCATGAACTGCGTCTGGCCGATTTCGCCATGGGCGGCGCCACGGGCCGACGGGCTGAGATAGCCTTCGCCGACGAGCTTCAGAGCGGAGTAGAGCTGTTCGGTGAAGAAGGCTGAGCGGCGGCAGTCATAGGAGAGAGTTGCTACGGCCGAAAGCGTGTGCTGATCGCCCATATAGCTGCCGAAGCCGGTTTCCATGCCCCAGATCGCGATGATCGGGCCTGGGGGCACGCCAAAACGCTTCTCGATCTTGGCAAACAGCGCGGCATTGGCCTGCTTCATGCTCTTGCCGCGATTGATGATCGTCTGGCCGCCGCGCTTCTTCATGAATTCCTCGAAGGAAAGCTTGAAGCTCTTCTGGCCGCGATCGGCGCGTATGGTAGGCTGGTTATAATGGACGTTGGCGAAAGCCCGGTCGAGGACGGACGGGCTGACGCCCTGCCCCTGCGCTTCGCGCTTGAATTCCTGCACCCAATTCTCGAAACCGGCGGAAGTGTTGCCGCAGGACGCGGCGTTGGCCGTCATCGGCATCGCCAGCAGCAACCCGCCCGCCACGAGAGCTGCCATTCCAGACTTTGTGATGCGCATTCAATTTCCCCGAATTCTTACCGCGCTGCGAACGCGGTAACCGTTTTTTTAAAGCACGCATAAACCCACCAATCTCTGGGTTTATGCGCTGTCTAGTCACCACTGGACCATGCCAGCATCCGGCCGTCCTGTCATTATCACATTTTAGCGATCAATGTTTTCGCTTCCCGTGAAACATTGCCGCCAGATGCATTTGCAAAAGCCCCGCCTTTCATCCGAAATGGCGAGGCTTCCATTCAATCCTGCTTAGCTAGCGAAGATTTATAAACCGTAAATTGGTTTACGAATTCTTATGCAGCCTGCTTGCGCGGCTTGATCAGGCCGCGATTGACAAGCAGTTCGGCGATCTGAATGGCGTTCAGCGCCGCACCCTTGCGCAGATTGTCGGAGACGACCCAGATGTTGAGGCCGTTTTCGACGGTCGCATCCTCGCGGATGCGGGAAATGTAGGTCGCATCCTCGCCGGCGGATTCGTAAGGCGTGATGTAGCCGCCGTTTTCATGCTTGTCGATGACAAGGCAGCCCGGTGCTTCGCGCAGGATGTCGCGGGCCTGATCGGCAGTGATCTCGTTTTCGAACTCGATATTGACCGATTCCGAATGACCGATGAAAACCGGCACGCGAACAGCGGTGCAGGTGACCTTGATCTTCGGGTCGAGCATCTTCTTGGTTTCAGCCAGTACCTTCCACTCTTCCTTCGTGTAGCCGTCTTCCATGAAGACGTCGATGTGCGGAATGACGTTGAAGGCGATGCGCTTGGTGAACTTCTTGTTCTCGATCGGGTCGGCGACGAAGACGGCGCGGGTCTGGTTGAACAGCTCGTCCATGCCATCCTTGCCGGCACCGGAAACGGACTGGTAGGTCGAGACGACGACGCGCTTGATCTTGGCGAAATCATGCAGCGGCTTCAGCGCGACGACGAGCTGCGCGGTCGAGCAATTCGGGTTGGCGATGATGTTGCGCTTGGTGAACTGCGTGATGGCATCCGGATTGACTTCCGGCACGATCAGCGGCACGTCGGCGTCGTAGCGCCAGGCAGAGGAGTTGTCGATGACGACACAGCCCTGGGCGCCGATCTTCGGCGAGAACTTCTTCGAAACGTCTCCGCCGGCCGACATCAGGCAAATGTCGGTGTTGGAGAAATCGTAGTTCTCCAGGTTGGAAACCTTCAGCGTCCGGTCGCCATAGGAAACCTCGGTTCCCTGCGAGCGGGCGGATGCGAGCGCCACGACTTCATCGGCCGGAAAGCCGCGTTCGGACAGGATGTTGAGCATTTCACGGCCGACATTCCCGGTCGCGCCCGCTACTGCTACTTTGAAACCCATTTCTCAAGCTCTCTTTCTCTTCTCTCCTCTTTGGCGAGGGGGGAACCGCGGCCATGACGACCGGTTCCTGTCCCCGACCGAGCCGGGGAGAGAGCGGCAGGCCAGAGACGTCAGACGGTTTTCGTCGTCGTTTTGGCCTTGGTTTTGGAAGAAACCGGAAAATAGACGTCCGGCCCGGCACATTCCGCCAGGTGACTGAAGCATTCGATCTGTTCGAAGCGAGCCATGGAAGTCTTCCTTTTCCGTCGCCGGTTCTAAGAGGTTTTCCACAGGAGTCAAGGATTTCCTCGTTTCCGCCGAGGCGGGAGCGAGGAAATCGAGATTATGGCATCCAGCTGCCGGCCAATCGCGCCCGGCAGCGGATGTCGCTGTGACTAGCGGTTTGACTTGCGGGTGGATTCGAACAGGAACCATGTGCGGCGTTCCGTCTCGTCCAGCCAGTTTTCGAGAAGGCTGGCGGTGGCGATATCGCCATATTCGTCGCAGACGTCGTGAACGGCGCGGATTTCGGCTGAAAGCTTGAGGTTGTTATCCGCCAGCTCGGCCAGCATGTCCTGCGGGTCGACATATTCGGCGTCGTTGTCCGGAATGCGCTGAAGCTTGGCGATCTGGCCGATCGACCGCAGCGTGGTGCCGCCAATCTTGCGGGCGCGTTCGGCCATGGGGTCGGTCATCGCGAAAATCTGATCGCCCTGCTCGTCCAGCAGCAGGTGATAGTCGCGGAAATGCGGCCCGCTCATGTGCCAATGGAAATTCTTGGTTTTCAGATAGAGTGCAAAGACATCCGCCAGCAGCGCAGTCAGCGCCGCGGAAATGTCGCGTGTCGCGTCTTCGCTGAGATTGGTGCGGGTACCCAGTTTCGATTTGGTATTGGCGGTATTCATAAAAACGTCCTCCGTTTGTTTTTCACGACAGCGATCGCCGGCGGATATTAGGGGAGTTCAATGACATCAGCTGTTGTGTTGGATCGCATTGAAGACGCGATCTGTTTTGAAATTTCGCGGACGAGATGTCGCGGCGCGGCACGGTCGACTGCGGTGCTATGCGGAAAACCCGAGCACAGTTACTAAATAGGAAAATGGATTGGTTTGGCAATCGCTTGCTAACATAATGGCCAGGCATGCGGTTGTGTCACGCCCGGCAAACCGCCCTCTTGTCGGAGGGCGGTATCGCGAAGGGTAGTTACTTCAGGCCGCCGCCGGCATAGATGGTTTCACCCGTCAGCCAGTGAGCATCCTGCGACGCCAGGAAGACGGCGATCGGTGCGATGTCCGTCGGTTGACCAATGCGGCCAAGCGGCGTCTGGGAGACGAGGTGCTTTTCGAAATCGCTGCCAATGACGCCCGCCGCAACGACGCCCTCGGTCTCGACGCCGCCCGGTGCCAGGTTGTTGACCCGGATATTCCGCGATCCGAGTTCCTTTGCGAGGACCTGGGTGATCGAGCTTACGGCGGCCTTGGTCGCGGTGTAGACGGACGCGGTCGGCAGGTTCATGCTGACGGCGTTAGAGCCGATGTTGATGATATTGCCGCCCTCCGGGCCGAAATGCTTGACGGCTTCGCGCGTGGTCAGCAGCGTGCCCAGCACGTTGATATTGAATTCACGATGGAACTCCTCCTCGGTGAACTCTTCTATCGGCGCGAATTGATAGACGCCGGCATTGTTGACGAGAATGTCGACGCCGCCGAAGGCCTGTTTCGTTTCTTCGAAGAGCCGCTTGACGTCCTCGGATTTTGAAACGTCGCCGTGGACTGCGAGCGCCTTGCCGCCCTTGGCGGTAATTTCCGCAACCACCTTGTCGGCACCCTCGCGGCTCGAGGCATAGTTGACCACGACGGCAGCACCTGCCTCGCCCATTGCCTTGGCGATGCCCGCACCGATGCCCTTGGATGCTCCGGTCACGATTGCGACCTTGCCTGTCAGTTTGCTCATGTCATCTTCCTCAGATAATTGTTAGACAATTTTATAATCATCAAACTGTTTGACGTGCGCGACCCGAAAACCGTTCGCTGCTGTCACTTTGATATTTAGATAATCATCTAATTGATACAAGAGCAGGAGGCGCGAATTGCAAAGACGAAATTTTCAAATTCTGGAAAGCTCCGCCATGTAGGCATTCAGAACGTCGCGGCACAGCACGAGATTTGCAAACTTGCCTTCGCGCTGAATCTCGATGAGACCGGCGTTTTCGAGTTCCTTGATATGGTGGGATATGGTTGCGGCGCTGACGGTGTGGCACTCGTTGAGAATGCTGCAGGGCATCGGCTCGGTCCGCTTGCCGATTTCTTTCAGGATCTGCACCCGGCGCGGCTCGGCGAGCGCCCGGGAAATCAATCCCAGCTGTCTTTCGCTCAAACGTATCGGGCCGGCATCCATGGTTTTCATCGCAGTGGAAACGAAATCGGGTTGACCGTTTTTCGCGGTCTGTACCCTGCCAGATATATGAATGACCGATGAGCTTGGCAACCTTTACGGCGGGGTTGTGGTGGGAGGTTGCCGTTCGACGGCCAAAGGAGTTCCCATGCCCGTCAATCGTGCAGCTTTATTTTGTAGCGTGGCTGGGAGTTCTCAAGCGCGATAATCGTCGCTGGTCGAAGGCTTACTTGCTCTTCAAAAGCGGCCATTTCGGTGTCGGCCAGCCGGCGGCATTGATGCGGAAGAGCAGGCCGTAGCGGGTGTAGACGATTGCGGTCATGAAGGAAAACCATCCGCCGAGTGCAAGACCGGCCATGACGTCGCTCGGATAATGCGCGCCGATCATGACGCGCGTGATCGCAAGCCAGAGGGCGCAGGCGGCAAAGATGTAGCGATAGCGCGGGAAGAGGAATGCAAGGGCGACGAAGAGGGCTCCGATAGTGGTGGCATGGCCCGATGGGAAGCTTTCGAAACTGGCCCGACCGTTGAAGGGCGAGAAGCCGAAGGGACCCCAATCGGCGAAATGCGTGGGTCGGGCGCGGCCGATGGCGCGTTTCAGCAGGTTGGCGAGAAGGCCGGAGAGCACGATGGTCGTCAGCAGATAGCCGCCGATCTGGCAGATGCGCAGCGCCTGGCAACGACAACGTTGTGAGTGAAGCAGCCTGCTGCCGGCCCAGCCTTCGAAGAAAAGGAAGGCACTGATGATGATGATCCAGCCGGAATCGCCGAAATCGGTCAGCGCCCCGCCAAAGAAGCGAATGGAGGGCGACAGGGTTTTGAGCGTCGCGCCGACAGGCCAGTCGAACAGCAGGGCGGAGAGAAGAACGATATTGGCCGTCAGGAAAAGACAGATCTTCCAGTGAGATGGCGCAAGCCGCGCATCGCTTCGCCGCCAACGTCTGTCAAGAGACGTCAAGATCGCCTGCATATCTACCGTCCCTGTCGTCTAACTTCCAATCAAGTCGACAAGAACTCCTAGCAGGCTCCTGTAACAGTATTTTTAAGGTCGTCGCCCATCGCTTCGTCGAGTCGGGATCTATGGATTGTTCGTTGCTGTCAAAGAAAAACCCCGCACTGCGCGAGCAGAGCGGGGTTGGTGTTTCACGTGAAATATAGCTGGCGATTTATGCCGAGAGAGCCTTGAATTCGGCCAGGATGGCGTCGCCCATTTCGGCCGTGCCGACCTGGCGGCTGCCTGCCGACATGATGTCGCCGGTGCGGATGCCACTGTCCAGCACGTTGGCAATCGCCTTTTCCAGCGCATCGGCTTCAGCAATCAGGTTGAAGGAGTAACGCAGGCACATGGCGAAGGAGGCGATCATGGCAATCGGGTTGGCGATGCCCTTGCCGGCGATATCTGGAGCCGAGCCGTGTACCGGCTCATAGAGCGCCTTGCGCTTGCCCGTCTTGGCGTTGGGGGCGCCGAGCGAAGCCGATGGCAGCATGCCGAGCGAGCCGGTCAGCATGGCGGCAACGTCGGACAGCATGTCGCCGAACAGGTTGTCGGTGACGATGACGTCGAACTGCTTCGGCTGGCGCACGAGCTGCATGCCGCCGGCATCGGCGAGCATGTGCTCGAGCTGCACGTCGGAATATTTTTCCTTGTGCGTCGCGGTGACGACCTGATTCCAGAGCACGCCTGACTTCATGACGTTGCGCTTTTCCATCGAGCAGACGCGGTTGTTGCGGGTGCGTGCCAGTTCGAAGGCGACGCCGGCAATGCGCTCGATCTCGTAGGTGTCATAGATCTGGGTGTCGATGCCGCGCTTCTGGCCATTGCCGAGATCGATGATTTCCTTCGGCTCACCGAAATAGACGCCGCCGGTGAGCTCGCGGATGATGAGGATATCAAGGCCGTCGACCAGTTCCGGCTTCAGCGAGGAAGCGGACGCCAGTGCCGGGTAGCAGATGGCCGGGCGCAGGTTTGCAAACAGCTGGAGATCCTTGCGCAGGCGCAGCAGGCCGGCTTCCGGACGCACTTCGTAAGGCACGTCATCCCACTTCGGACCGCCGACGGCGCCGAAGAGAACGGCGTCAGCCGCCATTGCCTTTTCCATGTCGGCATCGGAGATCGCCGCGCCATGCGCGTCATAGGCGCTGCCGCCGACAAGGCCCTCGTCGGTGACGAAACCGGCATTCTTGGCCTCGTTCATGTAAGCGATGATCTTGCGAACTTCGCCCATGGCCTCGGGGCCAATGCCGTCACCCGGCAGAAGGAAGAGATTGCGCACTGTCATGGGGAAGCCTCCGCAAAAGAAAAAGTTGCGGGGTTTTTAGACCCGCAAATGCGGCTTTTCAAGCGAGGAAGCGGCCGAAACGGTACGGTTTTCGGGCTTTTGAGTATAACCCACCACCCCTCGCCCTTCGAGACGGCCCTTTGGGCCTCCTCAGGGTGAGGGGTGGGTCTTTTGCTCGATCATGGGCCTCCCTGATCCTTCGACAAGCTCAGGATGAGGGCGGAGCGAGCTGCTAGCCGGGCGAGAGAACTAGCCCTCATGGTGAGGAGGCCCGAAGGGTCGTCTCGAACCACGACGGCGGGTGATTACCTCGACCGGCTCTCCCCAATGATCAGTTACTCAGCCAACCCGAGCGAGGCCAGATAAGCAGCCGATGCCGGGATCTTCGCCTTGTCCTTGATCTCGATGATCAGCCGCGGATTGCTGTCGAGCTTGGCGAGGGCGGCGAAGACGGCGCGCCAGTGGATATTGCCTTCGCCGAGGCTCCAGTGGCGGTCGGCATAGCCATCGGCATCCTGCAGGTGGACATGCTGCAGGCGGTTGCCGGCGGCGTGGACATAGTAATCGACCGGCGGAGCGCCTGTGTAACCATGGGCATAATGGGCATGGCCGGTGTCGATCGACACGGCGACGGCGGGCGAGTTGAAGCTGTTTGCAAGACCGACGCGGATATGGGGATCCTTGTCCTCGATGTTCTCGATGACCATGGTGAGGCCGATGTCCTCGGCGCGCTTTACCGCATCCTTGAGTGTCAGATGCGTGTATTCGATGATCTTTTCGCGCTCACCCTTGTTGTTGTCGAGGTTGTTGTAGGACCAGGACGTATAGGGGCTATGGACGACCATCTGCGTGGCGCCGATATTGGCGCAGACGTCGAGCGCCTGCAGCAGGCGCTTGGAGACGACGGCACGGACATCGGGGTCCTGCGAGGCAATGACGAAGCCCCAGAACGGGCCGTGAATGCCGAGGCGGCCCTGATGGCCATCGAGCAGCTTGCGGGCGCGCTCGGCCAGCGGCTGCCAGTCGCCGTTCAAAACTTCGGCTTCGACGAAGCTCTGCAGTTCCAGATCGCGCGGCTTTTCGAGCAGCCAGTTGCGATGGGTTTCGACGTCGTCAAGCGTCATGGCGGCGCCGACAATAGGAAGGGATGTCATGGATGGGCTCCATTGCGTGGAGAGGAATTAAGACGGGAGGAGAGGCCGCAATGGCCTCGGCAGGCTTATATGGACCCCCTTCTTGTCGATCATATTACAACACGCGGAAAAGGAGGGCCTTTCCAAATGCTTAAAACAAAAAGCCGGGCTGTTAAGCCCGGCTTTGAAACGTGACAGTTATGATGAAACCGATCAGGCGGCCCAGGGGCGCGACGCGGCGTTCGACTTTTCGTAAGTGTCGATCGCGGAGGATTTCTCCAGCGTCAGGCCGATATCGTCGAGGCCGTTCAGCAGGCAATGGCGCTTGAACTCGTCGAGTTCGAACTTGAGCGAACCGCCGTCCGGACCGGTAATTTCGAGGTTTTCCAGATCGATCGTCAGGATGGCGTTGGAGCCGCGCGAGGCGTCGTCCATCAGCTTGTCGAGATCTTCCTGGCTGACCTTGATCGGCAGGATGCCGTTCTTGAAGCAGTTATTGTAGAAGATGTCGGCGAAGCTTGTGGATATGACGCAGCGGATGCCGAAGTCGAGGAGCGCCCAAGGCGCGTGCTCGCGCGAGGAACCGCAGCCGAAATTATCGCCGGCGACGAGGATCTTGGCATTCTGATAGGCCGGCTTGTTCAGCACGAAATCCTGGTTCAGCGAACCATCTTCATGGTAGCGGGCTTCAGCAAACAGGCCCTTGCCGAGACCGGTGCGCTTGATGGTCTTCAAATAATCCTTCGGGATGATCATGTCGGTATCGACATTGACGACCGGGAGGGGTGCTGCGACACCGGTCAACTTCACGAACTTGTCCATGGGGTCCTGCCTTCATTCTCGTCTAAAGCACGAATTATCCTGCCAATAGAGCAAATCCGGCCCGAAATGAAGGAGAATCTTGGAAATGCTCTAAAACACGGCTCTTTGGTCGCAGCCTGCCCATCAGACATAGGTCCGGATCGAGGCAAATGCGTTCGGCAGCCTGCAAACAGGCTGCCGTTGCCCTGTGTTCGATGTCAGAGATCGATGATCGTGCCGCGACCGTCGTTCCAGATGCGCATTTCGCGCTGGCTGTTCGTCTTGGCGCGCACCGGTGCCGGCTTCATGCGAAGCGAAATCGCACGGGCTGCCATAAGCACGGTCAGGATACCGCCGACGGCAAGCGTCAGTGAAACGGTAAACAGCGCCATGGCTGCAAACACGGTGATACCGG
Source organism: Rhizobium sp. A22-96 (assembly GCF_053521805.1). NCBI lineage: Bacteria > Pseudomonadati > Pseudomonadota > Alphaproteobacteria > Hyphomicrobiales > Rhizobiaceae > Rhizobium > Rhizobium sp. A22-96. The sequence goes on from NZ_JBNWDQ010000004.1 coordinate 110,666, forward strand.
CAAGCGCGATGAACAGGGAACGGATATTCTGCATGGTCGAGACCTCTCTACTTACAGCAATGTGGGCCTGTTCCTTTTCATCTGCAAGAGGAGCGTGGCTTTTTGTTGACTTGCCTGGAGATTAAAAGCGCGGCAAAACGGCGCTATGAGCCAATCCTCTTCTTCCCGTCCCGTCCGCCTGCGCCGCTCGGTCTTAAGTGTCCCCGCCATCAACCGCCGCGCTCTGGAAAAGCTTGCCAGCCTCGATTGCGACGCCGTCATCTTCGATCTCGAAGATTCGGTTTCGCCGGAAAAGAAGGCCGAGGCGCGGGAGAATTTGCGGGCGTTCTTCGCCTCGTCTGCGCTTCCCAGCAAGGAGCGGATCATCCGCATCAACGCGCTTTCCTCCAATTTTGGGGCTGACGATCTGGCGCTGGTCGTGGAACTGGAGCCGGATGCGGTGCTGCTGCCCAAGGTGGATGAGCCGCAGGACGTGATGCTCGTGGGTGACAGGCTCGCGGAAGCCGATGCGCCGGAAAACCTGCGCATCTGGGCGATGATCGAGACCCCGCGCGGCATCCTGAATGCCGCTTCGATCGCCGAGGCTGGACGCACCACGGGCAGCAGGCTCGATTGCTTCGTCGTCGGGCTCAACGATCTCAGAAAGGAAACGGGCGTGCTGCCGCAGTCGGGCCGCGCCTATCTTGTGCCCTGGCTGATGCAGGTGGTGTTGGCCGTCAGTGCCTATGGGCTTGAGGCCATCGACAGCGTTTTCAACGATTTCAAGGATATGGACGCGCTCGATGCGGAATGCGCCCAGGGTATCGCCATGGGCTTTTCTGGCAAGATGCTGATTCATCCGAGCCAGATCGAGGCCGCCAATCGGCATTTTGGTCCGGATGAAGCGGCTGTTGCCGAGGCTGAGGCGATCATATCAGCCTTTGCCGAGCCAGGTGCCGCCGATCTCAATGTCGTGAACCTCGGCGGCCGGATGGTGGAGCGGCTGCATCTTGTCCAGGCGGAAAGACTCGTCCATAAAGTTCGCCTGATCGAGCAGCGCCATCGCCCTTCGACACGTTCAGGGTGAGGGCTGGTATTTACGAAAGACGCTTTGATGAAACTCTATCGCTTCCTCACCGGCCCCGATGACGCTTCTTTCTGCCACAAGGTATCGGCAGCGCTGAACAAGGGCTGGGAGCTCTCGGGCTCGCCGACCTATGCCTTCAATGCCGGGAGCGGCCGGATGGAATGCGGCCAGGCCGTCGTCAAGGAAGTCGCCGGCAAGGATTACGATCCGGAGATGAAGCTTTCCGAGCAGTAAGAGGACGTAATTCCTCATCGAAGGCTTGATGTTTTTCCCTGACCGTCCTGCGGTCAGGGCCGATACTACCGATCCGTGGCTTCCTCGGCGCTCGCCTCGATGCGTTCCATGTCCTCGTCGCTCAGGCCGAAATGATGGCCGATTTCGTGGATCAGGACATGGGTGATGATATCGCCGAGGGTTTCCTCGTTTTCAGCCCAGTAATCGATGATCGGCCGGCGGTAGAGGCGGATCTTGTTCGGCATTTCGCCGGTCTGGGCGGTGAAGCGCTCCGATATGCCGCGACCCTCGAAAAGGCCAAGCAGGTCGAAGGGCGTTTCCAGCGCCATATCCTCGAAGACATCGTCATCGGGAAAATCTTCGATGAGGATGATGAGGTTGCCGGTGAGCGAGCGGAATTCGTCCGGCAAGTGGCTGTAAGCCTCCATAGCCAGAGATTCAAATGTGCTGATTGAGGGCGCGTGGCGGTCCCGCCAATCCTCGCTCTGGTCAATGCGAGCCATGAATGCTTCCTTCCTTAGCTGGTCATATAGAGACTTTGCGCAGCTTTTACGAGAGCGGATTGGGGCATGATGCCGAAAAGTCTTTGAGCGGCTTTCGGACGGCACCATGGTCTACCTGTTTGATTTTAGGGCGGATTCAGATTTCAGCTTGAATAGACTCCAATCATTCGGCTCTGCGCACAGGAATATTTTCTTATAAATTGGTGTTGACTCTTTTTCCGACCTCTGGAATCCATAAGAACATAACAGGAACATTATCGATCTGGAGTGAACGTCATGGCCGAGGCCGCCGTGGCGGGGGAAACGCTTTTTGCCCTGCGTGAAACCATTGCCCGACTGGAAGGCAGGCCGATACCGGCGCTGGCAGCGGCGGCGCATGAGACGCTGGCGGAGAAGGCAAGACCCTGTTCGGCGGGGGCTGCCCAATCCTTGCTTGCGATCGGGGTTGAGGACCTCGATGACGCGATGCAGGGTGGCGTGCCGCTGGATGCATTGACGGAAATCCGCTCGCTGGGCCTGCGTGATGCGGGCGTAGCCAGCGGCTTTACCCTTGCTCTTGCCGCGAGGCTTCATGCGCAAGCCGCCGGCACAGATGCGGCCATATCCCCGGTTCTCTGGATCGGCGATACGGTCGCCGCGATGGAGGCGGGCCTGCCCTATGCCATCGGGATCATGGATTTCGGACTGGAGCCGGCCGGCTTCCTGCAGGCATCTCCGCGCAAGCTGGAGGAAGCGCTCTGGCTGGCGGAAGCAGCGCTTGCCAGCGCGGCCTTTGCGGTCGTCATCCTGGAAGTGCGCGGCAATCCCGCGCGTTTCGGGCTGACGGAAAGCCGGCGGCTGGCGCTCAGGGCCAAGGCGGCAGGCCGGCCCCTGTTTTTATTGCGGCAGGGAGGCGAGGAGGAAGCGAGCAGCGCCCTCTTCCGCTTTTCCGTCGAACCCGCGCCGGCGCAGGCGCGGCCCCTGCCGGACGGATCGGTGCTTGGCGGCAGCATCGGTCATCCGGCCTTTCGTCTGACCTTGGAAAAGAGCCGCAACCCCGCGCCTCTTTCCATAACCCTGGAGTGGAATGCCCATGACCGCCGCTTTGCCCCTGTCTCCGATGCTCAGCACCCTGTCCTTCCCGGCGAACACGCAGCGCATTCTGGCGCTGACTTTTCCGCATCTGCCAACCGACCGGATCGCGCGCAAGCGCTGGGGCCTGTCCTGGCGTTCGACAGGCAGGCTTGAAGCGCCACCGCTCGTCTGCGCCGGCAGGCTGAACAATGCCATGCGGCTGACCGCGCTCAACGAGCGGGCGGAGATGATCGGCCTGAAGCGCGGCCAGGGCGTGGCCGAAGCTCGGGCGATCTGCCCTACCCTCGATGTCATCGAGGAAGATCTTGCGGCGGATCGCAAGCTGCTGGAGGCGATCGCCGACTGGTGTGACCGCTATACGCCGCTGGTGGCGATCGATGGCAAGGATGGCCTCTTTCTCGATATTACCGGCTGCGCGCACCTCTTCGGCGGCGAAGAGGCGCTGCTCGAGGATATATTGATCCGGATTTCCCGGCTCGGGCTCGATGTGCGCGGCGCCATTTCCTCCGCGCCTGGCCTCTCCTGGGCGGTCGCCCGTTTTGAAGAGAGCCGCATCGTTCCCCCGGAAGCCATGGAGGAGGCGTTGGCGCCGCTGCCGGTGGCGTCGTTGCGGCTTGGCGAGGAGAGCGTTGCCGCCTTGCAGAAGATGGGCCTGAAGCAGGTGGGCGATCTCCTGGCGGCGCCACGGGCGCCGCTTGCCCGTCGCTTCGGCGCACAGGTGTTGTTGCGGCTCGATCAGGCAGTCGGTCTCATCGAGGAGCCGATTTCGCCGCGCCGGCCGGTGGCGCAATTATCGGCCGAGCGCCGGCTTGCCGAACCGGTGCAGGCGGAAGCCGATATTCTGCAGCTCGCCCACATGCTTGCCGAAACGCTGAAGCCGGGTTTGGAGGCGCGTGGCGTCGGCGGCCGTTCCTTCGAGCTTTTGCTGTTCAGGGTGGATGGGGCGGTCTTCCGCATCGCTGCCGGGGCATCGCAGCCGCTGCGGGAGCCGGGCCGGATCGCCAGCCTGTTTAACGAGCGCTTCACCGCCATTCATGACGATCTCGATGCGGGATATGGTTTCGAGATTGTCCGTCTCAATGTGCTGCAGCACGCGCCCTTCGATGCGCTGCAGGGCGATTTCGTCGGGGAGGACCGGCAGGGCACGTCACTTGCCGCCTTTGTCGACCGGGTTGCAGCGCGGCTGGGGCCGGATTGCCTGCAGGGTTTCGAGCTCAGGGAAAGCCATATTCCCGAACGGGCCGCCCGGCCGGTGCCAGCCATGCAAATCCTCGCGGCTCGCCGGCGGACAGGCAGAGAATATGCCGGCCGCGGCTTTTTCAGGGGCGAACGGCCGTTGCGGTTGTTTCGTATGCCGGAACTGGTCGAAACCGTTGCCGCCGAAGTGCCTGACGGCCCTCCCCGGCAGTTCCGCTGGCGGCGCGTCATGCATCGGGTCAGCCGGGCCGAAGGGCCGGAGCGGCTTTCGGCGGAATGGTGGGTCGAGGAAAAGGAAGAACCTGTCCGCGATTATTTCCAGATCGAGGACGAGGAAGGCCACCGTTTCTGGCTGTTCCGCAAGGGCCTTTACGGCCAGACTGCAACGCCGCCGGATTGGTACATGCATGGGGTCTTCGCATGAGCGCGCATCCGACCCCTCTCGCGTCAGCGTCTTTTTTCGAGATCGGCGCGAGAACGAACTTTTCCTTTCTCGAAGGCGCGTCGCATCCGGAAGAGATGGTGGCGCAGGCCGCTATCCTGAAGCTTTCCGGATTTGGAATTGCCGACCGCAATTCGGTTGCCGGCGTCGTCAAGGCGCATGCGCATACCAAGGTTCTCCGGGCGGAATATAAAAGGATTGCTGAGGAAAACATTGAACGTCGCGCCAAAGGGCAGCCGGAAAAGCCGCTCCTGAAACCGGTCGCTTTCCAGCCCGGCGCCCGCCTGGTCTTTTCGGACGGCACACCCGACATTCTTGCCTATCCGCAGAACCGCAAAGGCTGGGCACATCTTTGCCGGCTGTTGAGCGCGGGCAATCTCAAGGCTGAAAAAGGCTCCTGCAAACTCCAAGAGGCTGACCTCATGGAATGGGGCGACGAGATGATGCTGGCGCTCGTTCCCGATGCTGACAGCGTGGAGACGACGGAAGGCCAGGCAAGGTTGGAACAATGCCTCAAGCGGCTATGGATGCGTTTCGGCCGGAAGTTTCATATGGTCCTGTCGCCGGCCTATGACGGGCGGGATCGGCTGGTCTTTGCCACGCTTTCCATCATTGCGATTCGAAACGGCGTGCGGCTGATCGCCAGCAACCAGCCGCTCTATCACGCAACCGAACGCAAGCCGCTTGCCGACATCGTCGTTTCGATCCGCGAGCATGTGCCGATCGCCGAGGCCGGCTTCAAGCTGGCGGCCAATGCCGAGCGTTATTTGAAGGATGCTGCCGAGATGGCACGCCTCTTCAAGGATTATCCGAAAGCCCTAGCGAATACGCAGAAATTCTTTAGCCGGCTTTCTTTCTCACTGGATGAGCTGAAGCATAATTATCCCGATGAAAGCGTTGATGGCGAAACCGTTGAGGAAACGCTGAAGCGGCTGACATGGGAGGGCGCGAGATGGCGCTATCCCGATGGAATCCCCGAAAAGGTCGCCAAACAGATCGATCATGAGCTAGTTCTTATTCGAGAGCGGCAATATGAGCCCTATTTCCTGACGGTGCATCGCATCATGGAATATGCCCGCAGTCAGAATATCCTGTGCCAGGGGCGCGGTTCTGCCGCCAATTCGACGGTCTGTTATTGTCTCCGGATTACCGAAGTCAATCCGGAAATCACGACCCTCTTGTTCGAGCGCTTCATCTCCACGGAACGCGAGGAGCCACCGGATATCGATGTCGATTTCGAGCATGAGAAGCGCGAAGAGGTTATCCAGTTCATCTACAGGCATTACTATAAGGAGCATGCGGGGCTGACGGCGGCGGTGACCAGCTATCGGGCGCGCTCGGCCGGCCGTGAAGTGGCGAAGGCCTTCGGCCTGTCGGAGGATGTGCAGTCGGCTCTTGCGAGCGGCGTCTGGGGCTGGTCGACCGAGGAACTGTCCGATCGGGAAGCAAAGCTCGCCGGCCTCGATCTCACCGACAAGACGACGAAGAACGTGCTGTCCTATGCCTCTACACTGATGGGGTTTCCTCGGCATCTGACGCAGCATGTCGGCGGCTTCGTCATTACGCGGGATCGGCTGGATGAAGTGGTGCCGATCATGCATACGGCGATGGACGATCGCTACATGATCGAATGGAACAAGGACGATCTCGACAATCTCAACATATTGAAGATCGACGTGCTGGCGCTCGGCATGCTGACCTGCCTTGCCAAGGCCTTCGACCTGCTGCTGCTGCATTACGACGTGAAGAAGGAACTTGCCGATCTCGGGAGTGGCGAATATCCCGACCGCGTACCGGTCTATGACATGATTTGCCGCGCCGACACGATCGGCGTCTTCCAGATCGAAAGCCGGGCGCAGATGAGCATGTTGCCGCGTCTTAAACCCCGCAGATTCTATGATCTGGTTATCGAGGTGGCGATCGTCCGACCCGGTCCCATCCAGGGCAATATGGTGCATCCCTATCTCAAACGACGGGATGACGTTCTTCAGAATCGACCGATCGAATACCACCGTCCGGAATTGAAAGCGGTCCTAGAAAGAACGTTGGGAGTGCCTCTATTTCAGGAACAGGCGATGCAGATCGCCATTACTGCGGCTGGATTTTCGCCCGCCAAGGCCGATCGGCTACGCCGATCCATGGCGACGTTCAAACGTACGGGAAAGGTGGACGAATTCAAGCAGGACATGGTTTCAGGCATGGTTGCGAAGGGTTACCCTCAAGACTTTGCCGAGCGCTGTTTCAGCCAGATTGAAGGTTTCGGCGAATACGGTTTTCCCGAAAGCCATGCGGCGTCCTTTGCGCTTCTCGTCTATGCCTCTTCGTGGCTTAAGACCTATTATCCCGATGTCTTCTGTGCGGCGATCCTCAATGCCCAGCCGATGGGCTTCTATGCGCCGGCGCAGCTGGTGCGCGATGCGCGCGAGCATGGCGTCGAGGTGCGGCCGGTGGATGTCAATCATTCCCACTGGGATTGCCTTCTGGAGGAAGCGCGTTTCGACAGGAACGCTGTCGAGCCGCGCCATGCGACGATGCGCGATCACATCAAGACGAACCGCGCTGTCCGCCTGGGCTTCCGGCAGGTCAAAGGCCTGTCTGAGGATGAAATGCAGCAATTGGTCGTGCGACGCGGCAATGGCTATCAATCCGTGCGCGATCTCTGGCTGCGGTCCGGGCTCGCCAAGTCGCAAATCGAGCGGCTGGCGGATGCCGATGCCTTCCGCTCCATCGGCTTGAGCCGGCGTGATGCGCTCTGGGCGGTGCAGGCGCTCGATGCCGGCAGTGCTGCCGAAAAGCTTCCCTTGTTCGATCTCGGCAATCACGCAGACTTGCAGGTAGAGCCGGCCGTTACCCTGCCCGCGATGCTGCCCGGCGAACAGGTCATCGAGGATTATCGCTATCTGTCGCTATCCCTGAAGGCGCATCCGGTTTCGTTTCTGCGCGCCGATTTCGCCAATATCGGCATCGTGCAGAACCGGGATTTGCCCAATGTGGCGAATGGACGGATGGTGACGATCGCGGGTCTGGTGCTGGTGCGCCAGCGGCCCGGTTCGGCCAAAGGCGTGATCTTCATGGCGCTGGAAGACGAGACCGGCGTCTCAAATGCGATCGTTTGGCCGAAAATATTCGACAAATATCGCGCCATCGTCATGGGCGCGCGGCTGGTCAAGATTCGCGGCAGCCTGCAGAGCGAAAGCGGCGTCATTCATGTGGTGGTCGACTACATCGAGGACATGACCTCGGCGCTGGGTATCCTGCAACGTGAGGCGCGGCGTTTCGGCGTCAGCGACCGGGCGGATGAGGCGCTGCGGCCGACCATGGATCACAGGCAGAGGAAGAAGCAGGTCTCACCGGACCTGTTGACGCGCAATACCGGCCCAGCGACGGAAGGACGCAGCGATATCGCCGAAACGGCAAATGTCATGCCCAGGGGCCGTAATTTCCATTGAGATCCAGGGCTTCGCGGCGGCAGCGATGTGCCGCTCGTTTCGCCCGTCGATAAAAATGAATCGTTTCTTTCTTGACAAAGAGCGTCTTCTTTAGCAGATAACAAGACAGCAGATGTCATGTTTGACGGACTGAGCGAAGAATGCTTGTTTGTAGCTGTAATTACATCACCGACAGGGAAATCCGGGACGTCATCAACGAGTTCCTGGATCAGGACTGTTGGCAGCTCATCGTCCCCGCCAAGGTCTATCACGCCATGGAAAAGCGCGGCCGTTGCTGCGGCTGTTTCCCGAATGTCGTTGATATCATTATACAGACAACCGAAGATTATCATGCCCGTCGCCACTCGACGGAAGCCGAAATATTTGATTTCATGTCCCGCCTGAAAAAATTTCATGAAGACAACAGGAGAGCGGACATTGAAAGGCGACAAAAAAGTCATCGAGCGGCTTAACGAGGCGCTGTTTCTCGAGCTTGGCGCAGTCAATCAATATTGGGTTCACTACCGGCTTCTCGAGGATTGGGGCTATACCAAGCTCGCCAAGAAGGAACGCGCTGAGTCCATCGAAGAGATGCAGCACGCCGACCGTCTCGTCGCCCGCATCATTTTCCTAGAAGGACATCCGAACCTGCAGACGCTTGCGCCTCTGCGTATCGGCCAGAATGTCAAGGAAGTGCTGGAGGCAGATCTTGCCGGCGAATACGATGCCCGCACGGCCTACAAGAAGTCCCGCGACATCTGTCATGACGCCGGCGACTATGTGTCGATGAAGCTGTTTGAACAGCTGCTGATCGACGAGGAAGGTCATATCGACTTCCTGGAAACGCAGCTGGAGCTGCTCGGAAAGATTGGCGAAGCCAAGTACGGCCAGCTCAACGCCGATTCTGCCGATTCCGCAGAATAATCGATATATGAATCCGGCCGCCGATCGGTGGCCGGATTTCTTGGTTCAATCTTCGGCCTTCAGGCCCGCAAGATGCTCGAACTCGGCAACGACTTTTTCGTAGACCGGCCGCTTGAAGGCGACGATCAACTCGGGCAGCATTGCCATCGGCTTCCATTCCCAGGCATCGAATTCCGGCTCATGGCCGCCTGGCGGCGGGTTGATGGCGATTTCGCTCTCGTCGCCGTCAAAGCGGAAGGCAAACCAGCGCTGCGTCTGGCCGCGGTATTTCCCCTTGAGGCCGATGCCGATCAGCTGCGGCGGCAGGTCGTAGTTGATCCAGTCCTTCGCTTCCGCCAGCAGGGTCACGGTTTTCATGCCCGTCTCCTCATAGAGCTCGCGATAGGCGGCTTTCAGCGGGTCCTCGCCCTCATCAATGCCACCCTGCGGCATCTGCCAGAGCTGCGGCGAGCCGTCATATTCGGAATTGCCGATCGGAATGCGTTTGCCGGCCCAGACCAGACCATCGCGGTTCAGCACCATGATGCCGACGCAGGGACGGTAGGGCAGGTCTTCGGCTCGCACGGGCGCGTGGGGCTTGCTCATCTTCTTCTCCAGGGGATCATGGATGCTTGGGGTCTTCGGCCAGCGCCGAGACCGCGACGATTTCGATGCCGCGCATGGCGGCTTCCTCGCTCCATTTGCTGATGGCGTCGACGCTTTCGTCGAAGGCGGAGGCAACGCCGATCGCCGAACCATTGCGGCGGGCAATGCGCTCCAGCTCGTCGAGTTTCTTCAGGATGGCATCTTGCTGCAATTCTCCATCAAGCTGCACGTCGGCAAAGGCGTGCGGCACCTCCAGCGTCTTGGCGAGGGTTCCGGACTTGGATTGGGCTGACGAACCGTCATCGAGGAAAAGCAGGCCGCGCTTGCCGACATCACGCAACACCGGCTCCATGGCGCCGGCATTCGACAGGAACCGGCCGCCGAGATAGTTCATCACGCCGGTATAATTGGTGATCTTGCCCATTGCCTTGTGCAGGTTGTCGATATTCTTGGCGGCGGATAGCGAGGTCAGAAGCGTGTCGGGACCCGGATTGTTGCCCGGATAGTCGAAGGGTTCAAACGGAACCTGAATCAAGATCTCGTGGCCGCCGCGACGTGCATCCTGCATCCAGCGCTGCAGGCTGTTGCCGCTGGCTGCGAAGGCAAGCGTTATCTCTTCGGGAAGCTTCTCGATGGCGCGCTGCGTGCCGGTCTGACTGAGGCCGAGACCGCTGACGACGATGGCAATGCGGGTGCCGCGGGCGCCGGACCAGGGTCTGGCATATTGATCCATCGGCCTCAGGCCGTTCGGCCCGGTGATCGGCAATTTGCCGAAGGGCGAATCCTCGAGCAGGCTGTCGTTCGGCGTTGCCGCCATGCGGGGATCCTGGCCGACCTGATTGGCATTGATCAGGACAGGCCCATTGCCGTCGCGATTGTTCGGGCTGAACATGGTGACGACGGAACCGTCATCGGTGACGACGCGCGAGGTGTTGGCGCCTGATTGCGGATCGACCTGTGTCAGGCCTGCCTGGCTGTTTGCCGCCGGCTTCGTCTCGTCCGATGGGGCCGGGTCTTCCTTCTTCGCCGCTTCGGTCGGTTGGGTTTTCCTGAGGTCGTCGCGCAACAGCGCCGAATAGAGGGAAAAGCCGGCGATCGCGATCAGGCAGAGGCCGCCAAGTATGCGCCCGAAAGGCGGAAGTCTCCGCTGGCGGCCGGGCCTGCGGTTCTGTCCCAGCGGTGCATGCAAATCCGTTCCCAAAGTTCTCATCCACCCAAGCGGGAAACTGTGCTGGCTCCAAGCATCCCGCTCTCATCGAAGCGAAAAAGATAGCGCAGACTTAAACTGTCAAAACTGACGAAACAGGTTTCGAACAAGGCCGCATTCATCCGGCCGAGTAAAGCGGGACGATACACTCTACCCCGCTCTCTTTCTATTGAAAGTGAAAGCGCCGGGTCTGTTTCCAGCCCGGCGCCATTTCCTTACTTGGCGGAAACCGCTTTTTCCGGGTTCGGCGGGAAGGACGGATCCGTCTTGGCGCCGCGCAGCAGGTCAAGCGCGTAGTTGAGCTGGATGTCGTCCTTCGGATCCGGCGGCACGTAGGCCGAGGAGCCGGAGCCTTTGTCGGTTTCGCTCTGGCCCTTGATGTGACCCGGAAGGCTGGATTCGCCCTCGGTCGTCAGCTTGCCCTTCAGATCATCCGGCAGCGGCTGGTCGACCTTGACGTCAGGTGTAATGCCGATGCCCTGGATCGAGCGGCCCGACGGCGTGTAATAGAGCGCCGTCGTCAGGCGGAGCGCGCCATTGCCGTCACCCAGCGGGATGATCGTCTGGACCGAGCCCTTGCCGAAGGACTGGGTGCCGAGCACGGTGGCGCGACGCAGATCCTGCAGGGCGCCCGCGACGATTTCCGAAGCCGAAGCCGAACCGCCATTGATGAGCACGATGATCGGCTTGCCATCCGTCAGGTCGCCCGGAGTGGCGTTGAAGCGGCGGGTCTCATCCGGGTTGCGGCCACGGGTCGACACGATTTCACCGCGCTCAAGCACATCGTCGGCAACGTTGATCGCCTGGTCGAGCAGACCGCCCGGGTTGAGGCGCAGGTCGAAGACATAGCCCTTCAGCTTGTCGGCCGGGATATCCTTCTTGATCTTGGCGATCGCGGCTTCAAGGTCTGGCGTGGTCTTTTCCGTGAAGGAGATGATGCGGATATAGCCGACATCGCCGCCTTCCTCGCGGGACTTGATGGCGGCAACCGCGATCACGTCACGAACGATGGTGAGCTCGATCGGCTTGTCGGCGCCCTTGCGCAGCAGCGTCAGCTTGATCGGCGTCTTGACCGGGCCGCGCATCTTCTCGACGGCGTCTTCCAGCTTCAGGCCACGTACGGACTGGCCGTCGATGGCAGTGATATAGTCGCCGGCAAGAACGCCGGCCTTGGCCGCAGGCGTGTCGTCGATCGGCGTGATGACCTTGACGAGATCGTTGTCCATGGTGACTTCGATGCCGAGACCGCCGAATTCACCCTTGGTCTGGGTGCGCATGTCTTCCGCATCCTTGGCATTCATGTAGCTCGAATGCGGGTCAAGCGAGGTCAGCATGCCGTTGATGGCGGCTTCGATCAGCTTGTCTTCCTGTGGCGGCGTCACATACTGGGCGCGCACGCGTTCAAAGACGTCGCCGAAAATCGACAACTCCTTGTAAGTGGAAGTACCCGCGGCTTCCGCCGGCGCCACCGCCGTATAGATAACGCCCATCGCGGTCGCACCCATCAATGCGCCAACGAGAACAAGAGAAGCCCTACGTATCATTGCGTGCCTTTCCAGTGTCTTTAGAGGTCCACCAGGGTCGAGAATCGACCGGCTTTCCATCTTTTCGGAATTCAATGTAAAGCGTTGGCCGATCCGTTTCCAGCGCCAATGCGGTCGCGCTCGCGACTCTTTTTTGGCCCATCGTGGCCAGCGGCTCGCCGGCGAAGACAAATCTGCCCGGACGCGTCTTGATCGCGTCCATTCCCGACAGCACCATGTGATAGCCGTCGCCGGTGTCCAAAATGATCATCTGGCCGTAGCTGCGAAACGCGCCGGCGTAGACAACCGTGCCGTCGGCGGGAGCCGTGACGAGCGCATCTGCACCCGTTGCAACGGTCAATCCCATTGCCGTGTGGCCGGTGCCGTCGTCGTCGCCGAACTGGCGGAGAATATCGCCCGCCACAGGCAGCTCCAACTTCTGTTTAAGGTCGGAGAAGGCATATGCGGGCGTAATGCGGTTTTTATCGGGCACGCCGTTCTCGGCCAGGGCCTTTGCCTGCTCGCGTTGCTGGTCTGTCAGCTGCCCCCTGCGAGCCTCTTCCGCACGTGCCGCAGCTGCGGCATCGCGGACCGAACCGATCTGACTTTCCAGCGAAGCGACGAGGCCTTCCAGGCTGGTTGCCTGGCCCGCAAGCTCCTCGGCGCGCTTGCGCTCGGCCTCGAGCTGGGCGGCATTTTCCTTGCTGTGCTTGTCGTTCTCGGCGACCAGCAGGTCCATGCGCCGCTCTTCCTCCATGCTGTTGGTCATGGTGGTGGTGAGGCTGGCCTTTTCGGCGGCGGCATCGGCATGCAGCTTGCTCAGATCCGTCAGGTCGGCGATGAGCTTGTCCGTCTCCTTGCGCATTCCGGGCACGACGGCCCCGAGCAGGATGGCGCTGCGCACCGAGGCGAGCGCGTCATCGGGCGTCACCAGCAGCGCCGGCGGCGGATTGCGGCCCATGCGCTCCAATGCCCCGAGAACTTCGGCGAGCAAAGCGCGGCGATCATGCAGGGAGGCGCGGATCTTGTCTTCCTTGACGGCGAGGTCTGTCAGCGTCTTTTCGCTCTGCTGAATCTTGCGGTCGAGATCCTTGCGGCGGGCGGCGCTGTCGATCAGCGCCTGGCGCAGGCTGGCGCTGCTCTTGTCGAGCGCGGCGATGCTGTCTTCCAGCTCTTTCGTCTTGTCGGAGGAAAGGTTGATCGTCTTCGACAGCGTTTCGAGTTCGGCGCGGGTTTCGTCGCGCTTGCGGGCGAGCTCGGCGGCCGGGTCGGGTGGCTGCTGTGCTGTTGGCGCCGTCGTCGAGGAGCGATCGTCGGGGGCTTGCGCAGTGGCATTGTTGGCTTCCTGCGCCTGCGCCAAATCTGTCGCCGAAAAAGGGGCTGCGATGTAGACGCCCGCGCCAAGGCACGCCGCCAGGGTAGGCAGCAGAAGGCGGGAAAGCATGGGCGAGGCTTTTCTCATCCAGTCGGTTCGGGCCTGGTCCCTTCAGATCGCGTGAAAACAAGCCGATTTGCCGCGATCACCTGGGAAGCATCATCAATTTTAAGGCGGGAATCAAAACACGCCTGTGTGAGCGTTTCGTTAACGCAAAAAGCCCGGAAGCCAAACTGTTTTCGAAGGAGCAGCCTACGGCGGCCCGAAGTCACACCCGGTGATAGGGGTGTCCGGACAAGATGGTGACGGCGCGGTACAGCTGTTCGGCGATGAGAATGCGCACGAGCTGGTGCGGCCAGGTCAATTTGCCGAGGCATAGGGTCATGTCGGCCTTGTCGTAAAGGGACGGGTCGAGGCCGTCTGCGCCGCCGATGGCAATCGTCAGATCGCGCTTGCCCTGATCGCGGAACGTGCCAAGCATGGCGGCAAAGGCTTCGCTGTCCAGAGCCTTGCCACGTTCGTCGAGAAGGATGAGGACGCCGCCTTCGGGATGCGCCTTTTGCAGCAGCCCGGCTTCCTCACGCTTGCGGGTTTCGCCGTTGGATGCGCGGCTTTCGGCAACTTCGGTCATGCGGACCAGTTCCAGGCCGATAGCCGGCCCGGCTTTGGCAAAGCGGTCGAGATAGCGAGCCGCAAGATCCTTCTCAGGGCCGGTTTTCAACCGCCCCACAGCAAAAAGACCTATTCGCATTCCCGCTCCAAGCATATCCGCCACGATGGCGGCACAAAACAAAACCCTTGCCGGACAGTCATGTCCGGCGATTGAGAGCTGCCAGCCAGGGCCGGGAACGGCGCTTTTTGAGCATTTTCGCATTCCGGATGGAAAACCGCTGTGCACTTTCCCAGGAAATGCGCGTCGCTCGGCTAGTGCAGCGTGCCTTCGTCGAGATCGGGTGCTGCCCACATCTTTTCGATGTTGTAGAACTCGCGGATCTCGGGACGGAAGACATGAATGATGATGTCGCCGGTGTCGATCAACACCCAGTCACCGCCATCCAGACCCTCGACGCGGGCATTGCCGAAGCCCTCGTCCTTGAGATCGGTCATGAGATGGTCGGCAATCGCCAGGACATGACGGCTCGATCGACCGGAGACGACGACCATATGGTCTCCGAGCGCAGACTTGCCAGCAATGTCGATGGTGACGATATTTTCGGCCTTGGAGTCCTCGAGGCTTACGAGGACGGCTTGCAGGGCGCGGGCAGCGGCATCGACGCCACGTTCCGAGCTCTTCGGGATAACGACAGGCGCTCTCCCCTTGGCGTGTACTGTTGTCAGTGCTCTTCCTTCCTTGAGTAACAGAACAGGCACATATGCGATCTGAGTCGATCACACCATAAAGATAGGCATCAAAGCATAAAGGTTTCAAGACGCAGGCGACGTTCTACAGGCCGCAAAGACAAGGATTTGTGTCTGAATGGGGCGCTTTCGCACCAGATATGGAGAATATTCGCACCGAAAGCCAAAAATCAGCCTTCCGGGCTCACTCCGTCGACAAGAATGAGGTTGCGGCTGAGGGCCTGATCGCGAACCTTAAGGGCAAGGGCATATTCCGGCGAGCGATACCAGATCCGCGCCTGCTCGATGTCGGGAAACTCGACGATGATGATTGCTCGCGGCAACCACTCGCCTTCCAATTGCTCCACATCGCCGCCGCGAACGAGATAGCGGCCGCCATAATGGGCTATGGAGGCGGCGGCGCGGCTTCGATAGGTCTGGAATGCTTCGGCGTCCTTGGCCGTGACGTCGGAGATGATATAGGCCGACATGGCTGCTCCCATCTACATGTTAGAGCATGATCTCGCATCGCTGTTGTTTCGGGCGTGGATGCGCGTGATTCTTCATGTCAGATAGGTCATCTGCGTCCCATGTACAGGCGCGCGAAGGCCGCGTATAGAAAAGTAGATCCAACATCCCAGATGCCATGACCGACACTCCGCAGCCATCGCTAAAGCCCATCCTTCGCATCCATTTTTCGGGGCAGGACCGACTTGGGCGCGGCAAGATGGAGCTTCTCGAGCATATTCGGGAGACGGGCTCGATCTCCGCTGCCGGCCGCGCCATGGACATGTCCTATCGCCGGGCGTGGCTGCTCATCAGCGAGTTGAACCATATGTTCCGGGAGCCGGTTGTCGAATCGCAACGCGGCGGCCAGAAGGGCGGCGGCGCGGCACTGACCCCTTTCGGCGAGGAGTTGCTGCGGCGCTTTCGCAGCATGGAGACGACCTTGCGTTCCGCCATAGCTGACGATCTGGATTGGCTCGAAGCCAATCGCAGCACGGACGATGCCCCGGCCGAGAAGCCCTGATCCACCCCTTTATTGTTCGAGCGCCACGGTCTTGATGATCGCATGGACTGGCAGGCCAGCTCGCAGGCCCAGCCGATCGACGGAGAATTGCGTGATGCGCGCAAATACGGCGTCCCCGCCGCAATCAACTTTCACCTCCGCCGTTCCATCGGCCATCATGGCGATATCGCGCACCACGCCTTCGAGGATGTTCAGCGCGCTGAGGCCCTCGGGCCTTGCGGTTGCCAGCATGACGTCGCGGGCGGGGATATGGACACGCACCGTCTTGCCGACGGCGGCCGCCTGGCCGGGCACGAAGAGCCTCGCCGCCTTCAAGGCCACGACCGTCAGGTTATGCCTGGTATCGATGTCCTCGACGCGGCCTTCCAGCAGCACGCCCGCCTCGCGCCGGTCGGCTGCCAGCGGGCCGGAAAGCTGGCTGAAGATGTCGGTCGCGGCGCCGATCGTCTCCACCTTGCCATCGCGCATGACGACGACGCGGTTCGCCAGCCGCGCCACTTCGGCGATCGAGTGGCTGACATAGATGATCGGTATCTTCGTCTCGTCGCGCAACCGTTCGAGATAGGGCAGGATTTCCGCTTTCCGGGCCTCATCGAGTGCTGCCAGCGGTTCGTCCATCAACAGCAGCCGGGGCGATGACAGGAGTGCCCGGCCGATCGCGACGCGCTGCTTCTCGCCGCCGGAAAGTTTGGTCGGCCTGCGGTCGAGCAGTGGGCCGATGCCAAGAAGATCGACCACGCCGTCAAAGCTCTCGCTGCGCTCACCCCTGGGTGCGAACCAACGGCCATAATTGAGGTTCTGCCGCACCGAGAGATGCGGAAAGAGGCGGGCCTCCTGGAAGACATAGCCGAAGCGCCGACGGTGGCGCGGAACGAAAACCTTTCCGTCGGTGTCAGCGAGCACGGTGCCATCAAGGCTGATGCGGCCATGGTCGGGCCGGATCAGGCCGGCGATAATGCGGATGATCGACGTCTTGCCCGAGCCCGAGCGGCCGAAAAGGGCTGTGACGCCGCCCTCGGAGGTGAATGTTGCCTCCAGCGAGAAAGCGCCGAGACGGTGGCGGATATCGACGGAGAGGGTCATTCGAAATCCACCCTCCGGCCGGCGAGATAGGCAAGAAATTCCGAGGCGAGCAGGGCGGCCATGGAAATGATGACGGCGACGATGGTCAGCCGCATCGCCCCGGCATCACCGCCCGGAACCTGGGTGAAGGTATAGATGGCCGAAGACAGGGTCTGGGTCTCGCCGGGAATATTGGAGACGAAGGTGACGGTGGCGCCGAACTCGCCCATGGCTTTGGCAAAGGATAGGATCATCCCGGCGATGACGCCGGGCAGGATGAGCGGCAAGGTTACCGTCAGGAAGGTCCATGCCGGGTTGGCGCCGAGTGTACCGGCGGCTTCCTCCAGCTTGCGGTCGACGGCTTCGATCGACAGACGGATGCTGCGGACCATCAGAGGAAAGCCCATGACGCCGCAGGCAAGGGCCGCACCCGTCCAACGGAAGGAAAAGACGAGGCCGAGATATTGGTCGAGCAATGAGCCGATCGGCCCCTTGCGGCCGAAGAGGATGAGAAGGATGAAGCCGGTCACGACAGGCGGCAGGATCAGCGGCAGATGAATGATGCCGTTGAGGATCGATTTGCCCCAGAAGCGGCCGCGCGCCAGCAGATAGGCGGCTGCGATGCCGAAGGGCAGGCTGACCAGCATGGCGACGATGGAAACGCGCAGGCTCAGCTCGATCGCCGTCCATTCGTCGCTGCTCAAACCCAATGCGTCCAAATCCCACCCCTTGAAACATCTCAGGCCCGCCATGGGTCGGCGAGCCTGATGGTTGAACTGTCATGCCTGAATTGCGGTGATGACGCTCACTTCTTCAGGATCGTGAAGCCCTCATGCTCGAAGAAGGGAACAGCCTTAGCCGATTTCAGATAGTCGAAATAGGCCTGGACGTCGGGGTTCTTGCTGCTGGCGGTGATGGCGATCGGGTAGACGATCGGCGGGTGGCTGTCCGCCGGGAAAGTACCGACGACGGCAACGCCCGGATCTGCCGAGACGTCGGTCTGGTAGACGATGCCGTAGGGGGCTTCGCCGCGCGATACGAGCGCAAGGGCAGCGCGTACGCTTTCGGCGCCGGCGACCTTCTTTTCAACGGAAGCCCAGACGCCCAGCTTTTCCAGCGCCGTCTTGCCGTATTTGCCTGCCGGCACCGATTCCGGCTGGCCGATCGCCAGGCGGCCATCGCCGAGAAGGGCTGCCAGATCGAAGCCATGTTTGATGTCGACGGGCTTCGCCTTGTCCTTGGCGGCGACCAGAACGAGCTTGTTGCCGAGGAGGTTCACCCGGCTGTCGTCCTTGATCAGCTTCTTGCCGGCGACATAATCCATCCAGTTGGTGTCGGCGGAAATGAAGACGTCGGCGGGCGCACCGTTTTCAAGCTGCTTTGCAAGCGGTCCGCTCGCGGCATAGGAGACGGTGACCTCCTTGCCGGTTTCCTTTGTGAAGGCGGCATCGGCATTATCGAGCGCGTTCTTCATGCTGGCGGCGGCAAAAACCACGATCTTGTCGGCGGCGAGCGCCGGCGTCGGAATGACCGACAGGCCGAGCCAAGCGGCTGATATTGCGGCGGTTGCAAGTTTGATCCATCGGCGTCTATTCGTAGCCATCTTATTTCTCCCCAAAGATGTCGACATGTTTCGAGAGATATAACGACGGGCGAAACTTGGCTAGGGATGTGTTTGGAAAAATATATCGTGTCATGAATGCGTAACCCCACGAATTTTATGGGTTTTCTATTCTGCGGTGCATATTAAGGCGCCTAGATGCTGCAAAAACGCATGACTGGATTCGCCCACCGGATTGGCGAACGCTCACGAAACAACACGTAACGTTACGAACCGTGGGTTATCGCGATATTTGGTGGATGCCTCGATCATGAGAATGCGCCTCGAACGACGCGCGATTTGTGAAAGAAGCGTTTTTTGGGCAGAAATTTTTTGAAGCCATGTATCTAATGCATTGCTGCATTGCGCAATCGGCGATTTATTATTCGGCGGAAGCTGCTAAAACATAAGCATCGAAGCGGCGATCTCCTCCTCCCAATGCCGCTAGATATGGATCAGCAACTATCCTCCTCCCAGTTGCTGATCAGGATTAAAGCCCGACGGATCCTCCTCCCCCGTCGGGCTTTTCATTTTTAAATCTTCCCAAAAATTCCGTTGGTTATTGTCCTGCGCGCAAGGCTGTCGAGCTGAGTGTCGATCTTGGCCCATGGATGAATGTCCAGGCCGGCGCCTGTCTCTTCCAGAGCACGCGGGCGTCATCCTCGTCGACGCGCGCGTAGTGAAATGTCTTTGCCATCTTGGCGGAGAGGTAGGACAGCGTCGATCCTGGCCGGTCGATGACGGCGATGGGGAAGGTACGAGCGATCTCCTGCCATTTTTGCCAGCGATGGAACGTATTGAGGCTGTCGGCACCCATGATCCAGATGAAATGCACCCGGGTGTTGCGCGCCTTTATATGCGCCAGCGTATTGGCAGTGTAGCTCAGCCCAAGCGTCTGTTCGAACGCCGTCACCTTGATACGCGGATCGCGGGCGACCATTTCGCTGAGTGCAACACGTTCGGCCAGCGGCGCAAGGTGATTATGATTCTTCAGCGGATTACCCGGCGTCACCATCCACCAGAGCTGATCGAGGCCGAGCCGGCGAATGGCGATCTCGGCCACAAGCGCGTGGCCGCGATGCGGCGGATTGAACGAGCCGCCGAAAAGACCGACCACCATGCCGCGCTCGGCATGGGGCATGCGCAGATAGCGTTGATCGATCTCTTCTTTCAGCACGTCAGGGCCGTATCTGTCCGGCGCCGCGCACGCGATATTTGAAGGATGTCAGCTGCTCGACGCCGACAGGGCCGCGGGCGTGCATCTTGCCGGTGGCGATACCGATTTCCGCGCCCATGCCGAATTCGCCGCCATCGGCAAATTGCGTCGAGGCATTGTGCAGCAGGATCGCCGAATCGATCTCGGTGAAGAAGCGCCCGACGACATCGGGATCTTCGGCGATGACGGCCTCGGTATGGTTGGACGAATATTTGCCGATGTGATCGATGGCGCCGGAAATGCCGTCGACGAGGGCAACCGAAATGATCGCCGCCAGATACTCCGTCGTCCAGTCCTCTTCCGTTGCAGCCTTGAGGTCGGGCTCAAGGCTGAGCACGTCAGCCGAACCGCGGATTTCGCAGCCTGCCGCGGCAAGCCCGTCGAGCAGTGGCTTGAGGTGCGTGGAGGCGACCTTCCTGTCGACCAGCAAAGTTTCCGCAGCACCGCAGACGCCGGTGCGACGCATCTTGGCGTTGACGACGATGGATTTTGCCATGTCCAGATCCGCCGAAGCGTCGATATAGATGTGGCAAATACCTTCGAGATGGGCAAAGACCGGCACGCGCGCCTCGGTCTGCACACGGCCAACCAGGCTCTTGCCGCCGCGCGGCACGATGACGTCGATATTGCCTTCGAGCCCGCGCAGCATGGCGCCGACGGCGGCGCGGTCGCTGACGGGCACGAGCTGAATGGCGTATTCAGGCAAGCCTGCCGCCTTCAGCCCCTCGACGAGGCATTCATGGATCGCCTGCGAGGAGCGGCGCGAATCGCTGCCGCAGCGTAGGATAACGGCATTGCCGGCCTTCAGGCACAGCGCGCCGGCATCGGCCGTCACGTTGGGCCGGCTTTCGAAGATGACGCCGATGACGCCGAGCGGCGTGCGGACGCGCTCGATCTTCAACCCGTTCGGCCGATCCCAGGCGGCAATGACTTCGCCGACCGGATCGGCCAGTGCTGCGATGGCGCGAATGCCTTCGGCCATCTCAGTGACGCGCTTGTCGTTCAGCGTCAGGCGGTCGACGAAGGAGGCGAGCATATCAGTGCCTTCCACGTCTTTCAGGTCCTTGGCGTTTTCGGCAAGGATATGGTCCTTGCGAGCGAGAATGGCGTCCGCCATGGCGGCAAGCGCCTTGTTCTTGCTCTCTGTCGAAGCGAAAGCCAACGGTCGCGACGCAGCCCGGGCCTTGCGGCCGATATCGTTCATCAGCGCGTCGATGTCGGGGCTTTGTGCGACAGTATCAAGCATGGGCTTCATCCCTATTCAATTTCTCGGCCTTCGTCTTGACGGAAGCGGTCATGACGAGGTCGTCGCGATGCACCATGGCGGCGCGGCCGGCATAGCCGAGGATGGCCTCGATCTCCGCCGATTTGCGGCCGGTGATCTGGCGCGCCTCTTCGGCGTCGTAGCCGGCGAGGCCCCGGGCGATTTCACGGCCGGTAGGACCGATGACGGCGACCGTGTCGCCGCGGCCGAAATGGCCGACGACGTTGCGCACACCGGCGGGCAGCAGGCTCTTGCCAGCGCCGAGCGCGGCCACCGCGCCCTCGTCGACATGCAGTTCGCCGGCGGGCTGCAGCTGTCCGGCAATCCAGGTTTTGCGGGCAGTTACGGGCGTGCCCGAAGGGGCGAACCAGGAGGAGCGCGCACCGGTTTCAATTGAGTTGAGCGGGCGATCGGTCTTGCCTGACGCGATGATCATGGCGCAGCCGGCGCCGGTCGCGATCTTGCCGGCATCGATCTTGGTGCGCATGCCGCCGCGCGACAGTTCAGAAGCGGCGCCACCGGCCATGGCCTCGATCTCGGGCGTGATCTCGGCGATGGTTTCCAGGAACCTGGCTTGCGGATCGAGATGCGGCGGGGCGGTGTAAAGTCCGTCGATGTCAGACAGCAGCACCAGAAGGTCGGCGCCGGTCATGGTGGCGACGCGGGCGGCGAGGCGGTCATTGTCGCCATAGCGGATTTCGCTTGTGGCGACCGTGTCGTTCTCGTTGATAATAGGCACGGCGCCGATTTTCAGAAGCTGGTTGATCGTGGCGCGGGCGTTCAGATAACGGCGGCGCTCTTCGGTGTCGCCAAGCGTCAGCAGGATCTGGCCGGCGACGATATCGTCATGCGACAGGCTTTCCGACCAGGCGCGGGCGAGTGAAATCTGCCCGACGGCTGCTGCCGCCTGGCTTTCCTCGAGCTTCAGTGCGCCGGAGGGCAGGTCGAGCACGGAACGCCCGAGCGCGATTGCGCCCGAGGAGACGACCAGAACATCAATGCCCTTGGCCTTCAATGCGGCGATATCGGCGCACATGCCGTCGAGCCAGGATTTCTTCAAGCCGGTCTTGCGATCGACGAGAAGGGCAGAGCCGATCTTGATGACGATGCGGCGGTAGCGATCGAGCGGCTTGCGGGCGGTCATCCCTGCTGATCCCCGTCCTCGTGATCCTCATCCGCATCGTCGGAGGTCTGCAGGTCGCGATGGCGCACCTTTGGTGCCTTCGCCGGCCTGCCGGCCTCACCCGCATTGGCTTCGACGATGACGTCGCGCAGCGCGCGCAACACTTCGGTCATGCCGCGGCCGGTGATGGCGGAAATCTGGAAAGGTGTCTTGCCGCAGGCCCGCGCCAGCTCGCGCGTCTTCTTCTTCAGCGTTTCCTCGTCCACCACGTCGATCTGCGACAGTGCGACGATTTCAGGCTTGTCGGGAATGCTGTTGCCGTAGGCTTCAAGCTCGTGCTTGACGGTCTTGTAGGCCTTGCCGACTTTCTCTTCCTGGGCGGAGACCAGATGCAGCAGCACGCGTGTGCGCTCGACATGGCCGAGGAAGCGATCGCCGATGCCGACGCCTTCATGCGCACCTTCTATCAAGCCGGGAATGTCGGCCAGGATGAATTCCTGGCCATCGATGGTAGCGACGCCGAGATTGGGGTGCAGCGTCGTGAACGGATAGTTGGCGATCTTCGGCCGGGCACGGCTGACGGAGGCCAGAAAGGTCGATTTGCCGGCATTCGGCAGGCCGACGAGACCGGCATCGGCGATCAGCTTCAGTCGCAGCCAGATGGTCTTTTCTTCGCCTGGCAGGCCGGGATTGGCCCAGTCGGGCGCCTGATTGACCGAGGATTTGAAATAGGCGTTGCCGAAGCCGCCATTGCCGCCCGGCGCCAAGCGGAAGCGCTGGCCTTCCTGGGTGATGTCGCAGATCAGGGTTTCACCGTCTTCCTCGAAGATCTGCGTTCCCACGGGCACCTTCAGCGTCACGTCTTCGCCCTTGGCGCCGGCGCGATTGCGGCCCATGCCATGCGTGCCGATGGTCGCCTTGAAATGCTGCTGATAGCGGAAGTCGATCAGCGTGTTGAGACCGTTGACGGCCTCGACCCAGACATCGCCGCCGCGGCCGCCATCGCCGCCATCCGGTCCACCGAACTCGATGAATTTCTCGCGCCGGAAGGAGACGCTGCCCGCGCCGCCGTCGCCTGAGCGAATATAGACTTTTGCTTCATCGAGAAATTTCATCTTACGTCCGTCACCCGGTGTCGGCGCATATCCCTTCGGATCGAATGGGATTTAGAAAAGCCTATGCGCTCTTTAATCGATTTCAGCCGCCCTTTGCGCATCCATAAGCGCGCATCGCCCGGCCATTTACCCGTCATGTCGCCTTCGATATAGGCGCTTCGGGCTGAGGTCAAAGAATATCGTGCAACCGACACGCCATAACATCAAGAACAGCGCGATCGGTGTGGCGCTATCGCCGGTTGGGCCGGCGATAGCGGGTTTTCAGGGCTTCAGGCTGCCTGCGAGAGCCGCAGCGCGCCCGGCCTCAATACGGTTTCGATATGCGGAACCATGGTGTTGCGGGCGAAGCTGTAGATCTCCGAGCAACCGGTGATCTCGAAGCCGAGCTTCTGCTGCAGCTTGAGCGACGCCGGATTGTCGGCGAAGGCGCCGGAATAGACGGCGACTTCGGGCATGCGGCGGGCAAAACGTTCGAGCGCAGCCTTGACCGCTTCGGTCATGATGCCTTGCCGCCAGTAGAAGCGGTTCAGCCAGTAACCGAGGTGCCAGCGGCCGTGGCGGAGCTCAATACCGACGCAGCCGATATGGGCATCATCCCGCTCGGTGATGGCCAGTTCCCAGTCGATGCCCAGGCCGGAGGTGTGCTCGACCAGCCAGTCGAGCGCATCCTGCCGGTCATAGGGCGCGGGGACACGGGCCAGCATGCGGGTGACGGCGAAATCCGAAAGCGATTCCGCGATCATATCGGCGTCGCTGAGCCGGTGCGGGCGCAGCGTCAGTCGGCCGGTCTGGATGACCGGCGTCGGCCCGGGCGTCAGGGTACGGTCGTTGCGACGGGTGAGGGCGAGCGCGTTCATCTCATGCCTCCCCAGCTGCGTAACGATATCCAGGTCTTGCGATCGAGCCTGTACCATTCGACCGGTACGGTGCTGCCAAGCGCCAGGGATGCGGCGAGGCCAGACCCCTGAAACTGGAAGCCGCACTTCTGCACGACCCGTCTCGATGCGACGTTCATGACCCGGCAACGGGCATCGATCTGCGCGACGTTTTCACGCGTGCGGAAGACCATGTCGACCAGAGCGTGGGCCGCTTCGGTCGTATAGCCCTGGTTCCAGTAGGGCTCGCCCAGCCAGTACCCGATCTCGACCGTGCGTGGATCACCGGTGGGCTCGACCCCGCAGCAACCGAGAAAGGCGCCGTTGTCGGCTTTGGTAATCGCATAGACGCACTTGCCAATCTCGCCAAGCTTCGTGCGTCGCACGAAATCGGCGGCATCATTGGTCGTATACGGGTGCGGCATACGCGATACCATAGTAGCGACATTGGCGTTGTTGGCGAGATGGGCAAGGGCGTCGATGTCTTCTTCGTGGGGCGCGCGCAGAACGAGCCTTTCCGACAATAAGACGGGGCAATCGGTCCTTAACCTATCCGGCCTCAGCCGTTCTTCGGGAGACCTTGATTGGTCTTCCCTTAACAATTCGCCTTGCATGGTTCAGTCCTCCTTGGTTGAGGGTAAAGAAAAAGGGGAGATGGCGCCCCATCTCCCCTTTTTTCTTGACTGAACATTTGTAGCGTCAGCCGGGTCGATGAGACGCCGGCTGTTTTAGAGCGCTACCGGCTTATTCCGCTGCTTCCGCTTTCGGCATTACAGACACGTACACGCGGCCATTGGCCTTCGTACGGTAGTTCACGTTGCCCGCCGTAAGCGCAAAAATCGTGTGATCCTTGCCGAGGCCAACGTTGGAACCCGGATGCCACTGCGTGCCGCGCTGACGCACGATAATGTTGCCTGCGATGACGGTTTCGCCACCGAACTTCTTCACGCCAAGGCGCTTGGATTCAGAATCACGACCGTTGCGCGACGAACCGCCAGCTTTTTTGTGTGCCATTGGAGTTCTCCTTTAAACCCTGATCCCGTTACTTACTTGGCAGCCACGATGTCCGTGATACGGACAACAGTGTGGTGCTGGCGATGGCCGCGCGAACGCTTCGAGTTCTGACGACGGCGCTTCTTGAAGGCGATGACCTTCTTGCCGCGGTTGTGCTCGACCACTTCGGCCTTGACGGAAGCGCCCTTGACGAAGGGAGCACCAATCGCAGCGTCGGCGCCTTCGCCGATAACGAGGACTTCGGTGAATTCTACGGTGCCGCCGGCGGTGACTTCGAGCTTCTCGATGGTCAGCACGTCGTTTGCTGCCACACGGTACTGCTTACCGCCGGTCTTGATGACTGCGAACATTTTTTATCCTTTCATGTTCGTTCCGGCTCTCTCGCCTTGAGGACGAGCGGCCGTCTTTTTATCAGTCGAAACTTAGCAGGGATTTCAAAGGCTTGCTGCCCTCGAAAGGATCTGCCGGTGAAACCTTGCGCAAGGCAAGGCTGGCAAGGCACGGACTTATCCACACCTATTGCGCCGCACGGGATATATAAGCATCCCTGATCTGTCAAGGCAAAAGGATGAAAAGCTTTCATATTCGCCCTTGCCATCCCCCCCGACTGTCGCTATGAGACAGCCCGCGCCTGACAGCGCCGACCAGCATAACCGGAGAGGTGGCAGAGTGGTCGAATGCACCGCACTCGAAATGCGGCATGCCTGCAAGGGCATCGTGGGTTCAAATCCCACCCTCTCCGCCATAATCTCCCAGAAGCACTGAAAACGCTCAAAAGCTTGGGCTGTAAGGGTTTTGTAACCGTCGCTTTGGTACACAAAGGCGGTCCACATGGTCCTGAAAATGTCACGCCCAACTCGACATCCCGTAACCGGCATCTATCAGTTTCGAAAACGCGTTCCAGAACATCTGATTCCCCTTATTGGAAAGAGGGAGGAAAAGGTGAGCCTCGGTACCCGCGACCCTCACGAAGCTAAGATCGCTCATGCCCGGATTCTCGCTGCCACGGAGGCTAGGTGGCGGCAGTTGGCTGCTGGGGTAATTTCCCTTTCGCAGAAGCAGGCTGTTGCCATGTCAGGGGAAATCTATCGAGCGATGATCGCCGAAAACGAGGATGATCCTGGACCACCTCATCTTCGAGAGGCCGGCCTTATTGCCGACTACTTCCATTTGCGGCCCGAAAAGGTCAAGGTCGTCCCCTTGAGCAAGAATAATGCTCTCGTGGAGCAGGTTCTGGAAGCCTATCGGACGCGGCGCAATGATAGGGCGATCAACGATTATCTGAAACGTCATGGGTATCGCCTGGACGAGTCCAGCCTCGTGCTCCTCCGCAATGCCGTTGCGTACGCCGTGCTTCAGGCAAAAGAGCACTTGTTGAAATTGGCGAATGGAGACTATCGCCCCGATCCGGATGCCGATCGGTTTCCCAAGTTGGACCTGACAGCCAAGAAGAAAGACGCATCCGACTTAGGGAAGTTCGCCCTGGCGCAGGTCTTCGAGGACTATGTTGCCGAAAAGAAGATCGCGCCTCCGTCATACAAAAAGTGGAAAGGTATAATTGCTAAAGTTGCCGCGGAGGTTCCCGATATCCGCGACCTAACGGGCGATTGGATCGTAGACTGGAAAGACCGCCTTCTGAAGAAGGGGTTAAGTGCCGTCTATGTCAGAGATAGCCATCTAGCCAGTCTGAGAGCCACCTGCGCATGGGCGAAAGCCAATAAGCGGATTGTAGCCAACCCGCTTGACGGGATAAGCGTGGCGGTCCCAAAGAAGACGACTACCCGTCAAAAATGGTTCACGCCCGAAGAAGCCGCGATCATCCTCAAAGGTTCGCTATCCGCTCCTCAGCCACGAGCTACACGGGAAATGGCAAATGCTCGCCGCTGGGTTCCGTGGCTTTGTGCTTATACGGGAGCACGAGTGGGCGAGATTGCACAGTTACGAAAAAAAGATATTCAGACGCATGACGGTCATCTGCTTATCTGGGTAACTCCGGAAGCGGGCTCGACTAAGGATAAGAATCCTCGATTCGTCGGTATCCATCCACATCTCCTCGAACAAGGCTTTGCTCAATTCGTCAGAGCGCAGTCCCACGGGCCACTATTCTACGATCCAGCCAGATTTAGGGGCGGTAAAGCTGGAAACGCGCAATACAATAAGGTCAGCGAACGTCTGGCTTCATGGGTCCGCGAGCTTGGTGTCAATGATCCGCGCATCAGACCAAACCACGCCTGGCGTCATCTCTTCAAAACTAAGGCGCGGAGCGTGCGTATGGATGTCGGTGCTCGCGACTACATGCAAGGTCATGTTCCCGCCACCGAAGGCGAAGCGTATGGAGGCTACGAGCCCCACGTCCTCGTGCACGAGATATCAAAGCTTCCACGATTCCAGCTTGATTGATCGGCATCGCCGGAGCGCCTGCGCGACGGCGATAAGACCAGGTCGCCCCGCGAGGGGCGTGAGGCCCTCCCCCGGGGGAGGGCCGCAGCACCGTCCTTTGGACGGGGTGGGGGCATTAAAGCATTTGTGCCTGAGGACAGCGCCACATCTTTTTCGGATACAGAGCTGATTTTCGGCGCTTGACCCATGCTCGGTATCGGCTGACCATGAAAAAACCGCCATCAACGGGCTCGCAACCCTCCGGCGGTTTCTCTCAAGGAATGTTCGATAATGATGAACGATCTTGAAATTGTTGTAAAGCCGCCGTTGACGGCTGAGTGACCGCCAGGCTGGGACATATCCCAGCCAAGCCGACATCACCCCCAACCCTCAGACTCAAATTTGTTGACAAGCTCTTCGCTGACAAGGGCTTTGCTTTCGATCCCTACGAAGACGCACAGACGCGTATACGTCCCGCCGTCCCGCAGCCTTCCCCGCTTGTTCAGGACATGATTGCGGCCTCGGTGGCGCGCGCCCGCGCCCGTATCGCCGAAGGCGATGAGCAAGCCGAAGGCGCGCAGGTAAGGCCCAAAAAGGGCCGCCTCGGGAGTGGAGGAGCTACGGTTCCACGCAGTGGGAACGGAGGTCATACGCTCCCCCGCCAGGTTGCCCAAGCCTCTCTCCCCGGATCATCCACGGTAAAACGATGGAGCCTTCTATCCAAAATCCAACGGCTCTGCCGACCCGCCGAGGAAGGCGCTCGCGGCCCTGCCGTCGTCGGTTGCGGTATGCCAGGACATGACGCCACCAGCGTCAACATCCATCTCCGCACCGCGGCGGAAACGGGTGAGATACGCGCCGGCGTTTCCGGCATCTTCCGATGTGGCTCGCCGTGGCTCTGCCCCGTCTGTGCCACGAAGAAAGCCCATGACCGAGCCGAGCGGGTTCAGGCTGCCGCCAATGCCACGTTCCAGCGCGGAGGTCGCGCAGCGCTCGTGGTGCTCACCGCATCCCACTCGCTCGACATGTCGCTTGCCGACATCAAGACCCTCGTAGCAACCGCCTCCAGCATCGCCCGGAAGGGCCGCGCCTGGACGAAAACGGTCAGGGACTACGGTATTCTGGGCGTGGTCGTCGGTCAGGAAGTGACGTATAGCCTGACGAACGGCTGGCACTACCATCAGCACCTTTCCGTCATGGTGGACGGCCCCGAAGGCGAGGGTGCCGAGCTCTACGAGTTTCCCGACGCCTACGAGCGCGCCGAGGCGGCGGGCGCATGGATCGCGAGGGCCTACGCTGAGCAAGTCCGCGCCAGAGGTGGCAAGGTTTCGGATCGGCACGGCTGGCATGTCCGGGTTGCGCGGGATGCCGCCGACGCAAGCGATTACACGGCCAAGGGCAGCATGGCGTGGGAGATCGCTGGAGGCCATAAGGACGAGACCAAGGCCGAGACGTCGCTGACACCGTGGGATATCGCCGTAGCCGCGGCGGACGGAGACGCCGCCATGTTCGCCCGCTGGCGGGAATACATGGAAACCATGCCCGGAACGCGCTCTTGCGTCGTATCCGCCGCGCTCGCCAAAAAGCTCGACATTCCCTCGCTGGCCGACGACGGCGAAGGCGGCGAGCAGATGTTGCACGATAGCGACGAAGTCGTGGGCCGTGTAGAAGCGCCCATGTGGCGCGTCTGGATGCGCCACGGTCTCGCGGCCACCTTCCTGTCACGCGTCGAGTTCGGCGGCGAGGAAGGTTTTGACGCCGCCCTGGAGGCCACCGAGCAGGATGCCGCGCCGCTCGAAGCTGAATATCAACGGCTCCGGGCAGAACGTTGCTTCGCCCGTCAGGCCGAGCGACGCGAGCTGGATCGCGCCGACCGGGATACGGCCTTCGCCAAGGCTTATGCGCTCGACCGTCTCCGACGTCTCGCCGATCGTCACGGTTCGAGGGATCGCATCGCCCGCGTGATCGCGGAAGCTGCCGCGGTGTTCCCCGCGGCCCGTCCGCTCGAAGCGGTCGAACTATACAAGGCGGTTGCATAAAAGGAATGCCGATCCGGAGGCAGTTGTCCCGGTTCCCCCGTGCCGGTGGCGCTATGCTGAACCTCCTACGGCTGCCCTTTTAACCGGTCTCGGCATACGCGAATTCCCGCGCCATCTCCCGGTTCCGGGAGACCACTATGCTTGCCGCTCCGATATGCTCATCATCAGCCTGGATGCGGTTCCCACATCGGAATGACCCACGGGCCATTTTGAGAGGAAACGGTGTTGTACGGCGACGTATAGAGCCTCGTACAGCGCTAATATACGTTCAAACGTGTCTGACTGCTTCAAATCCACTTCCCCACCCTTGCCGCCCAGCCTACCGACATGCTCGCTCTGTCAACGGCGGTACCGTCCTCCACTTTGTTTCGGCCCCTCCGGGGTGACTGCCACTGCGCGTGCCGGTCGGATTGGAGGCATCGGGACGGGGAACATTAAGACTTCCGCCCTGCGGGCGGGTTCGACCTCGCCTCCGGCAGGATCGAACAGGGAACAGGCCCTTCGTTCTGGAATCCCTAAAATCCTACCGATCCCGCTAACCGCCCCTCCGGTTTAACTCAACCTCGCCGCGTTATCCCCTGGGCTCGATTCCCATGTCGTGATAAAAATAAAGTGTAGTAAAAACAGACGTAAAGGCGCTCTCATGGAGATCAAAAGAACAACCATTCCGGGTTTGACTTTCGCCGTAGAGGTCGAAGAGGTTAATCATCGCGACCATTCCGGCGGCCTCATCTGCTACATTGCCTTGCTCTACAAACTGGACCCCAAGACAAAGGCCCGACATCTTGTCCGGCGTTCCCGTATTCCCGGAGCCGCCGACGACATGCGCCGCGAGTTTCAACAGGGCGGCATTAGGGCGTTCCGTCGCCTCGAACAAGCTACAGCCTGAAAGAAGGACGCACCAATGCTCGCACTCCGTATCCTCGGCTTCCCGATCGCAATGGCAGCCTTCACCGTCCTCTACGTCATCGCCACCAAGGCCCCCGAGGCGGTCGAAGTTGGAAGCCTCGTTCTCTGGATCATCCTGCCGCTTCTCATTATTGCCAAGCTCGTTAGGGCCATGTTGCGAAATGCAACCGCAAATTAATTCAAGAACTCGATGTCGAAATTCAAGAACTCGAATACAGGTTTAATTCAAGAACTCAGCGAGCGGTACAAACACAACGAGTTCTTGAATTAAAACAATAGCTTACGCGATTGACGCCGAGCGCATCGTTTCTTATATGTTGCGTTATCGAAGGGGCTGGGCAAACAGCTGCTCCTTACCCCTGAGATTGTAAATACAACTATGTATAGAAGAAGGAGTGCGCATGAGTGACTATCCATGGAATGAGAAAGCCAGGAGTGCCCAGTGCCGGATTCGGCGAGCCGGCACGGCATACCGCCTGTATGTCGGCGACCTGCCCGACATGCGCGGTGCCGCATGGTTCTTCCGGAAAGGCAGGCGTGTCATTGCGAGCGGTGTCGCTGGCGACATGGGAAAGGCGCTGGCCCAGGTGGAACACGCATTCGAAAACTGGGCGCGAAGAGTCTGGCGGGTCTACGGCTAGAAACGCACAGGGCAGAGGTAAATTAGAATTCATCACCCCTAAAATTAGGAAACCAGCGTGACACGATTCTTGGAAATTCCACGGGCAGATTTCCCGTTGGACTATGATGAATACCATAACATTGACGCCCGCCTTGTTGCTGCAGCGAAGGGATTTGCGCGACTGGGCACTTCCGATGCCGACGCCGTGCAAAGGCGACTGGAACGCGCCCGCAACGAGCTAATGGAAGCGTGGAACACGATCCAGAGCATCGAGCGCCGCGAAGCGGAACAGCAAGAGATTTCGAATGCGGGAATCGTCACGAAAATTGACCGGAAGGACTGACCAATGACTAATAAATTCGAACGGCGAGAGCGTGTAATCGATGCGTTCGACTCTCTTTACGGCCTGCTCGGCAGATTTGACGAAGATGAGTACAAATGGAAGTCTCTCCGCAAGGACGGGGCAGCGGTTGTGGCTGACTTGGAAGCGGCGTATGAAGATGGAGCGGCAATCGAAACGAAGGCCGCCATCCGCGAAGCAAGAGAACTTCTTGGCCGCGTACAAGAATTGCGCGAGATGGTCGGTCGCTGCATCGACCTTCTCAATGAGATCGAAGACAATGACGATCTAGGCGACGACCCCGAGATCGTCGCCGCTTCGTGAGGAGATTCATATAAGCGGCTAAGCGGCCACCGGCCGCGGGACTGACTACCCCCGACACGGCTTCCTTACTCCGTGCCCCGAAACGTCAAACCCCTTGCCGTGGAGGAGTTCGGCAAGGGGTTAGGTGGTCTGTTTTACAAGCATTCCCCTTAGCGGTTCCAGCCCCGGCAGGTTGGATTGTCAGAACGCTTTCCGCCCGCCGTCTTGTCTTGACAGTCTCCAACCGCCCGGTTTCAGACCAATCAGACAAGTAAAGTGTGCGCCGCCGGCGCACATGGGTCAATGGACGGTGCGGCCTTCACCTCGGTTCGATGTTGAACGTCAGGACACCCGTTGCCGTCTGGCCTGTCCCGGCGTCCGTCACCCTCACGGCAAGCTCATGCTCGCCAGCGATGGGCACCCCCGAAAATTGACGGGTTTTCGGATCGTAAGTCATCCAACCAGGTGTTGCCGTAGGCGTCACCTGGACGGCTCCGGTTGACCGAGAGACTACGACATCAATCGTCAGGGGCTTGCCTGCTGCAAGCCGATTAGTCGGCGTCGTGTCCGGGCTCACGAACTCGACCTTGAGCGCATCGGCAGGGGTGGCGGCGTCGAGGATCGAACCGGCGTGAGCTGGTCCGATCACTAGAGCAAGGAACGAGAGAGTGCTGAGAATGGCTCGTTTCATCTCGGAATAAACGTCCATTTTTCATCGAGCGATGGCTTATAAACGCCGTCGTAATAGCTCTTGACCGCATACGCCCCGGGCTGGGGTCGCCCGACCAGGTCGTATCCTGTGCTCGTCGTCACCTTCCGCATCCACGGCGGCATCCCCTCTATCACCTCGCCCCGACAGCCGTGGCACCCCCAAACGACGACATCGCCCTGAATTGCCCTGTCGTCGTATTGGAAGATCAGGGAGGTACGTCCTGAACAGAAGGAGTTCGGACCGCACATCGCCGCAGGATCGGCGGTGACATTGACACGGTGGTCTACGGGTGCGGCGATCGCCGGCCCCGCCGTGAATGCCGCCAGCGCGGCGGCTACTAGCGCCACCCGTTTCATCGCGGCACCCACTCGCCGTAGAAGAGCCAGGTCATCGCTCGGGCGATTTCGGCGCTAGCTACGTTGCCCGCACGGAAATATCCAGACAGTAGCATTAGGACAGCCGCCATCAGAAGTATTCCATCGCCCTGCGATCCTGTTGCGTATGCGCCTGATGAGGCGGCCATCAGCATCCCTGCGCTCACGGCAAACGTAACGGTCAGGAGACCATGGGCTACCACGCTAGCCAGTAGGACCGCGAGCATGAATACGATGGATGGAGACTCGATCTTCATATGGTAGTCCTCCTGCGGGACGGGGCGTCCAGCACGTGGACGACAAGCGCCGGCACGGCACAGAACACCGTCAACGTGATGAGCGTGGCCGACAGATGTGGCAGCCCCGCCAGTCCGCAGGCTGTCGCCAGCGCCAGTCCGCCAGCCGTCCAGAGTGCCAGTTCCTTCATTCCTTCTTGCCTCCGCTTGTGAGTGCTCTCAGACCAGTCTTCGGCAATCCGCCGCGTCCGGCAAGCGCCAACATTCCGCCGAAAGCTCCCGATGTCAGGCCCGCCTCGCCGCCAGCGCCCGGTTGGCCCGTCCAGGCAAGAACGCGGTCCGGCAAAGACCAGATTTGACCGAAACCTTTCACGACGGCGTGCCATACGAGATACATGTGTATCCCCGTCATTATCAGTATGCCGACAAGACCAACGACGTGTCCGCCCGTTTGACCTAGAAATGCGGTGGCAAATAGTTTGTCGATGGTCCCAAGAGTTACATTGAAGACCGGATAGGCGGCGCAAAGGGACAGCACCGCCAGCACTGGGCGAAGCCCGATATTGACGAGGAGGAGCAAGCCCATCCTGACCGACTCGCCGGCGAAGTCCCCACTGTTGTCCAGCTTGAGCCACTTTGTCGCCCACAGCGGCAGAGCGATCATGGCTTCCATAAGCGCCGCCAGGGTCGCCGTGCCTGCCATGACCATAAAGACGAATGGCATTATCGGGATGATGTAGGCGCGCAGGCTGCCGATGCCCATCAATCCAACCACGACGTATTTCGTCCAGTCCAGGAGCCAGTCAACACCAGCGGCCCCGAAGAACCTCGTGATGGCGTTGCCCGCCAGCGCCGCCGCACCAGCGCCTGCAGTTATGACCCCCCAGCCGGCGGCAATCATGGCATGTCCCGAGGATATCAGACCCGCCATGGCATCGTCTTCCGATCCCGACGACGTCGCCCATTCGATCATGCCTCTTGAGACGGGAGCAAGGAGCTTTGTGAGGAAGTCCGCCGTCTCGTCGCCGGCGCTCGCGAAATCGTTCGCCGTCAAGTTCGCACGTTCCGCTTCGCCCGACACCTGAAGCGCCAGAGCGGAAAACGCCCGGTCGAGGGCCTGTCCGAAATCCCCGTCCGTTCTTGGCAACGTGTCGTCGATCCGCTCATTCGTAAGGCTTGTTGTAAGCTCGGAGATTTGCGCCAAAGCGCTCCAGTACATGCCCGCGGTCAGGAAGCCGTCGGTTTTCGCGGACCCAACAAGCTTTGAGCGAGATGTCGTATCCATCGCCGCGACCTCCGCTTTCGCCGCCTTGACAACCGCGGCGTCGAACCGCGCGCCGGCGGCGCGAATGTCCTGCACAAGCGTCGCCGACAGCATGTTCGTGGTGATGGCATTCTTCGCACCGTCCGCCGACGAAATTCCGGACGTCTCGGCAGCAAGCGTCGCATATCGCGCCGCCTCGGGGCGGAATGCGGAAATGAGTTCCATTACCGCCGCACGGCGCGCATCGACGAAATCGGTCCGTCCTTCGGGGATCGAGTACGCGAACCGGCCGCAGGTCGAGCCGTAGGCCCACACCGTCACCCCCGCCACGTCGAGGCCTGCGGGATCGGGCTTCGATTGCTCCCACCCCCAAAGTGATCCGGCCTTATTGTAGACGGCAGCGCAAATCTCGTGTCTCAAGATAGCCATGGCGACTGTCGAGCCCGTTTGCGAAACCGGGATGATCGGCATCGCGTTTTTGGGGTCCGCCACAACGCCCACAAAGGTGTTCCAAGCCGCGTCGGCCACGTTGATGCTGCCCTTCGCAAAGATGTCGCGCAGAATGTAATGTACCGGCGAAAAACCTGTCGAAGGCATCGGACACAGGAGACCGAAGCAGAGCACGATGCGCAGCGGCGACCAGATTTGATGCCATTTGTCGCCAAGGACTTTGCCCGTGTACGCGCTCGCCACAATGCCCGTCACAACGTTGTACGCGAGGCCGAGACCGCAGAGGAAAAACAGGACGGAGGTGAAGACTTGCAGCGTGCTTCCATACGGCGATGAACCGTCTGGAGGAAGGACGGCGGACACCCAATGCCATGCGATGTTGGTTTTCAAAGGTTCCGCGAGTAAATCGATCATTTCTTTCCTCCCGGACCATTCATGACGGGTCCGTCCACTCCCTCTGGACCGTCAGGCGTCGTGCCGTCGTTCGCCTCGGTGGCGTCTTTGAGGGCCTTCTTTTTGAGGACCTCTTTTTCGGCGTCGGTCAGCACCACAACGACGACAGGCAACGCCAGCCGCGACGGACGCGGCATGGCCGCCGTCCCGGCCGATCCGGCCTTGCCCGCGCTGCCCTTATCGTCGCCGCCGTCGCCGGTCTTCGCGTCGGTATCGGTCGGCGCGGGCACGACTTCGTAGTCTGCCACGCTCTTGGGCTCGTCTGACTCGTCGAGGATCGTCTGTCCGATCGCCGCAAATTCAGGCAGGCAATGCCAGATTGCCGCCAGCCAAGGACGGGCGCGGGGCTGCATTTCCGTTTCGCGAAGAATTTCCGCGCGAAACCGGATACGTTGTTCCAGCGTTCGCCAGTCTGCCGCGTCGCCCGACGTCGCAAGCATTTCGAGGTACGCGAGAAGCGCAGGAGACTCGGTCTCCAGAAATGTCTGCCGATGATGTGTCGGCCGCCCGCGCACCAGTAGGCACCACCGCACTACGTCTACCGCCGCCCCGTGTGCCGGATCGAGGTGGGACATTCCGATATCGCGCAAGACCGCGCGCGCGTTCGCCCAGAAAATCTCTTCGCCTGTCGTCGTCATGGTGTCGGTATTCCCCCTGGTGTCGGTGCCGGTTCGTCCAGCGCGGCGGCGAGTGCGCGAGAAAGAGTCTGGATTTCCTGTTGCGCGGCCGCCAGACGCTGTCCCTGCTGGCGGAAAGCGTATCTCTGCTCGGCTGCGGTTTTTTCGGCTTCTTTCCGAGAGGCGTTCGCCTTTGCGGTCTCCACCTTTGCCTTTTCGACGGCGGCATTCGCGGCAGCGAGGTCGCGGGCGAATTCCCTGCGGACCTGCTCACGGATGCGAGATGCCTGGATGCCGTCAAAAACCGAGCGGATTGCCCCGCCGACACCCTGCAACCGTTCGGCAGCTGCTCGTGTTTTGGCGGTATGCGCCGTGACTGTTGCCGCCTCCGCTTTCACCCGATTGATATAGGCCTGCCCGAGTTCGCTGACCCGCTCGGCCTCGACCACCGCCCGTTGCAATGCACGGGCCTGTGTCATCTCGGCTTTCCACTCTTCACGAGTCAGCCGGCGACGACCGGGACCGAGGCGAGTCAGCCCGCAAGGGGTGGCAACGGCATCATGATAGGAATCCTGCCATTCTCTCATCGCCGCCTTGTAGGCAGCGTTAGACCGCTTGTTCAGGGCCTTCCCGTCCTCGCCGGGTCGGCGTCCTTCCGCCATCACTGCCCGTTTAGCGACGATGCCGGGATGATAAACGGCGGCCCGAAGCTCTTTGTCCGCTGTCGGCAGTACGTAGGCATGGATGTGCCATTGCTTCTCATCCGTGTGGCGAATAACGGATTTCAGCGCCGGCCCGTACTGGCGCTTGAGCCAGTCGATTGTCAAACGCTCCCACTGCCGCACCTCCGCGAGCTTGGCCTTGTCGGCGCGGACTTCCTCGACAGTGTACGGGTGCGAGGCAACAACGGTATGCAGAGTCTTTTGACTCACCGCAATCTTCCGCAGCTTGCCTCGCGCGCCGGGCGTCATCGCCAATTCTGCGGCGGCGTCATGCATCGCCCGGACCTCCTCCACGCCGACGCCCCAAATTGTCGTCGGCGGCTTCGGATCGCGAACATGGACCGACGCTATCGGCTTTCGGGAAGCTTCATCGAAAACGAAGGTGGTGTTGCGCCCCTTGGGATCGGGCCGTCGGCACCAGGGTTCGAGGTGGACGAACTGGAAGGCCATGGCAGCACCTCATCATCTCAGAGGCACTGTCACGCAGTAGGAGATTTCGTCGTCTCGCTCCATGAGACCAAAGCGCGGATCATGGGCCTTCTCTTCCATCGCAGATAGCCATTCTTCGCGGCTCGCTCCGTCAGGAATGAAGAATGTAAATGGTCGGTCACGGGAGACGCTGAAGACGAACGCGACAGTATCCAGAAACGCGCCGGTCTCCATTTCCGTCAGTGCCGGAGACGACGCGCCCGCATGTTCCGTAAAGCCATAGGAACGCAACTGCGCAAAAAACCCAGCCGGTTCGCGGATGATCGTCAGTGACGCCAGATCGCCATTTTCAAGGCGGACAAGCATGAAGTAAATCGGAGAACGTGGCATCGAAGGCACTCAAAGGAATGCCCCAAGCGTGCCGCCAAATCCCACCGGCGGAAAGCAAAAAGTACGATGATAGTGACCGACTATCATCATTCCTGCGTCATGATGGCGGCTCTCCGAGGGCGCTCCGCTCAGGTAAACAGCTGGAGTAATCGTTCGCGGAGTTCGACCTCGCTTTTCGTTTGGCACTCCCAGATTACATGCACTTTCCAACCAAGCGCGACTAATGCCGCTTCCGTCCGCTCGTCGCGTTCGACGTTAGATGCAAACTTTTGGCACCAATACTCCGTACGAGATTTTGGCAATGACGCCTTTCGGCATCCCTTATGTCTATGCCAGAAGCACCCGTGTACGAAAATCGCGATTTTTCTCTTTGGGAAGCAGAGGTCTGGCTTTCCCGGCAAATCCCTCCGATGCAACCGATACCGAAAGCCCAGGGAATGCGCTGCCTTTCGGACACGCATCTCTGGTGTCGTATCTTTGCCCCGCACCCGCGACATTAGCCACGAGCGATGTTCGGACGTCAGGCGATCCACAAGTGCTCCGTTACTCTGCGGCGACCCTTCCAGCCTCAGCGCCCATGCGCGGCGCAATGATCCTAAAAATTTCGCGCGCTATGATCGGCGAAACGCTGTTTCCAATCATCCTGAAGCTGTGCCAGATTGTGGGATGAAATCTAAATCCGTCGGGAAATCCTTGCAAGCGCGCCGCTTCTCGAACTGTGATCACCCTCGGTTCGTCGGGATGCAGAGGTCGAACTGCTTGAAATGAACCTCTATCACTGCCTGTTCCGGCGCGGAGTGTCGGACACTGGCCATCCCATGCGAGGCGAGGGTACCGCCCGACGACATCTTTTCCGCCCTGCGGCACCGCTTTGAATCGTTCGACAACACTGTCTTTGTGGAAGGTACGTTGGTTTCCAGTGAATTGACGAAGCTCGTTGTGCAGGCTTTGGGCATAAGCGCTGGCAGTTGCCACATTCTGTATTTGCCATAGATCGTAGCTGTCGATCATTCCCAATTCTAAGACGCTCTGTAGGTCGAGGATTGCATCCCTCACGGTAGCGGGCGGTATCCGAACCTCGGAGAAATCGCTAACATTCAAAGTATCGACATATTCCTCGTCGTATCCGACGACAAATAGACGCTTTCGCTTTGTTGCCGCACCGAAGTTGGCTGCATCGAGAACCATCGGCCCCACTATACGGTACCTATTTGGAAGAATTTGAAGGGCTTCATCCAGCGTGGCTCTCGCATCGGCGTAGCCCAACCCCTCAACATTCTCCATTATGAACAGCCGGGGTCGAACTTCAGCAACAAGCCGATAGAAATGACCTACAAGTGACCGGCGAGGATCGTCCACCCTTCTATGCCCCATTGAGCTAAAGCCCTGACAGGGCGGGCCGCCGATCACTACGTCGATAGGGTTTTCAGCATACCGTTGAAGGACTTTGCTATCGAGCTGGGAAATGTCGCCCAACTTGAGCAGCGTGCCAGGATGGTTGACGCCCACGCTGGATGTCAGGATTGGATCGACGTCGATCGCAAGCGACGTCTTGAACCCAGCAGCCTCCGCACCGTTCGAGAATCCTCCGCATCCGCAAAACAGGTCAATAAGGTTCATCGCGTTTCCAGAGCGCCAAAAATTTAGTCACGTTATAGTAGCGTGTAGGTATTGTTGAAAGAGTTGTGAGGATGTATCCCCGGGTAACAGCATTTTTAGTGCCTGGGGGAGCAAAATGCAAAACGGTGGCGGTGGTCACGAAGATGGCGGACAGGTGGGTTCGGCCCAAGCTCCTAATCCAGATGCGATTGACGCAATGCCAACGAAGGCATTCTTCGTGGACATGCTCATAAGAGACATTCCCCTAGAACGAGCCGTGCTCGACTTGGTCGACAATTGTATAGATGGTGCGAAGCGCCTTCGGGACCCGGAACAACGCGACTTTAGCGGCCTCTGGGTGAAAATTACTATGTCGGAAAACCAGTTTCTGATCGAGGACAATTGCGGAGGCTTCGATACCGACACCGCGAAGAACTATGCTTTCCGCTTTGGTCGTCCCCCAGGTTCCATTTCGACGAGTTATTCTATCGGTCAATTCGGCGTCGGAATGAAGCGAGCTCTGTTCAAGTTCGGACGAAAGTTTGTCTTGATGTCGGCTACGCCTGATGAGCGCTGGAAAGTGGATGAAGACGTTGATGCGTGGGAAAAGACCCCTCAGTGGACATTCTCATTCAAGACTCGCGAGACGGGATTGGCCGTGCCAGAAGAGGAACGCGGAACAAGCGTCTCCGTCGAAAAGCTTCGCCCGGAAGTTGCGGTCAAGTTCGGCTCGCCCTATTTTCAGCGTTCTTTGTCCGAGTTGATCCGGGTTCACCAGAGGCAGTTCATTTCGCGCGGCTTGGAAATTCGATTCAATGGCGACGTCTTATCCGCCACCAATCTCGAAATGCTGACCGGGAACGTGGTCCCCGCTGTCGAAGCGTTCGTTCACCGAATCGAGGAAGACGGCGTTATTTATGACGTAAACGTGCGGCTTGTGGCGGGGGTGGGTTCGTCTAACCCGTCTTCCGCAGGTTGGTTCGTTGTTTGCAATGGACGGGTTGTGCTCGCAGCTGATCGATCAGAAGCTACTGGTTGGGGCCTCGCCACGGAGCAAGCCGCGTTGATGCCCAGGTTCCACAACCAGTTTGCTCGGTTTCGTGGCGTGGCATATTTCGAATGCACAAATGCAAAATTCCTCCCTTGGAATACCACCAAGACAGGCCTCGATGCAGACACGGTCGTTTGGCGTCTGGCGCTTCAGAAAATGATAATCATGGCCCGTTCCGTGATTGACTTCTTGAACGAGGTCGATCGGGAGCAGTCGGAACAGGGAAGCGACGGGCCGCTTCAGCGTGCGCTTACGGCCGCGTCCAGTGCTCAAGCTGAGACCATTACCTCCTCGTCTTCGTTTAAGGCTCCCGACGCCAGCCGATACGCCGGCCCCCGGCAGGTGCGTATTTCTTATTCAAGGCCGGCGGAAAAGGTGGATCATCTCATGTCCGCCTTCAGCGTAAGTTCCGCGAAGGCCGTTGGCGAACGATCATTTGATCTCGCATGGCAAGACGAAGAGGATGCGAAGTGACCGCGTCTTATCGTTTGATCGACTACTCGATTCGGCCGGCGAAACATGCCGAACGCAAGATGCTCTGCGAGGCGTTTCGTCGCCTCTCGAAATTCGGTGCGGTAGAGCACTATCAATACGTCGGTTTCGGCGCGATCTGGTTCGCCGACTTCACCCTGTTTCACCGAGCTCTTGGTATAAACAGGATGTTTTGTATTGAACGCGAAGTCGATCATCGAACGAGGTTCGAGTTCAATAGGCCGTTTGGTGGAATCGAGCTGATGTTCGGTCACTCCGCCCAAGAGCTGCCGAAAATCAATTGGGCAAACCGTACGATCTGCTGGCTCGATTACGATGATCCTATGAGCCTTTCAATATTGGCTGACGTACGCACCGTTGCCGCGGTCGCCTGTAGCGGAAGCGCCTTCGTGGTAAGCCTCCAAGCTCAAAATAAGCCGATGTACGAGGACGATGAAGGGACTTTGCGTGAGGTCGAGAATATTGAGAAGTTCCGGGAAGTGTTCGGAGCGGCGCGATCTCCCGAGGGTTTGACGGAGCGAAATTTCACCGGTTGGAGGACGTCGAGACTTTATCGAGACATGATCGTCGCCGAAATCGACGAGGCGCTGAGGATTCGCAATCTTGGGTTACAAGCGGGAAATCGGATTCGCTTTCGCCAGATTATGTCGATGGAATATGCCGATGGCGCGCGGATGGCCACGGTTGGCGGTGTTTTCGTCGAAGAAGGACACGAAGCCACCTTTCGGTTCTGTGACTTTGAAGGACTTCCCTTCCACCGAGCGAACAACGATGCTTTGCGCATAGAAATTCCGAAGTTAACGCCGAAGGAAATGAGGGAGATCGAGAAGCTGCTTCCAACGCCAAATATCGATACACTCGTTTGCGATCCTTCGCCGCCCAGCGATGCAAAGGCGTTCGCTCGCCTGTACAGATATCTACCAAGTTTCGCGCCTTTCGACGTGTAATCGTCCTGTTGATGGCTTTCCGCCGACAGATTGCGAGAGTGGACGTGATGAAC
The DNA here is from genome assembly GCF_053521805.1 of Rhizobium sp. A22-96. Classification (NCBI taxonomy): domain Bacteria; kingdom Pseudomonadati; phylum Pseudomonadota; class Alphaproteobacteria; order Hyphomicrobiales; family Rhizobiaceae; genus Rhizobium; species Rhizobium sp. A22-96. The sequence goes on from NZ_JBNWDQ010000004.1 coordinate 152,242, forward strand.
TCAACCGCCTGAACGGCAGGAAAAGGTCACGAAAGGCATGCCATTAGCGTCTGACCTTGGCTCCAATTTTCGCTTCCCGGACCCATGCTCACGGCTTGATTTGCTAAAATAGATGTGCAGTGAGGATTGGTATCAGGTGAAGGACACCCTGCGAGAGTTCTACGAAAGCCTCAACCAGGAGGAGCGGGCTCTCGCGGCCGAAGTCGCAACCGATCGTCTCGGGCTACTGATGCGGATCGCCGTCAACGAGCTTGACCTTGATTTCGACGGTGTGAACCTCGGAACAGAGCCGACCGAAGCCGATCAGGAGCGATCATACCTCGTGCGCATAGGTGTGGTGCGCATCATCAAGCTGGCAATGCAGGCACATGATCGGTTCGACGCGCCAACGGTGACCATCCAGCGCAATCTCACTTACTCAGCTGCGGTGCACTCGCTCATCGGCGTTGCCGGCGCAATCGAGCACGGTCGACGTGCGGCGCAGAGCCTGGCGGCAAAGGGGGCCTGGATAGAGAAGCTGCGTGATCGCTTCCGCATCGTGCTACCCGCGAAGTTGGCCGATCTCGAGCTGCACGAACGCGACCTTGAGAGTCTTCATAAAGGGTACCACAAGAAGAGGTTCGCGGAGGACTATGAGGCAACCATCGGCCTCAGAATCGGCGACGAGGTCAGATCGTTGCTCGCCGATCTCGTCTATCCCTTCGCGAAGCACTTCATTGGTTACGAGGCCCATCCCACACTAGACTTTTACTTCTTCGGGCACGCCTATAACGAGATGTTGCTCGCCAAGGGTTTCGACACCTTCCACTTCTCGACGACCTTCGGCGGGGTGACATTCGCGAATTACCAACTCGCAGCGATCTTCATCGTGTCGGTGGCGATGAAGCACCGCGCATTCGTGCGAGCGCTCCTGGAAAAGGAGCCTTCGATCAGGATTGAGGACGTTCTCACCGTCTCAGTCGAGACCGCAGGTTTTCTCGAAGGGCTGAGAGGCTTCATCAATGAGTTCGGCGAGAAGTTCGAAGGTCATATGCCGGTGACCGATGATGAGGTGCGGATCATCTTCGAAGCGCTCTCCGTGAGCAGGCGCAATCTGGCGCTGCTTGATCGTCCGGGAGCGCCGTTACCTCCGTTGATCCAGTGCTCCGACGATCATGTCATCAGACCCTTAGCTGGCGCGACGGGTGATCAGGTCATGCTGTTCCTACTAAATTCACTGCAGCATAGCTTTCCGAAGGAGTACGACCGGGCGCAACGAGCCCGGGAAGGTGTATTGCAACGAGCTGTCGAAAGGGTGATCCGCTCGGTGCTTCCGACGCTGGAATTCCGGGGTAATATCAAGCTGAGGCGGGCAGGCAAGGATTTGACGGACATCGATCTAGTGATCGTCGAGACGTCGGGCGACCACATTACCCTCGTGCAACTGAAGCATCAGGACCCGTACGGCGACGATCTCGCCACGATGCTGGCAAGGACCGGCCGACTGAATCAGCAGGTGAGCGATTGGCTCCGCAAGGTGCGTTCATGGATCGATGCCGCGAGCGCGGCCGAACTGTGCGCAACGTTTCGACTCCCCGCCCGTCCGACGAGACCCCAGATCAGCTTGCTTGTACTCACGCGGCACTACGCGCATTCGCTCCGACCGGTCGTAGCCGAATTCGATGCCACTTTCTCCAACTGGAATCAGCTCGTGACGGCGATAGCGCGACTTGAGGAGCGAGCGGGCGATACCGCGATGGGCGACCTATTCGAGGAGCTGAAAGCTCTGAGCACGCCGGACGAGGAAGAGCATTTACCCGAACCGCCCAGTGTATGGACCGTCGGAAGCCTGCGTTTTACGATCGAGCAGGAGCAAAAGTCGCTCGGTTAATGTAGCGCGACGTTAATTCGTTGTGTCGACCTGTTCCACGCCGGAGTCCTGGCGCTATGGACAAAGGGGCATCCAATCCGGTGGCCACTCACAACGAAAGCTCAGATAGAGCCAAATTGTTTACACTAAGCAACACGGGCTTCTACATGCTCGTTCTCAAACCTCCAGTGCGATTTTGCGCCTGCAGGAGAAAGTCAACGGAGGAGTCTTCTCAATCCATGCGCGGAGCAAGAGGCCTGTCCTCGCTTTAGAAAGGCGGGGCGGAGGTCTTCACGTTCGATGAGGTCATCTTTCGATATGTACCCGGAATGAAATTCCCCGATGCATCGAAGCTAGCGCTGCCTACAACACTCCCGTCTGCGTCAAACAGCTCGTATGTCGTGTCGACATCACCCGCCGTAGGCCTGTAGACGGGTTCACCTCTATTGAGAGAGCCAACCGCGTTGTCGGCCTGGGTTTCAGTGTCATGACTCGAGAAGATATCGCCATTTGAATAGAGAACAAACCACCCTAGACTTTTGCCGACGTCGTTGAACAACTCGGTGGAATAAAACTGCATAGCTGCGGTATCCTCGTTATCTCTCTGAGACTAACTACCATCAAACTCGTTGACCTTTCGTGCACAGGCACGCTAAAAGTTGACCACAACATTGGTACACACAACATAAAGTCGACGGCTCAAAATCCCTTGTTTTCTGGGCTTTTTCGGCGGGTAGGCAGGAGTCCCACCCTCTCCGCCATGGCGCCTGTTGAATTCTTGGCTTTCCTCCTAAAAATCCAGATCGCTTGCGGCCTTTCAAGGAGGCAAATGGATGCGGCTATCGCGCTAGGTGCAGCGTTGGGTCCCGCTGAAGATTCCGAAGGACAATACTGAAATCTCGAATCTGGCAAAGGCCACCGCGCGTGGGTCTGGCCCCTATGTCGTCAGATCAGGGTCCATTTATATCTGCCAATTAAAGATGCCGAAAGACTTGGGGGAAGACGTCCAGCTATCCTTGTTCTACCGATTCGATAATTCCATTTTGAAGATTTCAATGATTTTAAGGAGCGCTTGGTGCCCGGGAATCCTGTTATTCCCATTTTCCACAATTGGGCTGAGTGCAGCGAAGAGTTTGAACTGATCACGTTCTGTTCCGGACGGCAAAGGAGTAAAATTCGGATGTCGAACGAGTCGGGACACAAACTCAATGAAGAAACGTCATGAAGAATGGCTGAAGTTAACAGGACAAGCTCCGCTTCCTAGTCCTCAAGTGCCAGCACAGCCAATTCGTATGCTTGATCTTCCCGCCTTTCAGCGAATGGAGGACAAACTTCTGATAAACACGCCACGAGTGGGGCAACTGAGCCCAGAGGTCGATGACTTCGCCAAAGACTTGTCGCGCCAGACTTTCGGAATCGCGCAGAGCGATACGCTTTTTGAGCTACCTACGAACTATAACGATTTGCCGGATTGGTCGCCCGAAAGGTGGCGCGTTGAACATAATTGGCGCGAGCACGAGGAACAGTTCATCACGACGGACGTAAGTGATGAGCACGCGATCGAAATCTTGCTTGGCTTAGGCCTCGATTTCCGTGATCAAAGAGGCCAGCCCATGCGGCGCGTTAAACTCTTTGCCCGGCAAGCAGAGGCGGCCGCGAAGGGTATTATGGGAAGACTGCCCGACCGGGAGGCTGCGAGTCTTGAGTCGTGGGCGAGTGCCTTGGAACGGGATGCTAAAGAACATATGTCGCGGAAGCGTCGGGTATAGATTTTTTCGGCCGAAGTAAGAAAGGCCTTGGAAATCCTTTTAGAAGCCGATTATTGGTTTTATGCTATGCATGGAGGCAGTCCTGTATCGTCAATGCGAGAGACTCGCGCTTGCGATTCAGACCTCCCTCCTTTCCCATAGCCCTATGCGACGCTCACCCCTCCGGAAACCGATAGACCACATCCGCAAACGATCCCGTCGGAAACACGTAGAAAAACTTCAGATTGGCGGATGATTCGTTGCGGATGCCGTGTTCGGCATTGCCGGGGATGAAGACTGTTGTGCCTGATTTTACCGTCGTTTCCTGGCCGTCGATCTGGACGATGCCGGTTCCTGCGAAGATGAAGTAGATCTCCGATGGGTCGTGCCGGTGTGGCTTGAGTTCGCCGCCGGGTGCGAGGTCGGCGATGCCGGCGCTCATGCTGTCGGTGGGGGTGATGTCGCTGCTTAGCAGCGTGTGCCAGGATATGCGGCCATGGACCGGATCGTCCCATCCGTCGCGCGGGCGTTCTTCGGCCGTGGTGATAACTGCTTGCGATCGCTTGGTCATTTTGCCTCAAAACGCTCTGTCGGCAACTATCCGGAACGGTGTCACATCGGCCGCGAATGTCAATTGGTCGGGCGTGGATATCCGCGTCTTCCGGCTGCGGCTCGCGCGGCTTTGTGGTGGCAATAGGCAGGGCTGATTGATGACAGGCCATCGGGAGCGGAAGGATTTCCCGCTCCTTCGCTTTGGGCTTCCATTTGAGCCGCTCAGGTCCGGCGGATGAAATCCGATATCAGGCCGGAGACAGTGTCCGGGGCATCTTCGAAGCAATAGTGCCCGACGCCGGCAAGCCGCTCGATCGGGGCCGCGGGGAAGATCGCGGAAAAGAGCGACAGGAAGTGTTCTGCGTGGAGCGTCCTGTCGGTCTCTCCCCATATCGCCAAAGCCGGTTTGCTGCGGATGGCGCGGTCGGCCTCGGGAGTAGGCGATTCGAACCTATGGGCATTCGCGGGAAAACCCTTTGCCCAGCCGATTGCGCCGAGACAATCGGCCTCAGTTGCGAAGGGCACGCCATAGGCAGCGATCCATGTGTCGGTTATGACGGCGTTGTTCTCGAAGCCGTTGAGCTTGAGGGTGCTGAGGATATTGAAGCCGAGATTGCCGAGCACCGGTTCGAGGGTGCCGTCTGTCGCGGCCTTGGCAATCCATTGGAACCAGGGCGATATGGCTGCATTGGCCGTGAGACGATCTATCAGGTCCGCCTGGCCGAAGGGTGTCGGGCCGTTGGCCGAGATGATGCGGCGGATGCGGTGGGGTTGGCGGGCGGCAAAGCCCATGCCGACGGGGCCGCCGAAATCATGCATGACCAGGGTGATATCGGTAAGCCCAAGGGCCGCGACAAAGGCTTCCAGATTGTCGACATGGTCCTGTAGCCAATAGCTGCGCTCAGTGGGCGTTTCGCTCTTGCCGAAGCCCATGTGATCGGGAACGACGACGCGATAGTTGCCGCTCAAGGCCGGCACGAGATGGCGGAAGAGATAGCCCCAGGTGGGCTCGCCATGCAGGCAGAGGACGACCTCGCCATCACGCGGTCCTTCATCGACGTAATGCATCCCGAAACCCGGTGCTTCCGTGAAATGAGGTGCGAACGGAAAGGTGCCGGCAAATGTGGCATCAGAGGGGATCATGGTGGGCTCCTATGTGGTTTTAGTTTGCAACCATGATTTCCGTATCTCTTGTGGTTTCAATTTGCAACCGATATGATGGCGCAATATTGAGATGACCTGATGCCCGGTGCGGTGTCGGCGAAATGCAGGAACGGAGCGAAGCAGAGTGCGATGGCCAAACGAATAAGCCACAAGGATTCGATGTGCGGGGTCGCCCGGCCGCTCGATGCGATCGGCGACTGGTGGTCGCTGCTGATCATCCGCGATGCCTTCGACGGGCTGCGGCGTTTCGGGGAGTTTCAAAAGAGCCTGGGGCTTGCCAAGAACATCCTCTCGGCCCGGCTGCGCAATCTTGTCACGCATAGCATTCTGGATACCGTGCCGGCATCGGACGGCAGCCCCTATCAGGAATATGTGCTGACGCAGAAGGGGCAGGGCCTGTTTCCGCTGCTGGTAGCGCTTCGCCAATGGGGCGAGGATTTCTTCTTCGCGCCGGGTGAGCCGCATGTCACTCTGGTCGACAGGAAGACCCATCAGCCGGTGCGGCGGCTGGAGCTGCGCGCCCAGGATGGGCGCATGCTTATGGCAGAAGATACGGTGATCGTTGTGCCGCCGGAAAACGAAAGCAAATAAGTTAGCCGGCAGCTCTTCTGCCGGCTTCCTCTTGCTATTTACTCGGCGACCAGGCCGCTTCGGCGCAGTAGCGCCAGGAAGAGAAGCGGGATGAGCGTCGTGATGATGATCGTCACGAAGGCCATCGCCATGCCGAGGCCGATAGAGCCCTGCTCGAACTGCCGCCAGATGAAGGTGGCTATGGTCTGCATGCCGACGGGCGCAAGGACGATCGAGGCCACGAGTTCGCGGGATGCCAGCGCGAAGACCAGCAGCATGGCCGATGCCAGGCTCGGCAGCACCAGGGGCAGCAGGATGCGGCGGAAGACGGTCAAGGTGTTTGCGCCTGAGACACGGGCTGCGGCCTCGAGATTGTCGCCGATCTGCTGGAAGGCGGCGGAGGAATAGCGCGCCGTCTGCGGCAGGAGAATGCAGCAATAGGCCAGCAGCAGAATGAGGGCGGTATTGTAAGGCGTAAACGGCAGGCCGGGCATGTTCCAGACCAAGATCAGGCCGACGGCGACGACGATGCCGGGCAGGGCGTTGGGCAGCACGGTCATAATATCGATCAGCAGGCGTCCGCGCATTTTCGTTTTGACGATGGTATAGGCAGCGGTGACGCCGATCAGGCCGGTGACGACGGCAGTGCCAACCCCAAGCGCCAGGCTATTGCCGAGGGCGGCGAGCGCGCCGGCGCCGTTGCCGAAGACGGCCGCGAAATTGTCCATGCCAAGATTGCTGATGACCAGGCCTTGTGAAACTGTCTTCGACAGCGCCGTTACCAGAATGGATAACATGGGCACGCCGGTGGCGAGAAACGAGACGATGCCGAATGCCAGCAAGACCGGGATAGTCAGCTTGCCGAGCGAGCGCTTGTCCTTGTTTTGCGGCTTGCCGCTCACCGTCTGGTAGGAGCGCCGCGAAAGAATGCGGCGCTGGATGAGAAAGGCCATCAGCGAGATGATGACGAGGGCGAGCGAGAGGACGGCGGCACCCGGCAGATCGATCGGCCAGTCGCCGATACGGGTATCGATGCCGGTCACCAGAACCTGGAAGCCGGCGCGGCGGCCGAGGGCGGCCGGCGTGCCGTATTCCTCGATCGCGGCGGCGAAGACCAGCAGGAGGCTGGCGGCGAGCCCCGGGGCGGACAGCGGCAGCGTGATGCGCCAGAAGGCGCGGGCCGGCGAGGCGCCGAAGACGCGGCCGACATCCGCATAGCGGGCGCCCACGGCCTCGACGGTGCGCGAGACGGCGAAATAGACCACCGGGAAGGTGTTGAAGGTCATAACCACGGTCATGCCGGCCAGCGAGAAGAGGGTCGGGGCGAGATTGAAGCCGGCGATCTGCTGGAGATAGCCGCGCGGCTGCAGCGTCATGATCCAGCCAAGCGTGGCGATATAGGGCGGGATCATGAAGGGCGTCAGCAGCAGCACGTCCCATAGCGGCGCGAAGGGCACGCGGTAGAGCGCGCGGACGACGCCGAGGGGAACAGCGATGAGGGCCGAGGCGACGACGACGGCGCATCCGAGGATAATGGTATTTGCCGTCATGCCGAGGAGGGCTTCATCGGCCAACGTCTTGCCGATGGCCGAGAAGGGTGCCGCAAAAGAGCCTTGCCCCAGCGAGGGAAAGACCGCCTGCAGCACGACGGCCACGAAGGGAAAGGCGACGATGATGATCAACCCCAGGGCTGCCAGCCAAGCTGCCGGCACCGGAGCGCCTGTTCCCTTCGCATTCATCGTATCGAGCCTTACTTGCTGCCGAACAGATCACCGACCTGCTTCAGCGTTTCCTTGCGCTTGCCGTAGACGGCGTTGACGTCGTAATCGAGCAGCTTCAGATCACCGACCAGCGGGCGCGAGGCCGGGATGTCGGAGCGGGCAGGCATCAGAAAAGTGCCGGCGACCAGCTTCTGGCCTTCATCCGACAGCATGTAGTCGACGAACTTCTTGGCTTCGTCCTGATGCTTGGACCAGTTGAGGATCATCACCGGGCGCGGCGCGATGACCGTGCCGGACTGCGGGAAAACGACGTCGATGGTCTCGCCCTTGGCCTTGGCGGCGAAGGTGATGTAGTCCACCGCGCCGAAGACGGCCGCCTTGGCGCCCTGCAGCACCGGGTTCAATGCTTCGGCATTGGCGCCGGCGATGATGGCGCCGTTATCCTTCAGCTCCTTGAAGAGCTTGTAATTATCCTTGCCGGCGAGGGCTGCCGTCAGTTCGAAAGAGGATCCAGACTGGGCGGGGTCGGGAATATTGACGAGATCCTTGAATTCGGGCTTGGCGAGGTCGGCCCATTCTTTCGGCTCGGTCGTGCCGCTCTTGGTGTTCCAGGCGATGCCGAGGGCAGAAACGCCCTGGGCCACGGCAGTGTCGGTCTTCAGGAAGGCCGGAACCTTTTCGGCATTCGGGCTGGTATAGGAGACGAGCCAGCCGCGCTTGGCGAAATCGGTCGCTGTATCCCAGGAAGCCGAGATCAGCACGTCGACGGCCGGATTGGCGGCCTCGGCTTCGATGCGGGCCATGACCTTGCCGGTCGTTGCCTGGAAGACGTTGACCTTGATGCCGCTCTGGGCGGTGAAGCCGGCGGAAAGCTTGTCGATGAGGTTCTGCGGGCCGGCAGTGTAGACGGTGATGTCGGCATGGGCAACGCCGCTCAACAGTGCGGTCGAAATGGCAAAAATAGCGATATTCTTCAGTGATTTAAACATGGTTTTCCTCTCTAGGCTCAAGTGATATTCCTGCTAGAACCACAGGATGCTGGTGGCGTCGACCGAAAGGCCGATCTGCTCTCCCGGCCGGATCTTGACCGGGCTCAGAACCTGAAATTCGATGCCTGTCGTGCCATGCGGCGCGGCGGTGACGAGATGGCCGTCTCCGCGGAAGTGCGAGCGCAAAGCCGTTGCCGGCAGGTTCGGCCAGGCGGTCTCGCCAAGCGAAATAGCGCGCGTCGGGATGAGAATTCTGGCCTTCCCCTGTCCCGGGCGCGCCTCATCCGACAGCACATGTGGGCTTCCCGCCAGTCGCCAGCCATCATCGCGCCATTCCAGATCAGCCGTGCTGCCAAGCCGCAGGAATTCGGCGACTTCGGGTGAGGCCGGGCTTTCAATCAGGATATCCGGAGAGGCCAACTGGGCGATTTCGCCCGAGCGCATGATGGCGACTTCGTCGGCAAGCGTCAGCGCTTCGCTATGATCGTGGGTGACATAGATCGCCGTCAGCCCCAGCGTGGCGATGAGTTCGGCCAGTTCGCCGACCATGTTTTCACGCAATTCGCGATCGAGATTGGATAGCGGCTCGTCGAACAGGATCAGCTGCGGTTCGGCAACGATGGCACGGGCAATGGCAACGCGCTGCTGCTGGCCGCCGGAAAGATCGCTTGGGCGCCGATGGGCAAGCGCTGCCAGGCCAACGCGTCCCAGCGCTCGCATGGTGCGTTGTTCGCGTTCGGCCTTCGCGATGCCGCGCATTTCAAGCGGAAAAGAGACATTGCCGCCGACCGTCAGGTGTGGCCATAGGGCATAGTCCTGAAACACCATGCCGAGGTTACGCTTCTCTGGCGGTACGAACGTCCTCGAGGCTGCATCGGCGACGGTCTGGCCGGAAATGGTGATGCTACCTTTCGTCGGCGCGAGAAGACCGGCGACGAGGCGCAAAAGGGTGGTCTTGCCGCAGCCGGACGGGCCAAGCAGGGCCAGCGTCTGTCCTTTCGCGAGCGAAAGATCGATGCCGTTAAGGACGATCGCCTTGTCGTAATGGAGTTCCAATCCCGTTGCCGAGACGGCAGCCTGGATTCGGTTTGCGTCACTTGTCATCTAAAAATCAGCGTTTGGAAGCGTTACAAGCCTGAGTAGAGACGCTGCATGACAATGGTGTGACGATTGCACTGTAGGCGCTTGCACCATGCTGTTGCCCCAATAGTTCGGTCACGGCCGAACTATTGCATGTCGGCGTTGGGGTACACTGCAGCTCCAAAAGGAGAGTTTGCAATGTTGATGAACACAGCTCAATCGAAACCCGCAGAGAATGGTCACGACCATATCGTCATCAAACCCAGCGTGCTCTATGTCGGCACGCCCGTCGTGCTGATCAGCAGCCTCAACCCGGATGGAACCACGAATATCTCGCCGATGTCGTCCGCATGGGCACTGTTCGACCGCATCGTTCTGGGCCTGACATGCACGAGCAAGGGCGGTGAAAACGCCCTGCGCGAACGGCAGTTGGTGTTGAATTTTCCCTCACCCGATTTGTGGCGGAAGATCGAGGCGATCGCTCCGACAACGGGTCGCAATCCCGTTCCCTCACACAAGAAAAAGATCGGATACCGGTTCGAATCCGACAAGTTCGACGTCGGCGACTTTACCCCTCAAGCTGCCGATCTCGTCCGGCCGCTACGCATCGCGGAATGCCCGATTCAAATTGAAGCCGAGGTGATGGCATCGCACGGGCCGGGTGGCGAATGGCCCCAGGAGCGGCCCGAGGCTTTCCGGATCATCGAGGTGAAGGCTGTTCGGGTTCATGCTCATAGGGGCATCGTCGTGCCCGGCACCAATCATATCGATACCAGCCAATGGAGCCCGCTGCTCTACGTATTCAGACACTATTTCGGTGTGGGGCCGGATCTCGGCCGCACATTCAAGGCCGAGGTGTAGCGAGCTCTCCTCTGTCGCGTGTGCAGGTGGGTTATCTCTTGCTTTCAGCACCGCGAATCAGAAGATCGAGGCCAGCTTCGAAGAGAGCTTCATGCCCGCTCGCGCGGTAATGAGCGATGGCTTTAGCGAGATTCGGGCGGGTTTGCGCGGCAGCATCGAGTGCGGCTTCGCCCGGTGGATCGGCCGTATTCGCCTGTTCCTCCAGCACACATCCGACCACGTATCGACCGATGGCAATCTGAAGCTCCAGCGCTTGGCCAGGCGTGAAACCGGCCGCAACAAGGCATTCGAGTTGAGCTTCTATGGGATCGAGATCGGTGGACTCGGCTTCCGTTCCGGCGTGCACGCGCGCGCCATCGCGCCATGCCAGCAGAGCGGAACGGAAGCTTCTGGCGTTGGCGCGCAGGAAGTCCTGCCAGGTCTCGCTGGCAAGCGGCGTGCGGCGCTTATGGTGCCGCTTTAACATCTCGAGATTCATCGCGGCCAGCAGCGCCTGCTTGCCCTTGAAGTGCCAATAGAGAGCCGGCTGCTGGACGCCGAGGCGCTGGGCGATCAGCCGCGTCGACAGGCCGTCGACGCCGACCTCGTTCAGAACGGTCAGTGCCGTATCGACGATTTGGTCCCGGTCGATTTTCATTGCGTCTCCAATTGACAGCCTCGGAAGTGTAGTTTATCGGCGATAAAGTTATTTATCAACGATAAGCTGCGCACTATGAACAAGATGCTTCTGACCATTCTGGCCGTCGTTGTCCTTGATGCGGCAGGCACGGGGCTGGTGCTGCCGATCCTGCCGGAACTCCTGCAGAGCGTTGCGCATACGCCGGATCTCGGCTGGCGCTACGGCGCGTTCCTGTCGCTCTATGCCGCGCTGCAGTTTCTCGCCGCTCCCATTCTCGGAACGTTGAGCGATCGCTACGGCCGCAGGCCGGTGCTGCTCGTTTCACTGGCAGGCGGGATGATCGACTATGCCTTCATGGCTTGGGCGCCCGGCTTCTGGTGGCTGTTCCTCGGCCGTGCTGTGGCCGGCCTGACGGCCGCCAATGCCTCTGTTGCGGCAGCCTGCCTGACCGATATCACGCCCGACGAAAAGCGCACGCGGGCCTTCGGGCTCCTCAGCGCCTGCTTCGGGATCGGCTTTATTCTGGGGCCGGTCATCGGCGGCCTGCTCGGCACGGTTTCTCTTCGCGCACCCTTCGTGGCGGCCGGCATACTCGTGATGATGAATTTCATTCTTGCCTTGATCGCACTGCCCGAAACGCGGGTCGAGAAGCCGGAGCATATCGATCCGGCTGCCTTTCATCCGCTGGCGCCGCTGCGCTGGCTCGGAGCGTTTCCGGCGCTGTTGCCGCTGCTGTTCCTGTCCGTCATCCTCAACATCGTCGGCCAGATCGGCGGCACCGTCTGGGTGCTCTACAGTCAGGACAAGTTCGGCTGGGATACGGCGGCGGTCGGGCTTTCTCTTGCCTGCATGGGGCTTCTCCATGCCCTCGCCCAGGCCTTTGTCGCCGGCCCCCTGAGCGAGCGCTGGGGCGAGCGTCGTGCGCTCATCGTTGCCATCGTCTGCGACAGCGCCGCCTATATCGCGATTGCCCTGGTTACGCGCAGCTTCATCACCGTCCTGCTGCTTCCGCTTTTCTGCCTGAGCGCAATGGGCGGCATCGGCCAGCCGGCACTGCTGTCGCTGATGACGCAGCGTGTGGGTGCCGATGATCAGGGGCGCCTGCAAGGCGTGCTGGGCAGCCTGACGAGCCTTGCATCCATCATTGCGCCCCTGGCGGTCAGCGAGATCTATTTCGCCTCCAGATATGATTTTCCCGGCCTGATCTGGATCCTCGGCGCGCTGCTTTATGTCACCTGCGTGCCGGTGCTGTTTACGATCCGAAAGAAAACGGCCGGCGCATGAGTGCCGGCCGGGTCGCTTCCATACAGCTCTTCCCGCCGTCTTAATTCAGCGAATCGTCCGGCTCGGGATCCTTGACCTTGCCGAAGAGGCTCTTCAAGGCGCTGGTCTTGGCCTTCGTGACCTTGTTGGCTTTTATCGCCCGCGTCGCGGCCTTGGCCTGCTCCAGCATCATCTCGATCTGGATCTGCTGGATTTCGGTCAGCCGCTCCCACTGGCGATTGAGGAGGTGGTCGACCTTTTCATGCAGGTGGCGGATTTCCAGTTCGGCCTTCAGGTTGACCTTGTAGTCGTTAAGGGCGCGCAGGCGATCCTTCTGTTCCTGGCGGCGCTGGCTCATCATGATGATCGGGGCCTGCAGGGCGGCAATCGTCGAGAGAATGAGGTTCAGCAGAATAAACGGATAGGCATCGAAGGCCGTCTTTTCGCCCATGAGGACATTGATGCCCATCCACACGGTCAGGAACAGACAGAAGGAGATGATGAAGGTCCAGCTGCCGCCGAATATGGCGACGCCGTCGGCCATCCGGTCGCCGATGGAGCGGTGGTCCTCATAGTCCTCTTCAATGTTCTCGGCGAGCGTATCGTGCGTCTTCAGGCTCTCGACCACCTCGTCCTCGAGGGTCGAAAGCTCGCCCCGCTCGTCGGTCAGAAGCTCGGCGATATATTGGGCGCGATAGTCGTCCATCACCTTGCGGCTGATATAGTCGTCGGCGCGAAGGTCGGGGTGCTTCAGCCGCATGAAATCCGCAAGCGAAGGGCGGAGGTCATCGACGTGCACGGCGTCCTTCTTCTTAAGCGTCTGGCCTGTGATGGCATCAACGAGCTTGACGGACTTGGCCTTCGCCTGGGCGAGGCTTTTGGTATAGTCGTCCATCTCCACCACGGTCGCGGCTTCGCCTTCGCCGGCATCGAAGTCGACGATTCCGTCCGCCGGATCAAAGGTCTTCGTATCTGTCATATGTGAGGGCCTCTTTCACAACTTTCCGCTCGTTTAGCCAATAATGCAAACAGGATTGTGACTGTTAGAAGACTGTCAAAATCGGAACCGCCGTCAAATCGTATTGCCGCGCCGTTTCGATGTCGTCGTTCTGCATGCGCTTGCTCACTCTCTAATAGCGCGATTGTCCTAAGCAACGGCAAATGAAATGTTTCTGGATGTATCAAGTCGGGTGATTTTCGAGCCAGAAAACCCGGAAAACAACTGATCCGTGCGCTCTCAAAAACGTTTTCGAAAGCCCTGCGTGCCAAAGCGGAAAATTCTACCGTTTAAATCAAGATTGTGAATTTCCGCCCCCTTGACCGAGGTCGTCCGGCTTCTATCTGCCGCAGTGCAGCAGAGACCCCACTGCCGCGAATAAATGTTTAGGTTCAAAGAATTAACTCAACAGGATGTTGGGCCTGTTGCCATGGGTTTGCACGTGTGCAGAAAGGATAGCTATGCACAATTCCCCGGCAAAGGACTTGGAGTCCATCGCCAGGCAGGGCGGTCGCTTCAAGCGAATGGCTGTTAGGATACCGACTTACCTGACCGATCTTCGGGAAAATCCGGCCTGGTTGCCGATGTTCCTGCTGGCGCGGACATTGCCGTTTCGGCGGATGCATTGGTTTGCCACCAGGCAGCCCGTCACGCTTCCCGTTTCCGGTGCCTCCATGTTCGGCGGGCTCGAACGCAGCACCGTCGTCAATGCATTGCGGACGGACGGCATCTATTCGGGCCTGATGCTGCCTGATCATATCCATCGTGAGATCACCGAATTCGCCCAGACCACGGGCTGCTTCGGCAATTTCAATCGCAAGCTCGAATTCGCCGCAGGTGAACACAAGGAGGCGGAGGCCCGTTTCGAGCGCCCGATCCTTTCCGGGCATTTCTTCGAGCGTTCGCTCGATTGCGCGGCCGTCATGGCGGTTCAGCGGGATCCGTTGCTGATCGATGTTGCCCGGCAATATCTGGGCGGCCAGGCCAAGGTGATCACCACGCGCATCTGGTGGAGCTTTCCGACGCAGGCTTCGGAAGCGGATAGAAGCATGGCGTCGCTCGATAAATATCACTTCGATCTCGACGACTGGCGAATGCTGAAGTTCTTCTTCAACCTGGTCGATGTGGACGAGGGCACCGGTCCGCACGTCTTCGTCAAGGGCAGCCACAGGCGGCGGCGCGTCAAGCATCAGCTTACCCTGCTTGTCGGGCATTCGGCGGACGAAGTGCTCGATTATTATGGCAAAGCGAGTGCGGTGACACTGACCGGCAAGGCTGGCTCGGGCTTTGTGGAAGATCCCTTTGGTTTCCACATGGGCACGGTTCCCACGCAGAAGCCGCGCTTGATGATGGAAGTCGGCTTCGGCGTCTCGAAGCCGTCGCAGCGACGTTTCCATGGGGAGCCCGTCCTGCGATAGGCTGCGGATTGCTTTATGGAAGCCATGCTGTGGAGCGCCGTCGACCGGCGCTCCTGCCGCTCAGTCTTATGCGGAGCGACCGAACCGCTTTGCGATGAAATGGTCGAGCGCGATACGGCCCGGGCCGCCGGCGATGATCACCAGGAAACAGGTTGCCCATGTACCGTGTGTCGGCCAGGCATCGGGATAGACGAATATCTCGATGACGAGCGTCATGCCCAGCAGGGCCAGCGCCGACAGCCGGCTTGCGAAGCCGATGACCAGCAGGAACGGAAAGAAATGTTCGCTGAAGGCCGAGATATGGGCGGCGATCCACGGATCGATGAAGGGCAACTTGTATTCCGTCTGGAACAGATAGACGGCATTGTCGGTCACATGCCAGCCATCCACCTTGGTCTGGCCGGACTGCCAGAAGACGGCGGCAATCGACAGGCGCGCGACAAGCGCGATCAGATCGTGGGGAATGCGGTTGAGAAGCCTGAGGGCGCCATACAGCCTCTGCGGCCCGGTTTCGCGTTCGGCCACGCTGGCCGTCATCATATGCTCTTGCATGTCGGTTCTCCCTGACGTTCAGCGAATAGCCATGAATGCGCCGGCCGCGAGCGCGCCGGCGAGGTTGGCGGAAAGATCGAAATCCGGTGTTTCGGCAAGAGCCGCCTCGAATGCGCTGCCCAGATCGGCGCCGGCAACAAGCTCTTCGAGAAAAACAGCGCCGCCGGCGGGCAAAGAGTGGACCTCGACCGTCATCTGAGGTCGGACGACGAGCGCGTCCTCTCCCGTCCAGTCCTCGATATCAGCCAGTTCGATTTCGCCGGTGTTCATCGCCCAGATGGTAATTATGGGAAAGGCCGAGCGAATGATCGAGGCTGAGGGATGCGGCACGAAGCGCAAGCGCGTCAGACCCTCCGGCTCGACCGTGGTCAGTAAGGCGGCGTCGAGCGGCGCAGCATCGGCGGCGTGATAGGCCTTGCCACGGGCCACTTCCAGCCTGATGACATCGGGCAGATAGGGGATTTCGCCTGCAGGCTCGAAACTCCCAACGAAATCGCCAAAGTTGTCGCCGTAAGCCAGCAGCAAGGACGAGTGCGGCGGATGCAGGCGGATGAATTCATGCGCCATGGCGGCGAAGAATTCCTCGCCGACGATCTTCTCGGCAGCCGGAAAGCGCGAGGTCAGCGCACCGATCAGCCCGACGGCGACGTTGTTACGGTAGACGCCGAAGCGGCGCTCCGGCCGCGAGCCGTTCCAGGCTTCAAGTCCTTCCGGAACCGCTCGATCGAGATCGACGAGCGCTGCGGCGAATTCGGTTTGCGTCGAGAGAGACATGGCTGCTCCTATGCCGCCCGGCGTTCGGCCGCGCGCCGAAGGATAGCGTCGGCGGCCTCCGCCTCGGCCCTCAGAACTAGCCATTCCGGCACGTCATTATCCCATTCGACCAGGCTGGCAATCGGGCCAGTGCGGGCGATCAGCTCTTCATAGAGCTCCCACACCGGGTCTTTCACCGGCGTATCGTGGCTGTCGATCAGAAGCGGTGCGCCGGCATCGTCGACGGTTTCGGAATGGCCGCTCAGATGGATCTCGCGCACCCATTGTACCGGAAAGCGCCTGAGGTAAGCGCGCGGATCCATGTTGTGATTGGTGGCGGCAACGAAGACGTTGTTGACATCGAGCAAAAGGCCGCAGCCGGTGCGGCGGACGGTTTCGGCAAGAAACTCCGTCTCTTCGATCGTGCTTTCCTCGAAGAGCAGATAGGTAGCCGGATTCTCCAGCAGCATCTGTCGGCCGAGCAACGTCTGCACTTCATCGATATGGGTGCAGACCTGGGCGAGGGTTGCCTCTGTATAGGGGAGCGGCAGGAGATCGTTGAGGAAGGTCGTATCGTGGGTCGACCATGCCAGATGCTCGGAAAAGCTTTCGGGCTCGTAGCGATCGCAGACGATCTTCAGGCGGGCCAGGTGATCGGCATCGAGCGGTTGCATCGAGCCGATGGAAAGGCCGACGCCGTGAATGGAGAGAGCATAGTCCTGGCGCAGCCTGCCAAGCTGGGCATGCGGCGGTCCGCCGGCACCCATGTAGTTTTCGGCGTGCACCTCGAAGAAGCCGATCGGCTGGCTGGCGGCGTTTATGGTCGCAAAATGTTCCGGCTTGAAGCCGACGCCGGCACGGCGGGGAAGTTCTGACGGTTTCATTGCAAGCCTCCGCTTGGACATGCTTGATCGGGAAGGAGGGCGGCGCGCAGACCATGCGCCGCCCCGCGTCACTGCAGTCTGGTCAGACAGGCGCCGGACCTTGCATCAGCGTGCCGTGGCCGTTCGGCGTCTTGATCGTTTCGCAGGTTCCGGCGGGAACCAGCTTCCACGAGTTGCGCTGATAATCGACTTTCGACGTACCGGCGCAGGTGGTGCCGGGACCGGCGGCGCAATCATTCTGGCCTTTCAGGGCAACGCCGTAGCATTTGTCCTTGGCGTCGGCCGCCGAAGCGGTGGTGACGCCGGCGGCCAATGTCATTGCCGTCGCGACCGAGGCGGCGAGGGCGACTGCTGAAATCCTGCTCATGACAAACTCCTTGCAACAGATAATGGATCGATGATCTGAGCTCAGATCAGGCCGGGGTCAGCGAGCCATGGCCCTTCGGGGTCTTCATGGAGGTGCAGGTGCCTGTGGGAACGAGCTTGAAGGACATCTTATCATAGCTCATGGTCGACTTGCCGGCGCAATCATGCTTGCCGGCGGCGCAATCGTTCTGGCCCTTCAGCGCGACGCCATAGCATTTTTCCTTGGAATCGGCAGCGGCAGCGGGGACGGCGATGGATGCAAGCGCCGAGGCGAGCGAACCGGCAATGGCCAGGGTGAGGATGCTGTTCTTCATGGATCTGTCTCCTAGGTGGATGCGAGCCGTCATTGGCTTGCATCAGGGTCTACGGAGCGTCCGTGGGCGACGTTACAGCCGACGCGAAATTTTTTCGAACGATACGAAATTATTCTGTGCCGGCTATATGTTTCACCTCGATTGCCTGCCGGACAGGGACTTTTGGCCAAAAGCCGAAAAGACTTGAAAAAGATGGACAGTTGCCGGTAACGAAAGGCTGCGGTCCTGCGTAGAGGAGATGTCGGGTGAGTCATTCGGCGCGCGAAGAGGAATGGGCAGTCTGGATGCGCGCCGCCATTGGCGGCGATGCGCAGGCCTACCATCGTTTCCTGTCCGCAGT
Source organism: Rhizobium sp. A22-96 (assembly GCF_053521805.1). Lineage (NCBI taxonomy): Bacteria > Pseudomonadati > Pseudomonadota > Alphaproteobacteria > Hyphomicrobiales > Rhizobiaceae > Rhizobium > Rhizobium sp. A22-96. The sequence goes on from NZ_JBNWDQ010000004.1 coordinate 170,282, forward strand.
GACGCCGTATCTGCGCGCCATGGCGCGCCGGCGCTGCGATCAGTTCGGGACGCCGGCCAGCGAAGCCGAGGACGTGGTTCAGGAAGTGCTGCTTGCCATCCACCTGAAGCGCGGAACCTGGGACGCATCGCGCCCGATCGGGCCGTGGATATCGACGATCGTGCGCAACAAGCTGATCGACGGTCTCAGGCGGCGTGGACGGCATGTGAGCGTACCGATCGACGATGTGATCGATATCCTTGAGGCGGAAGAACAGACCGATGCCCTGGAGCGATTGGACGTCGATCGTATGCTGGAACAATTGAAGGATCCGCAGAAGACGATCGTGCGCTCGATTTCCGTCGAGGGAACCAGCGTACGGGAAACGGCGGATCGGCTGAAGATGACGGAAGGCGCCGTGCGCGTGGCGCTGCATCGCGCGCTGAAAGTGCTTGCGGCCTTGTATCGGAGTGAGACCAGTGAAAACCGATGACCTCATCAATCTTCTGGCGCAGGACGCGCCGGTCCGCACGCGGATCGGCAAGGCCCTCGCCTTGGCGGTCGTCGCGGGTATCCTGATCAGCGGCGGCATTTTCTTTGCGATGATCGGCTTCCGCGCCGATATAGACACCGCAATGCAGACCATTCGTTTCCTGTTCAAATTCGTCGTGACCATCGCGCTCGCCGCGACCGCTTGCGCCGTCGTCTTCCGTATCGGCCGGCCCGGTGTGCCGTTGCGCATATGGGGTTGGGCGTTGCTGGCGGCACCGATCCTGCTGCTTGCAGCCGCAGCCGTCGAAATGGCGGTCATGCCGGCGGACAGCTGGAGCGCGCGGATGATCGGGCACAATGCCCGCTTTTGCCTGACGCTTATTCCGCTGCTGTCGATCGGGCCGCTTGCCTGCTTCCTGTTTGCATTGCGCCACGGCGCGCCGGAAAGGCCTGGTGTTGCCGGTGCTGTTGCGGGGCTTGCAGCCAGCGGTATCGCCGCAACCTTCTACGCATCCAACTGCACGGACGACAGCCCGCTTTTCGTCCTGCTCTGGTATCCGATCGCGATCGCCATGGTGACGGCTGTCGGATATGGTCTCGGCCGGCGCATTCTGCGTTGGTGACGCGGTCGAAAAGCCAACTTTAACGGATTGGGAATATCCCGCGTTGATCCTATCGGGCGGCGCGAACATCGATCGCCGCGAAAGCAGTTGGAAGCGCCTGCTTTCACCTGTTATCCCGGACCCGCTCCTTGTTTTCAAAAAATTGCATTTGTCCGCTTTAAAGTATTTGCATCCGCGGCGAATTCTATTATAGAGGCGCAACCTTCGCCGCGAACGATTTCATCGTCTGGCGGTCGTTGGGGAATAGTTCAATGGTAGAACGACGGACTCTGACTCCGTTAATCTTGGTTCGAGTCCAGGTTCCCCAGCCAATTCTCTCTAAATCCCCTTAATTCCTTGATTTTCCAGTCGTGCCGGATATCGTTTTGGCATCATTGGCGACCTGATGCCCAGAACTGTAGCCCACAGGTGATGCCCACGCGAAATTTGCGGCGGCAGCGCAGGTGGCAGGCGAGGGCAAATACCCCATGGCGGTCCGCCACGACGTCGAGAATCTCATCCGCCGCGGCAACATCTTTTACTGGCGCGCGCGCATCCCCGCTTCGTTCAAGCGGTGTCGGGCCGGAAGCCGGCTTTCACTCAGCCTTCATTGTTCCGACCATAAGAAGGCTCAGACGATCGGTCGTAAGCTCAACATGCTGTTGGCCGAACTGAAGATGAATTCGAAGGAAGCAATGTCCACGACCAGGGAGCAACTTCAGAAACTCTGCGAACACGAGCGCGACAACCTGTTGTCGCACCTGGAGGATGTCGCCATCGTGGCGAGGCGCAATGGACGCACCAAGGACATCGAGGAACTAGAACACGACCTCGAAAGCGGCTGGGCTTACAAGCTACTTGAAATGTACGGCATCCGTCTGATGTTGACGTTAGATGACGGCTGCAACGGCCGAACATATCTCCTCGCCAATGGCGTGCCTGCTTCGCACATCCCTGCGATCGCACATATCTACAGAGAACAGCGCCACGTCTCCAACGGCCGTAGTTTCCAGGATGGCGTCTATAAGATGATGGCCCAGTTCGGAATCGAGGAGACCGGGATCAATCATGAAAAGGCGATGAAGGCCTTTTTCAAAGGACGCGCGGAAGCCCTCCTTGATATCGACGATCGACATCCGCTGGCGGAGCGCCGCCAGAGCGAGTTCTTCGGCGGCTCCAGGTTGGAGACTGCTGCGACTTCAAAGGCTCCGGCAGAAGTCAAACTGACTCCTCTTGTCGTTGAGACCTTGCACGAACCCCAGGCTCCACCGATTGCTGCCTCCGAACCGGTTGAACCAGAGGAGATCCGTTTTCTTGATCTCACGCCGAAGCCTGCCCAAACACCTGCTTTTGTCGAGGTACCGGAGAAGCCCCTTCGCGTCGTGATGGTCGCTGATCTTGAGTCAGAGTGCGAAAAGCTCATCGCAAACAAAGGCAAGAGCTGGGAGAAGGCGTCGGCAAATGATGCACGTGCACTTGTCCGGATGCTGAAGAGCGTTTTAGAGGAACATAACGTCGAACATTCGGGTCAGATCGAGCAATTTCATCTCGGCCAACTTCGGCAGCATCTCAATGAGATCCCCATCCATTGGGGCAAAAGTGCTCGAATGAGAGCCATGTCGGCACCAGAGCTAAGAGCAGAGGGAAAGAAGCTAAGGGAACAGGCTGAAGAGGAAGGAAAGGAGGCGACAGTTGGACTGAGTGTCGGAACAATCCGCAAGCACTTCTCCAACTTACAGAGCTTCATGACACATATCCGTGGCCACGGTTTTCAACTGGCGGATTGGACATTCGACGGCTTACGACCGAAGAAGCAGCCTTTGGGGTCAATCCGTGCCGAGCAGTTCAAACCGACACCAAGCGACCTAGAACCAATCTTCTCTACTCCGATTTATACCGGCTCATTGGACGATCGCCGCGGACGTGGAAAACCAGGGTCGCTTGTCTATCACGACGGGATTTATTTCCTGCCGATCCTGTACACTTATCTCGGCGCCCGGCGAAAAGAATTAGCCGGGCTTGCCCTGGACGATCTTGCTGAAGACGAGGCAGGGCTTGTTATCCGCTTGCGATCAAATCAGTTTCGCAGGTTGAAGAATGAGCAATCCAAGCGAATTCTTCCAGTCCCCGATGAGATGATCCGCTTAGGTTTTGTCGATTATTGCACGGCGCTGAGTAAGCTCGGATACGAGGCCGTTTTTCCAGATCTGTTCTCCGACCAAACGACAAACGATCCTGGAGACCGTTTTTATGATGTCTTCGGCCCGATCATGAAAAAGGCGCTCGGGGACAACATGTGGGATCGCGCTATCCACGCGTTGCGTCATGGCATGGCAGATACGTTGAAGCAGGCCGGTGTTCCTACCGAAGTTATTGACGACATTGCCGGACGCCTTAGCGATGGAAGCGAAACCAATACCCGTTACACCAACCCTGCCGGTTTGCCGTTGATGCGGGATGCGCTCAGCAAATATCCGATCATTACCGCTGGGATCGAGCCGCAGCCTATCCAGCTTCTTCCATGGGTACAGCAGAAGCTGCCCCCGCCATGGGCGCGAAAGCCGAAGAATGAGGCAAGACGCCGGAAATAATTTCCGGCGTCCGCGGTGAATCAGGCGGCCTCCCAGACCTGGTTGAGAATGCGAGCTGCAAGCGCTGCCTTATCCTGTGGCAAGAAGCGGCCGTAGTGTTTGGCAACCATGTCGGCCGTGTCCTGGATGGCGTAGCTCGCCTGCTCGTACGAGCCGGTCTGCTTCAAGATGTGGGTCGCGAGCACATCACGCACATTATGAGGACCGTGCGGCAGCAGGCCCTTGATGGCACCACGGCCGGTATAGGGGTTGTAGATCCCGTAACGCTGGATCGTGAGCCTCCATGCCTCGTAGAAGCTTGTGATGTCGTAGGCTGCATCCGTACTTGTCGTCTTGACGGTCTTCACGAAGAATGTGCCTGGATCGTCGGCAGTCCGGAGAAGCACTGCACGATGCCGGTCCACATAGGCGTCAATGTAGCCATACAACCCAAGCAGATCGGGGAGCACCAGCCGGAACGGCTTGTCGCCAAAGAAAGACGAGTGTGCATTCTTGAAGGCGACCGCAGGGATCAGCACCTCCCAGCCGTTCTCGCGTTCGTTCCAACGCAGCTCGCCACGCTTCATCTTTTCGAGGACGCGCTCCGAGCGAGGCATATGGCCCTTCGGGCAGAGCATAAGCTGTCGCAGGTTCTTTTGGCGAAGCCCTAGATGTAAACCGAGCCGCAGCAACAGGAATGCTCTCACCGCTTCCGCAGCCGGCCGGGGATAGCGGTGCTCATCCGGCATAAGCCGCAGGATTTCCTCGGTGATCTTACGGTATTCGCCAACCGGGCTCGGCGCCTCGAGGACCGGCATGATCGGTTCGAAGGGATCCCGGTGAACGCGCGCGATCCGCTGAATTTCCTTTACGCGATGCGATGCATGCTTATGGAAGTCATCGCAGGCCCCGTGCCAATCCTCCTTCGCGAAGTCGATTTCGCTCTGAGATACGAGACCCCTGATCGGTTGCACGCGCGCCAGCAGCTCGGGGTGTTGTCGAAGCCAGCCGGTCCCTTCCTTTGTGATTGCCAGTGCGATCCGAAGCATATCGACTTCCCATGCCGTGTAAAAACCACGGCGGGTCTCGCGCCACTCGACATACCAGTCCCAGATGCCGGGAAATAAAAGCAATCCGAAGGTCAGTTGCCGAAGCGGTACACCGTAGCCTCTAACCTCTCCGTCTCGCGACGCCGCCAGCGCTCCGAACATCAGCCCGAGATGCTCGATCTTCTGAGACGCCGTCTCTTCGCCCCAGACGCCGTTCCTTTGGAAACCGACCGAAGTGAGTGCCGACGTCTTGAACCGAACAAGGTCGGCCATCTCCATGGCAAGAGCCGGAGGCGCCTCGATCACGCCCGACAGCAGATCAGGATCTTCGTAGTTCGCAGGAACGGTTATCTTTCCATCGCGCGGCGCACGTCCACCGTAAGACACGCCTGGAAACCGGATGGCATACCGCTGTTTTGCGGCGGCCGCCTGAAATTTTCTATAGTCGGTCGATCCGCTGATGATGACGCGCCGGACCCAGTCGACAATCTCCTCGCGCTTTTGAAACGGTAATGCGTTGAAATCTTCCGGCAAATGCCAGGCAATACGCCGCCGTTCCGAAGGCTCGATGCCGGACAGATTGAACCCCGAAGCGGAACGAGAAGGATGCGGTAGCTTGGCTTTGAAATAACCGACGGGCAGCCGATAGCGCCGCTCGATCCGAGCGAGTATGTCGAAGCTCTCTGTACTGCGCGGCACACGCTGACCTTCAACCCACGTCAGCAAAGTCTTCTTGTCTGTTATGTCATCAGGTCCAACGATCGAACGGTGGAGGACCCAGTATGTCTCGCCATGTCGTCGAAGATGAAGTTGGAGGGCTTCTGCGAAATCTGATGGATCTTCCCAGAGGTCGAACAACGGTTTCGGGAATTCGACGATCTTACGCGATGACATCGGTACTGCCGTGGTGTGATTACTGGCTGCACTCTCACGCTTGGAGAGGCCAGTTGGTTGGGCGGTCTGCCTGCTCGCCACTTTCGGCGCGGCTTTGCGAATGGCAGGGACTTTCGCTGATTTTTCTGATGATTTGCCAGAGGTCATGGCTCGTTGGATCCATCGGCCTATGGCGTCGAGGCCGGGATCTATCAAGCGTGCGTTGATTGTCAGAATAGCGATATCGGCGCCGCAGGCGTCAGCAATCATTGACCAATCAGTCTTGCCTTTGTCGCGAGGCGCTTTGCGGCAAGTGGATACGAGTGAGCGCATATAATGACGCAGTCGTTCATAGTCATACGCAGGCAGGACCGGCGCGAGCCTCAGGTCGCAGAAGGCGTCGATCTTTCGCTGAAAGGCTTTTGTAGAAAAATTATCAGTCATTTCCATTCACATAGCTGTTGTCATATTCCCGCGAACGCGGGCGACGGGTGCTATGCGAGACGATTTAAGGTGGCGTAACCGAAGTCGGGGTGAGGCTAGTCGCTTCAGAAAAGCGATTCCGATTCAAACGGGGTTTAATGGAGTAATGGGGGGAGAAGCCCCCGGATTGATAACGCCGTTTACATGAATGAAAACGCCAGCCCAGAGCGGGCCGGCGCACAGAATGCATTTCTAGTGAAGGTGTACCTTCCGCCGGAAAGGGTTATCCGTCCTGCCATACCGGCCCACAAGGTCGTCGAATGCCCGCTCGCAAGCAAGCTCATCGAAACCCTGCTTCACCAGCTCGGACACGAGCTCGAAGCCGAGCTCATCGAGCTTTTGATGACGCCCAGTCCTCACCAGACCGTTGATGACACGGAATAGAAGTATCCGCGCGAAATCATCCCGCCCCGCGCGCCGATGGCGAAGATGTTCGTCCCGAAGCTGCTGTTGCCGCTCGCGCTGCAGTCGGTTCCGCTGCTCCCGTGTCTGTCGTGGCGCCATGTGTTCCTCCTCTTTTCTTGGATGGCATATCCATGGTCAGAGGACCGGCGGACCGGCGCAATCCGTTTTCGGCTGAATCGAATTTATGATGTTTTGAATCGATCTCTCGCGAATTTGAATCGCGTCAACGCAATTTGGTTCGAGTTGCCGGCACATTGAAAGCAGTTGCCGGGAACCCAACAACCGCGATGACTGCCTCAGCAGACCTCCCCACGGCCTTACGTGGGATGTGGAATCGGAATTCTGACAAACTGAATCGACTGCCGAGGTTTAGGAATCGTTCGTGGAGGGTTTGGAATCGAACAAACGCAATTTGTTTTGCGTTACTGGCAATTCGATCGCCGTCGCGGGCGACGTATATCAAGTTTCAAGGTGTGGCGCCGACGCCTCTTGGCCGAGGATCCAGCCTTCCCAAATCTTGATATCACCGTCAGGCGGCGTTCCTTCAGGTCGATGTCCATCGACAACATCGATCATACCCAGGAGGCCGACCGCGGCATCGAACCGGTCTTCGCCGGATTTGTCCGCGCCGAACCCATCAGCGATGATAACCTGCAATGCTTCCGCACCTACATGAGGGCGGTTGCGCAGCCAGCTCAGCATATGATCGCCTACGACACGTCGTCCTGCTTGCTGGCGCTTGCTCCAGACAGGGCGCCTCGGAATACCGAGCTGCCCGTATACATCTCCCGGATATGTTTCAGCGATGATCGTGGCGCCGGGGATTGAGAGCTCGGCGAGAGAGCCGTCAAACGGCCAGAGACTGATATCATCCAGATTGGGAATGATCACTTCCCGCCAGCCGGTGATAGCGGCCTTTCCGACCTGATTGCCGCCAAGCGTCCAGAAGAGCATGCACGCGTCGCCTCGATCCGTTGTCGCCCGCTCGCAACTGCGAAGCAGCGCTATGCCTCGATCAACGCCGAGTGCCTCGTACAGATGCTGTCGTTGCGTACCGCCGGGACGTTGCGGATAAAAAGGGCGATGAACGGAGATTTCGTGACGCCGCTCGGCTACATCGAACCAGCGCGCAAACGGCCCTTGCCCAAAAGCCGTCAGGGCGTCGCGGAAAGATGCCGGACTGATCATCTCGCCATAGCGCTTCGGCAATCCGATAGGGAAATCGAATCCCATCAGCAGAGCGCCATCTACTTCGGACCGGCGGCTGAGCCTGCTCATGAGGTCGGTGGTATCGCCGACGAGCTCCGGCGCCGCGACCTGCCAGCCCTTGCTTTGCCGCACAGCGACGCACATCCAACGCTTCTTGCGGTCGATGCTCCAGTCGCAATGCGCAATGACAGCCACAGTCATACCGAAACCTCCAAGTGCGAAAGACTTACGGGGGAGGACCCAGGATGTCCATCACAGCCTGCTCGTCCATCACCTGGGCTTCGAATAGTGCATGAACCAGTCGATCGAACACGGGGCGATGTTCGAGAAGCACCTCCGTGGCCCTGGCCTGTCCAACTTCCAGACGTCGGTGAACGCGCGCTGCAAGATCAGCGTTGACGCTCAGGACGGCCGTAGGATCGCGGTGCGCCAGATAGAGCAGCGAGTTCTTGGCGCCGAAGCCGAGTGCCTGCTCCATATCCAGTGCAAGGCGGGTGGCGCGACCGAGATCACTATGCTCGGCGCCACCTGATCCCGCCGATGGCGCCTTGAACATCATAAGCTCCGCAGCCCGGCCGGCCATAAGCAGGGCCAGCAGCCGCTCGTACCAGTCGACGGTTTCCGACCCGCCTTGCTTGAACGCCAAACTGTTGTGGCCACCTTCGGCCGTGTCGATGGTGAGTCCCTTGATCGCGCCAAGGCGCAGAGCGTGGTGAACGACGGCGTGTCCCGCTTCATGAATCGCCAGGCGCCAGCGCTGGTCGGCACGCAGCGGCGGCCGATGGCCACGAATGCCAGCTTCGACGTCGGAATAGCGCAATGGCCGCTTTTCGCGTCGTGCCCGGAGCCGCGCTTCTCGCACAATTCGCTCGATGTCAGCGCCGGTCAAACCCATTGCGCGCGTGGCGAGGCGTCGGAGGTTTTCCTGGCGCCAAGTCTCGCCATGGGTTTCGTCAGTGGCCTTACTCAGTTTCCTTTCGCCACTTTTCTTTCCATCGTCCGCTCTGATCATTCGACGCCTCCCTTGGACTGATTGGCAATGACAAGGTCGAGATCGACACCGAGATGATGGGCCAAAATGCCCTCAAGTGCTGGAATGTCCGGCCGTGGAATTTCGATGTGCGTCTCCAGGCGTCCCGACCTTCTGATGGCTTCATCGATTTCGTTCGGCCGATTGGTCGCACCGACGACGATGACGCCTTCGCTCTTCACCGCTCCATCCAACAATTCGAGCAGCTTGTTGACGCAAGCATTCCAGTAGTCCGCATACTCTCGTGACGGACTCATGCGCTGGCCGATGCCATCGATTTCGTCGATAAACAGAATGCAGGGCGCCCGTGACCGTGCCTCGGCAAAGGTATCCTGCATCCGGTCGAGGACGCCGCTTAGATAGTCACCCTGCAGCCACGTCGAGACCGAGGTGACGACAAGCGGCATTTGCAAGCTGTTGCATAGAGCGCGTGCGAAGCTCGTCTTGCCGGTCCCCGGCGGTCCTGAAAGCAGCAACTTTGTGCTCATCGCCGACCAGGCGAGATCGCCGGTTAGATAATCGATGACATCCGCCTTCAGGCCTAGCGCCCAGTCCCTGGCAGCGCCATAGCCCGTCAGGGTCTCGATGAACAGTGGTTTGCTCTCACCCGGTCGGGCGTCTGGCGACAAGACAGGTTCAATGACCTCAGCCCCGGTTGCCTTGTCCTTCCTCCGTCCTCTCGATCCGGACGACGATGTGGATTTATCAGCGCTCTTGTCCTGATCCGCTGCTTTGCGAGCGTTCTCGGTCGGGCTCTGCGTCACCAGCTTGCGCGCCGACTTATCTTTTCGTCCCTCTCCGTCCTCTTCTCCCTGCTCCTCCCGCCGGTTTCGGGCGGCGAGTTGGCCGAGGGCCATGATGCTGGTTTCGATTGGACGACCCGGACGCACGGCGATTGCCAGATCGTCCAACGTCAGCATCTCGGCGTCGATCTTCAACACGGTGGACTGATAATCAAATTCGATCTCGCCATAAATGGTTTCGAGAAGATCAGCGATCACGTCTGTGGTCATCCCTTTTCCACGCAGGCGCAAGTCGGCGGCCAGATCGATCGGATCGGGAACGGGCTTACCGCCCTCGGTCACGGCCATGACAGGCGAGCCGAGGGCCAGCGCCAGCGTCAGTTGTTTGCGGATCGTGCCCCGGCTGATGCGGGAATCGTCATCAACGAGGACGTAGAGAAAGACCCGTTGCGCTTCCGCTTCGCCCCATGCCCACAATTCCCCGACGAAGGTAAACTCGGCCGCCATGCCAACATAGGGACCAAAGGGGACGAGGCCGGTATCCTCTACCATGCGCAGAAGCGCACGTTCGAAACCCTCGACAGGCACGTCGATGCAGATGACCGGTCCTGTCCGGCGTAGGACGGTCGCGAGGTCCCGCAGCGCGACGCCGCTGTCCCGGATGGCAGCGGAAAGCAGCAGTGCCGTGATGATATGCTTCACGCCAAGCTTTTCGCCGGCGTCACAGATTGTCCGCATCGCATATGCGGCACGGTCACTCGCCTGCCGATCGGAAGAAGGCTGCTTTCGCCGGAGATGAGAAGGCAGGACCAAGGGCGGGGCCATGGGATCGACATCGCCCGACCGGTCCTTGGGTGGCTCGATCAGGAAGGAGGCGAATTCGCGCCGGATCCACTGTGTGTCGTGGTCAACATCGCCGGTCAGACGATTGACATCGAACGCAGGCATGTACCGCGTGACGGGATGATCATCGATCATGACGACGGTCGAGGACAGCAGGCCGTTACGAGCCGCGCGTCGGCGAAGCGTGCGACGTGACATATGTCGAAGGCGTCGAACGACGAAGGTGGAGAGGCGATCCATCAGTTCCCCTCCGCAACTTTCAAAACGGAAATCATTTCCCCGGCGTCGGTGGGGGCGGCAGGACGGACTGCACGCTGCGTTCTCGTCCGCAACCAGTCGCAAACCAGCTCGCTTGCAGGATCACCGCGGTCGGCCAGCATTCCGAGCCGACTGAGGACTGCCAAGGGAATGGCATTGCCGGTCATCTGCCCTCGATGGGCAAAGGCAAGCGCCATTCCGATAACGATGGCAGCATCTTCCCGCGTGGCGTTGACGGCTGCGACATTGATGGAGCGGACCTCGACCTTGGCTTGCGAGGAACCGGAAACTGGACCGAGTGGATGCGAATTGTGGTCTGCAGGCATGCAGGGTCTCCTCGCCGGACCGCGTGCTAGCGGCCAGCGTTGTGTAGGAACAGAGAGGATGAGAGACTGCCGCGGTCTCAGCCGCAGCAGCCAAAGCCGGAGTCAGGCGGCCAGCAGCCGGCGGGCGAAGCCGATGCGAATGCGCGCTGCGGGGCGCTCGTCGTCTTCGTCCTGTTCTTCTGCCTTGTCGAGAAGATCGTCGGCGCCAAGGATGCCATTCACATCAGGGTCGGTGCCGTCATACGCCGTGCCAAGGGTCGAGCGGCTACTGCCGTGGCGCAGACGCAAGCGGGACGGGCCGGTTGCGGTTGGAACGACTGACGGATCAATGATACCAAGCGCGCGACGGGCCTCACCTTCAAGCAGCGTCTGAACACGGCGACCGAAGCGCACACGGAGTTCCTGCATGCAGGCCGCCGCGCCATCGATCTCCAGAAGGTCGTCGATCTCGTTCAAGGCCCAGACGCCGCTTGCATGATCGCTCGGGCGGCTGGCACCATCGACGATCGCAACGCCGACGTTATCGACCATGAGGCGCTTGTGATGCTTGTAAAGCCAGTCCGGCAGGATCATCGCCGTCGCCAGCATCTTGAGCTTCAGCTCTTCAAGGCGTGTCGTGTCACCATAGGAGGCAAGCGAACGCTTCAGGTCCAAAATGAAGGCTGCGTGCCGGGCACGGTTCACAAGGACGAGGTCCGGCGTGTAGCTGCCCTTTGCCGGCGCCTCGCAATCAAGGCGGACGCCTTCGAGGTGGTGCCAGTCATTGCCGCTCACGGCTTCGACCGCGGCCTTGACCAACGGCAACTTCAGGGACTGGACAAGAACAGTCAGGTCTGTGTTTACCTTCGACAAGCGCTCGAAAGCCTGCTCCAGCAGCTTTCCCTCGCGGAACGAGACGGCGCGGACCATGGATCCGAGACTGACATAGCGGCCGAGGATTTCGTCTTCGACCGGCTCGCCATCCGTGATCGCGGCGATGGCCTTGTCGATCAGGGCGTCGAAGTCGGCCTCGACATCTGGGTAGCAGACGAGAAGCGCGTGGCGGCGCAGGACCGGCGGTTCCGAGCGGGCGTCAGAACGCTGACCGAACAGGCGCGCGGTCGATGACATGTTGTTCGAAACGGTAGAGGCGGCGGAGGTGACGGTAGTCTGGGTCATGCTTGATCTCCCTTGAGAACGCGATCGCGATCGACGGCAGCATCCAGACGTCGGACGGCACATAGCATCGTCCGGCGCGGCAGCCGTAGATCGCAGGCAATGGCGCGGTTAGCCCTTGCGACGTTCGACAGGCGAACGAGCGTCGGCGACCGCTTGAAGGGATGAGTACAAGCAAGATGCTTCACAACGGAAAGCAAAAGGCAGTAAGGATGTCATAGCCCGATTCCTTCTTCGAAAGGCTGAGGGTCAGGCCCTTGGTAGCGTTGGCGCGCTGCTTCGGGCCGCTAAGCTTCAATCACTGAAGCCGCATCCTTTGTCGCAGGACCCGAGGCGGATCTCAAGGACCCTGGCATTAAAAAAAGAACAGAGCCCGAACAAAGTTAATGACGGGCTCACAGCTTATGCTGGCACGAGATGGTGAGTAGAACCTTTATGCCACCGCGTCCCGATCGCCCTGAAACCAATGGGAATCGAAAAGGGGCCCGAAGGCCCCTTTACTTTTTCAGTCAGCCAAAGGCTGCGCATCCTTGGACTTCACCCACGGCGCTCGCTTAAGCCCCCGCGAATTTGTCTGGTCCAACGAGACCACGTTCGAGCTCGGAACTTCCTGCGCCGGCTTTGCCCGCGCCAAGAATGCTGGTGGCTCAAAGTCATCTTCGCCTTCGGCCTCGATCGACGGCACAAGTGCCGGTGGTTCGATCCGAACGGCGCCGCCGAGCGATTCCAAACCTGTGCGCATCAGCGCATCAGGCTGTGGGATCGTGCGTGACGCCAGCGGCCACTCCGGCTGCTTTGCCCGCGTGGTTGCCCAGGCAAGCGTCGGCATCGCCTTGTCCTTCAGCCAGAGCTCAAGTTCCTTGGCGCCGGGCCACCGCTCTCTGTTGCCGAGATGGTCCAGCGTTTCGAAGACGCTGAACCAGCGGCTTCCAGCCGGCAATTCCCGTTCGTCGATCCTGCGGGCATCAGTATCACCCGCGGCGTCAAGGAGCAGAACATTGCCCAAGCTCCGTTTCGCCACACGCGCAGCCGGTTCGATCAACGGGAGAAGCTGACCCTTCTGAAGGCGCTTGCCTTCAGCCTTGCTGGTCAAGGTCTGCAGCAACACCGCCTGGAGCGCGGAGGCGTGCTCAAGAAACATAGCCATCCCGACCTTCGTCTTGAGGTCGATGAGGGCACGCAGGCCGGCAACTCCACCCATGTCGGCAACAGCCAACTCATCAGTCTCTTCTCCGGCCGACGCGGCATCATCCTCAAGAAGCGCCTTGACTTCCTTGACGTGAATACCGTCGTTTTCTTCCGCGAAGAGAAGAGCGGCCTCGATCTTGTCTTCTGATGCAGAGGCAAGATGGAAAAGCACGGTGGGAGTGATCGACAGTTCGATCGCTCGATCACGGTAGCCCACCAGGTTCTTCGAAACTGCCCGATAGTTCCGGGCGGTCTTGCCGGAGATGTCGCAAACCTGCTCCACCCACTTCCCGAACGTACGTGGCTCAACAAGCGCCGCTGCCTCTTCGAGAAGAGCGCCGAGTTCGAAGGCCTGTTCCGTTGTTCTGCGGCCCAGTGCCTTGATGTCAGCGGCAGCAGCCACCAAAGCCTGCATGCTCTTTCCGGCGATGCTGTAAGCATCGTAGTCAAAGCGGGCGCGCTTCGCCCGCTTGGTATTTCCATTCGCCATGACAAAGATCCTTGCTGATGTCACAAGTATCAATCCGCACTGTCGCGACTTGATATATGTATTATCGCATAAAGCGCGCCGACTGTAAATGTATCACAAAAGTTGTAACGCCAATTTTATAAAGTAAACCAGCATTTTAGACTTAGTTAATTGCTTTAATAAGTCGAAAAATCGGAAAACTAATGTTTTTTTACTTTAAAATCTGCAAGTAGATTTAAATCTCGTAAAGGTTGCAAGCTGCTGCCGTTCCGTTGCCTTGTGAGTTCTAAATTGTTAGCGTCATGGCACTATCGTTTTGAAGGATTTCGCGTGACGAAGGCTGTGCTGACAACCAAGTCTGACCCGACGTATGACGACCTGCCCGAGCAGCGATATCACTTCCCGAAAACTTACCTGCGCCAGATCGAAGCCGCCCGCGGGGACTGGATCGTCTATTATGAACCTCGGCGCCCAAGTGGTAACTTGATGCAAGCCGGGGGTCGACAGGCGTATTTCGCGACAGCGCGGATCGTCGATATTGTTGCAGATCCTTCAAGGCCTGATCATTTCTACGCCCTCATCGAGGATTTCTTGCCCTTCGATCGTTCGGTGCCGTTCAAGGAAGCGAAGCACTACTATGAGGCTGGCCTTCGTAAAGAGGATGGCTCGACCAACAAAGGTGCGTTCGGCCGCGCCGTCCGAAATATCTCCGACGCCGAGTACGACATGATTTTGGCGGCCGGCTTTGCTCACATCCTAGGCAATCGTGACCGAGAACGGCCGACACCAGATCCGGCAGAAGAGGCGCGCATCGGATTTGGCGATAACCCGCAGATGCCGTTCGAGATCGACAGCGTCGATCGTCGGATTGTGTCACAGGTCGTGCAACGCCCTTTCCGGGACCGCGCTTTCTCTGCCGCCATCAAGACTGCCTATCACGACACCTGTGCCGTGACCGGCCTCAAGCTTTTCAACGGCGGCGGCCGATCTGAAGTGCAAGCGGCTCACATTCGTCCCGTGGCGCATGGAGGCCCGGACAGTGTCCGCAATGGCTTGGCCTTATCAGGGACGGTGCATTGGATGTTCGATCGCGGCCTGATTTCGGTGGATGACGATTACAGCATGCTGATCGCTAACGCCGGCGTGCCGGATACGATCTTGCGCCTAATGAATCCGGAGCGGCGCCTGCTCGTGCCAGAACGACCGGATGAGCGACCGCATTCGCAGTTCTTGCAGTATCATCGCGAGCAGGTATTCAAGGGTTGAGATAGCGGAAATTATTTCGGCGGCCTTATATTCTGACGGGTCGAAAAATTGACTGGGGTGCGATCAAGCTCGGCGCCGTCACACCCTCTTCAGGATTCGACATCCGCAAGCCGTAACCCTTCTCAAGCCAAGACAGGATCTCGCTCGGATCTGATACGTGAATATAGTCATCTTCAAAGCGGGTCTTCGATACGACATATGTTCCGCCCTGATGAACATGGGGGAAGATTATCTGGCCTTTATTTGCCCCACGGCTCACGAAGGCATGCAAAAAGATTTTGGTCTTTTTCATTGGATCAAAGTCCGTCTTGCATTTCATTTCCGAGGCTGGCCGTCTCGGATCCGCTGGAAAATCTCAAGAGCGAGATGTTCATGCGCTGCCGATCGAAAATCTTTATCTGTCATCACCCTTGAGAAGATCTCCTCGTTCCCTTCCATGCGATCGATGAACAGTTCATCAAGCATCCGTTCCAGATAAGATGAGAAGTTGGAGAGGTTGTTTGCCTTCGCAGCTTCGACAATTTTTTCGTCCTCTTCAGCGCTTGCCCGGATCTGGTCGAAAAAGAATTGATCAGCTTCCGTAAAATTGGTCCCAAACCGCTCGTTGAGCTTTGAGACTAGCGAAGACAATGAAACTGCCTCCTCTCTGAATCCTCCTGTACCGACGTCGGTTGGCCCTTTGAGCGGTGTGGTCTCACCGTATCCCAGATCAATTGACCCTTCGGTCATTTGCTGTAGCCGGAAGAAGCGAAGGGTAACTTCGTCGTCCAACGTAAAGGCTTGCCCGTCGCCTGGAGGCGGCAGTTTTGAAATCAGATTGCGAACGAACGCGTAAAGCTTCTCGAGCTCACTATCCTGATAGGGTATGATCTGAGAAAGGAACGCGTAAAGATTCCGAAATGCGGTCAACTGACTGCGAAATTCGTCTTGGTGTTGCTCATCTCTATCGTTGAACCGCTGCACCACCGCGTCGAGCACCGCATTCATCAGGCGGTGATCGGTGGCCGAATGATCACGTTTGCCGCGATACCATACCTCGGCAAAGGCATTAACGTCATCCGACGCGAAAATCGCCCATTCCAATAGCTTGTGCTGTAACTCGGACAGGCGGTGAGGATCGGCATTCTCGCCAATCGGCGTCGCCTCGTAATAGGGCTTGAACGCCTTGTAGATGTCGTCCTCCTCGTTGGCGAAATCGAGCACGAAGGTGCGCGCCTTGCCGGGAGCCATGCGGTTTAGCCTGGAGAGCGTCTGCACGGCCTGCACCCCTGCCAGGCGCTTGACTACGTACATGGTCTGCAACAAGGGCTGATCAAAGCCGGTTTGATATTTCTCGGCGACCAGAAGCACGCGGTAATCGTCGCGCTCAAAGGTTTCGGGCAGTTCGCTTTCGGCTAGGCCCTCGTTCATGGAAACTTCGGTGTAGGACGCGCCAGGATCTTCGGGGTCCTCGACCGTACCTGAAAAGGCCACCAATGACCGAATGCCGGTATAGCCGTTGTTCCTGATATAGCGGTCAAAGGCCAGCTTGTATTTGACGGCGGCGAGTCGTGAGCTTGTGACGACCATAGCCTTGGCCCGCCCGCCAAGCTCGTGCATGACGTAGAGCCGGAAGTGCTCCACGATGACCGATACCACTTGCTCGATATTGACCGGGTGCAATTCCAGATACCGGGTAAGCGCCTTCGCCGCCTTCTTACGCGGCACTTCGGGGTCGTTCTTTACCTGCTTGATCAGGCCAAAGAAGCGCTTGTAGGTCGTGTAGTTCAAAAGCACGTCCATGATGAAGCCTTCTTCGATGGCTTGCCGCATGGTGTACTCATGAAAGGGCGATGTGCCGGACGGACCCGGCTCGTCAAAAAGCACCTTGGTCTTGAATTTTGGTGTTGCGGTGAAGGCGAAGAACGAGAGGTTTGGCTGACGCGCGCGCTTCAGCGCATCGCGCAACATTGCGGCCTTGGCGTCGTCGGAAAGATCGTCGTCCTCTTCGTCCGACATCTGTGCCGCGATTGCGGCTTCAATACCGTCCTTGTTCAGCATCCCCTTGAGCGCGGTGGCGGTCTCGCCGCTTTGCGAGGAATGGGCCTCGTCCACAATCACGGCGAAGCGCTTGCCCGCCGTGTCGATCTTCACGCCTGTTCCCTTGCCTTCAAGAGTGGAGAGCGCCTGCGAAATGAAGGGGAACTTCTGGATCGTCGTGATAACAATCGGCGTGCCCTGCGACAGGGCGCGAACGAGTTGCTGGGTGTCTTCGTCGATCTTCTCGACCACCCCGGTCTTGTGCTCGAATTGATAGATGGTGTTCTGCAATTGCTGATCGAGCACGCGCCGATCGGTGACGACCACGACCGAGTGAAACACCTTCTCGTCGTTAGCGTCGTGCAGGCTTGCTAGCCGGTGCGCCAGCCACGCGATGGAGTTCGACTTCCCCGATCCCGCCGAGTGCTGAATAAGGTAGTTCCGCCCCGCGCCGTTCTCGCGCGCATGGGTGACGAGTTTGCGTACCGCGTCGAGCTGGTGATAGCGGGGGAACACCATCGTTTCCTTGCGGATGGTGCGCACACCCTTATCGGTCTTGACCTGCCGCTCCTTCACCTCCAGGTGCATGAAGCGCTGCAGGATGTCGATCAGGCTGTCGGCCTGTAGCACCTCGTCCCAAAGGTAATGGGTCTTCCAGTTGCCCTCAACGGGTGGATTGCCCGCGCCATGATTATTGCCCCGGTTAAAGGGTAGGAACACCGTCTCCTTGCCCTTGAGGCGCGTGGTCATCCACACCTCGTCCGGGTCCACCGCGAAATGCACCAACGCGCGTTTCTTGAAGGCGAACAGCAAATCACGCTCGTCGCGTGCATCACGGTATTGCCTTACGGCGTCCGCCGCGCGCTGACCGGTGAGCGGGTTTTTCAACTCCGCCGTCGCCACAGGAAGGCCGTTTAGGCTCAACGTTACGTCGATGATGCAGCGACGGTTCTTGCCATCGGCGCCTTTCATTACCGAGGTGAAAGCGACCTGCCGTGTGATGGTCAGCCGGTTGGCGGCATGGGACGCGGCAGCTTCGGGATTCATCCCGGAGTTGGGCCGGAAATAGGCCAGCCGGAAGGTCTTGCCGTAGCATTTGAAGCCATGCCGCAGGACGTGGAGCGTGCCCTTGATGTCGAGTTCCTTGGCGAGGCTGTCCAGCACCGTCGCTTCGGTCTTCGCCCCGAGCAGGGCTTCAAGCTGTGCCCACCTTGCCGCCTGACTGTCCTTGAGAAAGCCGGATACATCCGCGGGAAACAACGCCAACGATTCGTCATAATCGGCGGGTGAGCGCATAGCATAGCCGCCCGCGCCGACCAGTCCAGCTTCGATGGCTGTCTCAAAATCGCTTTCTGTATGCCCGGCCATATTGCCCTCAAACCGTATTCACGGAGTCATTTTCAAGCTCATCGAGCCCGAGTGTTTCGATCTCATCGTAGTGATAGTGACGAACGGAGGGATCCCGTGCGAGATATTTCTTGTCACCATCGAGATATGCGTCAGGATTGTTATTTTCGGTCAGGACGAACTTCTTGACCTTCAAGGGTCTGTTGTCGCCAGTATATTGAGCGACGACCTTTCGCAAACAGGCGCACCAATGCGCTCCCGATTTTAGCTGGTCGATGATCGAGCCCGCATCAAGGCTCTTTGTCTTGAACTCGAAGAGGTATGCCGTTAGCTTCCGGTTGAAACATTGGAAGACGACGAAGTCGCAGCGTTTTGACCATTCCTTGCCGTTATCATCAAGGAAATGGAAAAGCGGGTTGTTGCGACCATCGAGCTTGATGGCGAATGCCTTGCCCTTGTAGGGCAGCCTAATCTCACGCGTTGTCTTCTTGGTCTCGCCTTCGCGGAAGTACTTCTCACGAAGTACGATCTCGCCCCCATCACCGCGATGAACGATGTACTCGTCGCTGATGTACGCCTTGATATGATCGAAGTAGCTGGACGCATCGAGTGTCATGCGAGTTCAGCCATTTGACCTGTTACCGCAGCGGTAATGGTCGCCGCGCGGTATTCAACTAGGAGATCAAGGCTCCTCTCGACATTTGAATAAGACGCCTCCTCCTTGGCGAGGCGTTCATTCAGCCCTTCCACAATTGCCTCCTGTTCTTCAGCAGGAGGTAGAAGCGAGAAGTATTTCTTTATTGCGTCTACATTGACTCGCTTAAACGTCGCGCCGACTAATTCTCGATCTAATTGCTCCAAGCATGCCCTAGAATTTAAGAAAAACTCCAAGAATTCAGGGTTGATCTCTTTCGGCCGAATTAGGCAGAGATCCTGACCTAGACAAAGTGGATCTGCTGTCTTTACAAGCGCCGCCGAACCGACTGAAGCGTTTCTGCTGTAGATAATGTCGCCAGGGTGAGGCTTCCGACCGCCCTCGGACATCAGTTCAAATTCATCATCACTGACCATCCGTTTGGTTGCATAGTCAATGCGAAACGGCTTTACCTCTGTCGTACTCACCAGCGGGATACCGTCGTCAACGTATTCCGGCGTTCTGTGTTTACAGTCGATAACGTCACTAACGAAAGACAACCTCTTGACTTGCCAATTTGCCGGGATGTCGCCGAGCCAGTCGATCCCGGAGGGCTTCATCGGGGCGTCGGTGTTCAGGCCCTTGGTGACCGCACAAGCAATGAGGGCCTGCCGCTGTTCGGCCAGTCGGTCGAGAAGCGCGCGCTTCTTCTCGATTAGCCCGTCAATCCGCGCCGTCTTCTCATCCAGAAACCGTGCAATCCGCTGCTGAGTTTTGAGGGGCGGCAAGGGTAGCGGTTGATGCCCGACAATTTCCCAGTCCGCGCGGGGCATCTTTGATCCGAAGGTTTCGGAGTTGATGGCGTCGATGAATCCTTTGGATACAAGCACATAAAAGAGGAAACGCGGCTCAACAACTTTAGACGGTCGAAGACACAGCAACTCACCTGAGCTCGCGCCATCGAATGTTGCGTGATAGACCTTTGCGAGATAGGGGCGAAGCTTGTTGAAAAGAACATCGTCTTTCTGAAATACCCGGCTATCCGCCTCGGCCGGCTTAGGCTCCTCAATGAGAAGCTGTCCCGTCCAGGACGCAATATCCTCGTTCGAGATGTAAGGAAGGCACTCTTGCTCTGATTCAGTTGGGCGCTTGGTGGACAATTCGACCGACCATTTCAGCCAATCCATTCCCCAGCCATCCGGAACCTTCGCCACCCAACCGGGCAGCTCGTCGCTGTAAGCGAAGTAACTCATGCGACCAACCCTTTCAGGAGCTCGGCGATCTCTCCTTCCAGTGCGCCAATGTCGGCTTCGATGTCGTCCAGTGAGCGCGGCGGCTTGTAGACGTAGAAATGCCGGTTGATCGGGATTTCGTAACCGACCTTGGACTTGTCGTAATCGACCCACGCATCACCCACATGCGGCAGAACTTCGCGCGCCATGTAGGCGTCGATCACGTCGCGGAATGCCTCGATCAACCGGTCATTGGGCTTGTCCGGCCCGAACTGCATGGGCAGCGGTAAAGTGGTGCCCTCGGGCAACGGGATATTCTCGGTGTCGCGCAACTCGCTGTCTGGCTCAGGTCTGTCCTTGCTGTCGCAGCAAATCTCGGCGTCTGGATCACGCTCACCAAGCGCGGAAAAGATCGCCTTCTTGATGGGAGCCGCCAGCTTCAGCCCCGCGCGTTTGGCAGCGCGAGCCAGGTCGGCATCGAACGCCTCGCGATCCATGTAGCGGCCTTTGGTCTCCAGAGTCGAAAGCATGGCGCGAATGGCATCCTGCTCGGCGCGCCCAGCGACTTCCTCGGCCTCGACCGCCTTTGCATCCTTGCGCTTCTTGGAGATGGCGAGAGCGGTGAACGCGGACTGTTCGTCTAGCCGCGCGATGCGCATTGACGTTGCCTCGAAATTCATGCGCAAGGGGCGCTCAACCGTCACTTTCAAGAAGCCGAACTCATGGTTCTCGAAGACACGAGAGACCACACGGGTGTCTTTCTCGCCCGTCTTGTGATCGGTGATGACTTCGGCCCGTTCGCCATCTTTGAAGCCGCCATAGATTTTCGTCAGGTCGTTAATCTGATCGTCAGTGATCTCATTGCGCTTATTGTTCAGGCTCTTTTTCATCTTGTCGAAAAAGCGCGTGCCGTCGATCAACTGCACCTTGCCGCGCCGCTCTGCGGCCTTGCGGTTGGTGACAAGCCAGACATAGGTGAAAATGCCAGTATTGTAGAAAAGCTGATCCGGCAACGCGACAATGGCGTCGAGCCAGTCATTCTCAATGATCCAGCGACGGATGTTCGATGGACCGGACCCGGCATCGCCCGAAAACAGCGGTGAACCATTGAAGACGATGGCGATCTTGGAGCCAGTCGCGTTCTCATCGCCCTGCTCGTAGGGGTGCATCTTCTCAATCATGTGCTGCAGGAAGAGTAGCGAACCATCATTGATTGCGGGCAGGCCAGCGCCGAAGCGACCAGAAAAGCCCATCTCTTTGTGCTCGCGTTCAACGACTGCTTTCTGGTCCTTCCACTCCACGCCGAATGGCGGGTTGGCGAGCATGTAATGGAAGCTGCTCCCCTCGAATCCGTCACGGGTCTTGCCATCGCCCAGCGTGTCGCCAAGCACGATGTTCTTCGTGTCCTCGTCCTTGATGAGCATGTCCGAGCAGCAGATAGCCCAGGACTCGTCATTGTACTCCTGCCCGTGTAAGGCAAGGTTGGCTTGGCTGTTCTGACCGAGGATGAACTTTTCCGATTCGGACAGCATCCCGCCCGTGCCGCAGGCAGGGTCGTAAATCGTGCGGAAAATACCCGGCGTGTAGACGTCCTGCTCGCCCGTATAGACGAGGTTCGCCATCAGGCGGATGACTTCGCGCGGGGTAAAGTGGTCGCCGGCTTCCTCGTTCGCCTGTTCGTTAAAGCGCATCACCAGATGTTCGAACAGATAGCCCATCTGCAGGTTGTCGATGCGGTCCGGATGTAGATCCACATCGGCCATCGCCTTGACGATAGTGAAAAGCCGGTTGCTGGCGTCGAGCTTTTCGATCTGGTCGGTGAACTTGAACTTCTCGAAAATCATCCTGGCCGTGGACGAGAAACCATTGATGTAAGAAACGAGGTTCGGGGCTATGTTTTCCGGATCGCCGAGCAACCGTTCGAACGTATACCGACTGGTGTTGTAGAGCGGGTGTTTACGCTTCGGATCCGCAGCCTTTCCGAGAATGCGCTCCATGGCAGCCTCGGGCATGCCCTGTGCTGTCAATTTATCGAACTGCGCCAGGACGGCGTCCTTGCTGGGCTCGAGCAAGCAATCGAGTCGCCGCAGGACAACGATCGGCAGCATAACCAGACGATACTGGGGCGGGCGGTATGGCCCTCGGAGTCTGTTAGCGATTTCCCAGATATCTGACTTGAGCTGGTTATGGAGTTGGACGTTCATTTTGAGAGCGGACTTTCATTATTCAAATCGGATGCGTGATAGCGAAGTGGCACCCAGATGGACAGTGAGACAGCAATCAAATAGCCATCCGGGCAGGCGTCAAAGAGCTTGGGCGTTCTGGGCCTCCCCGCCGAGCAACGCGTAAAGCCGATGCCTTATGCGCTCCTGCCGGTCGCGGTAGAAGACTTCAAAGCCTCTCAGATCGGCAGGAACGTTTCCAAGCTCGTGTTTCGAGAGGTAATGCTGGCGAGACTGACCATCCGGATATGATCGGGTCAACCAGTCGTGAGGCAGCGACGCCCTCTTCTCGTTGTTGATGGCTCCCTCCAGCAGTTGCAGATTGGGCAGGGCGTTGGCATGGGCAGCCATCGTTTCAGCCAGGGCTTCGTCAAAGCCCTCTTTTCGCAGCTTGGCCACTGAAAGCCTCGAAATGGGGAACACATGATCAAGATGAAACTGGTTTCTCAGATCGACGAACGGGAATAATAGGGACAGAAGTGGAAAGGCGCGTTTGTCGCCGTATTCCATGTGCAGCAGGTCCTCAATCTCGGCGGGCTCGAACGTGAGTGACTTACCGCGCTGGCTCATAACATGACGAAGCTTATCCACCGGGAACGCAGTCAGGTCACTGGATTGGATGACCTCTCTAAGGGCCGTCAACAACGTATCGAGACCGCTGCCCCAGATACCCGACGCCTTAACGATTGATCTTATCAACCACCCGCGGATCGCATCTCGATCCTCCGCATGGGAGCTGTGGGTGCAATAGTTAGCCGGTGCGTTCCGCTTGTAGAGGTAATAGGCAATGGGAAGCAGTGCGCTGTCTGCTCGGAGTGTCTGACCATTCAAGCCGAATGTGGCGGCGAGTTCGACTGTTCTCAATAGAGCGGACCGGATAGCCGACCAATTCGCTTCCAACGCCAACATATTCTGGGTCGTGAAATTTTCGACTTTGAAGCCGACTGAGGCGATGTCAGCCAGCATAAGCCCGGCCTTCAAAACGAAGTCCTGACTTAGCGCAAATCCGGTTCCTATGCGGTTGAGTTCATCAACGAGTTTATGGATCTCGGCACGTGCATCAACCTGCTTCCACTGGGCAACTGCGATACTGAGTAGCAGGTCAGAATAGGACAGGACAGTGCCGCCGGAATTCAATCTTATGAAGATATTGAGGACGCGCTCCAGGTCCTGTGTCTCCTCTTCATAGTAACTGATGAGCGGCTGAGCGTGAACGACGCGATGAAGGCGGTCGAGGGTCGCATAGGCCCGCTCGAGGTCTCCACCTTGCAATCCCAACTGCATGAGAGAGGTCAGCATTGCTGGACCATCTTTCATAGCCAAAATGTCTGGGACATTGAACCAACAGGCGTCCTCGTGGCGCGCTGCTTGTTGATCGTCGAGGAAACGAAAGCGATAGCGAACGCCGTCTTCGTCTGGAGACGGTGACGCCAGCAGATCCAGTCGCAGTGTCCGTACAGGGAAGGCGTCGGGGTTTGTCCACCACTTGTTGGGTTGCTTGATCGCCATTGAGCCCCGGAGACCGATATTGAGAGCGGTCAATCTTTGTTGGCCATCGAGCACCGCGGTGACGGTCTGATTATGCAATCGCCCTAGTTCAGGGCAGTGAGCAGCATCGCGCTGATGATAGTTCAGAACAAAATCGTAGAACTTGAACTTTCCGCTGGTCGCAGCCTCGACCTTCCAAAACAGGAACGTGCCGAATGGATAGCCTTGCATGAGGCTATCAAATAGCTTTTCGATTTGCTCAGGTTTCCAAACGAACTCCCGCTGGATGGCTGGCAGTACGTAGCTCTTGTTCTGAATGCGCCCCAATGCATCCGCAATCGTTCCCCCAGGCTTATACAACTCCTACTCCTCCGAATCGATTTGCGATAAACCTTTGCGATTTCATATCAACGACGCGTTCAATGGCCAACTGGAAGCAACGAAATATAGGGAGTTGCGACAAGAAATGGGTTCCCCGAACATCGGCTTAAAGCAGGCATCCCGACTAACTCAAATGAGCAACGCCGACCGGCTGCAGTTTTTTGCGGAGGGGCTTCCTCATCTCTTGGCATCTGCACGAGGCTTCTCAAAAGCCTCAGAACGCTTGCCCAATGGCAGCCGCGAGGCTGAAGTGCTTACCAGCCTCGCGATGGAGGAGGCTGCAAAGATCTTAATAATGTTGGATATCGTCCGTTGCCCTCCGAAACGTCGAGCACAACAAATCGGAAGACTATTGAAGCCCTTTTACAGCCATCTTGCTCGACTAATCTACGCTGAGGCAGCGGGATGGCATGCCGTTGATCTCTTCGAACTTCGGCGCTACGTCGATTTCGAGCGGCGGGCTCACTATGTCGACGGCCCCTTCAGTGAGTTCATATTTCCAAACTCGATTCTCCATAAAAGAGAGAGCCGAATGTACGTCGATATCGAAACGTATGAGGATGGCAAGCCTTTCTGGAGCGTCCCTACCGATACCGATTTCCACTTCTCGCCATCGCAGATACCATCACTGCAGGTCGTCGAGGCACTCAGCGCAGTTGGCGTTTTTTCAGAGTCGGCGCTGAACATTGTTTCCGACGTGTGGGCGACGAAGGATTTTTGTGTCGAAGAGCCGTACTTCGGTCAAACCGAACCGCAGCATCACGAGGCACAGCGGATAATAAGACTGACGCTAGATAGACTTGAAGCCGCTGGCTTGCTGCAAGATCACGCTACACGGGGACATCAGGTGTTCCTGCTGCGGAATTGGCAATTACCTATGTACGACCTGGAGTTTGATTTAATCAAGATCCCGCTAGAAGAGCTCGAGGCCGAGCGCGATGCTGCCTATTGGTCTGAAGTCGGTGGCGGGTGGGGCGAGTATTAACTTACCTACTTTTCAACGTAACAAATCCATGTAACTTGCCGCAGCGACGTTGCCGGAAATAATTTCCGCTAATCTGCGCTCAATGCTTCATCCTGGCGAAATTTACTGAGCGGCCACAACTGACATTAACTGCAACCGATTGTGACGCAGCCTCCGTACTGACATGCATAAATAAAATCTGTCGCCGACATCTGAAGTGGCACGAATACTCACGTTGCAGACGCCAGGGGAGACAATATGCCAAAGAGCAGAGGATTTTCGATCTACCTCCTAAAGGAGGGTTACGATGCGACGAACGCGCTACGCGAGGATCATGTGCTCGCCAATGATGTCGACGCGAAGCGGCTCCCGGAGAACGCATCATTGTTTGTGTTGGACAGCGTGCCCCGCCCACCATGGTGGAAGAGCTATTTTAGTATCGAGAAAGAACTTACTCAGGTCACTAAAGGCGCGCTCATTATCATGCCAGTCGGCGAGCGATTTTTTGCCTTATCCTTTGGGCACGTTGCTCATAACCTGCTCGATTCCTGTTATGAATATGATTTCGGGCTACGGGTCACGCTTAACAGCCTTGATCCGCGTAAGCTTAAAAGTACTGATACACTCGATCCTGGAGCAGCCAAGCGCCAGCGCACACAACTGCCGATGGAATCCGAGTTAACGCTGTTCGATTTCGATCGAGACAGCTCGATCCTAAGAAGTCTGACCGGCAAGGTACGCGACGAGCATCAGGACCTGTTCCGCCACGCTACTGGCGCAAGCAACCTCCGCATCAGCACTGATGTGGAAGCAGACGCGTTGCAGGACCTGTGCGATAAGCTGCTGGCATTATACCAGAGCGAAACCTACAAGGATGCGTTCCCTGAAATTCAGAACATCGTGCCGGTACGCGACCCAGCGCAGATAGAAAAATTGAATGGTCGCCTCCTGTCTGCATTCCGCGCGCGGGATCCCGACCTCAACATCACTGTCCCTGAAATCATCAATTATAGCGACAATCTCTACGTGACGTTCACGGGTGCCGGGCGCGGCCTCGTGTATGACGATGTCTACATCGGCCGGTACTTTGCGTATCTCGATGAACATACCGTCGACTTTGACGAACTGAGCGTCGAGGATTTGCGGAAGCACGCACTGGTCCTCACCGACGAGGATGGGAACGGCCGTGACCGCTATAGCATCTTTAGGAGCCTTGTTTTCGACACGACCCTGGAAGACATGGAAAGCGAAACTTTCCACCTCTGCGAAGGCAATTGGTACCGTATCGAGAATAGTTATATCGCCCGCCTGAGCGCCTATCTGGACCCGCTATTCACTGCGAGCGACCTACCGGCTTACGCTCATGCGAGTGAGGGTGAATACAATGCGGCGGTAGCTGCAGGCGATGCGGTCATCGCCTGCCTCGATACACAGAATATAAGCCCGGACGGGTATAGCGCGGTGGAGCCCTGCGATCTGCTGGCTGTGCGCGATGGTGCTGCCACCTTCTACCACATCAAAGTTTCAACACTGTCGGCGCAACTTAGCCATCTTTTCAATCAAGGCGTTAACGCTGTCGAACTGATGCGACTGGAGCCGCAGGCGGTCGACAAGCTGGAGGCACTTGTCCGTGATCTAATGGCGGGAGGCGACCCGGACTCCCTTGTAGCGCTTGTGCGCGACCGCAAATACCGCATCGTCTTTGGCATTGTCACACGAAAAGACCCTGCAGGAAGGTCCCTGAACCTGCCGCTCTTTTCCCGTATCAGCCTCATGCGGGGAATGAAGGCACTGCAGCTCATGGATGTGCCTGGAAGTGTCATCTTCATCGCGGATCAAGCTGTTGCTGCTGAGGGTCGGAAAAAGAAGCGGAAGAAGAAAGCAGTGGCTGACGAACCGCTTGAGGTATCGGTCGAGGCTGCAGAGTAAAGATGCACCTTGCTGAGCCAGGCTTCAGGCACTGGCCTTAAATTCGCAGGCGGACAGCGGAAATAATTACCGCTCGCCAAGTCCTGTTGACTGAGGCCCAAAGCCAGGGCACAAAGGTGGCATCCACGGTCGCTCGCGATGGGAAAATACAAGGAATTTCAAGGGTCCCTCACTAAGCCATTGAAATCATGTGAGAATCCAGGTTCCCCAGCCAAACACTTTCAGCAACTATATCAGATAGACAAAGCCTAGAAGGCTTGGCGATTGCGCGACTTCAATGTTGCGTCGCGCGCCGCTTCTCCTGATTTTCAGGAATTTTCATTCGGATACGGCAAATCCCGTTCGCTCTCGAGCAACCCGGATCCAGCTCATGGAGCTGGTGATCGGATTGCCTTGTCATGACTCTCGGTCATGTCCTCTCTTCGCGTCGACGGATAACCCTCTCGCAGCTATTTCCGTCTGCATGGGTGGCTTTGCCGCCGCCAGATATTCGCCCTTCAGCCGCATGTGGCACCAGCAGGCGAAGGCCGAGGAGGCGAAGGCCAGGCTTTCGCCGATGGCGAGGCGGTTGTTGGAGTTGCTGAGCAAGGTCAACGAGAAGAAGAACAGGCACATGATATAGGCATGCCAGGCGGCGCGCGGAATGATGCCTGCCTTGCGGGCGCGCCAGACGGCGCGGATGAAGACGCCGAGCATGAAGGCCATCACGGCGGCGCCGAACAGGCCGTAGCGCACCAGGATCTCCAGATAGCCATTGTGCAGCAGCGTGTACTGAATGTGCGAGTAGCGCGTTTCGGCCCAGCGCTCGAGCCATCTGTTGCCCCAGCCGAAAATCGGCGCGGAGGAGAAGACTTCCCAGCTGTTGGACCAGAGCTGCAGGCGCTCATCCATCGATACCGGGGTGTTGGTCGAGCTGATGGCGCTTGAGACCACATCGCCGACATCGTGGCTGCCGGTTACCTTTTCCACCATGGACAATGCTGCCGCCACGGTCGGGCCGGCCGTCTTGTCGAGATTGTGCCTGACGCCATAGATGCCGGCGATCAGCAGCGCCGCCACGACGACGATGGCGATGAGGCCGCTCTTCATGCGCAGATAGGTCAGCGTGACCAGCGCCAGGAGCGGGATGGAAATGCCGAGCGCCAGCCAGACGCCCTTCGATTTGGCGCCGTAAATAGCGATGAAACAGAGCGCGAAGATGAAGGGCGAAACAATATAGGCGAAACGGGCGATGCGCCGGTCGGCGGACTTTTCCGTCAGGTAATGCAGCAGCCAGAACAGCGTGAAGATGACGATCATGCCGCAGGCGACGGCACCGTGGATCTGATTGTTCATGATCAAGGGGCGGATGGTTTCGCCGGCGAAAACCTCGCGCAGATGCTGGGTTGCCACAAGCATGACGAGGACCATGGCGAAATAGGCCGCGACAATCTTTTCCATCACCTCTTCATAGAGCAGGAAGGCGACGCCCATGATCGGGAAGAAGAAGGGAAAGGCATAGAGCCAGTCCGAAGCGCCGATATCATGCTGCGGCGTCAGCCAAAGGGTGATGCCGAAGCGGGCCATGACATAGAAGGCCCAGCCCATGCAGAGCCAGCCGACCCAGTCCGTGCGCGGCCGCAACGGTGCCTTCATGTAGTAATAGAGGGCGATCAGCGAGAGGAGCGCGGTTGCATAGCGATAGGCGTCGCTTTCGACGACGGTGGGCGAGGCCACCAAAAGCCAGAGTATGCCACCGATGATAGCGACGGCTTTCGGCATCGCGCCCGCAGCCTTGGTCACGCCTGAGGGGCGGGTTGCGAGATCAGCATGCGATTTATTCATGCGCGAGTCGTCCAATGTCGTCGTCCGCCTTCGTTCACATTTGTCGTATTGCCCGGCATTGCGACGTCCCCATGAAGGCCGTTAGGGCCGCAAGGGGGCAGGAATGCGGCATTTTTCCCCTGCCGGCGCCTCGGCGACATCGATTTCGTCGGGTGCTTGCTAATGGGTAACGCCATCGCGCCGAACCACCTTCAAAACCGTCAGAAAGATGATCTTGAGATCGAAGAGGAAGGATCGCCGCTGCAGATAGTCTTCGTCCAGCGCCACCTTCTGCGGGATCGGCAGTTCATCGCGGCCATTGACCTGCGCCCAGCCGGTGAGGCCGGGCAGCAGTGCGTCGACGCCACGTTCGGTGCGCAAGGCGATCAGGTCGTGCTGGTTGAAAAGAGCGGGTCGCGGACCGACGATGCTCATCTCACCCTTCAGGATACAAAGGAGTTGCGGCAACTCGTCCAGGCTGGATTTGCGCAGCAAGGAGCCGATCGGCGTCAGATAGATCTTGGGGTCCTTCAGCAGATGCGTTGCTACGGCGGGTGTGTCGGTGCGCATGCTGCGGAATTTCGGCATGCGGAAAATCCTGTTACCGCGCCCGACACGATCGGACCAGTAGAGGATGGGGCCGCGAGAGGTGAGACGCACGGCAATGGCGACGATCAGGATCGGAATGGAAAAGACGATGGCCGCGGCAAGCGCGGCAAGAAAATCGAAAAGGCGCTTGGCGATCGTATAAAGCATCGTCTCTTGTCGTTGCGTCGCCGCCGGTTCGGGCGGCGGCGATGGCGGTTTGGGTGTTTTGTGCATCTCATATTGCGGATTGGTGCACAACCGTCCGGCATGAGATTCCCCGGCCTTGTTCTCGGCAGATATCCCATGCAAAGCATGTTTGAGCACAACAAGCAGAGGCAATGAACCCATGATCCTGGTTACTGGCGCAACGGGTTTTGTCGGACAGGCGCTTTGTGCCGAACTGTCCCGGCGGCAGATGGAGTATAGGCCGGTCAGCCGTGCGTTGCGGCCAGGTTACGTTGCCATCGGCGCGATCGATGCCGCAACGGATTGGTCCGGAGCGCTTGCCGGCGTCGATACCGTCATGCATCTGGCCGCCCGCGTGCATGTCATGAACGAGAGTGCGGTCGATCCGCTCGCCGCCTTTCGCGCCGTCAATGTCGACGCCACGGTCAATCTGGCGCGGCAGGCGGCGCGGGCTGGGGTCCGGCGGTTCATCTTTCTGAGCTCGATCAAGGTCAATGGTGAGGAAACCCGGCCGGGGAGGCCATTCAAGGCTTCGGATGCGCCGCACCCGGAAGATGACTATGGGCGCTCGAAGCTGGAGGCAGAAGAGGCGCTGCTGACAATTGCCGCCGAGACCGGCATGGAGGTCATCATCATCCGGCCGCCGCTGGTTTACGGACCCGGCGTGAAGGCGAATTTTGCGAGCCTGATGAAATGGGCGGCCCGGCCATTCCCCTGGCCGTTCGGCATGGTCCGCAACCGCAGATCGCTCATTTTCGTCGGCAATCTCGTCGACTTCATGCTGCTCTGCGTCCGTCATCCGGACGCTGGAAATCGTGTTTTTCTCATCAGCGACGGCGCGGATCTTTCTATCGGCGCGTTGATTGGCAAGTTGGCCTCGGCCCAGGGGAAAAAGGCCATGATGCTGCCGGTGCCACCCGCCTTGCTGGAGGGGCTTGCAGCACTCTTGGGCCGCCGGGCAGCGGCCCAGCGTCTGCTCGGCTCGCTCCAGGTCGATATTGACGAGACGATGGCGACCACCGGCTGGTCACCGCCCTATTCGATCGAGGAAGGGCTGGCGGCAACTGTCGGTCGTTGACGACAGCGCATCCGCATTGTCGTGACCCTTACAGGCTCCAGACGGAATGACCTTCCAGCAGGGGGTTGGCCGGGTCAAGCGCCGCTTTCACATCGACGACTACACCGTTTTCGCTGAGCAGATTGAGGATATCGGCAGCATCGCCAGCCAGATAGGATTTATGGGGAACGGCGAGGATGAGAGCGTCGAGCTTGCCGAAATCCTCCAGCGCCGCCAGGCGTATGCCATATTCTTCTTCCGCTTCCGCATGGTTTGCCATCGGGTCGTGCACCAGCGGCTCCAGGCCGAATTGGTGCAGCTCGCTTATAATATCGGGCACGCGGCTGTTGCGCAGATCCGGCACATTTTCCTTGAAAGTCAGGCCGAATATGCCGATGCGGGCGCCGTTGATCGGTCTTTTTGCCGAGACCAGCATCTTGATGAGCTTCTGGGCGATGAATGCCCCCATGCCGTCATTGATGCGGCGGCCGGACAGAATGACCTCCGGATGGTAGCCGAGTTCTTCCGCCTTGGCGGTGAGATAATAGGGATCGACGCCGATGCAGTGGCCGCCGACGAGGCCGGGCGTAAAGGGCAGGAAATTCCATTTCGTCCGTGCCGCCGTCAGCACGTCGGCAGTGCGGATGTCCATCTTTTCGAAGATGATCGACAGCTCGTTCATCAGGGCGATGTTGACGTCGCGCTGGGTGTTCTCGATCACCTTGGCGGCTTCGGCGACCTTGATGCTGGGGGCGCGGTGAATGCCGGCCTCGACCACTGCGCCATAGACGGCGGCAATCCTCTCCAGCGTCTCCTCGTCGTCGCCGGCGACCACCTTCACGATGCGCTCGAAAGTGTGTTCCTTGTCGCCGGGGTTGATGCGCTCCGGTGAATAGCCGACGTGGAAATCCTCGCCCTGGCGCAAGCCCGAGACTTCCGCGAGCACCGGGCCGCATACTTCTTCGGTCACGCCGGGATAGACGGTGGATTCGTAGACGACGACCCCGCCTTGGCGCAGCACCTTGCCAACCGTGCGCGAGGCGGAGATCATCGGCCTCAGATCCGGCTGCCGGTTGCGGTCGATCGGCGTCGGCACGGCGACGATGAACATATTGCGATCCCGCAGATCCTCGATGTCGCTGCTGATGCGCAATCCGCTTGCTCTCAGCTTTTCGGCCGAAACCTCGCGAGTATCGTCGTCACCAGCCTTCAGTGCGGCGACACGGGAGGCCTTGATGTCAAAACCGACCACATCATGGAATTTTTCTGCAAGCGCGATCGCGACGGGCAGCCCCACATAACCCAGGCCGATAACGGCAATCTTTTCATTCAACACAGCATACCTCGAACACTCCACCTGAATTAGCCCAAACCTGAGGCTCGTGTCAGCGTCAATATTTGCCACAAGCGCGGTTTCTGCTGCGGGTCGCGTGAATGTGAATATCGGCTGCCGGCTTTGCAATAGGCTGGAGATACGGGGTTGCGGCCGGTTGTGGGGCTGGTTTTGGCAATGCGCCTGATATGGACATCGAAACTTTCCCGTCCCGAACCTATTTATAGGGGTGAGAGTTATTTTCTCGGAAAGGGTGGTTCGCGATGCGAAACAGCCATCTCAAATATCTACGCTCCCAGCGCGAGGATCTCGAAGCCAAGCTTGAGCTGCATATAGCACGCTATTGTTTCGGTGACGGCGAGGTCGAAGACGGTACCGAGGCGGAGTTGCGGCAGCGGATCGCGGAAGTATCCGACGAGATTGCCCGGCTTGAAGGCGAGCGCGGCGAATAGGTCAGCTTTCAATCAGCACTTTGCCTCGGCTGGCTGGGGAATAGCGCCGCTTAAGCAATAAAGCTTGAGCGGCGCAGACACGCAAACATCTCGACATCGGCAGCTGTTCAGCGCGATAAGATCGGAGCGATTATCCGTGACGATGAGGAGCCGATGAAGCCGAGCCTGTCCACCCTTCTCAGCATCAATGGCGGCTATGTCGATACGGCCGGCTTTCTTGCCCTGCATGGTTTGTTCACCGCACATGTTACCGGTAATTTCGTGACGCTTGGTGCCACTTTGGCGCTGGGCACGTCGGGTGCCGTCGCCAAGCTCCTGGCGCTGCCGGTTTTCTGTGTCGTGGTCGTTCTCGCTCGCCTGCTTGGAGGAGATTTGTCGCGGCGCAATCTGCCGACGTTGCAGATCGTCCTGACGTTGAAATTTTTCCTGCTGGTGCTTGCGGCGTTTTTCGCTATGCGGTTTGGCCCGTTTGCCGATGGCGACGGCTGGCAGGCGATCGTGACCGGAATGACGCTGATTGCGGCGATGGCGATCCAGACGACGGCGCACCGCATCCATCTCGGCTCGACACCGCCGACGACGATGATGACAGGCACGACGACACAGATCATGATCGATATCGCCGATCTCCTGCGCGGCGCCAAGCCCGAGGAAAAAGCCGCAACAAAGGCGCGGCTTGGCCGCATGGGGGCGGCTGTCGGTGGCTTTGCTTTAGGCTGCGCGGTGGCGGCAACGCTTTTCCTGCTTTTCGGCATGGTCTGCTTCCTGCTGCCGCCGGTGCTGGCGCTTGCGGGAATTCTCATGCATGCCGGCAGATCGGCAAAGCCGGCTTAGCTTTTCGTCTCCATCCATTTCTGATCGTGCCAATCTTGCTTCTTTCTCCAACCTTGCAAGTCGGCTACAGCTCTCTAAGTGTACGCGTCGGATCGAAGCCGGTTCGCCGCATTTTGGGGCGGCAGATTGTTGGTGAATTGAGAAGGGGTGAGCATGGCAGGAGAAACGGTGCTTGTGGTCGGCGGAGCCGGCTATATCGGCTCGCACACATGTCTGGATCTGGCGAACAAGGGGTTCAAGCCCGTCGTCTATGACAATTTCTCCAATGGGCATCGCGAGTTCGTCAAATGGGGCCCGGCCGAAGAGGGCGATATCCGTGATCGGGCGCGCCTCGATGAAGTCCTTGCCAAGCACAAGCCGGCCGCCATCCTGCATTTCGCCGCGCTGATCGAAGTGGGCGAGTCAGTCAAGGACCCGGTATCCTTCTATGAAAACAACGTCATCGGCACGCTGACGCTTCTGTCGGCGGCGCAGGCGGCGGGCGTCAATGCCTTCGTCTTTTCCTCCACCTGCGCGACCTACGGCCTGCCGCAGAGCGTGCCGCTCGATGAGAGCCATCAGCAGGTGCCGATCAATCCCTACGGCCGCACCAAATATATCGTCGAGCAGGCGCTTGCCGATTACGATCAGTACAAGGGCCTGCGCTCCGTGGTGCTGCGCTATTTCAACGCTGCCGGCGCCGATTTCGAGGGACGCATCGGTGAATGGCATACGCCGGAAACCCATGCCATTCCGCTCGCGATCGACGCAGCGCTTGGCCGCCGCCAGGGCTTCAAAGTGTTCGGCAGCGACTATGATACCCGCGACGGCACCTGCGTTCGCGATTACATCCATGTGCTCGACCTTGCCGATGCCCATGTCCGCGCCGTTGAATATCTACTGCGCGGTGGCGACTCCGTTGCCCTCAATCTCGGCACCGGCACGGGTACGACGGTCAAGGAGCTGCTGGGAACGATCGAGACCGTGTCGAAGCGGCCGTTCCCGGTCGAATATGTCGGCCGTCGCGAGGGCGATTCGACGACGCTCGTCGCCAATAACGACAAGGCCCGCGATATCCTTGGCTGGTCGCCACAATATGATCTGACCGGCATCATCGAATCCGCATGGAACTGGCATGCCAAATCCAACCAGCACTGAGCGGTCTTCGTCTCCGGGTAGCGTCAAGGGCAAGCGCCCGAATGTGCTGCTGATTTCAGCTGATCAATGGCGGGGCGATTGCCTCTCCGCCGTTGGTCATGATTGTGTCAAGACGCCGAATGTCGATGCCTTGGCGCGGGAGGGCGTGCTCTTCCGCCGGCATTATGCCGGGGCCGCGCCTTGCTCGCCGGCGCGGGCGACGCTCTATACCGGCCTCTACCAGATGAACAATCGCGTTTGCCGCAATGGTTCGCCGCTGGATGCGCGTTTCGATAATCTGGCTCTTGCGGCCCGGCGGGCAGGCTACGATCCGACGCTGTTCGGCTATACCGACACGGCGCCCGATCCGCGCAGCAAGGACCCAAGCGATCCGCATCTGACGACCTATGAGGGCGTGCTGCCCGGCTTCACGGCGCGGCAGCTCCTGCCCGAGCATGAGAAGCAGTGGCTGTCCTGGTTGCGGTCGCGCGGCCACGCCGATGCTTTCAGCCGCGATATCCATATTCCTGTCGGCGCCGCGCCCGGCGAGATTTCCAATAATGCGCCCGCCTATTCCAAGGATGAGACGCAGACGGCCTTCGTGACCGGGGAGTTCATCCGCTGGCTTGGCGAGCAGGACGCGCCCTGGTTCGCGCATGTTTCCTTTCTGAGGCCGCATCCGCCGTTTTCGGTGCCGGAGCCTTATAATCGCATGTTCTCCGCCGCCGATGGCCCGGCCTTTGCGCGGGCGATCGATCGCCAGACGGAAATGTCTGCTCATCCGCTGCTTGCTTTTGCCCTGCCGCAGATCGGCAAGGGCGGGTTCATGTATGGTGGTGAAGGTTCCATCGCGGATTGGTCTGCGCAGGATCTTTCAGCGATCCGCGCCATCTATTATGGCATGATTTCAGAAGTGGACGCGCAGCTCGGCCGCATCTGGCAGGCGTTGAAGGATGCCGGTGCCTGGGACGATACGCTGATCATCTTCACCTCGGACCATGCCGAGATGATGGGCGATCACTGGATGCTCGGCAAGGGCGGCTTCTATGACGCCAGCTATCATGTGCCGCTCGTCATTCGTGACCCTGCCCAACCTGTCGCGGGTGGCGGGGAGGTGGAGCATTTCACCAGCTCTGCCGATATTTTCCCAACGCTATGCGACCGGCTTGGCATCGCGCCTGAAAACCATGTCGATGGCGAAAGCCTCCTGCCGTTCATCGGGGGCTCTGCCCCGGATAGCTGGCGCGACGCCGCGTTCTGGGAGTTCGATTTTCGCGACATCGCCAACGAAAGCCCCGAGCGGCATTTTGGCCTGAGGTCCAATGCCTGCAATCTCGCCGTTATCCGCGACGAGCGGTTCAAATATGTCCATTTTGCCGGCTTGCCGCCTGTCCTGTTCGATCTGGTGAAAGATCCGATGGAGCTTTCGAACGTCGCAGAGGATAGCGCTTACATGGCCATGCGGCTTGCCTATGCCGAAAAGCTTCTCTCATTGCGAGCGGAGCATCTGGACCAGACGCTCGCCTATACGGAATTGACGGAAGAAGGGCCGGTTTCGCGCCGGCCCTGAGTCGTTCCAGCTATTTGCTCTTACGCAATTTTCCTGATGTCACTCTTCAGGCAAACGATCCTAGATAGGTCATCTTGCCCACAGGCAGGCCGCGGCTGCGCAATATTCCGTGTGCCGTGGTGAGGTGGAAGAAGAAGTTCGGCAGCGCGAACTTGGCAAGATAATCTTCGCCCTTGAAGACGGTCTTGTTGCCGCCCGGGGAGATGGTGACTTCCCTGACATCGCTGCCTTCCATAATCTCCGGCGTCACCGTCGCCAGGAAATCCTGGGTTTTCTTCAGACGTTCGCGCAGGTCGGCGACGGTTGTCTCATTGTCTTCGAAACTCGGGGCATTGATGCCCGCGAGCCGGGCGATGGTGAGCTTTGCCGTGTCGGAAGCGCGCTGGTACTGACCGGAAAGCGGTAGCATGTCGTCAAAGAGGCGTGCGGCGACGAGCTCGTTCGGCTCGATACCCTTCTCAGTGGCATAGGCTTCGATCTTGTCGAGATAGGCCGAAAGGTTTTGCAGGCCGCGTTGAAAGACGGGGACCGAGAAACTGTACATCGAGGGCATGTTTGTTCTCCATTGCGGGCCGCTCGGGCGGCCGGGATCGGCGGCATTCTAACCCGCTCCTGTGGCGATGAAATAACCGTTCCATCGGGCGGGGTGTCCCTATGTAGGTTCGGCGGCCGATTCTTGCAGTAGCAGCGACAATAAATCCGCCTTCGCCCCCTCCTGCGATGCGGTCTGAAATTAGTGTTGACGTTTGTCATGAAAAATGGAATGAATATTCCGCATATAGAATTTTACGGTTTGTTTGTTCCGTTTTTAGCGTGGCCACCATGGGAGTGGTGGCCGAATTGAATAGACGCCCTGCGGTCGAGACCGAGGGTTCCGGCATTTAGGAGGGGTGTGGCCGGGCACCGTATCTGGGAGGAAAACATGAAGAAATTTATTCTTGGCTCGGCGATGGCGCTCATGTTGTCGACCGCGGCTCATGCCGAAACCATCGGCGTGTCGATGGCGCTGTTCGACGACAACTTCCTGACCGTTCTGCGCAACGGCATGCAGGACTACGCAAAGGGCCTGAACGGCGTGACGCTGCAGGTCGAAGACGCTCAGAACGATATCGCCAAGCAGCAGAGCCAGGTGCAGAACTTCATCGCCAGTAAGGTCGATGCCATCATCGTAAACCCGGTCGATACCGACGCGACGGCCGCGATTTCCAAGCTCGCCGCCGATGCCAAGATCCCGCTCATCTACGTCAACCGCGAGCCGGCAAACGTCGACAGTCTTCCGGAGAAGCAGGCCTTCGTCGCCTCCAACGAGCAGGAATCCGGCACGCTGGAAGCCAAGGAAGTGTGCAGGCTTCTCGGCGGCAAGGGCAAGGCCGTCGTCATGATGGGCGAACTGTCCAACCAGGCAGCCCGTATGCGCACCAAGGACGTACATGACGTTCTCGCCACCGACGAATGCAAGGGCATTACCATCGTCCAGGAGCAGACTGCCAACTGGCAGCGTACCCAGGGCGCCGACCTCGTCACCAACTGGCTTTCCAGCGGCCTCGAATTCGATGCCGTGATTTCCAACAACGACGAAATGGCGATCGGCGCCATCCAGGCGCTCAAGGCTTCGGGCAAGTCGCTCGACAAGATCGTCGTTGCCGGTGTCGACGCGACGCAGGATGCTTTGGCTGCAATGCAGGCCGGCGACCTGAAGGTCACCGTGTTCCAGGATGCTGCCGGCCAGGGCAAGGGCGCCGTGGATGCCGCGCTGAAGCTTGCAAAGGGCGATAAGGTCGACAAGAAGGTCTACATTCCCTTCCAGCTCGTGACGCCCGCGAACGTCAAGGACTTCGTCAAGAAGAACTGATGCCGCGATGATCGACGGATGCGGGCGCCTGAGCCCGCATCCCCACAAATCTGATCTGCCCGGGAGGGAAAAATGGTTGTAAGCCCATCGACCATGGCTGCGGTGCGCGCCAGCGGCGCCGTCCCCAATTCGGCCTTTCTGCTGAGCGCAGACGGCATCCGCAAGGAATTTCCAGGCGTTCTGGCCCTCGACGATGTTTCCTTCCATCTGAAGCGCGGCACGGTGCATGCACTGATGGGTGAAAACGGCGCCGGCAAGTCGACGCTGATGAAGATCCTTGCCGGCATCTATATTCCCGACCAGGGCGAGGTGCGCCTCAAGGGCGTCGAAATCCGGCTGAAATCGCCTCTGGATGCGCTGGAAAACGGCATTGCCATGATCCATCAGGAACTGAACCTGATGCCCTTCATGACGGTGGCGGAGAATATCTGGATCCGCCGCGAGCCGAAGAACCGCTTCGGCTTCGTCGATCACACCGAGATGAGCCGCAAGACGGAAGAGCTCTTCAGCCGCCTCAACATTTCCATCGACCCTGAAATCCAGGTGAGCGAGCTTTCGGTCGCCAGCCGGCAGATGGTCGAAATCGCCAAGGCGGTTTCCTACAATTCCGACGTGCTGATCATGGACGAGCCGACCTCGGCTCTGACCGAGCGCGAAGTGGCGCATCTGTTCGAGATCATCCGGGGCCTGCGCGAACAGGGCATCGGCATCGTCTACATCACCCACAAGATGAACGAGCTGTTCGAGATCGCCGACGAATTCTCGGTGTTCCGCGACGGTAAATATATCGGCACCCACGCCTCTACGGACGTCACGCGCGACGACATCATCCGCATGATGGTCGGTCGCGAGATTACGCAGATGTTTCCGAAGGAAGAGGTGCCGATCGGTGATACCGTCCTCTCGGTCAAGGATCTCAGCCTCGATGGCGTCTTCTCGAATATTACCTTCGATGTCAGGGCCGGCGAAATCCTCGGCGTTGCCGGGCTGGTGGGATCGGGCCGGTCGAATGTCGCAGAGACGCTCTTTGGCGTGACGCCTGCGTCGTCCGGCACCATCGAGCTGTTCGGCAAGAAGGTCGAGATTTCCTCCCCGGCGGCGGCGATCCGTCACGGCATGGCGTTCCTGACCGAAGACCGCAAGGATACCGGCTGTCTTCTCATCCTCAGCGTGCTCGAAAACATGCAGGTTGCCGTGCTGCACGACAAGTTCGTGCGAGGGGGCTTCGTGCAGGAGGGCGCGATCGAGCAGGTCTGCGAGGAGATGGCCAGGAAGTTGCGCGTCAAGACGCCGAACCTCGATGAGCGCATCGAAAACCTGTCCGGCGGCAATCAGCAAAAGGCACTGATCGGCAGGTGGCTGCTCACCAATCCCCGCATCCTGATCCTCGACGAACCGACCCGCGGCATCGATGTCGGCGCCAAGGCGGAAATCCATCGTCTCGTCACCGAAATGGCGCGCAACGGCGTCGCCGTCATCATGATCTCCTCGGAAATGCCCGAGGTGCTCGGCATGAGCGACCGCATCATGGTGATGCATGAGGGACGGGTTACCGGATTCCTGGATCGCGCGGACGCAACTCAAGTGAAGGTGATGGAGCTGGCCGCGCAGTGACGCCGCCAACCGTCGCAAGGGAGGACTGAACCATGGTTAGCAAAGCTGCAGAGGCCGCCGCACCGGCATTGACCCGTCCGAGACGCCGCCGCGTTCCGCCGGAACTCGGCATCTTCCTCGTGCTGATCGGCATCGCGCTTCTCTGTGAAGTCTTGGGCTGGATCTTCGTCGGCCAGAGCTTCCTGTTGAATCTGCAGCGCCTGAAGATCATGATCCTGCAGGTCTCCGTCATCGGCATCATCTCCGTCGGCGTGACGCAGGTCATCATTACAGGCGGCATCGATCTATCGTCCGGTTCCGTCGTCGGCCTGACGGCCATGGTCGCGGCCAGTTTCGCCCAGTCTTCGACATGGGCCCGCGCCGTCTATCCGGCACTGACCGACATGCCATTCTTCGTTCCGATTGGCATCGGTTTGCTGATCGGCCTTCTCGCCGGCTATATCAACGGCCAGCTCATCACCCGGACGAAAATCCCTCCTTTCATCGCCACGCTCGGCATGATGGTCTCGGCGCGCGGCCTGTCGAAACTCTATACCAAGGGGCAGCCGATCTCGGGCTTGACCGATCAGTTCAATTTCATCGGCTCCGGCATCTGGCCCGTCGTCGTCTTCCTGATCATCGCGGTCATTTTCCATGTGGTGCTGCGTTATACGCGCTACGGCAAGTTCACCTATGCGATCGGCGCCAATGTGCAGGCGGCGCGCGTCTCGGGCATCAATGTCGAGGGACATCTGGTCAAGGTCTATGCAATTGCAGGCCTTCTGGCCGGTCTCGCCGGTATCATCACCGCTGCCCGCGTCCAGACGGCGCAGGCGGGCATGGGCGTCACCTATGAATTGGACGCCATTGCAGCGGCCGTCATCGGAGGCACCTCGCTCACCGGCGGTGTCGGGCGCATCGCCGGTACGGTGATCGGCACGATCATTCTCGGCGTGATGATTTCCGGCTTCACCTTCCTGAATGTGGATGCCTATTACCAGGAAATCGCCAAGGGCGTCATCATCATCGCCGCCGTCGCCATCGACGTCTATCGCCAGAAGAAGCGCGCCAAGCGCTGAGCTGCCTGAAACATCATTGGTAAATTTGAGGCGGGGTTTTGCCCCGCCTTTTGCATTTGACTGCGGCATTGCATGCAAATGCAAATTTTTTTCTTTTGGCTATGGCGAATCCTGTCAGCTTTTCTATTCTGGCCGCTTTCCATTCGCCCTCGAGGGCGCTTCATCCAGGATAGACGATGCAATCCGTATTCGATGGTCATAACGACGTTCTTCTGAGACTTTGGCATCACCAGCGCGATGGCGCCGATCCGATCGCCGAGTTCAGGGACGGGATATCGAGCGGCCATATCGATGCACCCCGCGCCAAGGCGGGTGGTCTCGCCGGCGGTCTCTGCGCCATCTACATTCCATCGGGCGATCTCGTCTTCGCCGATCCGGACAGTAACGGTCACTATGCGACACCGCTGGCCGCTCCTCTGGAACGGGCACAGTCGCTCGATATCGCCCTCGAAATGGCGGCGATTGCGCTCAGGCTCGATCGCGCCGGCGCCTGGAAGCTTTGCCGCACCACCGCTGATATCCACGATTGCATGGAAAAGGACATCTTCGCGGCTGTCATGCATATGGAAGGCTGCGAAGCCATCGATGCCGATCTCGTCGCGCTCGAAACCTTCTACGCTGCCGGGCTGCGCTCGCTCGGTCCCGTCTGGAGCCGCAACAATGTCTTCGCTCATGGCGTTCCGTTCGCCTATCCGAGCTCTCCCGATACCGGACCGGGCCTTACGGATGCCGGCTTCGCGCTGGTGCGTGCGTGCAACCAGCTCGGCATCCTCGTCGATCTCGCCCATATCACCGAGAAGGGCTTCTGGGATGTCGCCAGGACATCGGACCAGCCGCTCGTAGCCAGCCATTCCAATGCCCATGCTCTGACGCCGGTTGCGCGCAACCTCACCGACAAGCAGCTGGACGCGATCAAGGAAAGCCACGGCATCGTCGGTCTCAACTATGCGACGGCCATGCTGCGCGAGGATGCGCGCTCGGATGCCGATACGCCGCTGGAGGCGATGGTGCGCCACGTCGATCATCTTGTTTCGCGTGTCGGCATCGATTGCGTCGGCCTCGGATCGGACTTCGACGGCGCCACCATTCCTGAGGAAATTAGCGATGCAGCAGGTAACCAGAAGCTGATTGCCGCTCTTCGGAACGTTGGATATGGTGAGGCAGATCTTGCAAAGCTGTGCAGGGAGAACTGGCTTCGCGTCCTGGCGTCCGCCTGGAAGGAAGGCAACTCAACGAGTGCGTCCTGACATTGCTTCGAGTTTTTAAAAAAGGGGAATGACAATAATGATTATCACCAAGATGAATGGCCGTTTTCGGGCGCTTTCCGCCGGCGTGGCTCTGTCGCTTCTGCTGATGGCCGCGCCGAATGCCTATGCCGCAACGCCCAAGGACACGCTGGTCGAAGGCTTTGCCTTCGACGATATTCTCAGCATGGATCCGGCCGAAGCCTATGAGCTCTCCACGGCTGAAATCACCGGCAACACCTATAGCCTGCTCGTCCGCCTCGACATCAACGACACCTCCAAGATCAAGGCCGATATTGCCGAGAGCTGGTCTGTCTCCGACGATCACCTGACCTATACGTTCAAGCTGAAGCCCGGCCTGAAGTTCGCGTCCGGCAACCCGATCACCGCCGACGATGTTGCCTGGTCGTTCGAGCGCGTCGTCAAGCTCGACAAGAGCCCGGCCTTCATCCTTACCCAGTTCGGCCTCACCGGCGACAATGTGACGGAAAAGGCCAAGGCGACCGATCCGAACACCTTCACC
This sequence comes from Rhizobium sp. A22-96, assembly GCF_053521805.1. Taxonomy (NCBI): domain Bacteria; kingdom Pseudomonadati; phylum Pseudomonadota; class Alphaproteobacteria; order Hyphomicrobiales; family Rhizobiaceae; genus Rhizobium; species Rhizobium sp. A22-96. The sequence continues at coordinate 212,668 of NZ_JBNWDQ010000004.1, forward strand.
TTCACCGTCGACAAGCCTTACGCACCGAGCTTCGTGCTGAACTGCCTGACGGCAACGGTCGCCGAAGTGGTCGACAAGAAGCTGACGCTGCAGCACGTCAAGCCAGTGACGCCATCGGCCGACTACAAGTATGACAATGATTTCGGCAATGGCTGGCTGAAGACCGGCTTTGCTGGCTCCGGCCCGCTGAAGCTGCGCGAATGGCGCGCCAACGAAGCGGTCGTGCTTGAGCGCAACGACAATTACTACGGCGAAAAGGCGAAGCTGAACCGCGTCATCTACCGCTTCATGAAGGAAAGCTCGGCGCAGCGCCTGGCGCTGGAGAACGGCGATATCGATATCGCCCGCAACCTGTCGCCGACCGATCTCGAGGCCGTGGACAAGAACCCGCAGCTGGCTTCGACTAGCGCGCCGAAGGGCACGATCTACTATATGAGCCTCAACCAGAAGAATCCGAACCTTGCCAAGCCGGAAGTGCAGCAGGCGTTCAAATATCTGGTCGACTACGACGCCATCGGCAAGACCCTGATCAAGGGCATCGGCGAGATCCATCAGACCTTCGAACCGAAGGGCATGCTCGGCTCGCTGGATGAAAACCCGTTCAAGCTCGACGTTGCCAAGGCCAAGGAACTGCTGGCCAAGGCAGGCCTGCCGAATGGTTTCTCGATCACCATGGACGTGCGCAGCATCGAGCCGGATACGAGCATTGCAACCGCGATCCAGCAGACGCTCGGCCAGGCCGGCATCAAGGTCGAGCTCATCCCCGGCGACGGCAAGCAGAAGCTGACGAAGTATCGTGCCCGTAACCACGATATCTATTTCGGCAACTGGGGCCCGGATTATTGGGACCCCCATTCTAACGCCGATACCTTCACGACCAACGACGACAATTCCGACACCAGCACCAACAAGACGCTGACCTGGCGCAACACCTGGACCTCTCCTGAGCTGGAGAAGGAAGCCAAGGCTGCACTCTTCGAGAGCGACGCTACCAAGCGCGGTGCCATGTATCAGGAAATCCAGAAGAAATTCCTGGACGCGAGCCCCTTCATCATCCTCTATCAGCAGACGGAAGTCGCCGGCTATCGCAAGGATGTGGAGAATTTCAAGCTCGGCCCGAGCTTCGACAACAACTTCGTCTGGCCGATATCGAAGCGATAATCCGGTAGGATTAGTTCTTTGAGCACCGTCGAACGGAAAATGCAGGTGCGGCCCAAGAAGGGCCGTGCCGCTCCTTTTTTCATGGGTCTGCTGCGATTCCTCGTCGTTGCGGTCACGACCTATCTTGGCCTTCTGGCCGTCACCTTCTTCATCGGGCGCGTCATACCGATCGATCCGGCGCTTGCGATCGCTGGCGACCATGCTCCGGCGCAAGTCGTGGAGCGTCTGCGCCGCGAGATGCATCTCGACCAGCCGCTTTATCAGCAGTTCTACTATTACCTGCTGAGTGCGCTCAGCGGCGATTTCGGCACGTCGGTGCTGACGACCAATCCCGTCATGGACGACATCAAACGGGTCTTCCCGGCGACGATGGAGCTTGCGACGGTCGGTACGATCATCGGTGCGCTGTTCGGCGTTCCCTTCGGCGTGCTTGCCGCAGTCAAGCGCAACAGCTTCATCGACCAGATCGTCCGTGTCATCGGTCTTGTCGGCTATTCGCTGCCGGTCTTCTGGCTGGCGATGGTGTCGCTGGTCATCTTCTATGCGAAACTGAACTGGGTCGCCTATCCCGGCCGTATCGATATCGCCTTCGAATATACCTTCACGCCGGTTACCGGCTTCTTCCTGCTGGACAGTGCCATGCAGGGACAGTGGGACGTCTTCTGGGACGTGTTCCGCCATATCATTCTGCCGGCCTCGCTGCTCGGCTATTTCGCGCTTGCCTATATCAGCCGCATGACGCGCAGCTTCATGCTGAACGAGCTGGGGCAGGAATATATCGTTGCCGCGCGCGCCAAGGGTCTTTCCGAGACGCGGGTGATCTGGGGCCATGCCTTGCGCAGCGCCATGGTGCCGCTGATCACGGTGATTGCGCTTTCCTACGCATCGCTGCTGGAGGGCTCGGTGCTGACGGAGATCGTGTTCTCCTGGCCGGGCATCGGCTTCTACATCACCAGTTCCCTGCGCAATGCCGACATGAACGCCGTGCTCGGTGGGACGATTGTCATCGGCACGGTTTTCATTGCCATCAACCTGATTTCCGATCTGCTCTATCGGACCCTAGATCCAAGGACCCGACGTAAATGACGGCTGAGATCACCCAACCCAGCCTGAGGGATTGGCTGTTGTCCGACCGGCCGCAATCGCGCCGGCAGGCAAGACTGGGGCGTGCCTACGTCACGTGGCGGCAATTCTCCGCCAATCGTTTGGCCGTCGTCGGATTGCTGATTATCGTCGCACTGGTGCTGGTGGCCGCACTCGCCGATGTCATCGCGCCGCATTCGCCCATCATTGGCGACCTTAGCAATGCCTATCTGAAGCCTCCAGGCACGCCGGGCTATCTTCTCGGTACCGACGATCTCGGGCGCGATATCCTGTCTCGCCTGATCTACGGTTCGCGCTGGACGCTCTATATCGTCGTGCTCGTTGCGATCATATCGGCGCCGATCGGGCTGATCATCGGCATGGTCTCCGGTTATCTCGGTGGCTGGACCGATACGATCCTGATGCGCATCACCGACATCTTCCTCGCCTTCCCGAAGCTGGTGCTGGCGCTTGCCTTCGCCGGTGCGCTCGGGGCTGGCATCGAGAACGCCGTCATCGCCATCGCCATTACTTCCTGGCCGCCCTATGCGCGTCTGGCGCGGGCCGAAACGATGACCGTCAGGCGCTCCGACTATATCGCTGCGGTGCAGCTGATGGGCGCCTCGTCGCTGCGCATCATCTTCCGCCACGTTATGCCGCTCTGCATCTCCTCGGTGATCGTCCGCGTCACGCTCGATATGGCGGGCGTCATCCTGACCGCCGCTGGTCTCGGCTTCCTCGGACTTGGCGCGCAGCCGCCTTTGCCGGAATGGGGCGTCATGATCGCAAGCGGCTTCAAATACTATCTCGATCAGTGGTGGGTGGCGGCCATGCCCGGCATCGCGATCCTGATCGTCAGCCTCGGCTTCAACCTGCTCGGCGATGGCCTGCGCGACGCGCTCGATCCAAAGGAGAGCGGCCAATGACAGAGCTGCTGACCGTAGAGAACCTCAGGGTCCGCTATCCCACTCGCACTGGTATCATCGAGGCCGTGCGCGGCGTGTCCTTCACGCTTGGCCGCGAAAGGCTTGGCATCGTCGGCGAAAGCGGCTCGGGCAAATCGCAGACCGGCCGGGCCATTATGGGGCTGACACCGCCACACGCCCTCATCAGCGCCGACAAGTTGAATTTCAGCGGCATGGATCTGCTGTCGATTTCCGCCAAAGAGCGCCGGTCGCTGCGTGGCAAGCGCATCGCCATGGTATTGCAGGATCCGAAATATTCACTCGATCCCGTCATACCCATCGGCAAGCAGATTACCGAGACGCTGCGTACGCATGAGAAAATCGGCAGGGGAGAGGCGCGCGACCGTGCCATGGCCATGCTCGAAGCCGTCCAGATCCGCGACCCCGCCCGTGTCTACAACCTGCATCCGCACGAGGTCTCGGGCGGCATGGGCCAGCGTGTCATGATCGCCATGATGCTGATCGCCGGGCCGGAATTGCTGATCGCCGACGAGCCGACATCGGCGCTCGACGTTACCGTACAGCTCGATGTGCTTGGCATCATGGACAAGCTGGTTTCCGAACGCGGCATGGGGCTGATCTTCGTCTCGCACGATCTGCGGCTGGTGTCGTCCTTCTGCGATCGGGTGATCGTCATGTATGCAGGCAGGGTCGTGGAGGAAATCAAGGCTTCCGAACTGAACAATGCCCAGCATCCCTATACGCGCGGCCTGCTGAACTGCATGCCCGTGATCGGCGAGAACCGTCATCCGTTGCCGGTTCTCGATCGCAAGCCGGAGTGGGCGGCATGACGGCAACGCTTGCAGTTGATGGCCTCAGCGTCGTCTATGATGGCTACTATGCTCTCGATGCCGTCAGCGTCGAGGTGAACAAGGGCGAATCCTTCGGCCTGGTCGGCGAATCCGGCTCCGGCAAGTCGACGCTGCTGCGCGCCGTTGCGGGCCTTGCGCCCGTTGCCGACGGCACGATCCGTGTCGGTGGCGAGCAGTTGAAGGGCGCGCGGCGCAGCAGGGCCTTCTATCGCCAGGTGCAGATGGTGTTCCAGGACCCCTACGGGTCGCTGCATCCGCGTCAGACGATCGACCGGTTGCTACTGGAGCCGCTGGCGATCCATGGTATCGGCGACAGCGAGACACGCATCGCCAGGGCGCTGGATGAAGTGGGGCTCGGGACCGGTTTCCGTTTCCGCTATCCGCACCAGCTCTCCGGTGGCCAGCGTCAGCGCGTTGCCATCGCCCGCGCGCTGATCGTCGAACCGTCGATCCTGCTGCTCGACGAGCCGACTTCGGCTCTCGATGCGTCGGTGCAGGCGGAAGTGCTCAACCTGCTCGAACAGGTGCGCAGAGATCGCAATCTGACATTCGTCATGGTGAGCCACGATCTCGGCGTCGTTACGCATATGTGCGAGCGTCTGGTGGTCATGCGCAACGGCGCGATCGTCGAGCGGCTGAGTGCTCAGCAACTGGCGGCAGGCGACGTCAAGGAAGACTATACGCGCAATCTGATGATCGCCAGCAAGGGTTTCGTCCGCGCCTGAGCGGACGATATCCAACCCTCGGGCGGCATTAACGAATCGCCCTTGAAACACGACCAATCCTGTAGACTATTGACACCTGCCGCAATTCTGTCATGATCTCGTTAATGGCGGTTAACTTTCGTGATCCCGATTAAGGGTCACACGCAAGTGGAGGCAGGCATGTTTTTCATGGGTGGCATGACCATGGGATATCTTCATCCGCCGGTTCCGGCGAAGCAGGAAGGTGCACGGTCTACTTCTCATTGCGAAGACAATAGCCGCCGCCAGGCCGGACCTGCCGAAGAGCAGGCCGCCGATACCAGCGCCATCGAGCGCAGCTTGATTTGGGCTCGCCGCATTCTCTGCTGATTTGGCCTTGCCGATCTTTTGAGCCCTTTGCAATCCAGTGGTTTATTTTTTCTCAGGCGGAGTTCTGGACGGAAATTCATCTCTACCTAATTGATAGGAAATGTATGAATATCCGCTTCTGGGCTTAAGCCGGGATAGATAAGAAAAACGAACGGAGGCAACACATGGCGAATTTGGGTATGTCGAATACGCATGTGAATCAGTTCGATGGTTCCAAGCGAGCCGCCAAGACGCGGCACAAGATACAGACCGCGATTCATGTCGTTCTGTTTTCCGCGGCGTTTCTGTTCGTTGCGGCCATCGTTTGCGGCATCGTTGTCTGATTGATGAGATCTTCGAGAAGGCACCGGGTCTGGTCGCCTTTTACGAATAGGTTCTGGCAAAATCCAATTCCCTAAATGGCGAATATCGAAAGCGCGGCCGACCGAGTTGTCGATGCCGCGTTTTTTCGCGCGGTTCTGCCGTCGCCATTTTCACCCGTGACATCCCTCCTTGTTCAAGCGATAAGCTCCGCCAGGTGACGACGATTCGCTTGTGGTGACGACATGCACGCGATCGTGATCTGGCCGATATCTATCGTGTAGAGCCCGATATCGCTGCCGCTGATATTTATAGCGAAGCGAAATTGACCGGCTGTGGCGGTTGGACCTGGTGTTCAGGATCGGCCAAATGGCTGCATCGCGTAGCAATCGAAGGCTTTTTCGGCCTTCGCGTGAAACACAGGTGAGTTTGTGTCAGGCCGGCGCTGCTTTCGAACTAAGATGACTTTGCGGCAGACAACAATCCGCAATCTATCGAGCGGAAATCGCCGTATTTCCGTCTCAAAAGCGCCCGATGCGATGCGATACTCGGTCACTGTAATGACAGGGCGGTCGCCCATCCCGAAGAGGGCCATCCGATCGAACAGTCGCGTTTATGCACTGTTTCACTTCGAAGATCGGGGCCAAAGGGGGAACTCTTTGGCCTTGATTGCATTTGATTGTTGGAACAGGAGAGTTTGATGAACTCAAGGGCGAATATCGGCCTGACATCGGCGCAACTGATCAACGTGCCGAAGCCAGTTGCGACGCGGGACACACGACTGGATGTCCTGAGAGCCTTGGCTTTGATCATGATCTTCATCAATCACGTTCCCGGGCAGATCTTCGAATCGATAACCTCGAAGAATTTCGGATTTTCCGATGGAGCCGAAGCCTTTGTGCTGATCTCCGGCATTTCCGTGGGCCTGGCCTATGGAACGAGGTTTTCTCCCGGTAACCGGCTGGCGATGATGTGGAAGGCGGTGAAGCGCGCCTTCACACTCTATACCGCACATATGATCACGACCTTCGTGACGCTGATCCTGTTCATTTCCGGCGCCTGGATATTCCACCAGAAGGGCCTCCTGACGGAAGTGAACATCCTCGCGCTGCTGATGGATCCGGCGCGCGGCATTCCGGCGCTGCTGACGCTTGGGCACCAGATCGGCTACAACAACATCCTGCCGATGTATGCCGCCCTGTTTCTGATGCTACCGCTGATCATGCTGCTGGAAGCGAAAAGCCGAGTGCTTCTGCTTGTTGTTTCCGCCGGCGTCTGGCTTGTGTCGGGCACCTATTACATCGCGCCGCATACGACGCTGCTCGACGGCTTCTGGTTCCTCAATCCGCTGTCCTGGCAATTCCTCTTCGTCATCGGCTTTACCGCTACGATGCATGTGAAGCGTGGCGGACGGGTTCCCGTTCATCCCGTGCTGATCGCGATTGCTGCGGCCTATGTGCTGCTGTCCTTCATCTGGGTAACGGACAAGCTCTGGGTGCTTGGCGACTATTTGGCGACGCTCGGCCTGCCGACTGTGGTCACCGGCTTTGACAAGACGTTCCTGTCGCTGCCGCGATTGCTGCATGTGCTGGCGCTTGCCTATCTGATCGTCAGCGTCCCCTCGATTTCGCGGTTCCTGCGCCGTTCAGCCAACCATCCGCTGACAATCCTTGGGCGGCATTCGCTGAGCATCTTCGTCGCTGGTACGATCCTCGCCATGGCCGGCCAGGTCCTGCTTTATGTGACCCATTCGAACCCGGTCATCGGCGCGATCTATGTCGCGATCGGTATCGCCTCGCAGTTCCTTTATGCCTATCATCTCGAGCACAAGCGGCTCCAGGTCGGCGCTCAACGGACTGAGAAGACACCGGCGAGGGCGATTGCGATGCCCATGCATATCGGAAAGCGCCACTGAGTGCCTCCTGGAGCCGCGCATCAGTTGCGGCTCAATCATCTGATTTCCCTCTATAATTTCATTGTGACACTTTCGCGAAGGAAGTGTGACGTGATTTTTCTGCAACGCAAAACCGTCCGAGTGCGTTGCGGCAAAAATTAGAGTGCCCAAAATCTTGTTGTGCAAAATTTAATTGTTATATCGACGACGTGACGGCGCTCGGGGAGTGCCGCCATCGCGTCGCCGGCGTTTCCGAAAGGAGCCGCTGGGCAATCGTGGGGATTGTCAAAATCGGGAATGGGGTAGGGATCGTCGAATTTTCGGCGCGATAACTCATGCCCAATCTATTTTGGATTGGAGTAATCTATGAATATCAGAAGTCTTCTTCTCGGTTCTGCTGCCGCTTTGGCCGCTGCATCGGGAGCACAGGCGGCTGACGCCATCGTGGCTGCCGAGCCGGAACCGCTTCAGTATGTTCGCATTTGCGACGCCTATGGCGCCGGCTACTTCTTTATTCCTGGCACTGAAACCTGCCTGAAAGTCGGCGGCCGCGTTCGCACCGAAGGCGAATGGCATGATGCCTATAATGCCCGCAGCAAGGTCGGTACGTTGTGGCACACGCGCGCTGAGCTGGCCGTTGATACGGCGACGGACACCGAATATGGCCCGCTCAAGACCAATACGGTTATCCGCTGGGATTGGAACGACGGCAACACCACCAGCACCAAGCTGCTCTGGGCCAATATCAGCCTCGGCGGCTTCCTCGTCGGCAAGGCGGACTCGCAGTACAATTACTACATGGGCTATGCCGGCAACGTCATCAACGACGACGTCATTTATGACGGCCCGAAGGAGCTCAACCAGCTCACCTACAAATATGACGCCGGCAATGGCTTTACGGCCGTGATCTCGCTGGAAGATTCCAACTCGGCGAGCGACACCTCGTCCTATGGCGGCGCATGGCAGACCGGCAAGGGCAACCACTATGCTCCGGACGTCGTTCTCGGCGCCGGCTACAAGACGGGTGCATGGACCCTTCGGGTCATCGGGGGCTATGACAGCGTCGTCGAGGAGGGTGCGATCAAGGCTCGCGTCGACGCCGACTTCGGCGCCTTCAAGGCCTTCCTGATGGGCGGCTGGAATACGAACGGCGACAAGCTGAACAAGTATGCCGGCTCCTATCTCAACAGCAACCGTTCCGCCTGCCCGACCAATGGCGCGGATTGCGGCTGGGGCGACTGGGCCTTCTGGACCGGTGCCAGCTATCAGCTGAACCCGAAGCTGCAGGCCAACGCTCAGGTGGCCTACACCGACTCGAAGATCTTCGCCGCCACGGCCAACGTTGCCTGGCGTCCGGTCAAGGATCTGCTGATCGAGCCGGAAGTCTCCTACACCAATTGGGATGCCGCCGACCGCAACCAGTGGGCCGGCGTACTCCGCTTCGAGCGCAAGTTCTGATCCGATCTCGGTTGGGTGCCGATGTTAACTCCTGGTAGCGCCCAGCCGAATTGACCTCCGATCAGAAAAGCGGAAAGGCCCGGTTTTCCCGCCGGGCCTTTCTTTGTTTTGGGGCCGGCTGCGTTTTCCTGGCTCATTCTTTCCGGGTATTGCCCCTCACCCTAACCCTCTCCCCGTTGAAACGGGGAGAGGGGACCTGCTCCGCGTTTTCTGCACTCGCGGAGAAAGGTTCTGACCTTGTGCGGTAAACCCCCTCTCCCCGCTTGCGGGGAGAGGGTTGGGGTGAGGGGCCAGGCACGGGGCTGCCGATCGCGCTGTGCTTGCCTGACAATTGTCATCAAGCCAAATCCTCGACAGCAAAAAGCCGGGAGAGCGGTGCTCTCCCGGCTTCGATCTTGGGCCCCTTGCGAAGATCAGGCGGCTTCGTGTTCCGTCGTATGTGCCTTGCGGACTTCTTCGTCCGTCAGGATACCACTGGCGCGCAGCAGGGCGGCGAAGCGGCCGTTGCTCTGGCTGAGCGCGCTGAAGCTGCCGTTCTCGATGACGCGACCGTTCTCGAGGAAGAGGACGATATCAGCCTCGCGTACCGTCGACAGGCGGTGGGCGATGATGAAGGTCGTGCGGTTCTGGCGAAGATTGTCGATCGCCGCCTTGACCCTGTTCTCCGTTTCAACGTCGAGCGCGCTTGTGGCTTCGTCAAGCACGAGGATCGGCGCGTCCTTCAGAATGGCGCGGGCAATCGCGATACGCTGGCGTTCACCACCGGACAGCTTGTTGCCACGCTCGCCGACACGGGTCTCGTAGCCGCTTTCGCGGGTTTCGATGAAGTCGTTGGCGGCGGCCGCCTGAGCAGCGCGGATCATCTCTTCCTGGGTCGCGCCTTCGCGGCCGAGGCGGATGTTGTCGCTGATCGAGCGGTTCAGTAGGCCGGCATCCTGGAAGACGGTGGCGATGTAGCGGCGCAGCGAGCGGCGCGTCACCTTGGTAATATCGTTGCCGTCGACGAGGATCTGGCCGGACTGCGGATCGAAGACACGCTGCAGCAGGTTGACCAGCGTCGTCTTGCCGGCGCCGGTCGGGCCGACGATGGCAACGGTCTGGCCAGCCTTCACCTTGAAGGAGATGTCGTGCAGGCCCTGCGAGGTGCTGGCAAAGCCGAAGGAAACGTTGCGGAATTCCACTTCGCCCTTGACGTCCTTGATTTCGGCCAGGCCAGCCGGCTCTTCGCGTTCGCGGACCGAATCTTCCAGCGTGTAGAAGTCCACCAGCTTGGCGCGTGCTTCGAAAATCTGGTTGGCGAAGTTACGCAGCTGTTCCAGACGGCCGATCAGCACGTTGGCGAAGGCGATGAAGGTGATCAGCGCGCCGAGGCTGAGGCTGCCGTCCTGGACGAGCACGGTGCCGATCATCAGGATCGCCATCATGGCAACAGTCGAGGCGGTGCGGTTCAGCGCGCCGGCAAGTGCCCACCAGTCGAGGACCGGATACTGGGCGGCAAGCAGCCGCTCGGTGAAGGACTTCAGCGCCTTGGTTTCGGCTTCGATGCGGTTGTAGCTATGCAGCACCGACACGTTGCTGATCGAGTCGCTGACATGCGAGAAGACCGTATTGTAGTGGCCTTCGACCGAAGTCTGGCCGTCCTTCGTCCGGCTCATGACGAGCTGGCCGATGGTCCAGTAGAAAATGCCGAGCAGGATGAGCACGGCCGAGAGACGCAGGTCCATGGCCATGGCGGTCGGGATCATCACGACCAGCGCAACGGCGGTCGTCAGGTGATTGCGCATGAATTCGAGCCACAGGCCGAACAGTGCTTCGCAGGCACGCAGCAGCGTGTTCAGCGCACTCGCCGTGCCGCGCTGGCTATGCCAGGACAGGGGCATGGAAATGATGCGGCCGAATGCTTCGGTCAGCAAGGATGCGCGGCGGCCATGCGCAAGGCGATCCGCCTCTCGGGACACGACGATGAAGGCCACGGCACTGAACACGGCAAAACCGGCCCAGAGCATCATGGTCGGCGTCACTGCCTCTTTCTTGGCAATGGCGTCGAAGATGCGGCCGAATAGAACCGGTTCGTAGATCGTCGTCATCGCCAATGCGATGTTTGCGATCACGACCATCCAGACGCGATATCGATACGCGCCAAGATACTTCAGGGCTCTTGCATAGACTTTGAACAGCGACACGTCTGGCACCCTCTTGCACAAGCAAAACTAGGAATGCTGCGACACTACAGATCGCTACCTGAACCGGCGATTAACGGAATCTGAAGCTGTTTTCTCACGATAATTTTCGCGTCATACGCGCGAGATCATGTAGCAGGCGCTATCGGTCTTCGCTAAAATATGACAGTTTATGGTTTCTCGTGGCGTCGCGTTCCCATATCGCGCAAGATTTGCCATCCAGGGTTGAATGACAAAAAGCTCGCCATAAGCGTTTAATTCCATGTGGGCATGGGGAGGTCGCTGGCGACGAGGTGCGTTTTGAACCGGGGGGACATGAATGGGGATGTCCGCGCGCCAGCAATTCAGGCTGAAAAGCCAAGGGGTAGATGTGAATATCCATTCTTTATTACAACTGCTTGTGGTCATCGAAGAATGCAAGCTTGCCAAGAATGTCGTGGGTGAACTCGAGCTTGTGCTGCGTTCCTACAAGTTCGATTTTTATGGATTGCTGAAGCAGCCGCGACCGAATGTCGATATCGCCAGCTTCATTCTGGCGGGTCGATGGCCCGACAAATGGCCGCTGACCTATATGAACAAGAGATACATGCTTGTGGATCCGGTGGCGCGCTATGCCACCCGGGCGCAGCGTCCATTTCGCTGGAGCGATGCCGTGGCCGCGCAGAAATTGGACCCGCTTTGGCGGCGAATGGAACAGATGATGGCGGATGCTCGCGCCAACGGGCTGGTCGACGGCTACATCTTCCCGATTCACGGGCGCAACGGTCTGCTTGGCACCATGACGATCGGCGGCGACGCTGTGGATCTGTCGCCGACGGAGCTGTCTCTGTTCGATGCGGTTGCCAAGAAGGCGTTCTGGCGGCTTCTGGAGCTGCGCGACGAGGCGCAATCGCTGGAGGAGGCTGCCAAGGACGATCTGAAGCTGACCAAGCGCGAGCTCGAAGTGCTGAGCCATCTGGCCGATGGCATGACGTCGATCGAGATCAGCCGGCTGCTGGCGATCTCCAATCACACGGTCGATTGGTACATGAACAGCATTCAGGACAAGCTGAAAGCCAAGAACCGACAGCACATCGTTGCCATTGCTTTCAGAAACGGACTTATTCCGTAGCGGCAACTATTTTGATTTCCGACCCGCCGGGGAAATTGACACTTCTTGTGACAAGAAGTTAAGAATTTTCTTCGCGGGTGCAGCATTGCCCGTTTCGATGCATGAGGAGACTGCATTGCCCATTTCCAAGATCCTGGTTGCCAACCGTTCCGAAATCGCCATCCGCGTATTCCGTGCCGCCAACGAGCTTGGCATAAAAACGGTGGCCATCTGGGCCGAGGAAGACAAACTGGCACTGCATCGCTTCAAGGCGGACGAGAGCTATCAGGTGGGCCGCGGCCCGCATCTTGCCCGCGATCTCGGTCCGATCGAGAGCTATCTGTCGATCGACGAGATCATTCGCGTCGCCAAGCTCTCCGGTGCTGATGCGATCCATCCCGGTTACGGACTGCTTTCCGAGAGCCCGGAATTCGTCGATGCCTGCGATGCCGCCGGCATCATCTTCATCGGCCCGCGCGCCGACACGATGCGCCAGCTCGGCAACAAGGTCGCCGCCCGCAATCTGGCGATCTCGGTCGGCGTGCCCGTGGTCCCGGCAACCGAGCCGCTGCCCGACGACATGGCGGAAGTCGCCAAGATGGCCGAAGAGATCGGCTATCCGGTGATGCTCAAGGCATCCTGGGGCGGCGGCGGTCGCGGCATGCGCGCCATCCGCTCCGAGGCCGATCTTGCCAAGGAAGTGACCGAGGCCAAGCGCGAGGCGATGGCTGCCTTCGGCAAGGATGAAGTCTACCTCGAAAAGCTGGTCGAGCGTGCCCGCCACGTCGAAAGCCAGGTGCTTGGTGATACGCACGGCAATGTCGTGCATCTGTTCGAGCGTGACTGTTCCGTTCAGCGCCGCAACCAGAAGGTCGTGGAGCGCGCGCCGGCGCCCTATCTCACCGATGCGCAGCGCCAGGAGCTGGCGGCCTATTCGCTGAAGATCGCCGGAGCAACCAATTATGTCGGTGCCGGCACCGTCGAATATCTGATGGATGCCGATACCGGCAAATTCTACTTCATCGAAGTCAATCCGCGCATCCAGGTCGAGCATACGGTGACCGAAGTCGTCACCGGCATCGATATCGTCAAGGCGCAGATCCACATCCTCGACGGTTTTGCCATCGGCACGCCGGAATCGGGCGTTCCGAAGCAGGCGGATATTCGCCTCAACGGCCATGCACTGCAGTGCCGCGTGACGACAGAAGATCCCGAGCACAATTTCATTCCGGATTATGGCCGCATCACCGCCTATCGTTCTGCCGCCGGCTTCGGCATCCGTCTCGACGGCGGCACGGCCTATTCAGGCGCCATCATCACCCGCTTCTACGATCCGCTGCTGGTCAAGGTGACGGCCTGGGCGTCGACGCCGGACGAGACGATCGCCCGCATGGATCGTGCGCTGCGCGAATTCCGCATCCGCGGCGTGGCGACGAACCTGACCTTCCTCGAAGCGATCATCACCCACCCGAAATTCCGCGACAACAGCTATACGACGCGGTTTATCGATACGACGCCGGAGCTGTTCCAGCAGGTCAAGCGCCAGGATCGCGCCACCAAGCTTTTGACCTATCTCGCCGATGTCACCGTCAACGGTCATCCCGAAACGCGCGGCCGCCCGACACCTTCGCCGAAGGCGTCCGAACCGGTCCTGCCCTATATCGACGCGAAGGTCCCAGACGGCACCAAGCAGCTGCTCGACAAGCTCGGCCCGCAGAAATTCGCCGAATGGATGCGCAATGAAAAACGCGTATTGATGACCGACACGACGATGCGCGACGGCCATCAGTCGCTGCTCGCCACGCGCATGCGTACCTATGATATTGCCAGCGTAGCGGGCACCTATGCGCGCGCCCTGCCGCAGCTGCTGTCGCTGGAATGCTGGGGGGGCGCCACTTTCGACGTTTCCATGCGGTTCCTCACCGAAGATCCGTGGGAGCGCCTGTCGCTCATCCGCGAAGCGGCGCCGAACCTGCTGCTGCAAATGCTGCTGCGCGGCGCCAATGGCGTCGGCTACACCAACTATCCCGACAACGTCGTCAAATACTTCGTTCGTCAGGCTGCCAAGGGTGGTGTCGATCTGTTCCGCGTCTTCGATTGCCTGAACTGGGTCGAAAACATGCGCGTGTCGATGGATGCCGTTGCCGAGGAGAACAAGCTCTGCGAGGCGGCGATCTGCTACACGGGCGATATCCTCAATTCCGCCCGCCCGAAATATGATCTGAAGTACTATACCGATCTTGCCGTCGAGCTGGAAAAGGCCGGTGCGCACATCATCGCGCTGAAGGACATGGCCGGCCTGCTGAAGCCTGCTGCTGCCAAGGTGCTGTTCAAGGCACTGCGCGAGGCGACCGGCCTGCCGATCCACTTCCACACCCATGATACGTCGGGCATTGCGGCTGCAACGGTGCTCGCCGCCGTCGATGCCGGCGTCGATGCCGTCGATGCGGCCATGGATGCGCTGTCGGGTAATACCTCGCAACCATGCCTCGGCTCGATCGTCGAGGCATTGAAGGGCACGGAACGCGATCCGGGCCTCGATCCGGAATGGATCCGCCGCATCTCCTTCTACTGGGAGGCCGTGCGCCACCAGTATGCTGCCTTCGAGAGCGATCTCAAGGGACCGGCTTCGGAAGTCTACCTGCATGAAATGCCCGGTGGACAGTTCACCAACCTCAAGGAACAGGCGCGTTCGCTTGGCCTCGAGACCCGCTGGCACGAGGTGGCGCAGGCCTATGCCGACGCCAACCAGATGTTTGGCGATATCGTCAAGGTAACGCCGTCTTCCAAGGTCGTCGGCGACATGGCGCTGATGATGGTGAGCCAGGACTTGACGGTGTCCGACGTCGTCAGCCCGGATCGGGAGGTTTCCTTTCCGGAATCGGTCGTCTCCATGCTGAAGGGCGATCTCGGCCAGCCGCCGGCCGGATGGCCTGATGCCCTGCAGAAGAAGGCGCTGAAGGGCGACAAGCCCTATACGGTGCGCCCGGGTTCGTTGCTTGCCGAGGCCGATCTCGATGCCGAGCGCAAAGCGATCGAGACCAAGCTGGAGCGCAAGGTCGATGATTTCGAATTCGCCTCCTACCTGATGTATCCGAAGGTCTTCACCGACTATGCGCTGGCCGCAGATACCTATGGCCCGGTCTCGGTGCTGCCGACGCCCGCCTATTTCTATGGCTTGAAGGAAGGCGGCGAGCTGTTTGCCGAAATCGAGAAAGGCAAGACGCTTGTCGTCGTCAACCAGGCGATGACGGCGACCGACGACAAGGGCATGGTGACCGTATTCTTCGAGCTCAACGGCCAGCCACGCCGCATCAAGGTGCCGGATCGCGCCCATGGCGCTTCCGGCAGCGCCGTGCGCCGCAAGGCTGAGACGGGCAATGCAGCCCATGTCGGCGCGCCGATGCCGGGTGTCATCTCCACGGTCTTCGTTTCGTCTGGACAGGCTATCAAGGCCGGCGATGTTCTCGTCTCGATCGAGGCGATGAAGATGGAAACGGCGCTGCATGCGGAGAAGGACGGCACGATCTCCGAGGTGCTGGTGCGCGCCGGCGACCAGATCGACGCCAAGGATCTGCTTGTCGTCTACGGCGCCTGAGCGTCCATAGAGATACGAAAAAGGCCGGCTCGGAGCCGGCCCTTTTTGTGCAGCTTTTCGGACAGAGGCGCAGCCATGACTGATCGTTCCCTGCATATCGGGCAATACGACGTTACACTTCTGCTCGACGGCCTCTTCGAGGCGCCGGCGGATGTGTTGGTCCACGCGGATGGCGATGCTGCCCGGCGGCACGCGATTGAAACCTGGGGCAAGCCGACGCTTCAGGTGAATGTGAACTGCTTCCTTCTGCGCGGGCCTGCCGGGGCTTTTCTGATCGATGCCGGGACGGGCACGTCCTGGGGGCCGAAATACGGCCATGCACGATCGGCATTGCATGATGCGGGTATTTCGCCGGATGAAATCCAGGGCGTTCTGCTCACCCATATCCATGGCGATCATGCACTCGGCCTGTTCGATGGCGACGAGCCGTATTTCCCGCATGCAGAGGTGTTCGTACCGCAGCGTGATATCGCCTTTTTCACCGATCAGGCTGAACGTGAGGCGCTGCCGGAGGCGAGACGCGGTGGCTTCAAGATTGCCGAGCAGCTGCAGCCCGTCTACGGGTCGCGTATAAAGCGGATCGGGCCAGGCGAAGTGCTAGCTGGCGTAGAGGCGCATTCGCTGCCGGGGCACACGCCCGGCCACACAGGCTATCTGCTTCGCGGCGGCGACAATTCCTTGCTGATCTGGGGGGATACCCTGCATGTGGGAGATCTGCAGCCCGGTGACCCGAAAATCGGCCTCGCCTATGATCTCGATCCCGGGCAGGCGGCCCGGACCCGCCAAGCCGCTCTGGAAGATGCGGCCCGCGAAGGCTGGATCGTCGCCGGCGGCCACATTACCGGCTTTGGACGCGTGGAGCGGGGCGCGAAGGGTTACAAGATTCTGCCGGCCTGACATTTCCAGCAGCGGAGAGGAGGACGGGAAACCTTGCCGCAAAAGCCGAGCAAACGAGTTGGCCGAGTGAAGGGGAATGGAGGAGTGACGGAAGCGATTTCCTTGCGGGCGGCAACTGATGCCGATGTCGATGCCATTCGCGCGCTGACGCGCGAGGCCTACGGCAAGTGGGTGCCGCTCATCGGTCGTGAGCCGCTGCCGATGACGGCGGACTATGCCGAAGCCGTGCGCAAGCATCGCATCGATCTCGTGGAGGCCGATGGCGAGCTCGTGGCCCTGATCGAGATGGCGCCGGGCGCCGATCATCTGTTGATCGAGAATATCGCCGTATCGCCCCGCCATCAGGGAAAGGGCATAGGCAAAAAGCTGCTTGCCCATGCCGAGCAAGTGGCTGCTTCGCTCGGCCTGAAGGTACTCCGGCTCTATACCAACAAGCGTTTTGCCGAAAACGTGCAGCTCTATCTGAGACACGGCTATGCGATCGATCGCGAAGAAGCCCTTAAGGACGGCTTTCTCGTCCATATGAGCAAGCATGTCGGTTAGCTGCCCTTCAGCAGGCTCGTTTCTCGATCATGGCAGCCCAGAATGCCGCAAGCAGCGCGAGCAAGGCCGAGATCAGCATCAGGGTGAACAGGGTATGGATTGTCGGCGACCGCTCAAGGAATAGTCCGGCAATGGAGCCGATGAGCGCGCCGCCCGATATCCGCATGGCGGCGGCGAGCCCCGCGGCTGTCCCGACCATATCTGATCGTACCGACATCGCGCCGCTATTGGCCGCCGGCATGGTGAGGCCGTTGCCGATGCCGATGAAGATGCAGGGGCCGAAGAGCGCCCAAACATGCGTCATGCCGGACAGCGACAGGGCAAGGCCTGATATCAAGCCGATACAGGTCAGAAACCGCGCCGTGACCAGGATCATGCCGAGCGGGATGCGTGCCCCGTAGCGGCCGGCCAGATAGCTGCCGAGTATAAAGCCGGCGGGAACCAGGCCCATATAGAAGCCGAGCATTGCGCTTGAGCCGCCAAGCGTGTCGCCGATCGTGAGCGGCGCCCCTCCGAGGAAGATATAGAGCACGCCCATCGAGCACGCCATGCAGAGCGTAAAGGCCCAGAATCGCGCCGAGCGCAGGAGCAGGCCGTAAGAGGCAAGATAGTTTCTCCGCGCATCCGGCGTGGGCGCTCTCGATCCCTTCAGTTCGCGTAGGGACAGAAGAAAGGCCGCGATGCCGAGGATTGCGAGGGTGACGAAGCTTGCCTGCCAGCCGAAAACCTCGTCCAGCGAACCGCCAAACAGGGGGCCGACCATGGGCGCCAGCGCCCATCCCATGGCGAGATAGCCGAATTTGCTGGCGGCCTCCCGATCGTTTGAAGTTTCCTTGATGATGACGAGGGCGACGGAGTAGCAGGGGCCGATGCACGCCTGCATCATGCGGCATAGGAGGAAGATGCCGATGTCAGGAGCGAGAGCGCAGCCGATCGAGGCGACGATGAAGACCGAGAGGGCCGTCAGGACGACCGGCCGGCGGCCGAAGCGGTCCGATATCGCGCCGCCGATCGCCTCCAGGAACGCAGTGACGATGGAAAAGCCGGCAACCGAGAGGTTCACGAGGGCGAAATCAGCATGGAATGCCGCAGCGATCTTCGGCAGCGAGGGCAGGATCATGTTGACCGGCAGCACGGCAAGCGCCGAAAGCAGGATGAGGGTCGTCAGCCGCGGCGGCGCCCTTTCAGTTTCCGGGTTTTCGATGGTTTGCTTTGCTGAACTTTCGATGCGGCTCTGGTTGCGCGTCATGGCCTTGTCCGTCTTGGAAGTGGGGGAGGTCGAGGAAGATCTGACGAGGTGCTGCCCGGATTTCAGGCAATAAAAAAGGCCCCGTCAGGAGCCTGCTTACCGCGCATGGGAGCTTTCGCCGGATGGTTACACCATCCTGCCCATGCGCCTTCCTACCACTACCATGACCAATGCCGTGTTCATGGCATAAGAGCTAACCAGAAAGCTGCATGCCGTCAATGCGCCTCTTAAGGCGCAAGGGGCGCTTCGCGATGCCCTGCCGCTCATATGTCGTAGCTGTGGCCGGCATTGAGCGTGGAGATGAATTGCTTGGTGCGCTCCTGCGCCGGGGCGCCGAAGATGCTGCGGGAGGAGCCGGTCTCGACGATGTTGCCCGCTTCGAGAAAGACCACATTATTGGCGATCTTCGAGGCAAGCCGCAGGTCGTGCGTCGCCATCACCATGGTCGTGCCCTCATTGGCAAGCTTGCCGAGAACATCGACCACTTCCGCCGCCAATTCCGGATCGAGGGCCGAGGTCGGCTCATCGCAGAGGAGCACGCGCGGCGAGGGGGCAAGCGCGCGGGCGATCGCCACACGCTGCTGTTGACCGCCTGACAGTGTCGAGGGCCACGCGTCGATCTTGTGCGCCATGCCAACCTTGGTCAGAAGCTCGACGGCGCGGGCGCGAGCCTTGTCTTGCGGCCAGCGCAGCACGGTCGTCAGGCCTTCCATGACATTGCCGATGGCGGTCTGATGCGGAAAGAGCTGGAAATTCTGGAAGACCATGCCGGTCTGGCGACGGATCTTCTGGATGTCCTGCCAGGCAGGCTTCTTGCCGGGCTGGAAGGTGGCCGTCTCGTCGCCGATGCGGATGGTGCCGGCCGTAGGGATTTCGAGGAGATTGATGCAGCGCAGAAGCGTGCTCTTGCCGCCGCCCGAGGGTCCGACAAGCGCCGTCACCGTGCCTTCGGGGATGACGAGGCTGATATCCTTGAGGATGACGTTTTCGCCGAAGCGTTTTTCGATATGCGACAGCTCGATCATGCCTGTGCCTCCAGCGTGCCGCCGGAGCGGGCGAAACGGCGTTCGAGGTAGCCCTGCAGCGTCGACAGGAAGGTGCTGAGCACGAGATAGATAATGGCCGCCTCGATATAGAGGATCAGCGGCTCATAGGTGGTCGCGACGATGCGCTGCGCGGCCTGGAACAGCTCCGGCACGGTGATGGCGGCGGCAAGCGAGGTGTCCTTGACCAGCGAGATGAAGGTGTTGGACAGCGGCGGCACGGCAACGCGGGCCGCCTGTGGCAGGATGGTGCGGCTCATCGCCTGGCGCCAGTTCATGCCGATGGAATAGGCCGCTTCCCACTGGCCCTTGGGCACGGAGGAGATGACGGCGCGGATGATTTCGGACGAGTAGGCGCCGACATTCAGTGTGAAGCCGATGACGGCGGCGGGGAAAGCATCCAGCAGGATGCCCATGCTCGGCAGGCCGTAGAAGATGACGAAGAGCTGCACCAGAAGCGGCGTGCCGCGGATCACCCAGACATAGAAACGCGCGACGGCGACGAGCGGTCGCGGGCCAAACAGCCTGACGACAGCGGTGACGAGGCCGAGCAGCAGGCCGAGGACGAAGGTGATCAGGGTGAGCGGGATGGTGAAGACGAGCCCTGCCCAAAGCAGCGTACCCAAAGACTCCCACATCAATTGCAACCAGTGCTCCACGCAGAAGCGCCCTTTCCATAAGAGAATGCGTCCGGAGATGTCCCCGGACGCATCTTTTTCACAATTTCACGTTTCTGCCTATTCCCTTACTTCGAAACGTCCTGTCCGAAGTATTTCTTGGAGATCTTGTCATAGGTGCCATCGGCCTTGATATCGGCCAGTGCCTTGTTGATGGCGGCCTGCAGTTCCGGCTCCCCCTTGCGGATGATGGCGCCGGAATAATCGGCATTGGCCTGCTGGGCGACGATCTTCACCGGCGCGTCGGGCTTGTGCTTCTTGAAGTCGAGGAAGGAGAGGCTGTCGTTGATCGTCGCATCGGCGCGGCCGGTCAGCACAAGTTGGATCGACTGGTCGAAGCCGTCGGTGCCGACGAGTTCGGCGCCGGACTCGGTGGCGAGCTTGCCGAAGTTGCTGGTCAGCGACTGTGCAGACTTCTTGCCCTTGAGATCAGGGAAATCCTTGATGTCGGTGTTGCTGTCCTTGACGATCAGCACGGCCTTGGAAGCGATGTAGGGATCGGAGAAATCATACTTCTGCTTGCGGGCATCGGTGATGCCGACTTCGTTGATGACGGTGTCGTAGCGGTTGGCATCGAGACCGGCGATCAGGCCGTCCCACTTGCCTTCCAGGAACTGCGCCTTGACGCCGAGCTTCCCGGCAATGGCTTCGGCGATCTCGATATCGAAGCCGGTGAGCTTGCCGCTCTCGTCATGAAAGGTGAATGGCGCATAGGTGCCTTCCGTACCGACCTTCAGCACACCGGCAGCCTGGATCGCCTTGAGGTTGTCGCCGGCATGGGCGGGCACGAGGAGCGCGGCCTGCACGAGGGCGGCAGCAGCAACAGTCTTCAACCAGTTCATCGTTTTCTTCCGTTTCTGGAGAGCGGTTTCAATCAATGTGGCATACATCGCAGAAAAATTGCATCGCGGAAGCGTAGAAAACTGCAAGATAAAAGGGCAATTGCGAATATTTTTCTCAAAGGGGGAGGGTTGGTGATTTCTGGGGCGGGGTAAGGCAACGTTTTTAGGCGTTTTGCTTTGACATACTCGCGCATTGCCGGTGCCTTTGCCTTTGGTCAGAGCCTGCTTCCCTCGCTCTTCAAGGGCGAAACTTCAACGTCTCTACCAACAGCGTGAAGGCGGGTGAAGGATGCCGCCTTGAAGGATAGTAGAGGTGATATCCGGTAAACGGCTGAGACCATTCATCCAGAACCTGGATAAGGCGCCCGTCGTGCAGATATTCCCTGACGACGTCTTCATGGACATAGGCAAGTCCGTAACCATCGAGTGCGGCATTTATCAATTGCGGCACGCCATTGAACGCCACTTGTCCATCAACCCTCACACGCAGCTCGTGCCCGTCACGTTCAAATTCCCACGCATAAAATCCGCCATAGCTTGGAAGCCGAATGTTGATGCAGGGGTAAGCTGTTAGCTCCTGCGGCATGGTCGGGATGGGCATATGGTCGAAGCATGACGGGGCGGCCACGACAATCATCCGAGCCATCGGTCCGATGCGGATGGCGATCATGTCCTTTTCGACCTGATCGCCAAGCCTAACTCCTGCGTCAAAGCGCTCCGCGACGATATCCGTCAATGCAGACTCCGCGTTGAGCTCGACCTTGATATCCGGATAGTCGACCAGAAACTTGGATAGCTTCGGCCACAGAAGCGTATCGATGGCGTGCTGCCCGGCCGTAATCCTGAAATTGCCGGCCGGCTTCTCCCTGAACTCGCTCAACGCCGATAGTTGGGCTTCGATGTTGCCGAATGCCGGGCTGAGCGTCGACAGCAATTGTTCGCCTGCAATCGTTGGCGCAAGACTGCGGGTTGTTCGTGTCAACAGGCGAACGCCCAGCCGCTCTTCGAGCCTGCGAATGATGAGGCTGAGCGAGGATTGCGATGTGCCGAGACGAGCGGCGGCCTTGGTGAAGCTTTTTTCCTCTGCAACCGCGAGGAATGCCATGAGGTCTCCAAGGTCTTCGCGTCGCATTTATTGATCTCCGATATAAGTCCAATCTCATATTAGCGCCTAATCGAAACAAATGGCAGGGTCTATGTTCTCCGGGAGGTGACACTTCTCGTCGTGACAGGAGAGTTTCATGGACATCAAGCGTATCGGGTCGCAGCCCTCAGCGAGGGGGCCGGCCGACTGGTTCACCGGTTCGGTTCGCATTGACATGCTGGCATCGGCTCCGCTGCCGGCAAGAGTTTCGGCCGCCAGTGTGACATTCGAGCCGGGTGCCCGAACGGCATGGCACACACATCCCCTCGGGCAAACATTAGTGGTCCTGTCAGGATCCGGGCTCGTCCAACGAGAAGGTGGCGACATACAGGAAATCCGGGCCGGGGACGTCGTCTGGTTCTCACCCGGCGAGAAGCACTGGCATGGGGCATCTCCGACGATGGCCATGACCCATATAGCCATTCAGGAGTCTCTGGACGGTCGTGCCGTGGACTGGATGGAGCATGTTACGGACCGGCAATATGCGGAGAGCTAGACATGGCATGGTCAGAGGACGAACTGAAACGCATTGCAGTATCTGACGACCTTCACATCTCCCCATTTCGAGAGGATGGCGTGACCTATGGCACGCCGACATGGATCTGGTCGGTTGTTGTCGACGGCGCGCTATTCGTACGCGCCTATAACGGCCAAGCCTCGCGTTGGTATCAAGCCGCATTGAAGCAGAAAGCCGGTCGGATCACCGCGGCAGGGATGACAGCGAGCGTCAACTTCGAAACCGTTGCCGATGGCGCGATCAATGACCGCATCGATGATGCCTACCGGGCGAAATATACCGGGAACCGTTACCTCGGATCGATGATCAGTTCGCGGGCGCGGGCCGCGACCATACGCATTGAAGGGAGCAATCATGCCGCATCTCATCGTCAAAATGGTTACAGGCAGGAGCCGTGAACAGAAGGAGGCTCTGGCCGTTGAACTTACCCGAGCCGTGAACTCAGTGCTTGGATGTGGTGAGGATGCCGTATCCGTCGCGATCGAAGACTTCGTTGCCACGAGTTGGGTGGAGAGGGTCTATGTGCCCGATATCCAGGATCGCGCCGAACTGATCTACAAGAAGCCTGGCTACGACCCGTTTGCATAGCGGCTGGTGGCCCTTCGACAGCAGGAGAAGGAAAAATGCAAAAGCGCAAACTCGGACAAGGATTTGAAGTCTCGGCACTGTCGCTTGGTGCCATGGGCTATGGAAAAGCGCGGGAACTTCCGGATAGAGCCGAAATGATCTCGCTCATCCGCACTGCAGTGGAACGCGGCATGGATTTCTTCGACACCGCGGAGGTCTATGGTCCCTTCACGAACGAAGAGATGGTCGGGGAAGCGCTGGAACCGCTCCGCAGGCAGGTGAAGATCGCTACAAAATTCGGGTGGGATGTCGATCCCATCACAGGCGTCAATCATGGTGGGGTGAACAGCAAGCCGGATCATATCCGTCGCGCCGTCGAAGGAAGTCTCAGGCGCCTGCGGACAGATCACATCGATCTCCTCTATCAGCATCGTGTCGATCCGGAGGTGCCGATGGAAGATGTCGCGGGCGTCGTCAGGGATTTGATTGCCGAAGGAAAGGTCCGTTGGTTCGGCCTCTCGGAGGCCGGTGCTGGCTCTATTCGACGCGCTCACGCGGTTCAGCCTGTCGCGGCGCTGCAGAGCGAGTATTCCCTATGGACCCGTGAGCCCGAAGCGGAGATCATTCCCGTGCTTCAGGAACTCGGCATAGGTTTTGTCCCGTTCAGCCCGTTGGGCAAAGGTTTTTTGACGGGTAAGATTGGCACCACGACGGAACTGGATAAGTCGGACATGCGCAACGGCATCCCGCGCTTCGCTCCGGAAGCTCGTGAAGCCAATCAAACACTTATCAATCTGATCAGCGGGATCGGCGCGAGGCGCGGTGCCACACCTGCGCAGGTGGCGCTTGCATGGTTGCTGGCACAGAAGAGTTGGATTGTTCCGTTATTTGGCACGCGCACGCTCGGGCGGTTCGATGAAAATATAGGATCGCTGGCGGTTGAATTGTCTGCGGAGGATCTCCGGGAAATCGAAACGGCAGACATTCGGATCAAAGGTGCTCGCTATTCCGATGAACACATGCGACGCGTCGGGCTTTGACGGATGCAATAGGCGATGTCGGCCGCTGGAGCGCTTGATAGTGTCCAACCGCGGCTGGTAGCGACATCAGCGAGAGGTATGGCGGCGCAGGCGAGCTCAGCAACCGTCCGCATTTGACCTCAAGCCGCGGCCGTACGCCTTTTCATCCGCTCGCTCACGATGATGATCAACCCGGCGCTCAGGATCAAGATAGCACCGATGAAGGTGTTGGCGCCGGGGATGTCGCCCCAGATGAGGTAGCCGAGCAGGAAGGCCCAGACCAGCGAGGTATATTCGAACGGCGCCAGCACCGAAACGGGTGCCTGGCGCATGCCTTCGAACAGTGCCAGCTGGCCGGCGCCGGCGATGATGCCGGTTGCGGCGAGCAGGACGACCTGGAAGAGCGTCGGCGTCTGCCAGTGGGCGATCGCCATGCCGGCGGTCAGGATGATGAACATAATGTTGGAGACGGCCATCTGGATATGGCTCTTCTCATGCAGCGCCGTCTTGCGCAGCAGCACCATGCCGGTTGCCCAGAGAACGGCGGCCTGCAGCGCCAGATAGACCGGCCAGGAGATCGACAGTCCCACCGGATTGGAGGCGATCACCACGCCGCAGAAGCCGACACCGACCGCCATCCAGCGGGTGAAGGTGACCTTTTCACGCAGCACGATGGTCGCCAAAATGGTGCCGACGATCGGCGCTGCGTAATAAAGCGTCGTCACCTCTGCGAGTTGCAGATAGGAGGCGGCGGAATAATAGGAAATCCAGGCGACCAGGATGATGACGCTGCGCACGATCATCGGCTTGATGATCGGCGAGCGCGCCACCTTCTGAACCAGCGACGGTCCCTCGAAGACGAAGCAGCCGGCAAGAATGGTGCAGCTTCGGATGAACAGCACCTGCCAGACGGGGATGGAGGCGACGAGCAGCTTCACCGCCGAATCATGGGCAGTGAACAGCATGTAGGCAAACACCGTAAGCAGGATGCCATAGCTGATGGGGTTTTTCACGGAAGCACCAAAAGGATGGCCGGCAACAAAATTGTCGACTCGGGCCGACTGAAGAATCTTTCAGGCCTCAACGGATAGGAGCCTACTTTTTCGCCGTCAATAGGACATTTTGCCAATGCCGTGCACATATGAATGATTTATTCGAGGTTGTGGCGTCTTTGCCTCCGCTTTAACAGAGGGAGACGAAATGTGACTGTGTCGGCTGTTTTCAATCATTGCGATTTCAATCGATTTAAATAGACTGCGGCACCGATCCGGAGGGTTTTTTATGGATAATATGACGAGATCGGAGGGTCTTGAGGCGCGCAGGAGCGGATTTTTCACGAAATCGCGCGCGGCCGTCTCCCTGCTGTTTTTGATGAACGGCTTCATGGTCGGCTGCTGGGCACCGAAGATTCCGGAGTTTGCCGAGCGGCTGCACCTCACGAAATTCGAACTCGGCCTGATGATCCTCGTCTTCGGCGTCGGCTCGCTTGTGATGATGCCGCTTGCCGGCGCGCAGATCGCTGTGCGTGGTTCAAGGGTCGTCGTCCGGGCTTTCGGTGTGCTGCTGCTGCCGATGATCCTGGCGCTGACATTGGCCCCGAGCGTGTGGACGGCCGCCATTGCGCTCTTCCTGTTCGGTGGCTTCATCGGCGCCATGGATGTGGCGATGAATGCCAATGCCGTCTCGGTCGAAAAATCCATGCGTCGGGCGATCATGTCGTCCTGCCATGCCTTCTGGAGCCTGGGCGGTCTGCTGGGGTCGGCGATCGGCGGTTTTCTGATCTCGCGCTGGGGCGTTCTCGGCCATGCAGAGGTTTCCACCGTGCTGGCAATCCTGTTCCTGGTCGTTGCATGGCCGATGGTGCTCGGCGATCAGCCGCATCCCGACGAGGCCAAGCCGAAGGCGCGGCTGCCGATGATCCCGCTGCCCTGGCTGCTCGGCATGGTCGCGCTGTTCTGCATGGTTCCGGAAGGCGCCGTGCTCGATTGGAGCGCGCTCTATCTCAGCCAGGAAAAGGGGGCATCGGTCATTCTCTCGGGCTTCGGCTTCGCCGCCTTCTCCGCCACCATGGCAACCATGCGCTTTGCCGGTGATTTCGTCCGTGATTGGCTCGGCGCCATCAGGACGCTGCGTGTCTGCACCGTCTTCGCTATCATCGGCATGCTGACCGCCGCATTGGCGCCCAACGCCGAGATCGCCATCCTCGGCTTCGCGCTCTGCGGCATCGGCATTTCCAACATGGTGCCGATCGCCTTTTCGGCGGCCGGTAACATTCCGGGCCTGCAGCCCGGTATCGGCATCTCCGTCGTCACCACGCTCGGCTATTCCGGCATGCTGGTCGCGCCTTCGGCCATCGGCTTTGCCGCCGAGCACATCGGCTTCTCGCCGGTGCTGATGGCGCTGCCGGTGCTGCTGCTCGTGGTGGTGGCCTTCTCGTCGCTGGCGCGCTACGCTGACGGCATCGGCGACAGCAAGCATTAATTTCGTCGTTTTTGGTCGGTATGGGCTTGCTCCGCCCGATCAAAAGAGATGCCCGGAGCGGTTGACAACGACCGTTTCGTGATCCACCTGAAAGGCACCTGTTTCAAAGGTCTGCGAGAGCTTTCCATGTCGTTTGCCAGTGATTTCGACCCCAAGCCGCGCCGTTCCTCCGTTGCCGTCGATGTCGGCGGCGTGATTGTCGGCGGCGGCGCGCCCGTGGTCGTGCAGTCCATGACCAACACCGACACCGCCGATATCGATTCGACGGTGGCGCAGGTGGCGGCCCTGTTTAAGGCCGGTTCGGAGCTGGTGCGCATCACCGTCGACCGCGACGAAAGTGCTGCCGCCGTGCCGAAAATCCGCGAACGGCTGCTGCGGCTCGGCATGGACGTGCCGTTGATCGGTGATTTCCACTATATTGGCCACAAGCTGCTCGCCGACCATCCGGCCTGCGCGGAGGCGCTGGCGAAATACCGTATCAATCCCGGCAATGTCGGCTTCAAGGACAAGAAGGACAAGCAGTTCGCCGAGATCATCGAGATGGCGATCCGCTACGACAAGCCGGTGCGCATCGGCGTCAACTGGGGCTCGCTCGATCAGGATCTCCTGACCGCGCTGATGGACAAGAATTCCGCCGAGGGCTCGCCGCTCTCGGCCCGACAGGTGACGCGCGAGACCATCGTGCAGTCGGCGCTGATCTCGGCCGATCTCGCCGAGGAAATCGGCCTGCCGCGCAACCGCATCATCCTGTCGGCCAAGGTCAGCCAGGTACAGGACCTGATAGCCGTCTATTCCATGCTGTCTGAACGTTCCGACCATGCGCTGCATCTCGGCTTGACCGAGGCCGGCATGGGCTCGAAGGGTATCGTCGCCTCGTCAGCCGCCATGGGCTATGTGCTGCAGCATGGCATCGGCGACACGGTCCGCGTCTCGCTGACGCCGGAGCCGAATGGCGACCGTACCCGTGAGGTGCAGGTGGCGCAGGAGCTGCTGCAGGTCATGGGCTTCCGCCAGTTCGTGCCCGTCGTTGCGGCTTGTCCCGGCTGCGGTCGCACCACCTCGACCGTCTTCCAGGAGCTGGCGCAGAACATCCAGAACGACCTGCGCAAGAATATGCCGGTCTGGCGTGACAAATATCCGGGCGTCGAGGCGCTGAACGTCGCGGTCATGGGCTGCATCGTCAATGGCCCCGGCGAGAGCAAGCATGCGGATATCGGCATCTCGCTGCCCGGCACCGGCGAATCGCCGGCCGCCCCCGTCTTCATCGACGGCCAGAAGGCGATGACGCTGCGTGGCCCGAACATCGCCTCGGACTTCGAAGCGTTGGTTTCTGATTACATCGAGAAGCGCTTCGGCCAGAAGAACGTCGCGGCGGAGTAACCGCCGCTAGAACGAGAAAGTCTGTTTGTTTTCACGCCATTCCGGACGGAAAACCGCTGCACACTTTCCTGGAATGGCTCTACATATTGCTCGTCAGCAGCTTGATGCCGGCGAAGCAGTAGAAGCCGGCCATGGCGCCTTCGATCCAGCGGCGCGCGCTGCGATAGATCTTCAGCGCATGCGGCGTCGAGAACAGCACCGCATACCCCATGAATGCCAGGAAGCCGGTCGCGCAGCAGACGGTGACGATCAGCACTGCCACCGAAGCCGGCGCGCCCTGCGGCATGCCGAGCGCGATGATGGCGAGCCAGGCGAAGATCGCCTTCGGGTTCGTGACGTGGATGCCGTAGCCGCGCAGGACAAGCGACTTGAAGGTCGGCGCCTTTGTTTCGGTGGAAGCAGTCAGCACGTCGCCATTCGCCCGCACGGCGCGAAAGGCTTTGTAGGCGAGATAGAGCAGATAGAGCCCGCCGAAGATCTTCAGAACCTCCAGCGCCATCGCGTAAGTCTGCAGCAGCGTGGCAAGGCCGGCGGCAGCGGCGATCGCCCATGTCAACGATCCCCCGAAAATGCCGAGCGAGATGGTCATGCCGGCCTTGCGGCCGTGGGTCATCGATGTGCCGATGATCGCCATGATGGCGGGGCCGGGGCTGACGACGGCGATGATATAGGCGATGTAGGCCGGCATGATCTGCGGCAGGTATGCAAGCGTCTCGCGCATGGAGAAATTCCCGGGGGCGTTGGCCGGCGCGGGCAATTCCGCGTCTACAGACCAATTTGTCATGGGAATTTGTCACAAAATCGAAGGGAAATCACCCAAGCAACGCATGGATTCTTGTTATGGTGACATTCCACGGCGGAATGGATGGCAAATGCGCGTCGCTATTCCGTCCGACCCACGTCTTCTGCGTCCATAAGCTGCCGGACGATCGGTTCCAATATAGCCTGCAGTTCCGGGGATGCTTCCGTGTTCAAGGTGGTGAGGCCGATCATCTGCCGCATCATCTGCACCCCGGCCACCAGCGACAGCAGCAGCGCCGCGCGCTGTGGCGCTGCCTTGCCGGATAGCGCCATCGTGACATTGCGCTGATGGTGCTTTTCGATCACGTCGCGAGCAATCCGAATAGCGGCATCGCTGGATGCCGAGCGGAGCATGATCAGGAAACCGTCGAGCGCGGTCGCGTCCGGGGCCGTCACCTCCAGCAACATTTTGGCGACCAGCCGCGCCCTGTCGGGGGAGCTGAGATTACCGCTCGTGGCGATGATTGGATTTTCATTCGCCCGCTCGAGAACCTCGGCAAACAGCGCCTCCTTCGAGCCGAAGTAGCGGTTGATCAGCATGGCGGTGACGCCGGCCCCTTCGGCGATCTCGCGGACGCCGGCTCCTTCATAGCCCGACCTGATGAAGGCTAACCGCGCCGATTCGAGGATGGCGATGCGGGTTGCGGCCGCGTTGCGTGGGCGAGGATTGGGTTCAGATCTATCCATCACATTTCCAAATATACAGGTGTAGACTTATGCTGCTTTCCAATGTATACGGCTGTATACAAACGGTCAATGAAACGCCTATGAGGCTCTGGAGATCAGATGAAGGAAACAGTGCTTGTGACAGGCGGAACCGGCTTCGTTGCCGGCTGGTGCATCGCCGCACTCTTGCAGCGCGGTTATCGTGTGCGCACGACGGTGCGTGACTTATCCAGGGAGCCAGCGGTGCGGGCCGCAGTTGCTTCAGTCGCGAAGGATACGACCGACCTGTCTTTCCATGTTGCCGAACTTCTCGACGATAGCGGCTGGGCGGAAGCGATGGCGGGCTGCGACTATGTGCTGCATGTTGCCTCCCCGTTGAGCGGCGCACCGGCTGGTGATCGTCAGGCCTTCGTCGCACCGGCGCGGCAGGGTACGCTGCGCGTGCTGAAGGCGGCGGTGGATGCCGGCGTCAAGCGGGTGGTGATGACGTCGGCGGCAGCAACTGCTCGTCCTCCGCTGCATCTGAACCTTGTCAGCGACGAGACGATGTGGGCCGATCCATACGATCCTCAGTTCGATGCCTATCGCGTTTCCAAAATCCTGGCGGAGCGGGCGGCCTGGGAGTTCATGGAAGCGAACGGCGGAGCGACGGAATTTTCCACGGTCCTGCCCGGCGCTGTCTTCGGCCCGATCCTCACGGCCGGCAATCTGGGCTCAGTGCGGATCATCCGCGACCTGCTGCGCGGCAAGCCCGCATTCGTGCCGCGGCTCGGCTTCTGGGTGGTCGATGTGCGCGATCTCGCCGATCTGCACGTCCGCGCGATGACGGCTCCGGCAGCTGCCGGTCAGCGCTTCATTGCGGCGGGCGAATTTCTGTGGCTGGAGGAGGTCGCCAAGGCTCTGCGTGACGGTTTGGGAGCCCGTGGTGCCAAGGCGCCGACGCGCCGGCTGCCGAGCGTCCTTGTGCGGCTCCTTGCGCCGTTCCTCAGGGATTTGCGGCCGCTTGCGCCACTCATTGGCCGCAAGTTCGGCCTCTCCTCGCAGAAGGCGCGCAGCATGCTCGACTTTTCGCCGCGACCTGCCACAGTGACGATCGCCGATTGCGCGAATAGCCTGTTCGACCACGATCTGGTTCGTGCCGAGCGTTAATTTTTCTGCTGGGGTGCGGCGAGGATCAGCTCTTGCGGTTCGCCACGAACCGGGCGGTTTCGATCAGGACATCCGCCTTGTTTCCATAGCCGGATAACAGATCGGCGGCTTCGGCCACCAGCCTTGACAGTGTTGCCTCGGCCCATTCCTGGCCGTGCAGGCCGACAAGCGTTCCCTTGCCGCGGGCGGCATCTTTGCCCGTCGCCTTGCCCATGGTGGCGGCATCGGCCGTCAGGTCGAGCAGGTCGTCGGCAAGCTGGAAGGCAAGGCCGATCTTTTCGCCGAAAGTCCGCAGGCGTTTGCGGTCTTCTGCCGATGCGCCTGCGATGATGGCGCCGGCCTCGCAGGCGAAGCGGATGAGCGCGCCGGTCTTCATCGCCTGCAGCGTCGTGATGCCGGATTCGTCGGGTGTTTCTTTCTCTGCGGCGAGGTCGAGTGCCTGGCCGCCGGCCATGCCGCCGATGCCGGCTGCGCGCGAAAGGGCCAGAACGAGCGCCATCTTCCGCTCGGGCGGCAGTTCCGTTTCCGGCGCGGCGATGATGTCGAAGGCGTAGGTCAACAGGCTGTCGCCGGCCAGGATCGCCGTCGCATAGTCGAAGGCGATATGCACGGTCGGCTGGCCGCGACGCAGGTCGTCGTCGTCCATGGCCGGCAGGTCGTCATGAACTAGCGAATAGCAATGCACGCATTCGAGCGCGGCGCCGACCCTGAGGGCGGCTTCGGCATTGCCGCCGAGGAGAGCTGCCGATTCCATGACGAGAAAAGGCCTCAGCCGCTTGCCGCCATTCAGGACGCCATGGCGCATTGCGCTCAGCAGCCTGTTGGGGCGGACGATTTCGTCGTCGAGGCTGACATCGGCCAGAAGCTGGCTCAACAGGGTTTCGATCCTGCCGGCATTGTCTTTGAGGCGGTGCTCGAATGAGGAATGGGTGCTGTCCATGGCCGCTGTTTGGCATGAGAGGCGGTTGCTGGCAACGAGAATTGTCAACAGCCATATGGGGAATCGTGTCGCACTCTGGTCATCGCTTTGCGTAGACGATATGACGAGTGCAGCATCAGAGCGTTTCCCGGATGCATTGAGAATGCACCGGGATGGAGCGACCGTGGACCTCAGGCAATTGGACATATCGACTGATCATGAGGAGGAGGAAGGCGAGGTGCCGCAACGGTCCTCCCTCTTGGCGCGTTTCAGAGCCCGTCCGCTTTGGCAGCGCATCGTCCTGATCCTGATCGGCGTGTTCCTGCTGCCCTATCTTTTCATCGTCCTTTATCTGTTGCCATTCATCCACCCGGTCTCGACGCTGATGCTGGGCGATGCCGTGACCTTCCAGGGATATGATCGCCGCTGGGTTCCACTCGACAATATCGCGCCGGTGCTGGTGAAATCGGTGATGGTTTCCGAGGACGGGCAATTCTGTTTCCATGGCGGCGTCGATTGGGGTGAGATGCGGATGCTCGCGCAGGAGACATTGCGCGGCAAATCCACACGCGGCGGCAGCACGATCCCGATGCAGACGGTGAAGAACCTGTTTCTGTGGAACAGCCGTTCCTTCGTGCGCAAGACGCTGGAGTTGCCGCTGGCGGTCTCCGCTTCCGCCGTCTGGTCGAAGCGGCGGATGATGGAGATCTATCTCAATGTCGCCGAATGGGGCCCGGGCATCTACGGCATCGAGGCGGCGGCGCGCTATCATTTCAAGGTGCCTGCTTCCAAGCTCACGGCCCGTCAGGCCGCCCTTCTCGCGGTATCGCTGCCAAACCCGATCGACCGCGTGGCCAGCAAGCCGGGGCGCGGGCTCAGCCAGCTCGCCTCGCTCATCCAGCGCCGTGCGCGAAATGCCGATGCATATATCAAATGCCTTTATGACTGAGATCAGAACTTGT
This sequence comes from Rhizobium sp. A22-96, assembly GCF_053521805.1. Taxonomy (NCBI): domain Bacteria; kingdom Pseudomonadati; phylum Pseudomonadota; class Alphaproteobacteria; order Hyphomicrobiales; family Rhizobiaceae; genus Rhizobium; species Rhizobium sp. A22-96. The sequence goes on from NZ_JBNWDQ010000004.1 coordinate 245,138, forward strand.
CGTTCGATCGGTTGAGCGTCATCTGGCATTCTTGCTCGTAACGTAAGGGCGGTGCATCTGCCAACGACGATCGGACATGCCATGGACTTCTCCGCCTTTTCCCCCGAATTGCTGCAATATGCCAAGAGCCTGCATCCGCAGCCCCCGCGCCATCTCGGCACGCGCTACGATCTCTCCGGCATCTTCCAGCCCGAGCCCGGCAACACGGTCGTCTGCCATCTGCCTGAGGGCTCGCACACACAGCGTGCGGTGGTCTCGGCGCGGCAGAAGTACCTGGCGATGCCGGAAGCCCGGCAATTCGCCTTCACGCCGGTCTCCAGCCTGCATATGACCCTGTTCCAGGGGATCATCGAATATCGGCGCACGCGGCCTTTTTGGCCTGCGGATCTGGCGCTCGATACGCCGATCGACGAGATGACCGGCATCATGGGCGAACGCCTGAAGGCCTTCTCCATGCGCGATCCGTTCAAGGTGGCGGTGATAAAGGCGCGACCCAGCGGCCTTTTGGTCGAAGGCGCGACCGAGGCGGACCGCGAGACCATGCGGGAATGGCGCAATGCGCTGGCCGATCTCCTTGGCTATCGCCACCCCGATCACGACACCTATGCCTTTCACATCACCTTCACCTATGTCATCGAGCGTCTCGCGGACGAGGCGCTGCCGCGCTGGCAAGCGATGTTGGACGATGTGGCGGCCGAGTTGCGCGCCGAAGTACCCGTTCTGGAACTGCGGCCGCCGGCCTTCTGCTCGTTCGAGGACATGAACCATTTCGAGGAACTGCGCGTCTTCGAATTCGGGAGCTAACAAGGGAATAGGGATCATGGACAAGCTAACCCTCTACATCGGCAATAAGAACTATTCCTCCTGGTCGTTTCGGCCATGGATCGCGCTCGAGGGCTGCGGCATCGCCTTCGATGAAGTCCTGATCCCCTTCGATTTTCCGGCCGGCAATCCCAATATTCGCGCGGTTTCGCCGACGGGAAGGGTGCCGATGCTGGTGCATGGTGGCTTCAAGGTCTGGGAATCGCTTGCCATCATCGAATATGCAGCCGAACTCTTTCCCAACGCCGGGCTTCTGCCTGACGATCGGCAGTCGCGGGCGCTGGCGCGATCTTACAGCATGGAGATACTTTCGGGTTTCCACGCCCTGCGCAACGCCTGCCCGATGAACATGCGGCGTCCGGTGAGCCGTCCCGATCTGTCCGATGGCCTCATGAATGACGTGGCGCGCATCGAGACGATCTGGCGTGAAGCGCGCTCGCGTTCCGGCGGTCCTTTTCTGTTCGGGGCCTTTTCCGGTGCCGATGCGATGTATGCTCCGGTCGTCAGCCGCTTCGAGCGGTACGACATTCCTGTCTCCGCCGACACGCGGGACTATATGGACGTGATGAAAGCGGCGCCTGCCTGGAAGAAATGGGAGGAGGCCGCGCTGAAAGAAACATGGATCGTGCCCGAGGACGAGGCGTGACCCGCTGATTCGATCCTGATAGGGTTGAATCGGGCGCGGCAGGCAAAAAATGCTGAGAGGGACTGGTCAAAGCCCGATAAGTCATGTACAAGCCCGGCCAAATTCCGAAATTGATGCATGTCTGTTTCGGCCGCCTGGCTGGCCGCTGATATGTTTCGTCCGCAAAGTGGAGTAACGAAAATGGCTGTACCGAAGAGAAAAACAAGCCCGTCCAAGCGCGGTATGCGCCGTTCGGCTGATGCGCTGAAAGCTTCGACCTATGTTGAAGACAAGAACTCCGGCGAACTGCGTCGCCCGCATCACATCGACCTGAAGACCGGCATGTATCGCGGCCGTCAGGTTCTGACGCCGAAGGAAAGCGCATAATTTCTGCGCTGCCTTGATGGCATGAATAAAAAGGCTGGCGGTTCGCCGGCCTTTTTTGTTTCGATGGGGTCTTATGGTGGGTGAAAAGCGGCCTGTTCGTGTGCCGCACCTTTGATACCCCCCTCTGTCACTTTCGTGACATCTCCCCCACAAGGGGGGAGATCGTTGGGAGTTTGCGGCTCGTTACCCGTGATGCAATAGGCTGTACTTTCAGCGGATTCGATATTCGATTGAGGTAAAGGGCGCCTGCGAGCCACCAATCTCCCCCCTTGTGGGGGAGATGTCACGTTAGTGACAGAGGGGGGTGAACACTCTCCGCAAATTCAAGGCTGCCTTATCTCACAAACTATCCAGCTTGCTCTGCATGGCGCGGAGCTGTTCCTTGAGTTCGTCGATATCCTTGGCCTCGGCCTTGCGGCTTTCCTTCGCCGGAGGCTTCATGAAGGGCGAAAACATCTGCATCGCCTGCTGGAACATCTCGGTGTTACGGCGAACCTGTTCCTCGACCATCTGGATCGGCAGTTGCAGATTCTTGCCGAGCGGCGTCTCGCCGAAGGCCCGGTTCATCTGCTCGCGCATCTGCACCTGCTGCTCGGTGAAGGCACGCATGGAATGTTCGAGAAAACTCGGTACGACCATCTGCATCTGATCGCCGTAAAAGCCGATCAGCTGCCGGAGAAAGGGAATCGGCAATAGCGTGTTGCCGGTCTTCGATTCCTGTTCGAAAATGATCTGCGTCAGGACCGAATGCGTAATATCCTCGCCGCTCTTGGCGTCTTGGACGGTAAACTCCTCACCCTTCTTGACCATCTCCGCCAGGTCGTCCAGCGTCACGTATGTGCTGGTGCCAGTGTTGTATAGGCGGCGATTGGCATATTTCTTGATTACGATCTGGCCCTCATTCTTTGCCATTATCAGTCTCCTGGCCCCGTCTGATTGTATGGAATATTCCTCCACCCCCGAGTGTAGACGCAAAAGAAGCATGGTGACAATCGCTTTGTGCGATGCGGCAAGCCCTTTCCTTTGATTGCATTTCCTGCAGGCAATGACGGCTTCGTGAAATCTGCGCGGGGGAAATTCTTGCTGTTTGACTCCGGCGCAAAGCTTTGACAGTTTCGCCTCATATACACGTTCATTTTATGAGGAGGCTTCCATGAGCAGTTCATCCATCGTCGTCGCCAGCGCGGCTCGTACCGCCGTCGGCTCCTTCAACGGCGCGTTTGCGACCGTTCCCGCTCATGAGCTTGGCGCAGCTGCCATCAAGGGCGTGCTGGAGCGTGCAGGCGTCGATGCCAAGGAAGTCGACGAAGTGATCCTCGGCCAGGTTCTGCAGGCAGGCGAAGGGCAGAATCCTGCCCGTCAGGCCGCGATGAAGGCCGGTATTCCGCAGGAAGCGACCGCCTGGGCTGTCAACCAGCTTTGCGGCTCTGGCCTTCGCGCCGTAGCACTCGGCATGCAGCAGATCGCGTCGGGAGACGCAAGGATCATCGTCGCCGGCGGCCAGGAATCCATGTCGATGGCCCCGCATGCCGCCCACCTTCGCGCCGGCACCAAGATGGGCGACATGAAAATGGTCGACACCATGATCAAGGACGGCCTGATGGATGCCTTCCATGGCTATCACATGGGCATCACGGCCGAAAATGTCGCGCGCCAGTGGCAGCTCTCGCGTGAGGACCAGGACCAGTTTGCCGTTTCCTCGCAGAACAAGGCCGAGGCCGCGCAGAAGGCCGGGCGTTTCAAGGATGAGATCGTTCCCTTCACCATTCAGTCGCGCAAGGGCGATGTCATCGTCGATGCCGACGAATATATCCGTCACGGTGCGACGCTTGATGGCATGGTCAAGCTCCGGCCGGCCTTCGACAAGGAAGGCACCGTGACTGCCGGCAACGCGTCTGGCCTGAACGATGGCGCCGCCGCGGCGCTGCTGATGACTGAAGCCGAAGCCTCGCGCCGCGGCATCCAGCCGCTCGCCCGTATCGCCTCCTGGGCGACCGCCGGCGTCGATCCGCAGATCATGGGTACCGGCCCGATCCCGGCGTCCCGCAAGGCATTGGAAAAGGCAGGCTGGTCGGTAAGCGATCTCGATCTCGTCGAGGCCAATGAAGCCTTCGCCGCCCAGGCATGCGCCGTCAACAAGGACCTCGGCTGGGATACGTCGATCGTCAACGTCAATGGCGGTGCGATCGCCATCGGCCATCCGATCGGCGCTTCCGGCGCGCGTATCCTCAACACGCTGCTGTTCGAAATGAAGCGCCGCGGCGCCCGCAAGGGTCTGGCGACGCTGTGCATCGGCGGCGGCATGGGCGTTGCCATGTGCCTCGAGGCGCTCTGACGCGTCTTGAGCAGGGTTTTCCAGAAGAAGTGATGAAGGCGGAGCGGGCGACCTGACGATCGGTCGTCCCGCCTCCGTAGCAACAAAGGGGAGTGGCACATGAGCAGAGTGGCATTGGTAACCGGGGGTACGCGCGGCATCGGAGCGGCCATTTCGATGGCGTTTCGCAATGCTGGTTACAAGGTGGCGGCGACTTATGCCGGCAATGAGGAAAAGGCGCGCGCTTTCCATGAGGTCACCGGCATCGCCGTCTACAAATGGGATGTGACCGACTACGAGGCTTGCGGCAAGGGCATCGCCAAGGTCGAGCATGATCTCGGCCATGTCGACGTCCTGATCAACAATGCCGGCATTACCCGCGACGCCATGTTCCACAAGATGACGCCGCAGCAATGGCACGAGGTCATCAACACCAATCTGACCGGCCTGTTCAACATGACGCATCATGTCTGGCAGGGCATGCGCGACCGCAGCTTCGGCCGTGTCGTCAACATCTCTTCGATCAACGGTCAGAAGGGGCAGATGGGGCAGGCAAACTATTCCGCCGCCAAGGCCGGAGACCTCGGTTTCACCAAGGCGCTTGCACAGGAAGGGGCTGCCAAGAACATCACGGTCAACGCCATTTGCCCCGGCTATATCGGTACGGAAATGGTGCTGGCGGTGCCGGAAAAGGTGCTGAACGAGCGGATTATTCCGCAAATTCCGGTCGGACGCCTCGGCGAGCCGGAGGAAATCGCCCGCATCGCGGTCTTCCTCGCCGGCGACGATGCCGGTTTCATCACGGGGTCGACAATATCGGCCAATGGCGGCCAGTTTTTCGCCTGAGCCAAGCGTCCTGTTGATGTTGGGGATTGCCGGGTCAGCCCGGCAATCATCCGTGGCTTGAATTGGCCGATTGCCGTTGTCGTGGCTTGAATTCCAGGATGACGGCTTCCACTCTTATTCGCCGCTTTTGCCTGAAGCGCGATCTTGCCGCGTAGACGAGCGCGTAAAAGGTGGTGCCGACGAGCACGAGGGCTGCAATGCTTGCGATGATTGCGGCCAAGATGCCGTTCCTTTCTCAAAACACTGCTTTCTTCCCGCAGCCTTTGGCTGCGAGAAGACTGTTGTCTCTCCGAAACTATCGTCCGGCGCGCAGGACCTGAAGGCCATGACCGACCGCTAGGTCGATCGGTCATGAGACATCGGTGTTAGCGGCAACGAGCCTCATAGCGATTGCCGTAGCGGTCGCGATAGATGCAGTAGCCGCGACGATCTTCCGAGCGACCGATGAGGTTGCCGACCAGGCCGCCGGCGACTGCGCCGACTGCTGCGCCACCCCAGCTGTGCGTGGCAACGCCGCCGATCAGAGCACCGGTACCGGCGCCGATTGCGGTGCCTTTTTCGGTGGATGTGCAAGACGCCAGCGCGCCGACGAGGGCAATCGCGACGATGATCTTCTTCATGATGTTAGCTCCCTGGTGTTGTGAGGTTTTCAGTAATCATCTGCGGATCAGATCCGCCCCATCAATAGCAGAATGAGGACAATGACGAGAACAAGCCCGAGACCGCCCGACGGACCGTAGCCCCAAGACCGGCTGTAACCCCAGCTCGGAAACGCGCCGACCAGCAGCAGAATCAGTATCACGAGTAATACCGTACCAAGCATTATGTGTCTCCTCCATGTCCGTCGCCGGATTATCCCCCGGCAGCGTCGCAGCGTCCGGATATATGCTCCAGCGACTCCGCCTTAATCTGTTCGATGCGAACGAGCGGAGTTCCTTGTATTTCTGATCGTAGAAACTTGTTTCGCCGAAAATTGTTCCGGCTAAGAAATAAAAATACGAGAAGCTGATCTTTTGATGACCGGCGAAATGTTAACGCCAGAGCGCAATACGGCTGACATATCGATGATCGGGATCCATTCGTATGGTTAAAATTTCTTTAAAATACAATAGGTTGCGGTGAACGAAACGGGAAAGAACCGATGTCGGCGATTCGTCAGCGATTCGTTCCGCATTTGGACCTTGGTTAATTTTCGCGGCCACAAGGCATGGCGGGAAGCCCTTCCGAGCGGCGGCCATGCTGTTGGCGTATCGCGGTGGAGTGGTGTTTCGTTGGCTCAATTCGTTAATGCAGAAGAGCTGACGGGACTTTTTGCTGTCCTGTGCGGCTCTCCATATCGAGATGCGCCGACGGTCGAACACCATATGTAGCCGTGAACAAATGAAATACATGCATGAATCGTCGATTCGTCGCCGATTCGTTCCGGCTTTGATCGAGGTGTTAATGAATACACCCTTTGATTGTTTTTATCGATCGAACCCGTTTGAACCCGGCGAATGCTCGCTGCAATCCCAGATTCGGGCTCGATTCACCGCCTCAACTCCTCCGAGTCCGAAGTATTTTTAGCCCTGAATCGCTATATGTTGTGAAGAACGAAGGAGGAATCGGTTGAAACCAGCGATTCCTCTCTCATTCGTTGAGGCTTTGCCCCATTTCCAAAGCGCCGTTGGTTGCCTTCAAAAAAGCAAAATCTTTACAAATAATTAACCATAAAATTACCGGGCGTGACGCCTGCTGCGGATTCACTGCTTGACTCTCTTTCGCGTGGGAAAGGCAGGAAAAATACGATTCAGTATCTGGTGGGATTCTTTGATTCCAAATCCATATGTAGTAGGGAACATACAGAGAACCGATGAGAGTCAGCGATTCGTCGCCGATTCGTTCTCAGGCTGTTCCGGAATCGCTTGGACTCGTATGGGATGTAGGGGTAATGAAGCTTTTGGTTGAAACGGCAAATCGTAAAAGCGACCGTTGGCGATGCTGTTTTTTCATTCAGGTCTTGCCTTTGTCACATATGGTCGTCATCTCTTCCTTCTTCCCGGAGAAGCTTGCTGATCGGAAGACGGTGGTTTCTCGCTTATGCACGGACCTATGACTCACATCTCGCAGCCAATGATCCTGAGCGGACGCGGCGTAACCGCTGTGCTCGGACCAACCAATACCGGCAAGACCCATTATGCCATCGAGCGTATGGTGGCGCACGGCAGCGGCGTTATCGGCCTGCCGTTGCGGCTGCTCGCGCGCGAGGTCTATACGCGCGTCGTCGAAAAGGTCGGGGCGCAGCATGTGGCGCTTGTCACGGGCGAGGAAAAGATTTCGCCGCCCAATGCCCGTTTTTCGGTCTGCACCGTCGAGGCGATGCCGCGTGAGACGCGCGCCTCCTTCGTCGCCATCGATGAAGTGCAATTGGCCGGCGATCTCGAGCGCGGCCATATTTTCACGGACCGGATCCTGCATCTGCGCGGCCGGGACGAGACGCTGCTGCTTGGGGCCGGCACGATGCGGCCTATCCTCGAGCAACTTCTGCCTGGCATTACCGTTCTCGAGCGGCCAAGGCTTTCGCATCTCTTCTACGCCGGTCAGAAGAAAATCACGCGCCTGCCGCAGCGCACGGCGATCGTCGCCTTTTCGGCCGACGAGGTCTATGCGATTGCCGAGCTCATCCGCCGCCAGCGCGGCGGAGCCGCCGTCGTTCTCGGTGCGTTGAGCCCGCGCACGCGCAATGCACAGGTCGCGCTCTATCAGGCTGGCGATGTCGAATATCTGGTCGCGACCGATGCCATCGGCATGGGTCTCAATCTCGATGTCGATCATGTCGCCTTTGCTCAGGACCGCAAATTCGACGGCTATCAGTTCCGCAATCTCAATCCGGGAGAGCTCGGCCAGATTGCCGGTCGCGCCGGTCGTCACCTCAAGGATGGCACCTTCGGCGTGACGGGCCAGGTGGATCCGTTCGACGACGAGCTGGTGCGGCGGATCGAAGGCCATGAGTTCGATACGGTCAAGGTGTTGCAGTGGCGCACCAAGGGCTTTGATTTCTCCTCGATCGCCGCGCTTCGCACCAGTCTTGAAGACGCGCCACGCGTGCAGGGCTTGACGCGGGCGCTGCCTGCGGTAGACCAGCAGGCGTTGGAATATCTGTCACGCGATCTGGAGATTGTCGATCTTGCCAACAACCCGGCTCGGGTTGAAAAATTATGGGAAGCCTGTGCGCTTCCAGACTATCGGCGCATTACGCCTGCCCAGCATGCCGATCTCATTGCCACCCTCTTTTCCGATCTTGTGCGCTATGGCACGGTGAAAGAGGACTTCCTTGCCGAACAGGTGCACCGCGCCGATCGGACTGATGGTGAGATCGACACGCTTTCGGCGCGAATCGCGCAGATAAGGACTTGGACCTATGTGTCGAATCGGCCCGGCTGGCTTGCCGATCCGACACACTGGCAAGAAAAGACGCGGGAAATCGAGGATCGATTGTCCGATGCGTTACATGAACGGTTGACGAAACGCTTTGTTGATCGCAGGACATCTGTGCTCATGAAGCGCCTGAGAGAGAATGCAATGCTGGAAGCTGAAATCAGTGTGAATGGGGATGTCTTCGTTGAGGGGCATCATGTGGGACAGTTGACCGGATTCCGGTTCACGCCTATCTCGGGAACCGAGGGGCCGGACGGCAAGGCTGTCCAGGCAGCCTCGCTGAAGGCGCTTGCGCTGGAATTTGAGGCACGTGCTGCGCGCATGCATGCAGCCGGCAATAGCGATCTTGCGATCAGCGCCGATGGTATGGTGCGCTGGCTCGGCGATCCCGTGGCGCGTCTGTCGGGCAGCGACCACATCATGCGGCCGCGCGTCATCCTGCTTGCCGACGAGCAGTTGTCGGGCAATGCGCGCGATCATGTCGCGGCTCGTATCGAGCGCTTCGTCAATCATCATATCAGCACCATCCTGAAGCCGCTCGACGATCTGTCGCGCGCCGAGGATCTGCAGGGCCTTGCCAAGGGTCTGGCCTTTCAGCTGGTCGAAAATCTGGGCGTTCTGTTCCGCCGCGACGTCACCGAAGAGGTGAAGTCGCTGGATCAGGATGCGCGCGCCTCGATGCGCCGCTATGGCATTCGCTTCGGCGCCTATCATATTTTCGTCCCCGCGCTGTTGAAGCCGGCTCCGGCCGAACTCATCAGCCTGCTCTGGGCATTGAAGAATGATGGCCTCGACAAACCCGGCTACGGCGATCTCATTCCCGTGCTGGCCGCTGGACGCACGTCCGTTGTCACCGATCCGAGCTATGAGCGCACGTTCTACAAGCTCGCCGGCTTCCGCTTCCTCGGCAAGCGCGCCGTGCGTATCGATATTCTTGAGCGACTGGCGGACCTCATCCGTCCGCTGCTGCAGTGGAAGCCCGGCCAGGCCTCGCGCCCTGAAGGTGCCTATGACGGCCGCCGCTTCACCACGACGACGGCGATGCTCTCCATCCTCGGCGCCACGCTGGAAGACATGGAAGAGATCCTCAAGGGTCTCGGCTATCGTGCCGATGCCGTGAAGGCTGAAGAAGCCGTTGCCCATCTTGCGCAGCAGGATGCACTAGCGGCACCGGCAGCGCCGGCTGCGGATGCCACCGCGGAAAAGGCCGATCACGACGACGCAGACTCCTCTGCCGGCGAAGAACCGGCCAAGGAAACCGAAGCCGTCGCGCAGGAAACTGCTCCGGTTGCCGCTGTATCGGCCGAGCCGGTTACCGAGGCAACTGCCGAGGTTGGCGAAACGGAAGCTGTTGCAGCTGAAGCCGTCGAAGCTGTGGAGCCGAAGCCGGTTCTGCTCTGGCGTCTTGGCGGTCGCAGCGATCAGCAGCAGCGCCAAGGCGGCCGTGGCCACGGCGATCGCCGCGGACAGCAGGGCGAAGGCCGTGCCCAGAATGGCAATCGTCGCAATGGCGATCAGCAGCAGGCAAGCGGCGAGGGCAATCGCGAAGGTCGTCGTGACGGGCGCGATGCCCGTGGCGCCGGCGACAAGGGACCGCGCGGCAATAATCGCGAAGGTGGCCGTCCGCAGAATCAAGGCGGCCGTGGCGAACGCAACGACCGGCAGGAACGTGGCGACCGCAATGACCGCAACAATCGGAACGACCGGAACAATCGCGGCGCGCCGCAGCCGCTGCGTTTCGAGGCGAAGCCGCCACGCAAGGAAAAGCCGATCGATCCGGATTCTCCTTTCGCAAAGCTGGCTGCTCTCAAGGAGCAGATGAAGAAGTAGGCCATGAAGGACGAGAAGCAGCCATTTTCCGGTTCGCGCCAGCGCATCGACAAATGGCTCTTCTTTGCCCGCATGGTGAAATCCCGCTCGCTGGCGCAAGTCTATGTGCAGAATGGCAGCGTGCGGGTGAATGGCGAGCGGGTCTCGCAGCCGAGCCACGGCATCAAGGTCGGAGACCGGATAGAGCTTTCTCTCGAGCGGCGCGATGTGATCCTCGTCGTGCGCTCCCCCGGCGAGCGCAGGGGGCCTTTCGAAGAAGCCAAGCTGCTTTACGAGGATTTGACCCCGCCGCCGGATGAGACAAAACGCCTCACCGCTTTCGAGCAGGCGTTGCGGGCGCCGGGCAGCGGCAGGCCGACGAAACGTGACCGGCGTGCAATCGATCGGCTGACCTCGGACGAGGATTAGAAAACTCTGCCCGTCGCGGGCGGTTTTCCAGATTGTTTGTCCTTGAAATTGGCGGACAAAGTCGATACCTCACGGTCAACCTGCCGGTAACCAAGCTGGACGGCGCGTTTGCGTATGGCGCATTCGTCTGTTCGTTCGGCACCGTGGAAGGGTGCGACGTTCCAGGTTGCGCAGCCGCGGAAGCTAGAGACATTCCTGGAGTGCTTCATGACATATGTCGTGACCGACAATTGCATCCGTTGCAAATATACCGATTGCGTGGAAGTCTGCCCCGTTGATTGCTTCTATGAGGGCGAGAATTTCCTCGTCATTCATCCTGACGAATGCATCGATTGCGGCGTCTGCGAACCCGAATGTCCTGCCGAGGCCATCAAGCCCGATACGGAGCCGGGTCTCGACAAGTGGCTGAAGCTCAATGCCGAATATGCATCCATCTGGCCGAATATCACCGTGAAGCGGGATCCGCTGCCGGAAGCCAAGGAAATGGATGGCGAACAGGGTAAACTCGAGAAGTATTTCTCGACAAATCCCGGCGCTGGCGATTGATCGACGGCCGTGACAGGCCACCTGGAAAGGTGTAGTCGATATCGCACGGAGCGAATCGTTATCGTGGGGCCGCCGAGCGGTCAACGGGGCCTCATTGGCGCGCGTGAAGCAAATTATTGATTTCCTCAGATTTTTGTGATAGGTTCCTCATACTGATCCACAGCGGCATTTCGCGTGCCTAAAACCATCACGAAAGCAAATCACCAATCCGTACGCGGTTTCCTTGACATATCAACGTTTTGTGTTGTCGGGGCTGAAATCGCGATGGGTGGGTTTCTTTTTGCATAAGTCTGGCTGGACCAGGATGACGCTACCCCGACGGTGCTTCCGTCTCATCCGGGCCTGACTGACCCGGCCCCCGGCCCAACCGGGCGCGTAACAGGGAGTTTTTGAAAAGAATGACGACCCAGCAGAAAAAACCTTCAGCAGCACGGCACGGCTTCAAGACTGGTGAAGCGATCGTTTATCCGGCCCATGGCGTCGGAACGATCACCGCGATCGAAGAGCAAGAAGTCGCAGGCATGAAGCTCGAGCTGTTCGTGATCGATTTCGAGAAAGACAAGATGCGTTTGAAGGTGCCGGTGGCCAAGGCCATGAGCATCGGCATGCGCAAGCTTTCCGAGACCGATTTCGTCGAGCGTGCGTTGAAGGTCGTGCAGGGCAAAGCCCGCGTGAAGCGTACCATGTGGTCGCGTCGCGCTCAGGAATATGATGCCAAGATCAATTCCGGTGACCTGATCTCCATCGCCGAAGTGGTTCGCGATCTCTATCGCGCCGAGAACCAGCCGGAACAGTCCTATTCCGAACGCCAGCTCTATGAAGCTGCGCTCGATCGCATGGCTCGCGAAATTGCCGCCGTCAACAAGATGTCGGAAACCGAAGCCGTTCGTCTCGTCGAGACCAACCTCAACAAGGGTCCGAAGCGCGGCAAGGCCATCGAGGAAGACGATTCCCAGGACGAAGCCGCATAAGGCAAACGGCACATACAGCCTCCAAAAACCCGGCCTTCGCGCCGGGTTTTTTTCTTTGGAACCTTTTTGCTTCTGCCGCGTTTTAAGCTCGTGTTGGCGGTCGGTGTGGGTTCTCTCCTGCAGGAGAGGTGTCTGGGCGGGCCGTTTTATTGCCATTCACGAGGACCGGCCTATGCGTTTTCATTCGAAGCCCCCCGGTGATCTGAAGATGCTTCAATCATCTGATCAGTCTGATGAGATCGAACTAGACTAGTCATCGATTATCCGGCGAGCCGGAGAATCGGTCTCCAATTTTGCATTTCATTCATTGATTTTCATCCGAGCAGCGATGTTCGGAAACGATGCCTGCTGCCCCTTTCGTCGACCGCGGCTTAAAGACGATATGGGGCCGAACCTAGGAGATGCGTATGACGAATATGTCTGCAGATCGGCGCATGATCAAACTCGCCATGGCTGCACCTTATCTCGATCGCGATGAAGAGCATGATCTTGCCATTCGGTGGAAGGATCACGACGATCGCGGCGCCCGCAATAAAATCGCGACCGCCCATATGCGCCTTGTCATTTCGATGGCCGGCAAGTTTCGCAATTTCGGACTGCCTATGAGCGACCTCGTGCAGGAAGGTTATGTGGGCCTGCTGGAGGCCGCTGCCCGCTTCGAGCCGGAGAGGGAAGTGCGCTTCTCGACCTATGCCAGCTGGTGGATTCGCGCTTCGATCCAGGATTACATCCTACGCAACTGGTCGATCGTGAGGGGTGGGACGAGTTCGGCGCAGAAGGCGCTGTTTTTCAATCTGCGCCGCCTGCGCGCCAAGCTCGCCCGCAGCAATTCCAGCGTGACCGTTCAATCCATCCATGAGGAAATCGCCGTGACGCTCGGCGTCAGCCTTGCCGACGTGCAGACCATGGATGCGCGTCTTTCCGGCAGCGACACCTCGCTGCAGGCGCCGTCGATTTCAGGCGATTCCGAAAGCGCCGAACGCATCGATTTCCTCATCAGCAGCGAGCCGCTTCCGGACGAACAGGTCTCGGACATGATCGACGGCGAACGCCGCCGCATCTGGCTCGCATCGGCGCTGAAACATCTCAACGAACGCGAAATGAAGATCATCCGCGCGCGCCGTCTCGTCGAAGACGGGGCGACGCTGGAGGAACTTGGCGCCGATCTCGGCATTTCCAAGGAGCGCGTGCGTCAGATCGAAAGCCGGGCGATGGACAAGCTGCGCAGCGCGCTGGTCGATGCCGATCCGCGTATGGCAAGCTATGCCTGAGAGAGACCTTCTCCCGACCGGGAGAAGGTGATCCGGCCCCTATCTATTCCGCGATAATCTTGACCTTGTCACCCGGTGCAATGCTTGCCCCGGTGGGCAAGGCATTGATCAGCTTGAACAGGTCGAGCTTGCGGTCGGTGCCCATCATGCGGGCTGCGAGCGTGGTGATGGTGTCGCCGGGCTTGACGATGACGACGCGAACGCGCAGTGGCTTCAGCGAAGCGGCCTCATCCGGCGTCATATGGCGGAAGCTTGCCCGCAACACATTGGCCGTCTGATCGAGCTGGGCAATATTTCCCTTCGGAACCGCCGTCAGGAAGCGGAAGATCTGTGTGCGGTCGCGGATCACGGTGACATCGAAATCCCAGCGATCGGCGGAAGCGCGCGCAGTCGCGGCCGGCATGCCATTGACGGTGATCGATTTGATCGACGATGGATCAAGGCCTGTCACCCAGCCGCTGGAAATATAGTTCGTCAGGTTCTGGTTCTGGGTGTCTGCCACACCGTCGAAGCGGACGGCAATGTCGCCAGGGCCAGTCGCCATGACGGCCTCAACCTTGTTGTCGATCCGAAAATCCGGGGGTACGTCGAAACGTATACCAAGGCCGCCGTGCAGGAAGGTCTGACCGCGCACATAGCCTTCCTCCGGGCTGTCGCCATAGAGCAGGCCGTCGATGCCGTTCAGGTAGTAGTCGCGGCCGGTGTCGCCGACCTTGCCTTCCTCGCCGAATTCGCGCGCATGGGCCTTGGCAAGGTCGATGCGCTGCGGGGTGCTCGGATGGCTCGACAGGAAGTCCAGGCTCTGGTCGACATCGGAATTGGCCGTCATGAAGCGGCTGTAGTCTTCCATGGCATTCAGGAAGCGGGCTGCCGCATAGGGGTCGTAGCCGGCCTGGCCGAGGGTGCGGATGCCGATCTCGTCTGCCTGCAGCTCCTGCTGGCGCGAGAAGGCGGCAAGGCGCAGCTTGCCACGGGCGAGCGCCTGCTTGCCGGCGATATCGCTCGACAGCACTTCGGCGACGACGCGGCTGGCAATGACCTCGGCTTCCTCGCGCTTTTGCCGCTCGATGCCGTGATTGGCTGTCACGTGCGCCATTTCGTGCGCTAGGACGGCTGCGACTTCCGAGGCGTCATTGGCAAGCGCCAGCAGGCCGCGCGTCACATAGAGATAGCCGCCCGGCAACGCGAAGGCGTTGATCGACGGCGAATTGAGAATGGTGATGCGATAGGACTGCTGCGGGTTTTCCGAAACGCTGGTGAGCGCGCCGGCGATACGGGCCACGAGACGTTCGGTCTTGGCGTCCTTGTATTCGCCGCCGTAGCTTGCAAGAATTCTTGGGTGCTCGCGAGCGCCCATCTGCGCGCGCGGGTCGTTCTTCTGCACCTCGGAGACGATCTGCGGATTGGCCGAGGGCGAGACGCTCGGCTGATACGACTGATCCATCACGGTCTGACAGCTGTTGAGTACCGCCGCGGCGACAAGGAGCGGTGCCAGGCGGCGCAAACGAGCTGCGACGGTCACGCTGATCCTTCGTTCTGCTCGCTCGTTCTGCTTCAGTACCTGTGTCTCGCTCATTTCGCTGCCATGCCGGCTCGGCGCCAAATCCGGTTGATCGTTACCGGGGCGATTATCATCGCGCGCCGATAAAGGTTGCTTTCACCCCATCAATCCGCATTCATCCGGACGGTCTCCACCCCTTGCTGTAGCCGATTTTGGCACCGGTTGCATAGCGAGACTCCGTTTAAATGTGGCAGCGTTGTATTTTAGCAAGCATTTCCCAGGAGTTTCAGCCGTTCGGCACGACGAAATTAAGGCAAAGCGGGCAGCAAGATGCTGCGTCGCACTCAGTGTTGTAAAAATGTGGCCAGTGCGGGAATGCCGGTCGTTTGCAGAAAGGCGCCGATCGAAGTCGAAAGCGCTATTCTGCCGCCGTCAATGAAGACGGCATGGTCAGCAAGGCGTCTGACTTCCGCCGGATCATGCGAGACGATGAGGACCGTGTTGCCCGTTTCCCGGTGAAGGGTCTTCAGCAATTCGACCATTCCGGAGCGCAGGCCGGGATCGAGCGCTGCAAAGGGCTCGTCCAGCAGCAGGATCGGCTTGTCGCGCACCAGCGCTCTTGCGAAGGCAGCGCGCTGCCGTTCTCCGCCGGACAGCGTTCCCGGCTTTCTCTTCTCGAAACCGGGGAGCCCGACACGCGTCAGCGCTTCGGAGACCCTCTGCCGGTCTTGTGCCGAGAGCCTCAAGGAAGGGCTGATGCCAAGGCCGACATTGGTGAAGAGGTCGAGATGGGCGAAAAGATTGTTGTCCTGGAAGACAAGCGACACAGGTCGCTCTGCGGGATGCTTGCCGGTGACGTCCTGCCCGGCAAGCAGGACGCGGCCGCGATCGGGCTGTTCGAAACCGGCCAGCAGATTGAGGAAGGTCGACTTGCCCGAGCCGGAGGGACCTGCGACGGCGATGATCCTGCCTTGCGGCAACGCGCAATCGAACTGGAAATCATGCGTGCCGAGGCGCAGTTCGACGCCGGTCATGGTGATGCTGCGTTCGATCATGTTGCTGCCGTCAGTCATTGTGCCTGCTTTCGCCGTCGCGGGTGCCTTGGCCCGCCGTGCCGGCGATGGTGAGGAGAAGGCATACCACGCCGAGGATCAGGGCATATCCATCGGCATCGTTGGTGCGGTAGCTTCCGAGCTTGCTGTAGACGAGCCAGGGCAGGGTCATCAGGCTGCTGGAGCCGAAAAGAGCGACGGCGCCGAGATCGCCGAGCGACAGGGCCATGGCGAAGGAGAGCGCGGTGAAGAGCGGCTTGCGAAGGCCCGGCCAATCGATCAGGCGAAGGCGGGAGATACCATGAAGGCCGAGGCTTGCCGCCAGCCGTTCGGTGCGGCGGCGGTGGATGACATAGGCCGGTTCCAGCACGCGAATGACGAAGGGTAGCGCCATCAGGGCGTTGATGACGATGATGAGGGCGGCGGCGAAGCGGCTGGGGTCGCCGAAGGGTCTGAGCGCCAGGAACCAGCCGGTCGCCAGCACGATCGGCGGGACAAGCAGGATGAGGGAGGAGCTTGCGCTCAACGCGATCGACAAGCCGCGCAGGCCGAGGTTCTTGCTGCGCTCCGCTGATATCACCGATCGGGCGCGAATGACCGCAAAGGAAATCAGGACGGCCAGAAGACCGGCGGCGAGTGCGATGAGAAGGCTTGTTATCGCCGCCTGCAGAAAGATCGGCTGGCCGGCGAGTTTCAGGAGGTTCACCTCCAGGCCCGTCACGACGACCGAGGCGAGAGGCAGGCCGAGAAAGAGTGCCGCAGCCAACAGCAGAGCGGCATCGACCCAGCGAGCAGCCGGCACTTGACCATCGATGCGCCGCAGGGCGCGGCCGCTCGTCAGTCCATGATCGTCAGGCGCGCGAAATAGTGTCATCGCGCCTAAAACAATGAGGGTGATGGCGATCTGCAGCAGTGACAGCATCACGGCGCGGCCGGGATCGAAATCGAAGCGCAGGGCCTGGTAGATTGCCACTTCGAGTGTCGTTGCCGCGGGGCCACCGCCGAGGATCAGCACCAGCGTGAAGCTGGTGGCGCAGAGCATGAAGATCAGGCCGGCGATGCCGGGGATGAGACCGCGCAGGACCGGCCATTCGATGAAGCGGAAGATCGATGCCGGCCGCATGCCGAGCCCACCGCCCACGAGCCAGTATTCCGCCGGAACGCGCTCCAGCCCGGCCAGCATCAGCCGGCAGGCGAGCGGCATATTGAAGAAGACATGCGCCAGCAGGATGCCGGCAAGGCCGTAAATGCTGACAGGCTGCGACAGGCCGAGGGCTGACAGCGTCTGATTGAGCAATCCTTGGCGTCCCCATATGCCGAGCAGGCCGAGTGCACCGATCAGGACGGGCAGGCCCATAGGCACGGCCATCAGCCGGATCAGCCACAGCCGGCCCGGAAAGCGCGGTTGGCGCGCCAGGGCGCGGGCGACGGGGATGGCAAGGAGAATGGAGAGCAACGTCGATAAGGCCGCTTGCAGCAGGGTGAAGCGAAGCACCCGCAGCAGATAGGGATCGGTAAGCGTGGTGTCGCCGCCGGACTCGATACCGGCGGCAAGAAGGATGACGACGGCGATCGCGACGAAAAGGGCGATGCCGGCGAGGCTGAATGCCCCGCCGGAAATGGCGCGTTTTCTTTCGGATGCGGTCAGCATGGGTGAGAGATCAGTTGGTGCTGGTGGCGGTCAACCACTCGTCGATCCAGGCCTTGCGGTTCTTCTCGACGACGTCCGGGCTCATCAGGAAGGTCTTCGTCGGCACCACCAGCTTGCCGAAGGCGTCCGGCAGCGGCGTGGAGGTGGCGGCGGCCGGCATCATCCAGTTGCTGGTGGGGATGATGTCCTGGAAGCCTGTGGAGACCATGAACTTCAGGAAGTCGCGGGCGAGGTCCTTGTTCGGAGACGCCTTGACGAGGCCGGCGACTTCGATCTGGATGTAATGTCCCTCGGAGAAGGCGGCCGCCTGATAGCGTTCCGTCTTGTCCTCGATCATGTGATAGGCCGGCGAGGTCGTGTAGGACAGCACCATCGGCGCTTCGCCTTTGGTGAAGAGGTCATAGGCTTCCGACCAGCCGGGCGTGACGGTTAGGATACGGCCCTTGAGCTTGGTCCATGCGTCGGCTGATTTATCACCGTAGATCGATTTGACCCAGAGCAGCAGGCCGAGGCCCGGCGTCGAGGTGCGCGGATCTTCGATGACGATCTTCTGCGAGGGGTCGCCCTCGACGAGATCCTTCATGCTCTTCGGCGGGTTCTTGACGGTCTGGGTGTCGTAGATGACGGCGAAATGGCCGTAATCATAGGGCACGAAGACATCATCCTTGAAATCGCCGGGAACCTTGAGGGCCGATGTATCGACGCCGCTGGTGTCGAAAAGGCCAGTATCCTTGGCTTCGTCGACCAGGTTGGTGTCGAGGCCAAGAACCACATCGGCCTTGGTGCCGGCGCCTTCGAGCTTCAGGCGGGAGAGCAGCGCCACGCCATCGGTGACGCTGACGTAATTGACGGTGCAGCCGCATGTCTTTTCGAAAGCGGCCTTGACCTTGGGGCCCGGACCCCAATCGGCGGTGAAGCTTTCATAGGTGTAGATGGTCAGCGTCTTGTCGGCCGCTGCGGCGGGCTGCGTGGAAAGAAATGTTGCGCCGGCGGCAAGGGCCAGGCCGGTGAGCAGTGACAATAGTGAACGGTCGAGCATCAGAGCGCCTCCTTTTGGTTTCGTCGTCAAGGGGAAAAGGGCGCTATGATTTCGTCACGCGTCTAATCCCTCCGCCGGTGTTAGCCGGATCAGGTTCCGCGGGTTGGCTGGTGAAAGCCTCTCAGCCAGATGTCCGAAAGGACATAAGGCACCCCGTTAGAGCGTCGGCAGATTTAGCCTTGTGACGAAGGGATGACAAGGGGAATGATTCCCCTGTCGATTGCAGGCTGCGCGATCTATTCGGCAGCTTCGGCGCTAACCGTGCTTTCGAATTTCTTTGTCGTGCCGGGCAGTTGCACGTTTTTCAATGTCAGCGATGTCAGAAGACCGAGCAGGCAAATGCCGGCGGCCGTCATGAACAGCGGGCTGAAGGCGCCTGCATAGGCATTGGCGACGGCCTCGCGCGTGGCTTCCGGCAAGGCGGCCATCATCTTCGGCGTCAGTTCCTCGATGTCGGAAACACCTGCGATCGAGACACCGACACTACCGAGCTTGGCCGCGATGATGGCGCCGTAGATGGAGATGGCGATCGAGGCGCCGCCCATGCGCGACAGCGTGACGGCGCCGGTGGCGGCGCCGATGTCGCGGGCACCCGCAGCGTTCTGTACCCCGATGACGGGCACCTGCTGCGCAAGGCCGATGCCGATGCCGTGCAGCAGCATCAGGCCGCCGATGAGGGCGATGGGGGTGCCGGCATGGACGAAGGCCAGCGAAGCGAATGCAATGGTGCTGCAGGCGGCGCTGGCAACCGCGAAGGGCTTGTAGCGACCCCTTGCCGCGATCAACCGGCCGGCGGAAAGCGAGCCGCAGACGAGGCCGCCGGTCAGGAGGATGAACAGCAGGCCGGCCATCGAAGGCGACAGGCCCGTTGTCGTCTGCAGGAACAGTGCGAAATAGTTGACCATGCCGATGGCAACCGCACCGCTGGTGATCGAGATGATCAGAAGCAGACCGAATGTCGGATTGCGGAAGAGAGTCATCGGAACGATGGGCTCAGGCGCGCGGCGTTCGATGAAGACCCAGGTAATCGCGCAGATAACACCGAAGGCGATGATTCCGAGACATTGCGGCGACAGCAGCGATCCGAAGAGTTCGGTGCCGTCTGCGGCCAGCACGATGCTTGTGGTCGTCAGCGCAAGGACCAGCGCGCCGGCATAATCGATCTTTGGCCGGCGGCTCGGCTTGCGATAGGGCAGCATGGTGGCGAGACCAGCCAGCACGACGAAGCCGATCGGGACGTTGACGAGAAAGATCGAGCGCCAGCCGAACAGATCGCTCATCGTGCCGCCGAGAACGGGGCCGATGGCACCCGACGCCATCAGCACGAGGCTTGAATAGCTCTGATAGCGGGCGCGTTCGCGCGGTTCGAACAGGTCGGCATTGACGGCGAAGATCGACACCATGATGCCGCCGCCGCCGAAGCCCTGCAACACACGGGCGGCGATCAACGTGTTCATCGACACGGCAAGGCCACAGACGGCGGAGCCCACGGTGAAGATCGCAATCGCCGTCATCATCACATATTTGCGGCCGAAGAGGTCGCCGAGCTTGCCATAGACAGGCATGACGGCCGAAAGCGAGAGAAGATAGGCCGAGCCGATCCAGCCGAAGCGCTCGAGATGCCCGAACTCGCCGACGATCGTGGGCAGTGCCGTCGATACGATCTGGTTATCCAGCGTTGCCATGAACATGGCAGTCATCAGAAACAGGAAAAGGATAAGCCGCCGCCTGGGATCCGTCACGAGCGGCGCGAATGTTGTCTGCATGTCCATGGAACAAGATATCCGAGCTTGTCCGAAACGCTGCGCAGCCGAACGAATGCGCGGGTCGCCCCGGTTTCATATGGGAAACATATGTGCTATTAGCATATAATTGTCAATGACAGGTGAATGCTGTTTGCATGTTTTATTTCTTTTCCGCCTCTGATATGGTGGAAAGATGACATCTGCGACGAATACACGTGAAGTTGAAGCCCCGCCGCTGACCGAAGACGAGGATCTCCTGCTGATCGGTCAGGCGATGACGCGCATGCGCCTGCTGACCGGCCGCCGCATGATCGGCAGGCTCGCCATCCAGAACGTTGCCCCAGGGCTTGAGCTTTCGCATCTTGACGTTCTCGACGTCGTGAGACGTGCCGAGGCCACGGGCGAGGTGACGGTCGGCACGATCGCCGAAGTGTTGCGCATTGATCCGTCGCGGGCGAGCCGCATCGTTGCCGACATGGTGGCGCGCGGCGTGTTGCGGCGAAAGGCATCCCAGGCCGATGCGCGGCGCATCGTCGTGGTGCTCACCGCGCTCGGGCAGCGGTTGTTGTCGGAAATCCAGGCACAGAAATACTCCATCATCGGCAGCATCTTTGCCGATTGGTCGCCTGAGGACATCGCGAGTTTCTCGCTGCTGTTCGATCGCTATGTCACGGGCTATGAAAGCGTTATCCAGACCCGGCTCACGGAAACCGCAGACTGAGCGGTCCGCATGGGCGGTTCTTGCGGCCGTCGCTCTTCCCTAGGGATAGGACTTTGCGCTATGGGCTTGGCGCATGAGCCAGTCCACCACCTTCACCATCCTGCTCGGCGGCGAGCTTCGCCTGACGGACCGATTGCGCGCTGCCGTTTCCGGTAGCCGTTTTATCGCGGCCGATGGCGGCATGCGCCATGCCTTGGCGCTCGGTGTCGAACCGGAACTGTGGGTGGGTGATTTCGACTCGACGCCTGCCGATCTTCTGGCGGCCTTTCCCGGCGTGCCGAAGCAGCCCTATCCGGCCGCCAAGGCTGCAACCGATGGCGAGATTGCCGTATCGGAGGCGATCGATCGCGGTGCCGTCAGGCTGATCCTGGCAGGCGCCATGGGCGGCGAGCGCTCGGATCATGCAATCCAGCATCTGCTCTACGGCGTTCGCCTTGCCGAACAGGGTCTTGATGTGCTGCTGACATCAGGTGATGAGGAAGCGGTTCCGCTTCTGCCGGGGCAGATGGAAATCGCGCTGCCACAAGGCTCGCTGTTTTCGGTGCTCGGCTTCAGCGACCTGACGGGCCTTTTCATCGAGAATGCCCGTTATCCCTTGCGCGACTTCCACCTGCCTTTCGGCGCGTCGCGCACCATTTCCAATGTGGCGGAAGGTGCTGTGCGCTTTTCGCTCGGCAGCGGCAGGGCGATCGTTCTTGCCCGCCCTTATGATCTTACCGGAGTCTGATCTTGGCCCCTCCTATTCTGAAACTCGACGATATCTTCCTGAGCTTTGGCGGCGCGCCCCTTCTGGCCGGCGCCGGGCTGCAGGTGGAGCCGGGTGACAAGATCTGTCTGGTCGGCCGCAATGGTTCCGGCAAGTCGACGCTGCTGAAAATCGCCGCCGGCATGGTCGAAGCGCAGTCGGGCGAGGTATTCCGCCATCCGTCGTCAACCGTGCGCTATCTCGAACAGGCGCCGGATTTCGCCGGTTACAAGACCGTGGCCGCCTATGCGGAAGCCGGTCTCGGGCCGGGCGATGATCCCTATCGTGTCACGTATCTGCTCTCGCATCTCGGCCTGACCGGCGAGGAAGATCCGAACAATCTTTCGGGCGGCGAGGCCCGCCGCGCGGCTCTGGCCCGCGTTCTGGCGCCGGAGCCGGATATCCTGCTGCTCGACGAACCGACGAACCATCTGGACTTGCCGACCATCGAATGGCTGGAAGGCGAATTGCAGAAGAGCCGCAGCGCTCTCGTGCTGATCTCGCACGACCGTCGCTTCCTCGAAAAGGTTTCGACCGCCACGGTCTGGCTCGACCGCGGCACCTCGCGCCGGCTGGACCGGGGCTTTGCCCATTTCGAGGCATGGCGCGACCAGGTGCTCGAAGCCGAGGAGCTGGAACAGCACAAGCTCGGCAAGCAGATTGAGCGCGAGGAGCACTGGCTGCGCTACGGCGTGACCGCGCGGCGCAAGCGCAATATGCGTCGCCTTGGCGAATTGCAGGACATGCGCTCGCGCCATCGCGGCCATAAAGGCGCCTTGGGAACCGTGCAGG
Organism: Rhizobium sp. A22-96; assembly: GCF_053521805.1. Lineage (NCBI taxonomy): Bacteria > Pseudomonadati > Pseudomonadota > Alphaproteobacteria > Hyphomicrobiales > Rhizobiaceae > Rhizobium > Rhizobium sp. A22-96. The sequence continues at coordinate 267,821 of NZ_JBNWDQ010000004.1, forward strand.
CGGCGGCGTCCGATGCGCAGGAAAGCGGCAAGCTGGTGATCGAGGCAGACAAGATCACCAAGGCCTATGGCGACAGGGTGATCGTCTCGCCGTTTTCGATCCGCGTCCATCGCGGCGATTGCATAGGCCTCGTCGGCCCGAATGGTGCCGGCAAGACGACGCTTCTGAAGATGCTGACCGGGCAGCTGGAACCCGATAGCGGCACGGTGAAGCTCGGCACCAATCTGGAGATCGCAACGCTCGATCAGAAGCGCGAGGAGCTTGATCCGGAGGATACGCTCGCCAATTACCTCACCGACGGTCGCGGCGAAAACCTGCTCGTCAATGGCGAGCAGCGGCATGTGACGGGCTACATGAAGGAATTCCTGTTCCAACCGGAACAGGCACGGACGCCGATCAGGAACCTCTCAGGCGGCGAGCGTGCCCGGTTGATGCTGGCGCGCATCCTGTCGCGGCCGACGAACCTGCTCATTCTCGACGAACCGACAAACGATCTCGACATCGAGACGCTTGATCTGCTGCAGGAAATTGTTGCCGGCTTTTCCGGCACCGTCATCCTCGTCAGCCACGACCGTGACTTTCTCGACCGCACCGTGACCTCGACGATCGCGCCTGCCAATCCGGAAGAGCCTGATGGCCGCTGGATCGAATATGCAGGCGGCTATTCCGACATGCTGACCCAGCGCAAGGGTGCGATGGAAGAACGCAAACGCGCGGAAAAGGCTGCGGAAAAGCCGAAGGCCGCCGAGGCCGGGGCATCCGCCGCCGATGCTTTGAAGGGCAAGGCCAAGCTTTCCTACAAGCAGAAATTTGCGCTGGAGAACCTGCCGAAAGACATGGCCAAGGCGGAGGCAGAGATCGCCGCCCGCGAAAAGAAAATGGCCGATCCTAACCTCTTCACCAAGGATCCTGCGACGTTCAATCGTCTTGCGGCCGAGATGGAAAAGCTGCGCGAAGGCCTGACCAGGATGGAAGAGGAATGGCTGGAGCTTGAAATGCTGCGTGAGGAACTCGAGAGCTGAGGCTCGGATCTGCTCATCCTATGCGCGTTCATCTATATGAGAAAAAACAAAAGGTTGCGCTGTGTCGCTACCGCCTCATTCCCTGTTGTCGAATCCAATAAACCGTTTATACATTAACCCATGTTGCCGGACCATGAGCCGGTTGATACCCCCGGGCCACCGCGGCCCGTGGCGCATGTTGGGGAAGTCCGAAGAGACCTGATTGGATTTCGCCTGATGGCGACGGGTCCTTCGCAGAAAGTAGCAAGCAAATTTCGTGATCGCTTAACGCGGCGGCGCTCCTTGCTGTCCGCGGTTTTCCGAGGGGGCCTTCATGCCGGTGCTGCCGCGTTCCATTTTGTTCAGCTGTGTTATTGCCGTTTTTTCCGGTGCTCAGGCTTTGGCGCAAAGCGCGCCGCCGGCTGCGCCCGTGACGGTCGCCAAGCCCGTCGTTCGCGACGTCATCGATAGCGACGAATTCATCGGGCGCTTCCAGGCGGTCGATGAGGTCTCGGTACGGTCGCGGGTCGGCGGCTATCTGCAGGAGGTGCACTTCAAGGACGGCACCATGGTCAAGCAGGGCGACCTGCTTTTTGTCATCGACCAGCGGCCGTTCATCACCACGCTGAACGAGTCGACGGCTTCGCTCGAAGTGGCGAAATCGTCGCTGACGCTCGCCGACGCGCAATTCAAGCGGACGGAATCCCTGTCTACGACGGGCAGTCAGTCGGCCTCGACGCTGGATGACCGCCGCCGCGACCTCCTGTCTGCGCAGGCGAATGTTCGCGGCGCCCAGGCAGCCGTCGATCGCGCCAATCTCGATATGGATTTCACGAAGATCACCGCGCCGCTCAGCGGCCGGATCGACCGGCGTCTGATCTCGGTCGGCAATCTCGTGCAGGCCGACCAGACTATCCTCACGACCATCGTGTCGCTTGACCCGATCGATTTCTATTTTGACGTCGATGAACGCCGGCTGCTTTCCTATGCCGATCAGGCCCGCAAGAACGGCAGTGCCCTGCAGCAGGGCGGCGGCGGTCTCGATGTCACGGTGACGATCGCCGATTCCAAGCAGAAGCCCTTCAAGGGCAAGCTCGACTTCGCCGAAAACCGCGTCGACAACCAGACGGGCACGATCCGTGTCCGCGCCACCTTCCCAAACCCCAATCTCATTCTCCAGCCCGGCCTGTTCGGGCGCGTCCAGGTGCAGGGGTCCAACAGCTACAAGGCCATCCTGGTGCCCGACGAAGCCATCGGCTCGGATCAGAACCAGCGGGTGGTCTATACCGTCGACACGGCCGGCAACGTCACGCCGAAATCCGTGCGGCTGGGGCCGAAGCTCTATGGCTACCGCGTCATCCGTGACGGCATGACCGGTGACGAGACCATCATCGTCAACGGGCTGATCCGCGTCCGGCCTGGCGTCAAGGTTGCGCCTCAGCTGATCGAGCTGCCGCAGGAAGCGACGAACGACGAGCCGCCTGCGCAGGCGGATGCACAGGGGACGGATCAATGAGGTTTTCCCATTTTTTCGTCGACCGGCCGATTTTCGCGTCGGTTCTCTCCATCGTGCTGCTGATCGTCGGCGGCATTGCTTATTTTCAGCTTCCGGTGGCGCAGTATCCCGAGGTCGCGCCTCCGACAATCGTGGTGCGCACCTCCTATCCGGGTGCCGATTCCCAGACGATCGCCGATACGGTGGCAACGCCGATCGAGCAGGAGGTCAATGGCGTCGAGGACATGCTCTATATGTCCTCCTATTCCAGCGCCGACGGCTCGATGGCACTGACCATCACCTTCAAGCTCGGCACTGATCTCGACAAGGCGCAGGTGCTGGTTCAGAACCGCGTCGCCATCGCCGAGCCACGGCTGCCCGACGATGTCCGCCGCATCGGCATTACCACGGTCAAGAGCTCGCCGGACCTGATGATGGTCGTGCACCTGCTCTCCCCAAGCAACCGCTATGATCAGCTCTACATCTCCAACTATGCCCGCACGCGCATCCGCGACCTGCTCGTTCGCCTCGATGGTGTTGGCGACGTGCAGCTCTTCGGCGAGCGGCAATATTCGCTGCGCATCTGGCTCGATCCTGAAAAACTTGCCGCTTATGGCATGACCGCCGGCGACATCGTCCAGGCGCTGCGGGACCAGAACGTGCAGGTTTCGGGCGGTTCGATCGGCGGACCGCCGGTTTCGGGCACCAACGCCTTTCAATATACGGTGACGACGCAAGGGCGTTTTTCCGATGCACGGCAATTCCGTTATGTCATCGTCAAGGCGACGGATAGCGGCCGCCTCGTGCAGCTACAGGACGTGGCACGCATCGAACTCGGCGCGCAGGACTATGTCACCAACAGCTATCTGAACGGCAACCCGGCGGTCGCGCTCGGCATCTTTGCCCGTCCCGGCACCAATGCGCTCAATGCCGCCGCCGACATCGAAAAGACGATGCAGAGCCTGGCGCAGGATTTCCCTCAAGGCCTCGAATATCGCATCGTCTACAATCCCACAGAATTCATCGCGGAATCGATCAACGAGGTCTACAAGACGATCTTCGAAGCAGCCGTGCTCGTTGCCATCGTCGTGCTGGTCTTCCTGCAATCCTGGCGAACTGCGATCATTCCGATCGTCGCCATTCCGGTATCGCTGATCGGTACCTTCGCTTTCCTGCTCGCCTTCGGCTTCTCGCTGAACATGCTGACGCTATTCGGTCTGGTGCTTGCCATCGGTATCGTTGTCGACGACGCGATCGTCGTGGTCGAGAATGTCGAGCGAAATCTGGCGCTGGGGATGACGCCGAAGGAGGCGTCGCATGTGACGATGAACGAGGTCGGCACTGCGGTTCTGGCGATTTCTCTGGTACTGATCGCTGTCTTCCTGCCGACAGCCTTCATTCCGGGCATAACGGGGCAGTTCTATCGGCAGTTCGCGGTGACCATCTCCATCGCAACGGCGATCTCCTGCCTGAATTCGCTGACGCTGTCGCCGGCGATCGCGGCGATCGTGCTGCGTCCCCATGATCACAAGAAATCCAACAATATCGCCTCTCGTTTCGGCCGCGCTCTGGGCGATGGTTTCAACCGGGGCTTCGAGTCGATGAGCCGGGGCTATTCCTGGATCATCCGCCATCTGGTGACGACCTGGGTCGCGCTAGGCTGTGCCCTTCTGGTTTTCGTCGGGCTGCTCGGTGCGACATGGTACATGGGCAGAATCGTGCCGCAGGGCTTCGTTCCCACCATGGACCAGGGCTATGCCATTGTCGTCGTGCAATTGCCCGATGGAGCGTCGCTGGCGCGCACCAACGCCGTCATCGAGAAGGCGACGGCGATCATCAACAAGACGCCCGGCGTGGAAAATGCAGTCGCCTTCGCCGGCTTCAATGGTGCGACCTTCACCAATGCCTCGAATTCCGGCGTCATCTTCACGCCCTTCAAACCCTTCGAGGAGAGATTGAAGAGCGGCGAAAGCGCCATGAAGATCATCGGCCAGCTTTATGGCAGCCTCCAGGGCATCCAGGAGGCCTTCATCATCGCCATTCCGCCGCCATCGATCCGCGGCGTCGGCAATTCCGGCGGCTTCAAGATGCAGATCATGGACCGGGAAAATCCGGACATGCGCCGTATCCTGCCGCTGGCCTATCAGATGATGGGTGCTGCCGCGCAGAATAAGGGCGTCAGCGGCGTCTTCACCACCTTCTCGGCCAATAGCCCGCAATATTTCCTGGCGATCGACCGCGACAAGGCGCGGGCGCTGAACGTGCCGATCCCGAATATCTTCGAGACGCTGTCGATCAACCTCGGCACATCCTACGTCAACGACTTCAACGCCTTCGGCCGCGTCTACCAGGTGCGGGCGCAGGCCGACCAGCAATATCGCATGGACCGCGAAGATATTCTGGCGCTGAAGGTTCGCTCAGCGACCGGCGCTCTCGTGCCGCTCGGAACGCTTGTCGATATCCGGGATACGACGGGGCCGGCGCTCGTGCAGCGCTACAACATGTATGTCTCGGTTCCCATCCAGGGTAATCCGGGGCCGGGCGTTTCCACGGGCAGCGCGCTCGACACCATGGAAGGGCTGGCAAAGAGCCTGTTGCCGGCGGGCACGACCTTCGAATGGACGGAACTTGCCTATCAGGAAAGGAACACCGGCAATACGGCGGTTTATATCTTCGCCCTGTCGGTCATCTTCGTCTTCCTGGCGCTTGCGGCCCAGTATGAAAGCTGGACCCTGCCCCTCGCCATCATCCTGATCGTGCCACTGGCGGTACTGGCTGCATTGATCGGGGTGCATCTCAGGGGCATGGACAACAATATCCTGACGCAGATCGGCTTGATCGTGCTGATCGGCCTTGCGGCCAAGAACGCGATCCTGATCGTCGAGTTTGCCCGACAGGCGCAGCTTGAAGGAAAGAGTGCGGTGGAGGCGGCGATCGAGGCCAGCCATCTGCGTCTGCGCCCGATCCTGATGACGGCCTTCGCCTTCATCTTCGGCGTCGTGCCGCTGATGATCGCGACCGGGCCTGGTGCGGAAATGCGCCAATCGCTCGGCACGGCGGTCTTCTCAGGCATGCTCGGCGTGACGCTGTTCGGCCTGTTCCTGACGCCGGTGTTCTACGTCGTGCTGCGTCGTGGGCGCAAGCAGGTGGAGGCGACTGCCGAAGAGCCATCAGCCTCCGACGCGGCAGCGCAATAGCAAGACTTAGAGCGGCTCAGCTTTCCATGGGATTGCTGAGCCGCTCTAATCCTCTGCTTTCATTCAAGTCGGACGGAAACCGCCGCGCACCTTTCTAAATCTAAAGATGCGGATTGCGCGGGCGGTACTTCTTTACCAGCCGCTGATTGGTCTCCTTGGCGCCCGGCATGTTGGCGCTGAGGTAGACCGGCGGTTCGCCATCTTTGCAGAGCTCGGCAGCGACATCGGCGAAGATGGCGTTCAGCACCGTGGTGCCGATGGCCGTCGATGCCGGGCCGACCTTCAGCTCCGTGCCCGGCAGGTCGATGATGGCGTCGCCCGGCGGCAGGCCGTTGTCCAGCACGATATCGGCGATATCCGCAAGCCTTCGGCGGCCATTGGCAATGACAGCCGAATAGGCGAGCGAGGTGATGGCGATGACGGTGGCGCCGATTTCGCGGCCGAAGTCGGCAGCCTCAATCGGTGCGGCATTGACGCCGGAGTTGGAGGCGATGATCAGCACATCGCCCGGCTGCATGCCGTAACGCTCGAAGACCGGGCGGATGAGGCCCTCCGTACGCTCATAGACCGAGCTGATGACGGCGCCTTCGTGCAGCATGGCGGAGCCAACCAACACAGGGATGGTGAAGGCGAGGCCGCCGGCGCGATAATGCACCTCTTCCGCCAGCATATGCGAATGGCCGGTGCCGAAGACATAGACACGGCGATCGCCGCGGGCGGCTGCGCAAATAGCGGCCGAAGCCTTCGACATCGGTTCAGCGAGCGTTTCGCGCATGCTTTCCAGCCGGCCGATGAGGGCGGAGAAATAGCTGTCCGTGACTGCGGTCATGCCGAGCCTCCTTTTCGAGTGTTTTAGGCCGAAGGCTGGCCCGAGATCCACGTTCCGGTGACTTCGATGCCGTCGTTGATGTGAACGAGGTCGGCGCGGGTTCCGGGTGTCAGGTGACCACGATCCGTCAGGCGCAGGAAGCGGGCGGGATAGGAGGTCGCCATGCGCAGGGCTTCCGCCAGCGGCAGTTCGAGGACATTGACGCCGTAGCGGATCGTCGAGGCCATATCGACGTCGGAGCCGGCGAGCGTGCCGTCGTCCAGCGTCAGCTTCGAGCAATAGCCGCCTTTGGTGCGGTAGACGGTACGGCCGTTCAGCGTGAAGCTCGGAAGATCCGTGCCGACAAGCGACATTGCATCCGTGACGAAGAACAGCCGGCCTTCGCCGCGCTTGGCACGCAGCCCGACGCGCAGCGCGATCGGGTCGACATGGTGGCCGTCGGCAATGATGCCGCACCAGGGGGCAGGGTGGTCTATGGCCGCGCCGACGAGGCCAGGCGCACGATGGCCCATCTGGCTCATGGCGTTGAAAAGATGGGTGACGCCGCGGGCGCCGGCGTCGAAACGGGCATCCGCTGCTTCCGCTGTGCAATCGCTATGGCCAATGCTGACAATGACGCCGCCTTCGGCGAGCGCCTGTACCTGCCGCTCCGTCACCTGCTCGGCCGCCATGGTGACCAGCAGCGTGCCGATCGCCTCACGGGCGCGGATAAAGGTTCTGACGTCGCTGTCCTCGACCGGGCGCATCAGCTCGGCCAGATGCGCGCCCTTGCGGGCCGGGGCCAGATGCGGGCCTTCCAGATGCAGGCCGGCGACGCCGCGATTGGCCTTTACCGCCTCGATTGCCGCCTCTATGGCTGCCGTTGTCGCGGCCGCGACATCGGTGATCAGCGTCGGCAGCAGCGAAGTCGTGCCGTAGGGACGATGTCCATCGGCGATCAGATACATGGATTCGGGCGAGGGCTCGTCGTTCAGCATGCGGCCGCCGCCGCCGTTCACCTGCGCATCGATGAAACCGGGCGACAGGACACCACCCTTCAACTGGATCGTTGCGGCATTGTCAGGCACATCATTGACACTGGTGATGGCATGGATGCGACCGTTGCCGATCACCAGCGCGCTGTCCTCGTGAAACCGGTCGCCGTCGAAGATGCGGGCGCCGGTAAAGACCTTGTAGTCCATCACATGGTCTCCGTTACCTTGAGAAGGTTAGCCGGCTTGTCCGGGTTGAAGCCCTTGCGGCGCGTCACCGACTCGATGAGGCGGTAGTAGCACAACAGCGATACGAGTGGATCGAGCAGGCCGTTGCCGGTGCTGGGCATGCGCAGGTTGATGCCGGCAAGCGGCGCGGTCGAGAAGGAGACGGCGGTCGCGCCGAGCTTCTGCAGGCGCTCGAGCGCCTGCGCATTATTGGCGAAGGCAGCGTCGTCGGGCGAGAAGGCGACGATCGGGAAGCCCGGCTGCACGAGGCGCATCGGGCCATGCATCAACTCCGCCAGCGAAAAGGCTTCCGCATGCAGGCCGGCGGTTTCCTTGGCTTTCAGCGCGGCTTCGAGCGCGATGGCGAAAGCCGGGCCGCGGCCGCCGGTATAGAGCGAGGACGCATTGAAGAGCACGTCTTCGGCGGCCTTGCCATCGATGCCCGAGGTTGCGGCGAGCGCTTCCGGCAGCCTGCCGAGGCCGTCGGCGAGCGCCTTGTCCTGCGAGATCGTTGCCGTGACGCCGGCAAGAGCTGCGGCAGAGGCGATGAAGGATTTCGTGGCGGCGACACTCTGTTCCTTGCCGGCGTTGAGGCCGAGCACGATGTCGGCCTCGTTGGCAAGCGGGCTATCGGTGACGTTGACGACGGCGATGGTGGTGGCGCCGCCCTTCTTGGCAGCAGCCTGCAGTGCGATGATGTCGGGGCTGCCGCCAGATTGCGATACTGTGAAGTGGATGCCGCCCTTCAGGTGAAGCGGCGCGCCATAGACCGAGGCGATCGACGGGCCGACGGAGGCGACCGGGATGCCGCAGGAGATTTCGAACAGATATTTGAAGAAGGTGGCGGCATGGTCGGAAGAGCCGCGCGCCGCCGTGGTGATCAGCGACGGACGGCCCGAGGAGAAGAGCTTCGCGATTTCGGCGAAAGCAGTTTTTTCCTTTTCAAGCAGCGTCGCAACCACCTCGGGCGATTGGCCGGCTTCCGTCAGCATCAGGGACTGGGTCTCGCTCATAGGTCATCTCCAATTCTCAATTCAGCAACAAAATCATAGGCATCGCCGCGATAATGCGAGCGGGTATATTCAACGACGCGCTGGTCCGCGAGGCGGGAGACGCGCTCGATCAGGAGCGCAGGCGCCCCGGCCTTGACGGTCAGGATCGATGCGGAAGTGGGGTCCAGTGTCACGGCCGTCAGCCTCTGCTGCGCGCGCACGGGCTTGTACCCCCGGGCGGCGAGCGCATCGTAGAGGGAGCCTTCGGATATGGCGTCTTCGCCCAGGAATTTGATGGGAACCACGGCGCGCTCGATGGCAAGCGGCTGGCCATCGGCCAGGCGCAGGCGGTCGAGCCGTAGCACGGGTTCGTCGAGGCCGAGACCAAGCAGGAAGGATTCTTCCGGCGCCGGCGCGCTGATGGTGCGCGACAAGACGCGGGCCGCCGGCTCGCGACCGCGCGAGCGCATATCGGCGGAGAAGGAGGAGAGGCGCCAGAGCGGCTGTTCGATGCGCTCGACATGCTGTGAGACGAAGGTGCCGCTGCCGTGGCGGGATTCGATGACGCCGGAGGCGAGCAGGTCGCGGTAGGCGGTGCGTACCGTGACGCGGCCGATTTCCAGTGCCCCGGCGAGATCGCGCTCGCCCGGCAGAGCCGTGCCCGGTTTCAGCAGGCCTTCCTGGATAAGGCCCGTCAACGCCTGTGCCAGTCGCTTGTACAGCGGCCCGCTGCCGGTCCCGTCGCTGAGACCGCGGGTGTTCAATTCAGCGATCAAACTGGTTCTATCCATGACGTCCATATAGAACCTATTTAGAACCAATTCACAAGGTGAATCTGTCCGTCGGCCTAAAAAGAATCGGCCGGGCGCTTGGGACGCCCGGCCGGATTTCAAGAAAGCGGGGCATGCCCGGCTTAGTTCTTGGTGAAAATGTAATCCGTTTCCTGCCGCAATACCTCGCCCGGGCGGAGCACGGCATTGGGGAAGCCTTCATGATTGATGGCGTCCGGCCAGACCTGCGTTTCCAGGCAGAAGCCGGCGAAGGGGCCGATCTTGCGGCCGTCATGGCCCGGAACCGGAACATTGAGCTTGAAGCCCGTATAGAACTGTACGCCGGGCTCGGTGGTGCGCACCTCCAGCGACACGCCGGAATTGACGCTGCGGGCGAGAGCGACGGAGCGCTTGGCAGTGCGCTCGGTCGACAGGCAGAAATTATGATCGTAGAGCGCCTGCTCTGATCCTTCGAAGCGCTTCATCGGCGACATCTCGCGAAAATCGAACACCGTGCCTTCGACAGAGCGAACTTCACCCGTCGGCACCTGCTTCTCATCCGTCGGGGTATAGTGATCGGCGGCGATCATGATGTCGTGGCCCAGCGCATCGTCGCGGCCGTCGAGATTGAAATAGGCGTGCTGGCAGACATTGGCGAGGGTCGGTTGGTCGGTGGTCGATTCATAAGTGATCGAAAATTCGCCATTGCCATGCACCCAATAGGTCGCCTGAATCGTGCAATTGCCGGGATAGCCAGCGCGGCCATCGGGATCGACGATCTTCAGCACGACGCGGTCGACAGCATGTTCGACGATCGTCCAGTTGCGCTTGGCGATATTGTCCTTGCCGCCGTGCAGATGCGTGACGCCCTTTTCGTTGAGTTCGAGCTGGTATTGCTTGCCGTCCAGCGTGAAACGGCCGGCGCCGATACGGTTGGCGCAGCGGCCCGGCGTGGCGCCGAAATAGGAAGAATGGGCCGGATAATCAGCGAAATCGTCGAAGCCGAGGAGAAGGGCGGGGCTGTGGCCATCAAGCCGGAGATCCTGGATGACCGCGCCCCAAGACATGATATGCGCCGTCAGCCCGCCACCGACGATCTTGACGCGATAGACGGTATCCCCATCCGCCGTCGTCCCAAAAACTTCCCGCTGCAAAGTGCTTTCCGTCATATCAGCTCATCCATTGCTCTCGAAATACGAGGCCAGACCCTGCCCCCATTCGTGCCGTTCCGCAACCGGTTCGACAGGGAAATTAGGGGCGCAGTGTTACCGATCAAGCCTCGGCCCGGCTTTATCTCGCGGGCTTCGAAGCGCTAAACTGCGCTGCAAATGTGCAGTGCGTGCGACAGGCGTGATGCATTTTGCTTCGGCGCTTCGTGCGAGTGCCGCCAGTTGCGGCTCTTGGCTCTGAACACAGATGTCTGCCGGCTGCTTTGACCCGGCAGTTCTTTAGCGAGCCGGGGCCAGTAGCCTGGTGATCTGGGGTCGGACGATTGCACTGAACAGTTCGGGGTCGCCGAAAGCCCGTACGGAGAGCATCGCCCCATGTACCGATGCCATTAGCATTTGCGCCTCTTCTTCCGGTCTCTTGTCGAGCTGGAACAGGCCCTGCTCTGTGCCATTCTTCAGAACTGAAGTCAGCCATCCCGCCAGACTATGGAAATGGGCGCGGACGCGTGACGCGACCTCTTCCGGCAGCATCTGCATCTCGCCAGCAAGCATGGCGCAGACGCAGAAGGGCAGCGAGGCATCGCGAATGCATGTTTGCCAGAAATTCAGATAGGCCTGCAATTGTTCGGCCGGGCTTGGGAACTGCTCGCGAAGAGAATTCAAACCCACGTCCACTTGCTGCCTGTAGCGGTCAACCAATACCGCGACCAGCTCGGCCTTTGTCGGAAAGTGATGGTGGATGCTCGCCTTCCGGATGCCGATCGCAGCCGAGATATCGGCATAGCTGAAGCCGTTGTAACCTCCCGCGACGATGAGAGATTGCGCGGTGTCGAGAATCTTTCCGGAAGTCGAAGTCATTGATTTCATGCTGCTGCCTACCTTCTGGTAGGTAATTTGTCAAGATTGCCTTGGTGTCTCGGCTTCTCACAAAGAGGTGTTCGGCTGGTGAGTTGACAGGCAAGTTTAGCCTTCCTACTAGTTGGTAGATTTCAACTTGGAACCTGCCAATGCAAAACCAGTCCTCAAGCCAGTCCAACTGGCTGCGATCCTATTATTTCGTGCGTGCCATATTCTCGATCGCCTGGATTGCCGCCGCCATTCTCTTTGGCGGGCAATCTCATCTCATTGCTTTCCTTCTCGTGATCTACCCGGCATGGGACGCCTTCGCCAATCTGGTCGACGCGCGGGTCAATGGCGGCCTCAAGGCCAACCCGTCCCAGGCATTGAATGTCGTGGTCAGCACGATAACCACGCTTGCGGTGATCGTGGCAGTCACCAACAGCACTTATGCGGTTCTGGCCGTGTTCGGGATCTGGGCGATCCTGTCGGGCCTCCTGCAGCTTTACACGGCGGTCAGGCGCTGGCGTCACTTTGGCGCGCAATGGGTAATGATCCTGAGCGGCGCGCAATCGGCCCTTGCCGGCGGGTTCATGATCAGCCGATCCGTTGGCGCTGCCGCGCCGACGATTCTGGATATCGCCCCCTATGTCGGGTTCGGCGCATTCTATTTCCTGCTTTCGGCAATCTGGCTCGTCGTCGCGGCCTATCGCAAAGCTCACGCATAGAGTTTGCCCCGTCTGGCGGCGGCAAGGTGAGAGTCCATTTGCCGTCGCCGAAAGGGCGGGGAGCGCTTGCGCCTAGCGCGAAAGCTCCCGCGTCGCCTTCTCCAGCCCGCCGAGCGTCAGCGGGTACATGCGGTCTGCCATGAGACGGCGGATGAGGGAGATGGAAGTGGTGTAGCCCCAGTAGTTTTCGGGAACGGGGTTGAGCCAGACGCATTTGCGGAAATGGCCTGATATCCGACTGAGCCAGACGCTGCCGGCCTCCTTGTTCCAATGCTCGACCGAGCCGCCCGGCTGGTTGATTTCATAGGGGCTCATCGAGGCGTCGCCGACGAAGACGACGCGGTAATCTGGTCCGAAGGTGCGGATCAGGTCGGTCGTCGAGGTGATATCGACGCGCCGGCGGCGATTGTCCTTCCACACGCCCTCGTAGGGGCAATTGTGGAAGTAGAAATAGTCCATGTGCCGGAACTCAGAGCGGGCGGCGGAAAACAGTTCCTCCACCCCGCGGATATGGTCGTCCATCGAGCCGCCGACATCGAAGAACATCAAAAGCTTGACGGCGTTGCGCCGCTCCGGCCGTGTCTGGACGTCTAGATAGCCGTGTTCGGCGGTGGAGCGAATGGTGCCGGAGAGATCCAGCTCGTCGGCCGCGCCCTCGCGCACCCAACGGCGCAGGCGCTTCAGCGCCACCTTGATGTTGCGGGTGCCAAGCTCGACGCCGTCGTCGAGATTCTGGAAGTCGCGGCGATCCCAGACTTTGACCGCGCGGCGGTGGCGCGAGGTTTCCTGGCCGATGCGCACGCCTTCCGGATTATAGCCGTATGCGCCGAAGGGAGAGGTGCCCGCCGTGCCGATCCATTTCGAGCCGCCCTGGTGCCGACCCTGCTGTTCGGCCAGCCGCCGCCGCAACGTTTCCATCAGTCTGTCGAAGCCGCCGAGCGCCTCGATCTGTTTCCGCTCTTCTTCGGTGAGATGCTTTTCCGCCAGCTTGCGCAGCCATTCGTCGGGAATGGCGGCCGCCTCGACCGCATCGGCACTACCGCCGATCGCCTCGACGCCATGGAAATAATCGGCGAAGACCTGGTCGAAGCGATCGATGAAGCGCTCGTCCTTAATCAGCGTCGTGCGCGCCAGATAGTAGAAGGCCTCGACATCATAGTCGGCAATCCCCTCTTCCATTCCTTCAAGCAGCGACAGGAATTCCCGGAGCGTGACCGGCACCTTCGCTTCCTTCAGCTTCAGGAAGAAGGGAATGAACAAGCCTCAGGTCCTTTCCTGGCCGATCTCCTCCAGATCATACGGCGTGGTCTGGTAGATCTCGTTGATCCAGTTGCCGAAGAACAGATGCGCATGGCTGCGCCACCGGTTCTGCGGGGGGATTTCCGGGTCGTTGTGCGGGAAATAGTTGTGCGGCATCTTGATCGGCACGCCCGCATTTACGTCGCGGAAATATTCGTCCGCGAGCGAAGTGGAATCATACTCCACGTGATTGAACATGTAGAGCCGGTTGCAGGCCTGTTCGTGCACGAGACAGATCCCCATTTCGCTCGATTCCATCAGGATCTGCAGGCTCGGCACCTTTTCGATGTCGTTGCGGCGCACTTCCGTCCAGCGCGAGACCGGAATGGCGAAATCGTCGGAAAAGCCGTTGAGGTAGACGGAGGACGGCGCGAGGTTCTGGTGGCGATAGACGCCGAAGGCCTTTTCATTCAGCGTATGCTTCGGCACGCCATGGAAATGATAGGCGGCGGCCATCGCGCCCCAGCAGACGTTCATCGTCGAATGGACATTGGTTGCCGTCCAGTCGAAGATCTGCCGCATCTCGTCCCAGTAGGTGACCTCTTCGTATTCCAGCAGCTCGATCGGCGCGCCAGTGATGATGAAGCCGTCGAACTTGCGATGCTTCACCTCTTCCCAGGTCTGGTAGAAGGAAAACAGGTGTTCCTCGGAGGTGCTCTTGGCCTTGTGGCCGCCGACGCGGACCAGCGAAAACTCCGTCTGCAGCGGCGATGCGCCGACGAGGCGCGCCATCTGTATCTCGGTCTTGATCTTGTTCGGCATGAGGTTGAGAAGCCCGATTTGAAGGGGGCGGATATCCTGCCGGATCGCCACCGTTTCGGTCATCACCCGCACGCCCTCGTTCTGGAGGGTTTCAAATGCGGGCAGCGTATCGGGAATCTTGATGGGCATCGTTTCACTCGATCAAATGCAAAAAACCGGCCGCAATATGAATCGCTACCGGTCCGCACGCGGCCCTTTAGCGACTTATTTAACGTGGCTGCAAGCCGGCCGGCCAAATCACCACAGCCAAATTCCATAAACCTGCCGTGGCGGCGGGTCAATGGGCAAGCTTTGAGGCAGGCTGGCGGCCGTGATCTGATGTCGTTTGCGGTTTACAGATGTTCAAGAAGGGCTTGTGGGTAATTCTGTGCGTAGGCCACCTCGCCCTTCGAGGCCTTGGCGTTTGCGCTGACGCTTTAACGCCAAGGCACCTCAGGGTGAGGGCGGGTGATATGGTCACTTCATTTTCGCTTGGGAGAGAAGAGACTGCTACTTCCCCTGCCCCCGTGCCATGAAAGCCAGTCGTTCAAAAAGATGAACATCCTGCTCATTCTTCAGCAATGCGCCATGCAGCTTCGGCAGCACGCTTTTCGCATCGACACGCAGGGTGGCGGGGTCGACATCGTCGGCGACCAGCAGGCGGATCCAATCGAGGGCTTCCGAGGTCGATGGCTTTTTCTTCAGGCCCGGCACGTCGCGAATTTCGAAGAATTGCGTCAGCGCCGCCTGGACCAGCGCCTGCTTGATGCCGGGATAGTGAACTTCGACGATGCGGGTGAGCGTTTCCATGTCGGGGAAGCGGATATAGTGGAAGAAGCAGCGGCGCAGGAAGGCGTCCGGCAGTTCCTTCTCGTTGTTCGAGGTGATGATGACGATCGGCCGGATTGCGGCCTGGATCGTCTCGCCTGTCTCGTAGACATGGAACTCCATGCGGTCGAGTTCCTGCAGCAGGTCGTTCGGGAATTCAATATCGGCCTTGTCGATCTCGTCGATCAGCAGCACGCATTTTTTCGGCGAGGTAAAGGCCTGCCAGAGCTTGCCCCGGCGGATGTAATTGCCGACATCGTGAACTCTAACGTCGCCCAACTGGCTGTCGCGCAGGCGCGAAACGGCATCGTATTCGTAAAGGCCCTGTTGCGCCTTGGTCGTCGATTTGACGTTCCATTCGAGGAGGTCGAGACCGAGGGCCCCCGCCACCTGCCGCGCCAGTTCGGTCTTGCCTGTGCCGGGCTCGCCCTTTACCAGAAGCGGCCGCTCCAGCCGGATGGCGGCATTGACCGCGACCATCAAATCCTTGTCGGCGATATAGTCTGCTGTTCCCTGGAATTGCATCGGAAGGCTTTCTCAATCTTTCGAATGCAAGCTAATTGCTGACCTTATTCGGTTCAAGGCGTGAAACCGTGTATATAGCAACGTGATCGCACCGATCTATTGCTAGGATGGACATGAGGGCGGGTCATGGTTAACTGACGGTACGTGCGTCGCAGGGAAGTGCTGATGGCAGTTGAAGCGCAAGCCAAGCCGAATATCCAGGGGAACGAGCAGGTCGGATACGATTTGAGCCTCTTCTTTCGGCTGAGGATGATGTTCTCCGCGTTCTGGAATTCACCGGTGCGCTTCAAGATCATTTCCCTGACCGTGGCGCTGTTCGCAATCATCATGATCACCGCCTACGTCCAGGTGCTGCTCAACAGCTGGAACGCACCTTTTTACGATTCGCTGGCAAGGCGCGATATCTCCGCCTTCTTCCATCAACTCGGCGTTTTCGGCATCATCGCCGGCTCGCTTCTGATCCTCAATGTCATCCAGGCCTGGCTCAACCAGATGACCGCGCTCTACATGCGCGAAGGTCTGGCACGAGATCTGGTGAACCAATGGCTGCAGGCCAAACGCGCGCTTCGTCTGGCCTCCGCCGGGCTGATCGGCGTCAACCCCGACCAGCGATTGCATGAGGATGCCCGCAATCTCGCCGAAAGCTCGACGGGCCTCGCCATCGGGCTGGTGCAGGCGACGATCCTGCTGTTGAGCTTCATCGGGGTGCTCTGGGAGCTTTCCAGCGGCATGGTCTTCCATTTCAAGGGCGCGAGCTTCTCCATCCCCGGCTACATGGTCTGGGCGGCGATCCTTTACGCTGGTTCGGCATCCTTCCTCAGCCAGTTCGTCGGCCGCCGGCTGGTGCGGCTGAACGCCGATCGCTATTCCAAGGAAGCCGAGCTGCGTTTCGCGCTCATGCATGCCAACGAACACATGCCGGCAATCGCCATTGCCGGCGGCGAGGAAAACGAACGCAAGAGGATCAACCTCGATATTTCCGCCGTGCTTGCGGTCATCCGCCAGCTGGCGATCGCCAATACCAATCTTACCTGGGTTTCCGCCGGCTATGGCTGGCTGGTGCTGATCATCCCGATCCTGGTGGCGGCGCCCGCATATTTTTCCGGCGGGCTGACCTTCGGCCAGCTCATGGTGGCCGTGGGCGCCTTCAATCAGGTGAATTCAGCGCTGCGCTGGTATGTCGCCAATTTCGGCCCGATCGCCGAATGGCGGGCAACGCTGATGCGTGTCACCGATTTCCGCCAGGCCCTGACGGAAATGGACGACAAGACGCCGATGCCGCACACTCTCGTCTTCGATAATGCCGCACCGGGTACGATGGTGTGGACCGATATGGAGATTTCGACCAAGACCAGCGATGAGGCGACCGAGAACGGTTTCCAAATTGCCGAGGGAACGGTGACGATCAATGCCGGTGAGCACATCATGATCAACGGCGATCACGGCGTGAACCGCCGGCTGCTGTTCGAGGTGCTGGCGCATCAATGGTATAGCGGTTCCGGCACGGTCAGCCTGCCGCCGGCGGAAGACATGCTGTTCGTACCGCACACACCCTATGTGCCCGGCGGCACGCTCAGGGAGGCGATCTGCTTTCCGGAAGATCGGGATGCCTATGACGAGGCTGCTGTCGAGGCCGCCATGGAGAAGGTCGGGCTTACGCGTCTCAAGGGCCGCATCGATACGCAGGCCCGCTGGGACCGGCTGCTTGATACCGAAGAGCAGAAAGCTATCGGCTTTGCGCATCTGCTTCTGGCGAAGCCAAAATGGGTTATCCTCGACGATGTCCTCGAAGGGCTGGAGTCCGAGGTTCAGGCGATGCTCTGCGGATTGCTGGCGGAAATGACCGACGTCACCGTGATCTATGTCGGCCGCAACGAGGCCTATATGCACGCGATGTCACCGCGGGTGCTGCATCTGCAGGCCCTGGCCCCGCACGAGCATAGCATCGAGACGGATACGCCTCCAGCGCCCGCTGCGGCGGAAGAGCAGGATCAGAAAAAAGCCAATACGCCGTAGCGCGGTCAAACCGACGCTGTTTTATCTGTCCAGAACGCAAAACGCCCCGTCGTTTGACGAGGCGTTTTTAGTGCAATCGAGCTGAAGCGCTCAATCCTTGGCGCGTTCGACGTAGGAAACGTCTTCCGTCGCGATGACGACGCGGGTGCCGGCGTTGATGTGCGGCGGCACCAGGGTGCGCACGCCATTCGACAAGATCGCAGGCTTGTAGGAAGAGGAAGCAGTCTGACCCTTGACGACCGGTTCCGTCTCGGTGATCTCGAGCGTGACGTGACGCGGCAGCTGGAGGGCCAGCGCAATGCCTTCATGGATCGACAGGACGCAGGTCATGCCTTCCTGCAGGAAGGCCTTCTGGTCGCCCATGGTTTCGACATCGACGACGACCTGGTCGTAGGTGGCCGGGTTCATGAAGTGGAAGCCTTCGCCATCTTCATAGAGGTACTGGAAGTTCACGTCTTCGACGAAGGCGCGCTCGACCTGTTCGGTGGTGCGCCAACGCTCGGAGACCTTCACGCCGTCGACGATGCGGCGCATGTCGACCTGGGTGACCGGAGTGCCCTTGCCCGGATGAAAGTTCTGAGCGGTGAGAACGACGTAGAGCTTGCCGTCGACGTCGAGAACGTTGCCCTTGCGGACCGAAGAGGCGATGACCTTGACCATAAGACTTCCTTGTAACGCTGCGTTTTGCGTCGTAGAGGGACTGTCGAAATGCTCTCCGAGACGCAGCAATTGTTTGCTTGGGGGCGCAACTACCCTAAATCAATGGAAATTGCCACCCCCAACGCGGCTTGAGCCCCGAAGAAAGCTAGGAATGAAGCCAACGACGAGCAAAGCGTCCCCCTGGTGGACCCGCAATGTCCATGCGGACCGGCGGCCGTTCCTTCTCGGTCGCAATGCGATCCAGGCGGCGTTGCGCATCTTCTTTGCGCGTAACGACTTCATCGAGGTCGACACGGCGACGCTGCAGGTGTCGCCGGGCAACGAGGCGCATCTGCATGCTTTCGAGACCGAGGCCCTGACGACGGACGGCAAGGCATCGCCTCTCTACCTTCACACCTCGCCCGAGTTTGCCTGCAAGAAGCTGCTGGCCGCCGGCGAGGAGCGTATCGCCTGCTTTGCCCATGTCTATCGCAATCGCGAGCGCGGGCCGCTGCACCATCCGGAATTTACCATGCTGGAATGGTATCGCGCCGGAGAAAGCTACGAGGCGCTGATGGCCGATTGTTCCGCGGTGCTGGCGCTGGCGGCGGAGACGGTCGGGGCGAAGAAGCTCACCTATCGCGGCGCCGAGACCGATCCGTTCCTCACGCCGGAGCGCATAAGCGTCGCAGCCGCTTTCGAGCGCTATGCTGGCATCGATCTCTTTGCCTCGATCGGCCTCGACGGCTCCACAGACCGCGAGCGTCTGGTGGCCGACATGCGGCGCAATGGCATGCGGGTCGCCGAGGATGATCTGTGGCAGGATCTCTTCAGCCGGGTTCTGGTCGAGAAGATCGAGCCAAATCTCGGCTTCGGTCGCGCGACGATCCTTGATGAATATCCCGTTTCCGAGGCGGCCCTTGCCCGGCCTTCGGCTGGGGACCACCGCGTTGCCGAACGTTTCGAGCTCTATGCCTGCGGCGTCGAGCTTGCCAATGCCTTCGGCGAGCTGACAAATGCCGGCGAGCAGCGTCGGCGGTTCGAGATCGAGATGTCGGAAAAATTGCGCGTCTACGGCGAGACCTATCCGCTGGACGAGGATTTTCTGGAGGCGCTCTCCGTCATGCCCGAGGCAAGCGGCATTGCACTCGGTTTTGACCGGCTTGTGATGCTGGCAACCGGGGCCTCGCGCATAGAACAGGTGCTCTGGGCGCCGGTCGCGGAGTACGGAGCATGAATTCGATGCGTCCGATCAGGACTATCAGCGAGCTTGAGCGCGCCGGATTGATCGACGCCGACAAAGCGTTGTCGCTGGAAGCGGTGGCGGAGCGCTATGCGGTTGCGCTGACGCCGACGGTCGTGCGGTTGATCGACTCGGCCGATCCTGCCGATCCGATCGCCCGGCAGTTCGTGCCCGATGCGGCCGAATTGCTTGTCACGCCCGAAGAGCGCGCCGATCCGATCGGCGATCATGCGCATAGTCCCGTCGAAGGCATCGTCCATCGCTATCCGGACCGCGTGCTGCTGAAGGCCGTGCATGTTTGCCCGGTCTATTGTCGCTTCTGCTTTCGCCGCGAGATGGTCGGACCGCAGGGCCTTGGGACTCTCGATGGCGTGGCGCTGGACGGCGCCTTTGCCTATATCCGCGATCACAGCGAGATCTGGGAAGTCATTTTGACCGGCGGCGATCCGCTGGTTCTATCGCCGCGCCGGCTGGAAGAAATCCTGCGGCAGCTCGCCGATATCGACCATGTGAAGATCGTCCGCTTCCATACGCGCGTTCCCGTCGTCGATCCCTCGAGGGTCGATGCGGCCCTGATCGCGGCGCTGAAGGCCAGCGGCAAGACCATTTATGTGGCGCTGCATGCCAATCATCCCCGGGAGCTGACGGAGGAGGCGCGTGCCGCCTGCGCCCGGCTGGTCGATGCGGGGATCGTGCTCGTCAGCCAGTCGGTGCTGCTCAAGGGCGTCAACGATGATCCGGATGTGCTGGCGGCGCTGATGAAAGCTTTCGTCGAGACGCGGGTGAAGCCCTATTATCTGCATCATCCTGATCTTGCGCCCGGCACCAGCCATTTCCGCCTGACGATTGCCGAGGGGCAGGCGATCGTCGCCGCATTGCGCGGTCGGATCTCCGGCCTTTGCCAGCCCACCTACATCCTCGATATTCCCGGCGGCTACGGCAAGGCGGATATTGGCCGGAGCTCGGTTCGTGAGCTAGGCGAAGGCTGCTATTCGATATCGGACTATCGCGGCGACGATCACATATATCCGCCAGAAGCCTAAATTCGATTTTTCTGCTTTTACTTTTACTGACGCTCTGATTGTTATGCGTTTTCTCGAATAAAACGTAGTGGCGAGTTTGGCACGTTAACCTTATTGCCGCAGCCGCCTTTCCCAAAAATCATCAGGGCAAAATATTAGTAATAATTAATATTACTGCATAAACGGCAATTTAAATGCCTTACATTCGGTAAATTTCAATTAGGCTGATGTTGAATATAGGAATTTCCCACTAAGTATAAGTCCCATGTATTTACCACGTCGGTTAGTGGAGTGTTCTATTTTCCCTGTTACTTCTTGGCGAATAATAAGACTGCGTAACTACGGTTATGCTTGCCATTGCGAGAAGGGACTAGACTATGAACAAGACGATTCGCGATTTGCTGGCCAAGTTCGGTGCGCTCCCCGTTACTATCGATCAGATTGAAGACAATGCCGATCTTTATGCGGCGGGATTGTCCTCCTTCGCTTCCGTTCAGCTGATGCTCGGCATCGAAGAGGCGTTCGACATCGAGTTTCCCGATAATCTCCTCAACCGCAAATCATTCGCCAGCATCGCTGCGATCGAAAAGACCGTCAGCATGATCCTGGACAATCGAAAGGTCGCATGATGAGCGCGGCCGTCGCTTTGCACGAGGTTGGGACAAGTGATGCGCTGGCGGTGCGAGCCGCGCGCGTCGCCGCGATCGCCGGCCAGCACGCCGATGCCGTCGACACCGAGGGCCGGTTCCCCCGCGAAGCCGCTGACGCCATGCGCGCCGAGAGGCTGCTGTCTATCCAGATCCCCGCCGCCCTTGGTGGCGAGGGCGCTTCGATCACCGAAATCGCCGAGCTTTGCTCGATCCTTGGCCAGGCCTGTGCGGCCAGCGCCATGGTCTTCGCCATGCATCACATCAAGCTTTCGAGCCTGGTCGAGCATGGTGCCGACAGCGATTGGCATCGCGAGTTCATGCGCCGCATCGCCAGGGAACAGCTGCTGCTGGCCTCTGCCACGACCGAAGGCGGTATTGGCGGCAATCTGCGCAACAGCATCTGCGCCATCAGGGTCGAAGGCGATACCTGCTTCCTGGAAAAGGACGCAACGGTCATCTCCTACGGCGCTCATGCCGATGCCATCCTGATCACCTCGCGCAGCCATGCCGAGGCCGCTTCTTCCGATCAGGTGCTGACGGTTTTCTTGAAAGATCAGTATTCGATCGAACGCACCGTCGAGTGGAATACGCTTGGCATGCGCGGCACCTGCTCCGACGGCTTCCTGTTCAAGGGCGAGGCGCCGGCCGTGCAGATCCTGCCGAAGCCATTTGCCGAAATCGCGGCGCAGTCCATGTTGGCAAGCTCGCATCTGCTCTGGAGCGGCGTTTGGTACGGAATTGCCGCCGATGCCGTTGCCCGCGCGCAGGCATTCGTGCGTGCCGCCGCCCGCAAATCCCCCGGGGCACCGCCGCCCGGCGCGCTGCGTCTCGCAGAGACGTCAAGCATGCTGCAGATGGTCAAATCCAATGTGGTTGCCGGGCTCAAGGTCTATGAAGAGGCCAAGCAGGATGCCGACAGGCTCTCGTCGATGGCCTTCGCCGTCGCGATGAACAACGTCAAGATCGCATCGTCGGAGATGATCCTGCCGATCATCAACCACGCCATGCTGATCTGCGGCATCATGGGCTACAAGAACGGTACGCCTTACAGCCTCGGCCGCCATCTGCGCGATGCGCACTCGGCGCAATTGATGATCTCGAATGATCGCATTCTCGGCAATACGTCGACCATGCTGCTCGTCCACAAACAAGATACCAGCCTGTTGGGGTAATCGTCATGGATATGCAAACCTCGTTTCTCGACCGCCTTTTCGAATCCGGTCTTCTGATCGACACCGGCGTTGATGGTCTCTATGGCCGTAGTGGCCAGTTCGAAGACGTTATTTCCGCCTTCGAGCGGCTGATCGACAAGTTCGGCGGCGCCGATGGCGCCGAAGCCATCCGCTTTCCGCCCGGCATGAACCGCGTCTTCTTCGAGAAGAGCGGCTACATGAAGAGCTTCCCGCAGCTCGCCGGCACCGTGCACAGCTTCTGCGGTCACGAGCTCGACCATATGAGCCTGTTGAAGTGCATGGAAGTCGGCGACGACTGGACGAAGGATCAGCAGGCGACCGATATCGTGCTGACCCCGGCTGCCTGCTATCCGCTTTACCCGACGGTCGCCAAGCGCGGCGCCATTTCGGAAAGCGGCGCACTGTTCGATCTGCAGTCCTACTGCTTCCGTCACGAGCCCTCGAAGGACCCGGCTCGCCAGCAGCTCTTCCGCATGCGCGAATATGTCTGCATGGGCACCGAAAAGCATGTGACGGATTTCCGCCAGAGCTGGATGGACCGCGGCGTCGAGATGATGAAGGCCGTTGGCCTCGAGGTGAATATCGACACCGCCAACGATCCCTTCTTCGGCCGTGCCGGCAAGATGCTCGCCAACAATCAGCGCGACCAGAACCTGAAGTTCGAGCTGCTGATCCCGATCACCTCGACCGCCAACCCGACGGCGTGCATGAGCTTCAACTATCACCAGGACGCCTTCGGGACGAAATGGGGGCTGAACTTCGCTGACGGCACCGTCGCCCATACGGCCTGCGTCGGCTTCGGCCTGGAGCGCATTGCACTGGCGCTGTTCCACCACCACGGTCTCGACGTCAAGGAATGGCCCGAGAGCGTGCGCAAGGCGCTGTGGGGCTGATCGCTTCCATGGCCGCCGTCTTTCAGGGGCTGGAACCCGCCGCCTACAAGCCACATGCGTTGCACGACAGCGAGCGCATGTGGCCCGAGACCAATTGCTACATCGATCTCTGGATCGAGGTGCTTTCAACCTTGAACCTGCCGCCGGAAGCCATGCTCGGCTTCACGATGGGCCAGGATTTCGAGGGCGATCAATTCACCTTCTTCAAGGTGCCGCTCGAAGATCTGGAAGCGCTCTACGGCATCCGCTGCACCGAACTTGCGATCTACGACAAGGTACAGAACCACGTCGCTGAGCAAATCGGCCGTGGCCGGCTCTGCCTGGTGGAGATGGACTCTTTCTTCATGCCGGATACCCAGGGCGTCGGCTATCGCCGCGAGCACGGCAAGACGACGGTGGCGATCAACCATCTGGATATGGAAGGCCGCACGCTCGACTATTTCCACAATGGCGGCTTCTTCCAGCTGTCGGGTGAGGATTTCGACGGGCTGTTCCAGCTGCATCTGACGGATGAGGATCTGCCGTTTCTGCCTTATACGGAATTTGCCAAGTTGCCTCAGAAGGCGCCGGGCGAAGCCGCGATCCGCGAGACGTCACGGCAGCTACTGCCCCTGCATTTCCGCCGTCGCCCGCAGGCCAATCCGATCCGCGCCTTTGCCGAGGTCTTCCCGGCTCAGGTCGAGGCGGTGGCCGAGCGGCCTTTCGGCTTCTTCCATAAATATGCCTTCAACACGCTGCGTCAGCTCGGCGCCAATTTCGAGCTTGCGGGCAGCCACCTCGACTGGCTGACGGCGGATTTCTCCGATGCGGCCGCCGAAGCGCGACGGATATCGGAAGCTGCAAAGTCGGTGCAGTTTCAGCTTGCCCGCGCCATTACGCGCAAGAAATTCGAGCCGTTGCGGACAGCGCTTGATCCGGCCGCCGATGCATGGGATGCCATGATGGGGCTGCTTGAACGGAAGCTCTGATCGGCTTCCGTTCGATGCGAGACGGCTCGGCAATTTCGGCTTAGGTTTGGGGCGGGGAAATCCTCCGGAAAGATGTCATGGACGGGCGCTTGGCAAGTATCGGCGGCGAAATGCGGCTGAGCGAGGGATGGAATCTGGTGCTGACCGATGCGGGCACCTGCGTCTCGCCTTCCGACGTGCCGCTTTCGGCCGGCCTGATCCCGGCGCCGGTGCCGGGCACCGTGGCGGAAGCGCTGGAAAAAGCCGGGCTGTTTGACCGCACGAAACCACACCCGCTCAATGACCGGGATGCCTGGTACATCTGCCGTCTGATCGATGCGGATGCCGGCGATGCCGTGTTGCGGCTGGAGGGATTGGCGACGCTCTGCGAGGTCTTCCTCAACGGTCAGAAAATCCTCGTCTCCGAAAGCATGTTCGAAGCCCATGACGTCGCCGTCACTCTGCTTGGCGGTGACGAGCTGGCACTGTGTTTCCGCGCCCTGGAGCCGAGGCTTTCGGAACCAGGCCCACGCGCCCGCTGGCGGCCACAGATGATCACGCCTCAGGGCCTGCGGCTGGTGCGCACGACGCTGCTCGGCCATATGCCCGGCTGGTGCCCGGAGGTTCACGCCGTCGGTCCTTGGCGGCCGGTTTCGCTTTTGCGTTCTGGCACGCCTGCTGTCCGCGATCTCTCGCTGCGGCCGGATTTGCTCGATGATGGTGAAGGCCGGCTCTATGCATCGCTTTCGATCGAGGGCGACGTAAGCGAGATCGTCCTGCGCTGCGGCGATATCGAGCAGACTTTCGAGCGGGATAGTCCTGGCCGCTATAATGCGATCCTGAAAATCCCCGGCGTGGAGCCTTGGTGGCCGCATACGCATGGCACGCCAAGCCTCCACGACGTCGTGCTTGTGATCGATGGCATTGACTATCCCCTTGGCCAGACCGGCTTTCGGCGTCTGTCTGTCGATCGCGGCGCCGATGGGCAGGATTTCGCTGTTGTCGTCAACGGCGAGCGGATTTTCTGCCGTGGCGCGGTCTGGACATCAGCCGATATTGCGCGCCTGCCCGGCGGCCGTGAGGATTACGACCCCTGGCTACGGCTGGCGGCTGCGGCCGGCATGAACATGATCCGCATCGGCGGCACGATGGCTTATGAGACGCCGGATTTCTTCCGCCTTTGCGACGAGCTTGGCCTGCTGGTCTGGCAGGATTTCATGTTCGCCAACTTCGATTACCCGAAGACCGACAAGGTCCTCAACGCCCATGTCGAGGCGGAAGTCTCGCAATTTCTGGGCCGTACGCGCCTGTCACCCTCACTTGCCGTCCTTTGCGGCGGCAGCGAGATGCAGCAGCAGGCGGCGATGATGGGCCTGCCCGAACAGTTCTGGAAGAGCCCTGTTGTCGAGGAGATCATCCCGCCGCTGGTGCAATCGCTTCGGCCCGATGTGCCCTATGTCGTCAACTCGCCTTCCGGCGGCGCCATGCCGTTTTCGCCAAATGCCGGCGTGACGCATTATTACGGTGTCGGCGCCTATATGCGGCCGCTTGCCGATGCGCGCCGTGCGGATGTTCGTTTCTCCGCCGAAAGTCTGGCTTTCGCGCATGTTCCGCAGGCGCGCACGCTCGGCCGGCATTTGCCGGTTCCGGCCGTTCATAGCCCGCTATGGAAGGAGCGCGTTCCGCGCGATCGCGGCGCATCCTGGGATTTCGACGATGTGCGCGATCATTATCTTCAGGAACTCTATGGTTTCGAGCCGAGCCGGCTGCGGCGAGAGGATCCCGATCTCTATCTAAGCCTTTCTCGCGCCGTGACCGGCGAAGTCGCCGAGGAGACTTATGCCGAATGGCGGCGGCAAGGCTCCGGTTGCAACGGGGCGCTTGTCTGGACGCTGCAGGATCTGCTGCCCGGCGCCGGTTGGGGCGTGATCGATTCCACCGGTGAGCCCAAGCCGATCTGGTATGCGCTGCGCCGCACCTTCCGGCCGGTGCAGGTGCTGCTCACCGACGAGGGCACCAACGGCCTCGACGTGCATGTAATCAACGAGACCGGAACTGCGCTCGAACTGACGGTTCAGGTTTCTTGCCTGCGCGATGGCCGGCAGATTGTCGTCGGTGGCGGCCGTGATCTGGTGGTCGAAGCGCGCGGCAAGCAAAAGATTGCCTGCACGGATCTTTTCGGCGCCTTCTTCGATACGACCTATGCCTTCCGCTTCGGCCCGCCGTCGCACGATGTCACGGTAGCGCAGCTGACGGCATCCGATACGGGTGCGCTGATCGCCGAGGCCTTTTATTTCCCACTTGGCCGAACCAAGGCGTTTCATGATGCCGAGATCATGGCATCGGCGGTCCAGCAAGGTGAGAATTGGTTCCTCGATCTCAGCAGCGATCGGCTGGCACAATCGGTGCAGATCGAATTCGAAGCCTACCGCGCAGAGGATGACTGGTTTCATCTACCGCCGAGCAGCAGCCGGCGGCTTCGCCTATATCGCCGGGCTGGAGTGCCCGTTGATGCCATTCCGATGGGGCAAATTCGCACGATCAGTAGCCGGCGAATCGTTGAGGTGTGAGTGAGTTGCGGCGAATGCGGGGGTCTATCTCGCCCGCCAGGGGCGAGAAAGCAATTTCAGTGGTTTAGGAATTGCGAGACGGGATGTGCTTCACCTTCAAAAGGCCGGCGCAATTACTAAGCCATTAAAATTGCAAGAGCGGAGGTCTGCTTCTTGCGCTGATATGACGGAAGTTGATTGCGTCCCTGCCTACCCCCGCTCTTGTAAAAACTAAGAATTAGACGAGGGACGAGCCCTCGCCTAATCCTAAGTTTTTACTTTCACGCCCGCCAGGGGCGAGATAACCTCGAACTCGCCGTCCGCTTCCGTTACAAGGTCGCGCCATCCGGCCCGAACAGATGGCAGCGGTCCGGATCGATGCGGATGTTGACCGTCTCTCCGGCGCGGATAGCCTGCTGATCTTCCAATGCGACTGTCAGCGTCTGGCCACCATGCAGGGTGGCGTAGAGGATCGTCTGGCCGCCCAGATGTTCGACAAGATCGACATGAGCACTGCCGAGAGCCACACCGCGATCCCCGACATTCAGATGTTCGGGGCGGGCGCCGAGCGTTACGGCTTCTCCGGGCTGGATGCCGCCCAGCCGACGCGGCAGGCGGACCGTCTGGCCGTGGAGGTCGATGACGGCGGAGCCATCGTCGGATGCGGCGACCTTGGCGTTGAGGAAGTTCATTTTCGGCGAGCCGATGAAGCCGGCGACAAACTTGTTCTCCGGCTTGTTGTAGAGGTCGAGCGGTGCCCCCACCTGCTCGATCTTGCCGCCGTTGAGCACGACGATCTTGTCGGCCATGGTCATGGCCTCGGTCTGGTCGTGGGTGACGTAGATCATGGTGTTGCCGAGACGCTGGTGCAGGCGGGCGATCTCGACGCGCATCTGCACGCGCAGTTCGGCGTCGAGGTTCGACAGCGGCTCGTCGAAGAGGAAGATATTCGGCTCGCGGACGATGGCGCGGCCGATGGCAACACGCTGGCGCTGGCCGCCGGAGAGCTGCTTAGGCTTGCGCTGCAGCAGTTGCGTGATCTGCAGGACCTCGGCCGCCTTTTCGACGCGCGGCTGGATCTCGTGCTTCTTCAT
The DNA here is from genome assembly GCF_053521805.1 of Rhizobium sp. A22-96. Lineage (NCBI taxonomy): Bacteria > Pseudomonadati > Pseudomonadota > Alphaproteobacteria > Hyphomicrobiales > Rhizobiaceae > Rhizobium > Rhizobium sp. A22-96. Next base: position 295,677 of record NZ_JBNWDQ010000004.1, read on the forward strand.
GCCGGCGGTTTCGAGGCCGAAGGCGAGGTTCTTATAGACGCTCATATGCGGATAGAGCGCATAGGACTGGAACACCATGGCGATGCCGCGCTTGGAGGCGGGAACATCATTCATGCGGCTACCGTCGAGATAGAGGCCGCCGCCCGAAATCGGCTCGAGACCGGCGATCATGCGCAGCAGCGTTGACTTGCCACAGCCGGACGGGCCGACGAAAACGGTGAATTCCCCCGGTTCGATCTCAAGATCGATGCCGTGGACGACCTGGAGTTCGCCGTAGCGCTTGATAACCTTCTGCAGCGAGACGCTTGTCGCCATGGGTGCTTGCTCCTTGTTCGTCCTGATGGCTACCGAGGCAATGTTCATGCCGGCCTCCAGCTCTTGTATTTTGCGCTTTCCGGCCCGACAGGGAAGCGGACTTCGGTGCGCGTTTCCGATGATTCATAAAATGCCGTGACCAGTTCCAGCGCCTGCCGGGCGTCGGCGGTCGTTACCGGCAGCGGCCCACCGGAAACCAGCGCTTCATGGAACAGCCGCATCTGCGTGTTGAAGCGGATCGGGACCGGCGTCCAGTCGGAGAGCAGCGCATCGATCTTCGCGCCGATCTCCTCATTGGCGGGGATGATCTTCCACGGGTCCTGGCCGGGGCTGTAGGGCTCGTGGTTGCTTTCCAGCAAGACGTTTTCGAATACGAGACGCAGGCGGCTGATCTGATCGTGCGAGCCCAGCGTGGCGCTGATGGTGGCGAGCGCGCCGTTCTCCATCAACAGGCTGGCGCTGGCGCAATCTTCCACCTCGATATCGTTGACCCGGGTGGCGACGCGGCCGAACAGGCCTGCGATTGGACCCATCAGGTAGGTCAGCATGTCGTGCAGATGGATGGAGTGCGTCATCAGCACGCCGCCAAGCTCGGTATTCCACTTGCCGCGCCAGGGGACGGCATAATAGTCGGCGCCGCGCACCCAATGCGTCTCGGAGGTCGCAACATAGGCCTTGCCGGCGATGCCGGCGTCGATGATGCGCTTGGCCTTCTGGATGCCGTCGCCGTAGCGATACTGGAAGATCGGCATCAGCCGGCCCTTTGACGTCTTCTCGGCTGCAATGACTGCATCGACATCGGCGAGCGAACCCACAAGCGGCTTCTCGCAAACCACATGCTTTCCGGCTGCAAGCGCCTGCATGATGAGCTGGAAATGCGAGCCGGGCGGCGTGCAGATGTCGATGATGTCGATATTGGGCATATCAAGGATTTCAGAGAAATCCTTGACGCGCTTTGCTATGCCGAATTCGTCGCCGACCGCATTCAGGCGTTCTTCGTTGAGATCGCAGAGCACGGCAACTTCGAAGCGATCGGCATGCGGCAGATAGCCTTCCATGATGTGGGAGCGGCCGATGCCGAGGCCGATGATCGCGACTTTCTTGATGTCGGACATGACGCAATTACCTCTGGATGTTCTTGAGCGATGTTGCTTCGGCGAGCGCCTGCGCCTTCAGCGCCAGCTCCATGGCCTTGAAGCAATGGTTCTGGCCCATCGCCGTTTCGGTGCGGTCTCTTATGTCGGCGGCAAGCTGGCGACCGTAGGGCAGGTCGAGGCCGGTGCAATCGATATGCTGCATGCCCTTGCGGTCGGTAAGGAAGAGGTGATCGGTGCCGGGGCGGCCGGCGACGTCGATATATTTGCGCAGCTCGATCGTGCCCTCGGTGCCGACGATGAACAGGCGGCCGTCGCCCCAGGTGGGAAGACCATCCGGCGTGAACCAGTCGACGCGGACATAGCCCGTCACGTCAGGCGTGCGCAGGTGGAAATCGCCATAGTCCTGCAGGCCGGGTGTTTCCGGATTGGCGCGGTTGGAAACGGTGGCCGACAGCACTTCGGCTTCCAGCGAATCTGCGAAGAACAGGAACTGCTCGCATTGATGCGAGGCGATGTCGGTGATGATGCCGCCGTAGCGCTTGCGGTCGAAGAACCAGTCCGGCCGGGTTGGCTTGCGCAGCCGGTGCGGCCCAAGGCCCGTCGTGTGGATGACCTTGCCGATGGCACCGGCTTGGACCAGCTCGCCGGCCTTGACGGTCGATGCCGTCTCGAAATGCTCGGAATAGAGAATGGAGATGATGCGCTTGGTCTCGGCCTGCACTTTTCGCACGTCCGCGAGCTGGTCCAGCGTCACCATACCGGGCTTGTCGAGCATCACGTCCTTGCCGTGGCGCATGGCCTCGATGGCAAGGCCGCCGCGTTCGCTGGAAATGGCGGCGCTGACGATGAGAGCGATCGAGCGATCCTCAAGGATTTCCCTTTTGTCGGCAATGCGTTTCGCCTGCGGGAAGCGCTCTGCGAAGACGGCCGCAAGGTCATCCTCGATAGCGTGGAAGGCGACCAGCTCTGCGCCGGCACGCAGCATGACGTTGACCTGGCCGTAGATGTGGTCGTGATTGAGGCCGATGGCGGCAAAGCGCAGCGCGCTCATGCGACATTCCTTTCAATGGGTTTCTCAAGATGCGGCCCCAAGCCTTGGGTGTTCGGGACCGCGCGGTTCGTATCAGCGTTTGAGGCCTGCCGTGGCGATGCCGTCGATCAGCAGCCTCTGGAAGAACAGGAAGATCAGGAAGACCGGGATCAGCGACAGGCTCGACATGGCGAACAGGCTGCTCCAGTCGGAACTTCCTGTGGAGTCCACGAAGGAGCGCAGGCCGAGCTGCACGGTGTAGGTGTTGATATCCGAGAGGTAGATCAGCGGCCCGAAGAAGTCGTCCCAGGTCCAGATGAAGGAGAAGATGGCGGCCGTCGCCAGCACCGGCAGCGATAAGGGCAGCATGATGCGCCAGTAGATGCGCCAGGGGCTGCAGCCGTCCATCATGGCGGCTTCATCCAGCTCACGTGGGATGCCGCGGAAGAACTGCACCATCAGGAAGATGAAGAAAGCATCGACCGCAAGGAATTTCGGCACGACCAGCGGCAGCATGGTCTTCACCCAGCCGAGCTTGAGGAAGAGGATATATTGCGGGATCAGCGTGACGTGATAGGGCAGCATCAGCGTGCCCAACATCAGCGCGAACCAGAAATTCTTGCCCCAGAAGTTTAGCCGCGAGAAGGCATAGGCCGCCAGCGAGCAGGAAATGACATTGCCCAGGACCGACAGCACTGCAATGACGGCCGAATTCCAGACGAAGGTGCCGAAGGTGACCTGACCGCCGAACCAACCGCGGGCATAGGCGCTGAAGTCGAAATGAGACGGGATCAGCGATGCTGTGCCGAAGATCTCGTTCTGGTCCTTGATCGAACCGGAGAGCATCCACAGCAGCGGATAGAGCATCACGATCGATGCGGCGATGAGAGCGGTGTGGACGAGGACGGAGACGAACCAGGGGCGCTCGCGCGGCGGGTTCATATCCTCGGCAAAATGGGCGAGCTTCGCGTCAGTCATCGTAGTGAACCCAATAACGAGCGGAGAGGAAAGAGAAGGCGGTGAAGATCGCAATGATGATCACGAGAACCCAGGCGAGTGCGGCGGCATAGCCCATGCGGAAGTAGCCGAAGGCTTCCTGATAGAGATAGAGCGTATAGAACAGCGTCGAATCGATCGGGCCGCCGGTGCCGGATGAAATGACATAGGCCGGCGTGAAGGCCTTGAAAGCGTCGATGGTCTGGACCACCGCATTGAAGAAGATCACCGGCGTCAAAAGCGGCAGGGTGATCTTGAAGAAGATCCGCACCTTGGATGCGCCGTCGAGACTGGCGGCCTCGTAGAGATCGGTCGGAACCTGCCGAAGACCGGCCAGGAAGATGATCATCGGTGAACCGAATTGCCAGATGGCGAGGATGACGAGCGTATAGAGCGAATAGTCCGGATTGGAGATCCAGCTCGGTCCGTTGATGCCGAAGAGATACCAGAGCAGCGTGTTGACGATGCCGTCGGCATCGAAGATCTGCCGCCAGAGCACGGCGATGGCGACGCTGGAGCCAAGCAACGACGGCAGGTAGAAGATGGCGCGATAGACCGGCAGGCCCTTGATGCCGCGGTTGAGCAGCAGTGCCACCGCAAGAGCGAAGGCAAGCTTCAGCGGCACGGAGCAGACGACGTAGAACAGCGTCACCTTCAATGACGACAGGAATTTGTCGTCCGCCGTGGCGATGCGCACATAATTGTCCAACCCTACCAGGTTCGGCGACTGCAACAGATTGTAGTCGGTGAAGGAGAGGTAGAGCGACGCGATCGCCGGTCCGAGGGTCAGCCCGAAAAAGCCGATGAACCACGGCAGGAGAAAGAGATAGCCCGGCGCATTGCGAGAAAAGGCGCTCGGCGCCTTGTAGATGGTTTCCACGCGCACCGGCGCGGACGCGCTGACGGCCAAGCCGCCGGCAACGCTGTTGCTGTTTGTACCCACGGTGTCAGCCTCGCGTAATGTTTGCTGCTGCCTGTTCGGCAAACTTCGTCCCTGCGTCCTGGGAGCTGGTCTTGCCGAAAGCCACTTCCTCGGCGATCTTTTTCAACAGGAATGCATTCTCGCCGGCGCCGTTCGGCGGAGACGGCGGCAGTGCCCCGACATGCGGCGTTAGTCGGCCGATATAGTCGACGACTTGTTTGCTGACGGGGTCCAGATCAGGCGTTAGAAGGTCGCGGATCTTCGACGAAGGAGGAACGCCGCGCTCGACGCCGAGGGTCTTGGCACCTTCCGGATCCTCCACCAGATAATTGACGAAGGCGACGGCGGCATCCTTGTTTGCCGAGGCCGCTGAAATTGACATCAGCATCGACGGCTTCAGATATTGCCCGGGTTTGCTGTCCGCGCCGGAAACCGGAAAGGAGACGATGTCGAGCTTATCCTTGACGAGGGCCTGAATGGCGACAAATTGGTTGGAATGGGCGTAGCTGACGGCCGCCTTTTTGGTCACCAGCATGTCGGTTTCGAGGGTCTGTTGGTCGAGCGCCTGGACATCGGCCGGCACGCAAGCGCCGATCTTGCGCATGTGGCCCCAGAAATCGAACCATTCGGCGGCGTCCTTGGCTTCGAAGGCCAGTTTGCCGTCAGCCGTATAAAGTGCCTTGCCGCGCTGGCGCAGCCAGCATTCGAGAGCCGGCTCGCCGCCGCTTGCATCGGCCGTGCCGTAAAAACCGCGGCGCTTCTTGGCTGATGTCACCTTGGCGCAGGCATCGCCGAGCTGTTCCCAGTTCATGGCGTCATGCGGCGGCTCGACACCGGCTTCAGTCCATGCTGCCGTGTTGACGACAACCATGAAGGAATTGACGCCGAGACTGACGCCGTAAATCTTGTTGTCGACCTTGCCGGAATCAATATTGGCAGGACCGAAATCCTCGATCGCCAGGCTCTTGCCGAGATAGGGCGTCATATCGAGCAACGTGCCGCGACGGGCATATTCGAAGATGTAGCGATAATCCATCTGGATGAGATCGGGCGCATTACCACCGCCTGTCTGTGTGGCGAGGCGCGTCCAGTAGCTGTCCCAGCCGAAGGATTCTCCGGCGATGGTAATGTCGGGATTTTTCGTTTGATAGGCCTTGACGGCTGCGAACGTACGGTCGCTTCTTTCCTTGGATCCCCACCAAAGAAGGCGCATCGCCGTTGCCGCATTGGCGCGGGAAAGTCCGATAGTACTCAAGGCTAGCGTGGCTGTCATGCCGGCAAGCAACTGCCGGCGGTCGATCGTCAACGTCATCCTGGTCTCCTCCCCAGTAAAGCGATGATTTACGAACTGCTTTGCATGATATAACTATTTGGTTACAAGTTGGATAGAAATGTGACTGCTGTCAAGCGCCAATCGTGTCACACTCAAAACGACGCATGCGGGGGCCGGTGACGCGCGTTGCGGGAAAGACCGATCCGGGAGGAGGTTAGCCATGACCGCCAGGGAGAGACAAGGGACTGAAAATACAGCACAAGCTGAAATCGACGAGGTCGTGCGAGTGCGGCCTAAAAAAGTGTCGCGCAATCCGCAAAAGACCCATGCCATGATTCTGGAAGCGGCGACCGAGGAATTCGCCGCCCACGGTTTCGGCGGCGCCCGGGTGGATGCGATCGCTGCGCGGGCGCAGACCAACAAGCGGATGCTCTATCACTATTTCGGCGACAAGGAAGGGCTCTATCTCGCGGTGCTGGAGGCGACCTATGCGGCGATCCGCAATGCCGAAAAACATCTCGATCTTGCACGCCGCGATCCGGAGGAAGGGATGCGGGAGCTGGCTCTGTTCACCTGGCGGCACTTCCTCGCGCATCCGGAATTCCTGAGCCTGCTTGCCACCGAAAATCTGCATCACGCTCATTATCTCAAGCGATCCGACAAGGTGCTGGCGATGCATTCACATCTTATCGATGAGCTTTCGGGCGTGTTGCGCCGGGGAGAGGCGGCCGGTATGTTTCGGGCAGGTGTCGATCCGATATCCGTCTATCTGACGATCGCGGCACTCGGCTTCTTCTATCTCTCGAACCGTCACACGCTTTCGACGATCTTTGCGCGCAAATTGACCAGCCAGGACTCCCTCAATGCCTGGGGCGAACATATCGTCACGATGACGCTAGCCTCCATCCGGGCGTGACCTGCCCCGAAAGCACGCATCCCTGGAGGTACTGGAGAAATTTTAAAAAGGCGATTGACAAAGCCGGCGTGATCGCGCGATCTTGTAACTATACGGTTACATTTCTTCGGCGACCAAGCGTTGCTTTCCTGATTCCGGAGGGAATCGGGCAGGGAGGAGAAATTATGAAGCGCATCGGCATCGCCATGCATGATATTGCTGCATGCACGGAGCATGACCCGCCGCTGGAGATTTAGCATTGCCGCTCTCCTGCACGGCTTTGGCAGTTGAGCCTGATAACCACAAGGGAAGCACTCAACCATCATGACCGAACCGTTGAAAATCAGGCTTGTCGAGGCTGAGGCATTCGAGCGCCCAGTCAAATTGCGGCTACCTTTCCGCTTCGGCGCGGCGACCTTGCGGGAGGCCCGGCAGATTTTCCTGCGCGTGCGCATCGAGGATGCCCTGGGCCGCTCGGCGCAGGGGACGGCAGCCGAGTTGATGGTGCCGAAATGGTTCGACAAATCGCCTGATCTTTCCAATGCCGACAATGAGAACCAGCTGCGCCGCTCGCTGGTGCTGGCGCTCGATGCGCTGAGAAGCGCGGGTACTGGAACGGCTTTCGGGCTGCATGCGGCTGTCGAAGCATCGCATCATGCCCGGGCGGCGGCTGAAAAGCTGAACGGCCTTGTCGCCTCCTTCGGCCTCGCGCTCGCCAACCGAGCTGTTCTCGATGCGCTCTGCCGGCTGGAAGGCCTGACGGTTGCGCAGGCGATCAAGGCGAACCGGCCCGGCATCGACGCTTCGACGGCGCATGATCTCTCTGGCTTCGATCTCTCCAGATTTATGTCGACATTGGAGCCTGCAACGCGCCTCGCCGCCCGCCATACGGTCGGTCTGATCGATGCGATCGTGCCGGGTGATATCCCGGCAAGCGAACGCTTGAATGACGGTCTGCCGGGGAGTTTCGAGGAGGCGATCGACGCCTATGGTCTGACGTTCTTCAAGGTCAAGGTATCAGGTGCTCCCGAGGCCGATATCGACCGCCTCTGCCGCGTCGCCGCCGTTATCGATGCCAAGGTGCCGACATATTCCGTGACGCTTGACGGCAACGAGCAGTTTTCGTCGGCCGAAGCGGTCGCGGATCTGCTCGCCCGCGTCAGGGATGAGCCGAGGCTGGCACGTTTCGCCGCCTCGATCCTGTTCGTCGAGCAGCCGATCGCGCGTGCGTATGCTTTCGAAAAGCCGGTGAAGGCGCTTGCCGCTTTCAAGCCCGTAGAGATCGATGAATCCGATGCCGATATCGATGCCTTCGTCACGGCAAGGGGGCTCGGCTATACCGGCATTTCCTCGAAGTCCTGCAAGGGGTTCTATCGCTCGCTATTGAACCGGGCGCGTGTCGCCAAATGGAGCGCGGAAGACGGTATTTCCTATTTCATGTCGGCCGAGGACCTGACGACTCAAGGGGGGCTTGCCGTGCAGCAGGACCTGGCACTCGCCTCGCTTATCGGCATGACCCATATCGAGCGCAACGGGCATCACTATGTCGATGGCATGGCCGGTGCGCCGGAGGAAGAACAGGCGGCCTTCGCCCGTGGCCATTCCGATCTCTACCGCGTGAGCAACGGCCGCACGCGGCTGCGGATCGAGGGCGGGCAGCTTGCCATCGGTTCCGTCATCGGCGCTGTCGGTCTCGGTTCGTTGGTGGAGCCGGACTGGAATGCGATGGAGGCCTCATCGGCGGTGTAGATTTCCTGCCTTGCCCCTCACCCTAGCCCTCTCCCCGCGGGCGGGGAGAGGGGACGACAGTGCAAAATGTTCGAATTCAGCATCCGCAGTGATTGTAACTACGGCTGGGGACTACGGAGCAAGCCGACCGGCCCAACGCTCGGACCGGAGCAACGTTAGGCACGATAACCCCCTCGCCCCGCCTGCGGGGAGAGGGCTGGGGTGAGGGGCCAGGCAACAAGGTGCGGCCAAGGCGGGCCGACCTGACCATCGTCATTTGCAGACTCTGGAGGAGAGACATGCAATCGTCATCGAAGAAACGCTATGTTCTGGTCGGCACCGGCAATCGCGGCGTGACCATGTGGGGCAAGGACCTTGTCGAGCGCTGGAGCAGCGAGGTCGAGCTTGTTGCGGTCTGCGATCTCAATGCCATGCGGGCCCAGCGGGCGCTCGACTATATCGGTGTCTCCGTGCCTGTTTACACCGATTTCGATGAGCTGCTGCGGGTGGAGAAGCCGGATCTGGTCATCGTCTGCACGCGCGATTCCACGCATGACGATCTGATCGTCAAGGCGATGGAATCCGGCGCCAATGTCATCAGCGAGAAGCCGATGACGACAACGGTCGACAAGATCAAGCGCATCCTCAACGCCGAGGCGCGCACCGGCAAGCGGCTGGATATCTCCTTCAACTACCGTTTCGCGCCGACGTCGGCGAAGATCAAGGAGCTGATAAATTCTGGTGTAATCGGCGACGTGACGTCAGTCGATTTTCACTGGTATCTTGATACCAGTCATGGCGCCGACTACTTCCGCCGTTGGCATGCCTTCACGGAAAACTCGGGCAGCCTCTTCGTTCATAAGGCGACGCATCATTTCGATCTGCTGAATTGGTATCTGGATTCCGATCCGGAAACGGTTTCCGCCTTTGCCGATCTCAAGCATTACGGCCGCAAGGGTCCGTTCCGCGGCGAGCGCTGTCGGAACTGTCGTTACAAGGACGAGTGCGACTATTATCTCGACATCAGCGCGACGCCGCTGCTCGAAAGCCTCTATGAGGACCCGTCGACCGTCGACGGCTATGTGCGCGATGCGTGCGTCTTCCGCGAGGATATCGACATTCCCGACACGATGGTCGCTGCCATCCGTTATCGCAACGGCGTCAACGTCTCCTATTCCTTGAACACCTATATGCCGATCGAAGGCCATCACATCGCTTTCAACGGCCACAAGGGCCGCATCGAGCTACGCCAGTATGAAAAGCAGAAGTGGACGACGCCGCCGGCAGACGAAATCGTCGTCATGAAGAATTTTGGTGATGTCGAGCGCATATGGGTGCCGCATGCATCCGGCGGCCACTACGGCGGTGACGACCGGCTACGCAACATGCTGCTGCGCTCCGGCCCGAACGACGAGCTCAAGCAGCGGGCAGGCTCCCGCGCGGGCGCGATGTCTGTTCTCTGCGGGATCGCGGCCTTGCAGAGCAGCCGCACCGGCCAGCAGGTATCGGTTGCCGATCTCTGGGGCGAGGATGGTGGCCTGAACCTACTGGAGCCGCGGCCTTAGGCTTGCGGCTCCGCGTCTTGGGGAAATTGCTGAAAAGTCAGCGGCGAGATCAGCTGCAGCCTGGCAGCTGCTGCGCGTAGATCCGCGTCATGCCGTTGAAGCGCTTGGCACCGGCAAGCGCGGTGCCGTTGCCACGCCATGATCCCTGCAGATAGCCCTTGGGGCCTGAATAATAGGCCAAATAAAGATCGTAGGAATCATTGAGAGCAATGCCGGTCTGCAGGTGCGTCTGGTAGTGATACCAGCCGACGAAATCGATCGCATCGGCGAAATTGGTGCGGCTCGCAGTCCAATTGCCGGTCTCGCGCTTGTATTTGTCCCAGGTGCCGTCGAGGGCCTGCGAATAACCGTAGGCGGTCGTCGGGCGCTTCCAGGGAATGAAGCCGAGCAGATAGCGTCTCGGGGGTCGGGCGCGCGGCCGGAAGCCGGATTCAGTGTAGATCGTCGCCATCAGGATCGGCACCGGCACGCCGTACTTACGCTCGGTACTCTGGGCGGCGCGCTGCCAATTGTTGAACCAACCGTCGCGCTGATCGAAGATCGCGCAGATGTTGCGGGTGCGCGAGGGTGCAGTGGCACAGCCTGCCAGCACGCCGAGCAGCACCACAGCCAGAATGGAAAGGACGCGACTACGCATAACTAGAACCTCTTCGCTGAGGAAATTGCTAGCGCGGAATGATTAAAAACCGGTTGTTTGCCTGTGCCGAAATGGGGCGATTTCAGGGTGTTTTCATGGATTTGCTGCGTCGCATCACGCCATGCGGGCCATGTCCTCGCGGCGGATCTCGTGGAGCAGCGGCCGGCCCTCGATGAAGCGAATGGTTTCGTCGACCGCCATCTCGCCGAGGCGCGTCCGCTCAAGCCCGACAGCGCCGGCAATATGCGGTGTCAAGAAGACATTCGGCAGGTCATAGAAGGCCGAGCCGGCCTCGGGGATCTCCGGGTCGGTGACATCGATGATCGCGTCGATGCGGCCGGTTTTCAGCGTGGCGATCAAGGCAGCCTCATCGACCAGCGCGCCGCGCGCCGTATTGATGAACGTCGCTCCGTCCTTCATTAACGAAAGACGTCGGGCGTCGATCATATGCCGTGTCGCCGGCAGGGAAGGCGCGTGCAGCGAGACGATGTCGGCCGATGCCATCAAGGCGTCCAGCTCGGCCTTTTCAACGCCGATGCGCGCGGCTTCGGCCGCATCGACCATCGGATCGTAGAGCAGGATGCGGTAATCGAAGGGCGCGAGCAATTCGATCACGCGCCTGCCGATGCGCGAGGCGCCGATGATGCCGACCGTGCGGCCGTAATTGCCGATGGCCTCCGCCTGGATTGGCTGCGTCCGTTTGCGGTTGCGGTCGGCGACATAAAGATCATGAAAGCGGAAGATCTTCTTGCCGGCGAAGATGATGGCGGCAAGCGTGAATTCGGCAACCGGCAGCGCATTGGCCTGCGCCGCGTGGCTGACCGCTATGCCACGGTCAAACAGGCTGTCTCCGAGCAGGCCCTTCACCGTACCGGCGGAATGAGCCACCAGTTTCAGATGCGGTGCCAGCGCCAGCGCTGCGGCATCAATCGTTGGCGAGCCCCAGCCAGTGATCAGGATTTCGGCTTCGGCGAGCAGTTTGCCGGCGCGGGCATCATCGAAGCGTTGCATCGGCACGGCGTCCAACACGCGGCCGACGGTATCGAGGCGCTGGATCAGCACCTCCGGCAGGACGTGTTGTGTGCGCGATGGCTGCATCGCAAAGGCAATAGCCGGACGAGCGGACGTAGATTGCGTCATGGCAGGCGACCGGGCGCCTCGATGGCGCTGACCGTGATGCCTTTTTCCGTCACCAGAGCACGTAGGGCATCGATATCAGGCCTGGCGGGCGGCTTTGTCCAGGCGCTGCCGACTGCGGATGGGTCCTTCTCAGCCAGAACGGCGGATACGAGGATAGTTTCGCCAGCTGGGATCGTGGCGCGCAGCTGCGGCACCAGGGTTTTCGAGGCGATGAGATTGGTGTTCGGCGGGGCCTTCTGCGCTATGCCCTGACGCTCGACGGTTGAGCCGAGATCGAGAATGCCGCTGAAATCCTCCTCGCCTACCGCGTAGGCGGCGCCCGTTGCTGATGACAGCGTGTCGGCTTCCAGATCACGCCTTGCGATGGCGAAACCGCCCTCGGCCGTCTGCAGCGGCCGAGGCGTGGTGATCTTGTGCAACCGGACATGCCAGGGCGCGGCGGGCACGAGCCATGTCTCCACAGTCACATCCGGATAGGGCGACCATTTGGCATAGAGCGTATCGCCGGCGAGCTTGGCTTCTTCATTCGTCTCGCGCACACGGTAGTGCAGACCGTCATCGCTGAAGGCGAGCATGCTGTCGAAGGCACCGCCGGCAAAAATGCGCTCGTCGCTTTCGACGCTGAAGCCGTAGCGGGCTGAATAGGCGAATTTCGAGTATTTCTCGGCACCGAAACGCATCTGCTGGTTTTCCTGGCCAGAGGAGAGCGCCACGACATCGGCCTTGCTGCGTATCAACACCATGCCGGGGTGTTTCTGCGGGACGATAGCCGGCTCATTTTCCAGCGGTTTTTCTTCCGCTGTCCAGAAGGGGTGCGTTTCCTTGAGCGCCAAGGGCAGGAAGGCCTTGAAGGCCCAGTAGGGCGAGCCGGCGGAATTGTAGTTTTCCGACATCAGCAGGTTGGGATAGGCAAAGCCGATCGGCAAGGTGCCGTCGCGGTTGGCGATCGGCTTGTCGGCCCACCAGCGCAGGTGCCTGAGGCACAATCCCTTGATCTCGCCCCATGGCAGCGCCTCGACATCGGCGAAGGCGAGCGCCGACCAGAAGCCTGCGCAGGCGAAGCGATAGGTCAGGCTTCGGCCGAAGGGGATGGTGGCGCCATCCGGCGCAAACCAATGGCGGAAATCCCTCGCGAACAGGGTGGCGCGCTCGCGGTAGCGCTCGGCGCGATCGTCATTGACGAGCTTCGAATAGATCAGCCCGTAAAAATGCATGGCGAAGGGAATGTAATGATCAATGCGGCGGACATCGCCGTCGCGATACCAGCCGTCGCCGATGTAGAAACCATCCAGCTCGTTGAGGTAGCTTTCCGTCAGGCTGCGATCGAAGGAAGCGCCGAGCCTGTCGAGCGCGATATCGACGAAGATGCGGAAGAATTTCCAGTTGTTGTCGGCATAGTCGAAGGTGCGGGCGTGCTTGAGATAGGTGATGAGATTGTCGCGCGCGTGTTGATCGAGTGGCGCCCAGATCTTTTCGGGCACCAAGGCGAGCGCAAAGCCGAGTGCTGCCAGTTCGACCATGCGCTGGTCGCGGCCGTTGACTGTACCCCAATATTCCGGATGCTTCGGGTCGACGCCATTGGCAAGGCCCTCGGCATAGCGATCCCAGTGGCCGAAGTCGCCGCTGCCGGCGCCGAGCGGCGCCAGGCCCCAGAGCGGACGGGCGAAACCTTCGAGATCAGCGGCGGCACGGTCGAAATGCGCGCCGGCGCCATCGATGCGGACGCGGGCATTGCCCTCGGAGAAATAGGGCAGCAGCGGATTGAACAGGTCGGTCAGCGCCCGGCGCATGTCCGTGTGGGTCTTCAGTGGATTGCCGGCAAGCGGATTGGTGCTGGCGGGGTCGTAGATCATCGGCATGGCTCTCTCGATTGTTTCCGCTGCGGGGAGGGGTCAGGTTTCAGGTGGAAGGGTGCCGCCGGCGACCGGTGGAGCACCGTGGCAAATCTGGCGGGCGGGAGCGTCGCGATCGCGGAAGCGGGCGACCATCAGGCCGATGGCCTCGCGACCCAGCGCCGCGCGATCGACACGCATGGTTGCCAGCCTCGGGTTGGTCATCAGGGCGCAGGGGAGATCATCGAAGCCGACGATGGCGAAATCCTCGGGCACGCGCAGGTCGGCTTCCGTAACCGCATCGAGCACGCCGACGGCGATGAAATCATTCATGCAGAAGGCGGCGGTATAGCCTTCATCCGCAGCGAGGATTGCGGCGATGGTGTCATGGGCCTCCTGGCTGGAGCTGCCACGGAAATTCATCGGCACGATGCGGCCATGGGCGCCCTCGACGGAGGCGATGGCAGCCTCGAAGCCACGCATGCGCTCGCGGATCGTCTGGCGATGCGAACCCGTCAGGTGCAGGATGCGGCGATGGCCAGCATCGAGCAGGCGGCGTGTCGCATTGTAGGCGCCGAAGAAATTCGAGGGCGAAACGCCGTCGAAGCGCAGCTTCGGGTCGGTGCCGTTGACGAGAACGGTGGGCGTGCCGCTAGCCTCCAGCCACCGGCACAGGTCCTCGGAGGGGTCGATGCCAACGAGAAACAGGCCTTCGGCGCCGGCAGAATGCAGATATTCCTTCACCAGATCCGGTTCGGTGCGGGCCTCGCGGATGAGGCGAATGTCGAAGCGCATGCCGCGCTCGGCCGCACCAGCACGCAGGCCTTCCAGAATGCCTTCGTAGAAAACGCTCAAACCGCCCGTAACACTATCGCTGGCAATTAGGGCCAGGCCACCAGCTTCCGTCTCCGCAGCAGTCTTCAGCGGATAGCCGAGATCGGCGGCCACCTTGAAGATGTGTTGGCGGATCGCCTCGCTGATCCCGGGTTCGTTGGTCAGCACGCGCGACACCGTCGAGACGGAGACGCCGGCTGCGGTGGCAATGTCTGCCTGCCTGATACGTTTGGATCGGATATCATTCATGTTGCAAATCTATGCAAACTGATGCAAATTTGCAATAGAAAGATTTTTTATTGCACAATGCAATGAAGTTGCATATCTTCCCTCGGAATTGTCCGCAGAAGGCGTCGGGGAGATCGTTGCGGACGACAACGCAAGAGAAGGAGGAATCTCATGCGCATGAATCGCCGTTCATTCATGATTGGAGCCGCTGGAGCAACTGCCGGTCTGGCGTTCGGAGGAGGGGCAATGCCCGCCTTTGCCGACGCAACGCAGCTCAGGGCAATGTGGTGGGGCTCGCCCGATCGCGGCAAGCGCACGGTTGCTGTCGCCGAATTGTTTCACAGCAAGAATCCCGATCTCTCCGTCATCGGCGAGAGCATCAGCGGCGACGGCTACTGGGCCAAGCTTGCGACCGGCATGGCCAGCCAGAACATCGCCGATGTCTTCCAGCTCGAGCCGAGCACGATTTCGGACTATTCCAAGCGTGGCGCCTGCATGCCGCTCGACCAGTTCGTGCCCTCGACGCTGAATGTCGACAGCTTCGGCAAGGACGTGCTGAAGCTGACCACGGTGGACAACAAGCTCTACGGCATCGGCCTCGGGCTCAATTCCTTCGCGATGTTCTATGACGAGGACATGTTCAAGAAGACCGGCCTGACGCCGCCCGGCCCGACCATGACATGGGCCGAATATGCCGATCTCGCTGTGGAAATGACCAAGGCGGCCGGCAAGCGCGGCTATTGGGGCGGCCCCTATGGCGCGCGCTACAATTATGTCCTCGATGTCTGGCTGCGCCAACGCGGCAAGAGCCTCTTTACGGAAGAGGGTGGGCTCGGCTTCGGCGTCGACGATGCCAAGGAATGGTACAGCTACTGGGAAGAACTGCGCAAGCGTGGCGGCACGGTCTCCGCCGATGTTCAGACGCTTGACCAGAACGTCATCGAAAGCAACTGCCTGGCGCTCGGAAAATCGGCCATCGGCATGGCCTATTCCAACCAGTTGGTCGGCTATCAGCTCGTGGTCAAGAGCAAGCTCGCCGTCACCATGCTGCCGCGCGAAAAGAAGGACGGCCCCTCCGGCCATTACTATCGCCCGGCGCTGATCTGGAGCGTGGGTGCCACCAGCAAGAATGGCGAAGCGGCGGCGAAATTCATCAATTTCTTCGTCAACGATGTCGACGCCGGCAAGATCCTCGGCGTTGAGCGCGGTGTGCCGATGTCACCCGCCGTGCGCGCCGCCATCCTGCCGACGCTTAATCCGGTGGAGCAGCAGACGGTGCAATATGTCGAGCTGTTGAAGGATCACGTCGGCAGCTACCCGGTGCCGGCGCCGCTCGGCTCCGGAGAATTCGACCAGAACGTCGCCCGCCCCGTCGCCGACCAGCTCGCCTTCGGCAAGATCACGGTTGCCGAAGCGGCGAAGAGGCTGGTGGAAGAGGGTGCGACAAAATTGAAGCGGAAGAGCTGAGGTGAGCGGAGTTTATCCGGGGGCTTTGTGATATGCCGGGCGTCCGGTACCCCCCTCTGTCACTTTCGTGACATCTCCCCCACAAGGGGGGGAGATCGTTGGGAATATGCCGCTCATCACTCACAAGACAATGAACTGCAATTCCAGCGGATTCGATGTTCCCTTGAGATAAGGCGTTCCCGCGAGCTACCAATCTCCCCCCTTGTGGGGGAGATGTCCCGACAGGGACAGAGGGGGGTATTGCACCCTCCTCCAATTCCATAGTTGATGTTCACCTCCGTCCCGAAGGCATCAGGCTGCCTCAGCGCGCGGCCCAGTTGGCGCCGCGGCGGAAGATGGTCTTCATCTGCGGCACTTCGAATTCCTTGGCCTGGTGGCCGAGCGAGGAATAGAAGACGCGGCCCTTGCCGTATTTGCGCTTCCAGGCAACCGGCATAACGACGCCGTCGATCCAGTAAGCGTGATCGCCGGTGAAGGTTGTCGTCGCCAGCACCTCGTTCGATGGGTCGACATGCATGTAATATTGCTCCGACGTATAGGGGAAATCGGTGATCCCCTCCATGATCGGGTCGTCGGGCCGCGTGATGTTGACGGTATAGTCGATGATGTTGCCGGGATGGGCGACCCACTGGCCGCCGATGATGAACTGGTACTCGACGCTTTCGCGAAACGAGTCGCCGGCGCCGCCGTGATAGCCGGCAATGCCGACGCCGCTCTCGATCGCGTCAGCAAGGTTCTTCACCTCTTCCTTCTCGATCTTCGACATGGTGACGATCGGCACGATCAGGCTGAGATCGTGGATCGAAGGATCGGCGAAGGCTTCGGTGCTGTTTTCGAGGTAGACCTTGAAGCCGTCCTCTTCCAGCATGTCGCGGATGATGTGGGCGCATTCCTGCGGTTCGTGGCCGCTCCAGCCGCCCCAGACGATAAGTGCTTCACGCATGATATTCCTCCTGAAATTGTGCTGTTAGCGGCCGATTTTTCCGTCCACGAGGGATTCGGACAGAGGGGCCGGACGTTCGGTTTGCGTCGTGATGGTGACCGTGCGCCCGGTCTCGGAGGCGGTCTGGAAAGCTTCCATGACCTCGAGCACATGCAGCGCCAGGCTGCCATTGGCGCGGTGCGGCCGGTTGGAGCGGATGGCATGCGCGAGATCGGCGACGCCGAGCGAACGGTAATTGCCATCGGCGTAGGGAGTCGTAACCTCGCGGTCTTCGAATTGGCCACCCTTCTTGAGATACTCGACCGCGCCGCCGAAATGGTTCGGATCCGGCACGATCAGCGTGCCCTCGGTGCCGTAGACCTCGAGCGGCACATGCTTGTGGCCGGCGACATCGAAGCTCATGCCGATCTGGACGACCGCGCCATTGGCAAAGGCCATGACGCCGGCGACGTGGGTCGGCACATGCACGGGGATATGCTCGCCGTTGCGTGGCTCGCTGGTGATGATGCGCTCCTTGCGCGGCGTCACGGCAAAGCCGGCAACCTGGGAAACCGGCCCGAGCAGGTTGACGAGATCGGTGATGTAATAGGGGCCCATGTCGAGCATCGGGCCGCCGCCGACTTCATAATAGAAAGCCGGATTCGGATGCCAACGTTCGTGGCCGGGGCACATGAAGGTGGCGGTGCCGCCAACCGGGATACCGATCGCGCCTTCGTCGATGATGGCGCGGGCCGTTTGGTGGCCGCCGCCGAGGAAGGTATCGGGCGCTGCGCCGATGCGCAGACCCTTGGCGGCAGCCGCGTCCGCAAGCTTCTTGCCTTCAGCGAAATTGATGCCGAGCGGCTTTTCGGAATAGGTGTGCTTGCCGGCATCCAGCGCCTGCAAGCCAACGGCGACATGTGCCTTCGGGATGGTCAGGTTGACGATGATCTCGATCGTGGGATCAGCGAACAAGGCGGCGATATCGACCGCCTTCAGGCCAAACTCGGCAGCTTTCGCTTCGGCAAGCTCGCGATTGAGGTCGGCGACGCCCTTGATGTCGAGAATGGGAAAGGATTTCATCGCTTTGAGATAGGCGCCGGAAATGTTTCCGCAGCCGATAATGCCGATGCCGACCTTGTTCATAGACTTCCTCCAAATGAATTATCTTTGCTGTGCTGGAGCGGCTCGGCGTTTCACGTAAGCGCTGAGCCGCACCATCTTGTTGTTTCGACGCAAGCCGGCCGGAAAACCGTTGCGCACTTTTCCTGGAATTGCTCCGGGAATTACAGAGCCGATGCCGGCCCCGTCGTTCCCCATGGCGATTCGTAGAGTTCGCGCAGCGCAACGACGGCGGCGCCCTGCGCCCAGGTCTCGTCGGTCGACTGATCGAAAACCAGCTCGGTCACGCCTTTGATCGACGGCGGGATGGCCAGTGAATAGGCCTCCCGAAGGCCGTCGAGAAAAGGTTGGCCGAGCGCCAGGCTTGATCCCACCAGAATGACGCGCGGCGGGGCGAACAGCGTGACGATATTGGCAAGCGCCGTACCGCAGGCCTCACCAGCACGGATTGCCGCGCCGATCAGCATATTGTCTTCGGCCGCAATCAGCGTCTTTGCATGCGCCATGCCCTGGCCGAGACGAATGGCTTCGGCGAAGCGGCCGCTCGGTTGGTCGCCGAGAATGGCGCTTTCGCCGGCAAGGCTTGCCAGCCTGACCACGCCTTGTGTCCCTATGCCGAGAACGAGGTCGCCGAGATTGTGGCTGAGGCCGCCGGCACCGCGAAAAAGCTGGCCGCCATGCAGAACGCCGAGCCCCAGCGTCTGTTCCAGCGACACCAGCACCATGTCGTCGAGATCTCTTGCCCTGCCGAACCAGTGATGGGCGAGCGTTATGGCGTGAGCGTCGCTTTCGACGATGGTCGTGACGCCGAGCCGTTCGGACATTTCCTTGGCAAAATCGACGCCGGTTTCGCGGAAGATCGGGCTGGTGCGGACATGGCCCGTGCGGTGCTCGATAACGCCAGGCAGGCCGAGGCAGACGGAATCGATCTCATCCAGCGCGAGATTGGCATCGACAACGCAGCGGCGCACGCCATCCTCGATCAGATCGGCGATGACGCCGATCGGCTGTCGGTCAACCCTCAGTGCCAGCGTGAGGGTGGAAAGGACCTCTCCGCGAAAATCCGACACGACGAAGACCATGCGATTGGCGGCGATCTTCGCGCCGACGACGCGGGCGGCATCCGGATTGAGCTCCAGCATGACGCGGGGCCGGCCACGGGCGGCGGCCTCGCGCAGGTCGCCCTCCGTGCGCGCCAGGATCAGGCCGTCATCCAGCAGCGATGCCGTGATTGCCGAGACCGTGGTGGTCGAAAGCTGGGTGCGATCGCTGATTTCGATACGTGCGATGGAGCCCGCTCGCCGGATCGTATCCAGCACATTGAAGCGGTTTATCGCCCGCATAAGTTCGGGATCTGCTGTTTTCATGTGAATGACGCCGAATGACGGACCCGCTCGGCTGCGGCCTGGTATTTTTAACGGAATGCGTATTAAATAACCTATGCCCATTGCCCAATGTCAAGCCGTTTTGCGGTCGATCTGCCGAAAATTTGGCAATGGTGGTTGACATTTCAGCAAAGCTCCGTTGAATTAATCCGTATAAGGGAAAAAATATCTGAGGCTCTGATGTTCCCTTGGGAGGAGAAAATCATGATCCATTTACGTGGGGCTCAAGCCCTTCGTGCGGCCGCTATTGCCGCCACCACCGCACTGACGATGCTGGCAGGCGTGACGAGCGCCGCGGCCGATACCACCGTCAAATGGCTGCATCTGGAGGCCAATCCGGCCTATGTCGCCATCTGGCGCAAGATCGCCGATGAGTACCAGGCCAAGCATCCCGGCACGAAGATCGAGATGCAGTTCCTGGCCAATGAAGCCTTCAAGGCCAAGCTGCCGACCCTTTTGCAATCCAAGGATGCCCCGGACCTTTTTTATAGCTGGGGCGGCGGCGTGCTGAAGCAGCAGCAGCAGACCGGCACGCTGCTCGACCTGACCTCGGCAATGGATGCCAAGGACGGTGCCTGGAAGAAGAGCTACAATCAGGCTGCTATCAAGGGCCTGACCTTCGACGGCAAGATTAGCGCCGTCCCCTATCAGATGGGCACGGTTTCCTTCTTCTATAACAAGGCACTTTTCGCCAAGGCCGGCGTCGACGCCGATGCCATCAAGACCTGGGACGACTATCTGGCGGCCGTGAAGAAGATCAAGGCGGCCGGCATCGTGCCGATCGCGGGCGGCGGCGGCGAGAAGTGGCCGATCCACTTCTACTGGAGCTACCTCGTCATGCGCGATGGCGGCCAGCAGGTGTTCAACGACGCCAAGAACGGCAAGGGCAACGGCTTCAACGACCCGGCGATCATCAAGGCCGGCGAGCAGCTTGCGGAGCTTGGCAAGCTCGAACCCTTCCAGCCCGGCTATCTCGGCGCCACCTGGCCGCAGACGCTTGGCGTCTTCGGTGATGGCAAGGCCGCGATGATCCTCAGCTTCGAGACGACAGTTGCCACCCAGCGCGTCAATTCCGGTGATGGCAAGGGCCTCGCAGACGATAATATCGGCCGCTTCGCCTTCCCGGCCGTATCAGGCGGTGCCGGCGCTCCGACGGATACGCTCGGCGGGTTGAACGGCTGGGCCGTCACCAAGAAGGCTCCGCCTGAGACCCTCGATTTCCTCGCCTATCTCACCAATGCCGAAAATGAGCGCACCATTGCCCAGTCCGGCCTGATCATTCCGGTCGCCATCGGCGCCGAGGATGGCATCAAGTCTCCGCTGATGCGCGGCGCTGCCGACCAGCTGGCGCATTCGACCTGGCACCAGAACTTCTTCGACCAGGATCTCGGTCCTTCCGTCGGCCGTGTCGTCAACGACATTTCCGTCGGCATCGTCTCCGGCCAGTTGTCGCCGAAGGATGGCGCGCAGCAGGTTCAGGACGCCTTCGAGCAGGATCAGCTCTAACAGCATCCGGCGCCGGTGTTCCCTTGGCACCGGCGCCAATTTTTCTTCGAATTGCAATTGTCGAGACTGCTCATGACCGATGTCAGCGCCACGACCACCATGCCATCCATCGCGAGAGCGAAGCCCGCCGCGAAGCGGAAATCGCCGTCGGCGCGCGGGCGCATGCCGGTCATCCTGCTGTTTCTGCCGCCTGCACTGCTGCTCTTCACCATCTTCGTCATCCTGCCGATGGGCGAAGCGGCCTGGTACAGTTTCTATCGCTGGAACGGCTATGGCCCGCCGACGGAGTTCGTCGGCCTGCGCAATTTCGAGGTGCTGTTCAAGAACGGCGCTTTCCTGACATCGCTCAAGAACAATGCGCTGATCATCGTGGTGTCCATCGCCATTCAGGTGCCGCTTGCCATCTGGCTCGCGACGATGCTCGCAAACCGTATTCGCGGCGTCGTGCTCTTCCGGCTGATCTTCTTCCTGCCCTATGTGCTGGCGGAAGTTGCGGCCGGCCTGATCTGGCGCTTCGTCTATGACGGCGACTACGGCCTCTTCGCTGCGATCGCGCATTTCCTCGGTACGGCCACTCCCTATGTGCTCGCCGACAAGGATCTGGCGATGTACGCCGTGCTCGGCGTCATCGTGTGGAAATATTTCGGCTTCCACATGATGCTGTTCATCGCCGGCCTGCAGTCCCTCGACAAGAGCGTGCTGGAAGCGGCCGAGATCGATGGCGCCACCGGCTGGCAGAAGTTCCGCTATGTCACCCTGCCGCTACTCGGCTCGACGCTGCGTCTCTCGGTCTTCTTCGCCGTTGTCGGCTCGCTGCAGCTCTTCGACATGATCATGCCGCTCACCGGCGGCGGCCCGTTCAACTCGACGCAGACGATGGTGACCTTCCTCTACAATTTTGGTGTCACCCGCATGCAGGTCGGTCTCGGCAGCGCCGTCGGCGTCGTGCTGTTCGTGATCTGCGTCACCCTCGCCTTCGGCTACAAACGGATATTTATGCGCAATGACTGATATGGCCACATCCGTTCGACTGAGCACCGGCACCAAGATCTATCTCTACGTGTCGCTGACCATCATTGCCGCCATCGTGCTGATCCCGCTTTTGACGACCGCGCTTGGCGGCTTCAAGTCGCTCGGCGATCTCCGCACCAATCCCTTCGGTCTGCCGGCCGAGTGGCATTTCGAGAATTACACCGGCATCCTCTTCGGCGACCGCTATTGGCGGCAGATGATGAATTCCTTGATCATCGCCGTATTGACCGTGTTCCTGACGGTATCGGTCTCGGCCATGGCCGCCTTTGCCTTCGCGCATGTGAAATTCTTCGGCTCGAACTTCCTGCTGAATTATTTCCTGATCGGCCTGATGTTCCCGGCGGCAACCGCCATCCTGCCGCTATTCATCCGCATCCGCGATCTCGGCCTGCTCAATACCTATTGGGGCGTGGTGCTGCCGCAGGTGGCCTTCGGCCTCGGCATGAGCATCCTGCTGTTCCGGAACTATTTTCGAAACCTTCCGGAAGAATTGTTTCAGGCGGCCTTTGTCGACGGCTGCGGCTATATCCGCTTCTTCTGGCATATCTCGCTGCCGCTCTCGCGGCCGATCATCGCCACCGTCAGCATCATCTCCTTCGTCGGCAGCTGGAACAGCTACATCCTGCCCTTGATCATGCTGAATTCGGATTCGATCTATCCTTGGCCGCTCGGCATGATGGTCTATAGCGGCGAGTTCGGCACCGAATGGGAGCTGGTGCTCGCCTTCATCACGCTAACCATCCTGCCCACTATCATCGTCTTCTTCCTGGCGCAGAAGCATATCATCGCCGGCCTCACCGCCGGCGCGGTGAAATCCTGAGCCTGGAGTGGTTCAGCGTTTCAAACAAACGCTGAACCACTCCATCTCCTTGTTTTCCAGCAATTCCGGACGGAAAACCGCGATACACTTTTCCTGGAATTGCTCTTATCGGAGCAAAAAGCATGGCATCCGTCGAACTGCACAACATCCACAAGGCCTATGGGGCGCTCACGGTCATCCACGATATCTCGCTTTCGATCGACGATGGCGAGTTCATCGCCCTCGTCGGCCCCTCGGGCTGCGGAAAATCGACGTTGCTACGCATGATCGCCGGCCTCGAGGAAATCACCGACGGCGACGTGTCGATCGGCGGGCAAGTGGTCAACGCCATGACGCCGCGCGAGCGCAACATCGCCATGGTCTTCCAGTCCTATGCGCTCTATCCGCACATGACCGTCGCCGAAAACATGGGCTTCAACCTGAAGCTCTCGGGCCAGACGAAGCAGGTCATCGAACAGCGGGTCAACGAAGCCGCGCGCATGCTTGATCTTACGAAGCTGCTGGACCGCAAGCCGGCGCAGCTCTCCGGTGGTCAGCGGCAACGCGTCGCCATGGGCCGCGCCGTGGTGCGCAACCCGGCAGTGTTTCTGTTCGACGAGCCGCTCTCCAACCTCGATGCGAAGCTGCGCGTGCAGATGCGTTCCGAAATCAAGGCTTTGCATCAAAAGGTGCAGACGACCTCGATCTACGTAACCCATGACCAGATCGAGGCGATGACGCTGGCCGATCGCATTGTCGTATTGAACCAGGGCAAGATCGAGCAGCAGGGCACGCCGATCGAGCTCTATCGCAAGCCAGCCAATCTCTTCGTTGCCGGCTTCATCGGCTCACCGGCGATGAATTTTCTCGATGGCGTGGTGGGTGGGGTCGACGGTGCGCCGGCCGTGCGGCTGAAAGACAGCACGCCGGTGCGTATCGCTGACGAGCGCAAGGTGAAGCCGGGCCAGAGCGTCAAGATCGGCCTCAGGCCCGAGCATCTGAGCCTTGCAAGCGCTGGTTCGCCGCTCAGTGGTCTGACCCTATTGGTGGAGCCGACTGGCGCGCAGACGCATGTGCTGTTCGATCTCGCCGGCGAGCAGGTGACGGCTGTAGTCGATGGCGAGGCGTCGGTGCGCTATGGCCAGCAACTGAATGTCACCGTCAGCCCGGAACAGGTCTACGTTTTCGACGCGTCGAGCGGGCTTGCTCTTTAGGTCACGACGTCGATCACGTCGACGCGATCGGGATAGAAAGCCATATAGTCCTTGATTTTGCTGACCGAGGGATAGGGGTTCTCGTAGGTCCAGATGGCGTTTACCGAGCGTTCGCCGCCGGCGGGAATGCTGTAATAGGAGCACTCGCCCTTGTAGGGACAGTAGGTTTCGTGATCGGTCTTTTCCAGCAACGACATGTCGACATCGCTGCGCGGGATATAGAGAACCGCCGGATAGGACGCTTCCTTGAGGGACAGCGCCTCGCGCGTGTCGGCGATCACCTTGCCGGCGACGGAAATGGTGACATGCGCATGCTTCCTGTCGATCGTGATCGGGTGATCAGGACCGGGGATCTTCACTGGTCTTTCCGACATGATGGCCTCCTGGGGTGAGGGGTCAGGCACAAAGCCGCCGTTACGGCGAGCATGCGCAACGATCTGCGTCCGGAAAGGATATAGGGAGCGTATCGCCGATTGTCAGGCCTTGCGCGCAGATGAACCTTTTAGGGATGCCAAGGCAGCCTGACGATCATCAACATGAGAGGATGGCAGGGACGGTTCGCTTACGGTGCGCCGAAGTGGTTCGGGCCGATTGCAGGGGTTTGTCCGAAGGCGGAGAAGGGTGGCGGTGCGTTATCGCGCGTTGTCGGAACGTCGAGGTAGCTCATGATATTCTCGACATGGCTGACCTGCGAACGCAGATTGTCCAGCGATTTGCCGGTCAGATTGGTGCCGGCGGGCAATTGCGCCGTCAATGGGTTCTCGTAGCGGCCGTTGACGCGCAGCTCGTAATAGAGATGCGGTCCTGTGGAGTAGCCGGTCGAGCCGACATAGGCGATGACCTGGCCCTGGGTCACACGCTCTCCTACGCGCAGATCCGCCGGCGTTGCCGAAATATGGGCATAGGTGGTTTCGTAACCGCCGTCGTGCCGGATGCGGACATATTTGCCGTAGCCGGTTTCCCAGGAGATCTTCTCGACGACGCCGTCGCCGGCGGCCTGGATCGGGCTGCCCATCGGCGCGCGGAAGTCGACGCCGTTGTGGAATTTCTTCACGCCGAGAATCGGATGGATGCGCCAGGCAAAGCCGTCGCCGAGCGTGCCATTCGGCACGGGTCGGTGCACGAGCGATTTGGCGATCGAATGGCCGCCCTCATCGTAGAATTCCGAAGGACCTTCGCCGCCATCCTTATGCAGATAGAAGCGATGCGCGTCGCCGTCGGCATGGAATTCGATGAACATCAACTCGTTCTGCCCGTCGTCCGCCTTGCGGAAGAGGAGATCGACGCTGTCGGGGGCATCTTCGATATTGGTGAGCGAAATACCCTTGGCCTTGGCAAGTTTGACCAGCTGCTGGGCACATTCCTTGCTCAGGCCGGCTTTTTCCAGCTTGGAGCTGACGGCAGCCTCATCTCTGTCGTCAACATTCTTGAGATCGACCGCTGCTACTTCCGTGGAGGACGGCGCGTCCATCTGGCTTTCGCTGTACAATGTCGAAAACAGCCGGTCGTTGGCCATGGGCACGAAGCCGTCGGCGTCGTCGCGTGCGACGACGCGCTCCGGCGTCTTGTCACCGCTCAGGCGCGCCATGATCAACTTCGGGCGAGAGCCGCCCTTCTTTTCCAGGAGCAGCTCCAGGCTGTCGCCGGGGGAAACCGTATCGGTTTCGAGAGCCCGTTGCAGTTCGTCGCCGGCATCGCTGCTGAGGCCCGCGGATGCAAGAATATCCTGCAGGTCCTGCTTGTCCTTCGGCATGGACACCAGCCGGCGGAATTCGCGACCGGGTTCTCCGGTTGTGGCCCTCGATACGCTGACGTTCAGCGGCACGCCGCGAACGGGGAAGCGGGAGCGACGGACGGCATCGTAATGGGTGGTTTGCGGATAGATGCCATGGCGGATATCCGACAGCGACGGCGGCGAGAACACGGCCTCGTCAATTGCTTCGCGCCCATAGGAGGCGTTGATCGCGGCGGCATCGGCGCGCGCGCTTGCGGCCTCGGTGGGTTTGAACACCAGCGTCGTGCGGTGATAGGTGAAAATACGGGTCTCGCCGCTTGAGAGCTTTTCTGCCACCTGGGCGAAGCGGGCGCCGTCGAAGCGCTCTTTCGCGGCGGCCAGGCGCGTGCTCTTGGGCATTGCAGGCTGAGGGCGCAGCATCTGGCCCGTGTGCACCGGTACAGCCTGTTCGATCGTGTGGCGCGCCAGCAGGGGATAAAGCACGGTGGCGAGCAGGCCGAAGGATGCGGTTCCGGCCAGCCCGATGGCGATCAGATGACGGAGATGTGCGGATCGGGGCAGAAACGGAATATGAAAGTCATGATGCGGCCGAGCCTGGATCGCAGCCTCTGCAGGAAATTGGACGCGTAATGGACTTTCGGCCATGAAGTGAGGAACCCTGCAGACTGCGGTGGGCCCAAACTAGGGCAAATCATGGCAAAATCTAGGCAAATATTACGAGTCCGTTAATTGCCGTGATCGTCCACAGGTCCAGAATCGCGTGTTCGGGGTGATTCGTCAACTGAAGATGGTGTCGTAGAGCAGCTTGAAGTTCAGCACCAGGATGATGGCGGCGACGAGCCAGGAGAGGACGGCAACGCCCCTGGATACGACGAAACTGCCCATTTTCTCGCGATTTGTGACGAATTGGACCAGCGGAATGACCGCGAAGGGGAGCTGCATGGACAGCACGACCTGGCTGAGCACGAGCAGGTTGGCAGTACCTTTTTCACCATAAATGGCGGTCACGAACACAACTGGAATAATTGCAAGGCCGCGGGTCAAAAGTCGCCTTGCCCAGTGCGGAATCCGCAGGCGCAGGAAGCCTTCCATCACAATCTGGCCGGCAAGCGTCGCCGTAACCGTCGAATTGAGGCCGGAGGCGAGCAATGCAACCGCAAACAGGGTCGAGGCGATGCCGAGGCCGAGCAGGGGCGACAATAGCTCATATGCATCGCCGATCTCGGCGACATCGGCATGGCCGGTGCCGTGGAAAGCAGCGGCCGCGACGATGAGGATCGCAGCATTGACGAAGAGCGCCAGCATCAGCGCGATGGTGCTGTCGAGCGTCGCCCATTTGATGGCGTCGCGGCGGCCTTCGTCGTTGCGCTTATATGCGCGGGTCTGCACGATCGAGGAATGCAGGTAGAGATTATGCGGCATGACGGTCGCGCCGATGATGCCCATGGCGATGTAGAGCATCGCGGGATTGGTGACGATCTGTGGTGACGGAATGAAACCGTCGAGGATTGCGGCAACGGGCGGTGCCGCGGCAGCGATCTGCACGGCAAAGCAGGTGGCGATGACGATCAGCAGTGCGATGACGAAGGCTTCGAGATAGCGGAAGCCCTTGCTCATCAGAAGCAGCACCAGGAAGGCGTCGAGCGCCGTGATCAGCGCGCCGCCGATCAGCGGAATACCGAACAGCAGCTGCAGAGCGATCGCCGTGCCGATGACTTCGGCGAGATCGCAGGCGATGATGGCAAGTTCGCAGGCAAACCAGAGAACGAGGCTGACGGGCCGCGGATAATGATCGCGGCAGGCCTGGGCGAGATCGCGGCCGGTGACGATGCCGAGCCGGGCGGACAACGCCTGCAGCAGGATCGCCATCAGGTTCGACAGCATGATGACCGCAAGCAGCGTGTAGCCGAATTGCGCGCCACCTGCGAGGTCGGTCGCCCAGTTGCCGGGGTCCATGTAGCCGACTGATATCATGTAGCCCGGCCCGGCGAAGGCGAGCAAGCGTCGGATCCAGCTGCCGGCATGAGGCACTTTTACCGTGGAATTGACTTCAGGAAGGCTTGGGCGGTCGTCTTCATCTGCACTGGCGAATTTCCACGCGCGCTGTCGCGTGGCGGCTTCCTGAATCTGCGTCATACGGGCTCCGGGAGGATTGAATCGTGAACTGCCTAAACAAATATGCCAGGTATCAAAATTATGCAATATGCTATACTTCTTGGGTTTGGCATTTTTAACGGCTGAAACACCTGGATTCGTGCGGTTCTCATTCCTGATGATGGTGGCGCGGCTGTATCCTCGACGCGGTGAGGCTGGTCGATTCGCGCGTTGCGGCGAGGAAAACGGCCCGATCGAAACGGTCCGCGATACGCACATGCTGGTGGGGGTGTGATGCGTCGGCGATGATGTGCCCGAAAAAGGCAAGCCGCATCGCGCGGCTTGTCACTGCCTGTTTCGCAAGGGTGCGTCTGGCAGGTCTGTCATCAGATATTGGCATCCTCCGCCACACCTGGGACGGAAGATAGCTTTCGGTCGGCGCCTATTCGGCCGCGTCGTGCTTGGAAATGGAATCGCGGACGACACCATATTGGCCGCCCCAGCGATCGGTCATCTCGGCGCGGATATCCCAGAGATCGGGAAAGAAGCGGTGGCGGGTGCCGGCCTGCAGCAATTCGACCGGCCGTCCTTTCAGGGATTTCGAGCCGAGCCCGATGGAGCGCTGGATCAGGTAGATGTGGTTGGCGCGGAATTTCTGGAACAGTTCGTCATATTCCACCAGCGCTTCGGCGACCACATAGCTGTCGCCGTGATCATATTTGCCGTCATAGATATCTTCGATCGTCAGGCCTGGGGCATCGAGATAATGCGTCTTGAAGGCGTGCCAGAGATCGGGCGGCATGCGCAGCAGGAATTTGAAGCCGGGCGATTCCTGGCCGCTGCCATTGCCGAGTTGCAGGCGAACTTCCTGGTACTCTCTTGGCGACATGGTTTCCAGGAGATCGAGCTGGGTGGTCATCATGCGCATGAGGCGATGCACGCGGCCCATGAGGGTGACGACGCGGTGCGTGTTGCGCTCCTCCATGAAGCCGACGACGTCGACCAAGGTATAGGCGATGAGCTTCATCCAGAGCTCTTCCACCTGATGAACGATCTGAAACTGCAATTCGTCGCCGTTGACCATGCCGCTCAACGGCTTCTGACAGGCGAGCAGCTTGTCGCATTGCAGGTAGACGCCGTAGTCGCGCATTTCAGGCGCCTCGATGCGGGCGTGGTACTCTTCCTTTTGCATCTTCGTTCCCTTTTCATCCGGCCCGCGGCCGCCAAGCATGTTTGCCTTCATGAAGAATACGAAGTTTCGGGTCGAACATTGTTCCTATTTGTCATTCGAAATGGCAAAATAGGAGTACGATCGATCGCCTGTAGGGATATGGAGAGAACGATGGAGTTGGACGCGCTCGATCGAAAGATCATTGCCGCATTGGAGGCCGATGCCCGCATCTCGTTTGCGGCGCTCGCCGATCTCGTCGGTCTCAGCAAGACGCCGTGCTGGAAGCGGGTGAAGGCGCTGGAGGAGGCGGGCGTGATCCGGGGGTACAGGACAGCGCTCGATCCGGCCCGGCTCGGCTTCGGCCTCGAGGCTTTCGTGCAGGTGTCGATCGATGTCGAGCGTTTCGATGCCTTCGAAGCCGCCGTGCGCCGTCATCCGCTGATCTGGCGCTGTCATGCGACGACGGGTGAGGCCGACTATCTCCTGCATATTCTGGCCACCGACATGGCGGCGCTCGACCGGCTGCTGCGGCAGGAGCTTAACCGGTTACCCGGCGTGCGACACACCGTGACGTCGATGTCGACGCGGGAGATCAAGTCGGACATTTCATTGGCCGAGGCGGCGCGGCACGCGGATAGCTAGTTGCCGGCACCGCCATGCCGCATCGATCCGACGAGGCTGCGGATCAGCCTCTCGCCGACATCGACCAGCGGGAAGGATTTCCCCGTTCGCAGCCATTCGGCAAGCAGACCATTCATCGAACATTGAATGGCACGCGCGGCGGCATCCGGGGTCCATAAAGGCGCCAGCGCGTTCTGTTGGTCGGACATCTCGAGCAGTCGTTCCAGCTTGCCGAACATCTGCTGGTTGGCGGTAACGATTCTCTGGGCGGCATCGGAAGGTTGCTTGGTGAATTCGCAGCCAAGGATCATAATGGCAAAGATCTGCTGCAGGTGTTCGTCCCTGGCAAGGTTCTGCAGAACTTGGACTGTGCCCTGCTCGATCAGGCCAAGGGGATCGTCATGGCCGTGCTCGATCGCATAGTCGACGATGGTTTCCTGCGGCAGGCGAATCTCCTTGTGCAGCGCCGTCAGGACCTCGGCCTTATCCTTGAAATGCCAGTAGATCGCGCCGCGCGTTACGCCGGCGCGCTGGGCGATCTTTTCGAGGCTCGAGCCGCTGACGCCGTTTTCATAGAAAACGTCGGCGGCAGCAGTCAGGACCTCTTCCCTGGTCTTGGCTGCATCTTCCTTGGTTCTGCGCATGCTCCTCCTAGACGCTTCTTCGAGGCGAAAGGGGTCTTTTCGCCGCACTCTATCTATTTGATTTCAAGCGATAATGTCTGTGCTGTATGCACGGTTCCCTGCATCACGCAAAAAATCACATCGATTTGATATTTACAATCATTCATGTATGTTTGTATATTGCAGCGCAACAAAAATGTCGAATCTCGCGGTGATTTTCCCATGACGACGCATAATTCTCTCCTCCTGCGCAGCGGTCTCGTCCTAGCAGGACTGCTTATTTTCAGCGCATTTCCCTCCCTCGCGCAGCAGGCGGGCCAAATGCCGCCGCCGCAGGTGACGGCAATCGACGTCAAGCCCCAAACCGTATCGCTCACCTATGAATATGCTGCGCGCATCTCCGCCTTTAGGCAAGTCGATGTGCGGGCCCGGGTCGGCGGTATCCTGTTGAAAAGGAACTTTGTCGAGGGTGCCGAGGTCAAGGCTGGCGATGTGCTGTTCCTGATCGATCCGGCAACCTACCAGGCGGCGCTGGCACAGGCGCAGGCGCAATTGCAGCAAAGCCAGGCTCAGCTGACCCAGGCGCAGCGCGAGGAAAAACGTAACGTCACGCTCTTCGATCAAAATGCCGCCACGCAAAAAGCGCGCGACGACGCCATTTCGACGCGCGAGCTGGCGGAAGCGGCGGTAGCCGCTGCCAAGGCGCAGCTTCAGACGGCGCAGCTCAATCTCGATTACACCCAGGTCACGGCACCGATCGGCGGTATTACCAGCCTGGAGCAGGTCTCCGAGGGCAGCCTGATCGGCACCACGGGCGATACCGGCCTGCTCACCAGCATCACCCAGCTCGACCCGGTCTATGTCAATTTCTCCTTCTCGGATTCGGAAGCTGCCGAAGTGCGCAAGCTCATCGACATGAAGAAGGCCAAGGGCGAGGCGCCCAATCTTGGCGTCAAGATCTCCTTCGGCGATGGCACGAGCTATGATCATGACGGCGTTGTCGACTTCACGTCCTCGACGATCGACGTGTCGACAGGCACGCTGCAGGCGCGCGCCGTCGTCGACAATCCCGATCGCCGGCTGCTGCCGGGCCAGTTCGTGCGTGCGCGGGTGACGGGTGTTTCGCTCGACAATGCTATCACCATCCCCGAAGTCGCGTTGATGCAGAGCCCACAGGGCCAGTTCGTCTACACGATCGACCAGGAAGGCAAGGCGCACGTCAATCCCGTGACGCTCGGCCAGAAGCTGGGCAATAGCTGGCTGGTGCTCTCTGGCCTGAAGGCCGGCGACAGGCTGATCACCGAAGGCATCATCAAGGTGCGCCCGGGCGCACCAGTGCAGGCAACGGCGGATGCAGCGCCTAAAGACGCGAAAAAGGTGGCGCAAAACTGATGTTGGGCAACAGATTCTTCATCGACCGCCCCGTTTTCGCGGCGGTTATCTCGATCGTCATCCTGCTTGCAGGCGCTGTCTGCATCCGCATCCTGCCGATCGCACAATATCCCGAGCTGACGCCGCCGCAGGTCGTGGTCACCGCGACCTATCCCGGCGCCAGCGCCGAAACGGTGGCGCAGACCGTTGCCGCTCCGCTGGAGCAGCAGATCAACGGCGTCGAAAACATGCTCTACATGCAGTCGACGAATTCCAACAGCGGCGCAATGCAGATCACCGTGACCTTCGCGCTCGGCACAGATCCGGACCAGGCTGCGATCAACGTCAACAACCGCGTGCAGCGGGCGGTCTCGACCCTGCCGCAGGACGTGACGCGCCTTGGCGTCGTCGTCACCAAGCGCTCGACCTCGATCCTCGGCTTCGTGGCGATGTACTCGACCGACAGCCGCTATGACCGCACCTATGTCGGCAATTATGCGCTTTTGAACGTCATCGACGATCTCAAGCGCATTCCCGGCATCGGCGATGTCAACCTGCTCGGCGATGTCGATTATTCGATGCGCATCTGGCTGCGGCCGGACAAGCTCGCGCAATATAATCTGACGCCGAGCGATGTCGCGACCGCCATCCAGGAGCAGAATTCGCAGTTTGCCGCCGGCCGCTTCGGCGATCAGCCCAGCAACAATCCGCAGGCATTCACCTACACGGTGACGACACAGGGCCGCCTGCCCGATGTCGATGGCTTCGGCGAGATCATCCTGCGCTCGACCAGCAATGCTGCGACGCTACGATTGAAGGATGTCGCGCGCATCGAGCTCGGCACCAAGAGCTATTCGATCCAGAGCAGCCTCAACGGCACGCCGGCCGTGCCGATCGCCGTCTATCTGCAGCCGGGCGCCAATGCCTTGAATACGATGGCGGCGCTGAAGTCGCGCCTCGACGAGCTGCAAAAGTCCTTCCCGCAAGGGGTCGCCTATCAGATCCCCTATGACACGACGAAGTTCATTCAGGTGTCGATCGAGGAGGTGGTCAAAACCTTCATCGAAGCGATCCTCCTCGTCATCATCGTGGTCTTCGTCTTCCTGCAGAACTGGCGGGCAACCCTGATCCCGGTCATCGCCGTGCCGATCTCCATCATCGGCACATTTGCCGGCATGTATCTGCTTGGGTTCTCGATCAATCTCTTGACCCTGTTCGGGTTGGTGCTGGCCATCGGTATCGTGGTCGACGACGCCATTGTCGTGCTCGAAAACGTCGAGCGACTGATGTCGACGGAGAAGCTGTCGCCGAGAAAGGCAGCCATCAAGGCGATGGGCGAAGTCACGGGGCCTGTCATCGCCATCGTGCTGGTGCTCTGCGCCGTGTTCATTCCGGTCTCCTTCATGGGCGGGCTGGCGGGCCAGATGTACAAGCAGTTCGCCGTCACCATCGCGATCTCGGTCACCCTTTCGGGCATCGTGGCGCTGACGCTGACGCCGGCGCTTTGCGCACTGATCCTGAAGCCCGGCCATCACGAGCCGATCCTGCCCTTCCGCATCTTCAACCGCGCTTTCGAGCGCTTGACCGAGGGCTATGCCGCCGGCGTTGCCTTCTTCCTGAAGCGTGTCATCGTCGGCTGTGTGCTCGTTGCCGGCCTGCTCGGCGTCACCGGCTATCTCTTCTATACGCTGCCGGGATCGCTGGTGCCGGACGAAGACCAGGGTTCGCTCTTCCAGATCGCCATCCTGCCGCCGGCGGCGTCGCTGACGCGCACCCAGGCCGTTATGGATGAGGCGCTTGTGAACACCGAGAAGCTTCCCGGCGTAGAGAACGTCTTTGCCGTCTCCGGCTTCGACCTGCTGTCGGGCGGCCTGAAGAGCAGCGCCGGCGTCGCCTTCGTGACGCTTAAGGACTGGAGCGAGCGCAAGACGCCGGAACTCGATGCCCGCAATCTTGCAGGCCCGTTGATCGGCGCCAACATGGGCATCAAGGATGCCATGGTGCTCGCCTTCAACCCGCCGCCGATCCAGGGCCTGTCGACCACGGGCGGTTTCGAGGTCTATGTGCAGGACCGCAGCGGCAAGGGCGTCGCGGGGCTTTCCGAGCAGGCACAGAAGCTTGTCGCGGCGGCCTCCAAGCGGCCGGAGCTGGCGGCCGTGCGCACGACGCTCGACACCAACGTCCCGCAGTTCCGCGCCGATCTCGACCGCGAGAAGGCCAAGGCCCTCGGCGTGCCGATCAACTCGGTCTTTGATGCGATGCAGGCGACCTTCGGCAGCCTCTATGTGAACGACTTCACGCTCTACGGCCGCAACTATCAGGTCAACCTGCAGTCGGAAGCGCCCTTCCGCGAATCGCCAGACGATCTACGTCAGGTCTTCGTGCGCTCCGACAGCGGCAAGATGATCCCGCTCGATGCGCTCATCAAGGTGGAGCGTGTCATCGGCCCGGACCAGCTCGAACGCTACAATGCCTTCAATGCTGCCAAGATCACCGGCAATCCGGCGCCTGGTTATACGTCAGGCGATGCGATCAAGGCCATGCAGCAGGTAGCGGCCGAGACCCTGCCTGAGGGATTCCAGATCGCCTGGACGGGGTCTGCCTATCAGGAGTTGGAGACCAGCGGCGCCGGCACTCAGGCAATGATCTTCGGTGTCATCATGGTGTTCCTGATCCTTGCCGCACAGTATGAGAAGTGGAGCCTGCCGCTCGCCGTCATCACCGCGATCCCGTTCGCGCTGTTCGGCGCGCTGCTCGCCACCTATCTGCGCGGGCTCACCAACGACGTCTACTTCCAGATCGGCATGGTGACGCTGATTGGCCTGGCGGCAAAGAACGCCATCCTGATCGTCGAGTTCGCGGTGCTGAAACGCAAGGAAGGCATGGGTGCGGCCGAAGCGGCGCTCGAGGCGGCGCGGCTGCGCTTCCGCCCGATCGTGATGACCTCGCTCGCCTTCATCCTCGGTGTCGTGCCGCTCGCCATCAGCACCGGCGCCGGCTCGGCCAGCCGCCACGCCATCGGCACCGGCGTCATCGGCGGCATGCTGGCGGCGACCTTCATCGCCACCTTCTTCATCCCGATGTTCTACCGCCTCATCGCCTGGAAACAGCCGAAGCCGGAAGAGGATGACGAGGACGACGCGATCGATCATCGCCCGCATGCGCAGGCGGCGGAGTAGGGTTTCCTCGGCGATGTCGTGGGCCGAATGGGCATAGAAAGAGGTGGATCGCAGTGCTGCGATCCCCCTGTTTTCGTTAGGCGGGTGGGTATCTGCTGCTTACTCGCCGCACGCAAATGTCACATCGGCGGCACGGTACCATTGAGGCCGACGGCGACGCGGTCGGCGGAGACCGTGGTTGCGTCGGTCTGCTCGCCGGTGATGAAGACGCCGGCACCGGGTTTCAGGTCGGCCTTTGTAGCCGCCGCTAGAGTGACAACAGGCGTACCCTTGGGAATGCTGATCTTGCGCTGCCCGCCCTTGTAGGTGAGCGTCAATGTCGGGCCGTTCACCGATGTCACGGCGTCGGCGACGGTCGCGTTGGTCATGGAGCTGTTCGGTGCCGAATCCCAGGGGCGGTCACCCTCTCCGGTTCCTTTCATCGCGGCCGGGAAGATGACGACTTCTATGGCGCCGTTGATGCCGCTATCGGTCGGCTGCGAGGCGATGCCGACGAAATCGCCCGGCTTGATATCGCCAACCGCCGCCTGGACGACGCCGCTGACGTTCCAGCCGGATTTCAGCGCGACCGTCACGTCGCTGCCGTCGCGGGACTTGACCTTGAGAGTATCGCCATCGAGGCTCTCGACGGTGCCGCGCACCTTGACGCGCTCGGCTGCATCAACGCTTTGCAGCGCGGCGAACATTGCGACGGTGAGCGTCAGCGCACCCGTGATCAGGTGTTTGCTATGCATGGGCGGGGTCTCCCTTGAGTGTCGGCCGAGTGGCGTGCCGGTCGTGTTGGATGCGATGCCGAGCCGGTCAGCGGGATTTTCCTGCGCAGACAGAGGGACTTGGCTATCGACGCGGTGATCCTATGCGCCGGCTGTGCCGTTCGCCATTCAAACAAGCGTGAGATGAGGGTGATATGGTGCCCCAGACGTGATCGAGAAAAACCGAAATAAATGCAAAAACATCAAACTTTGCTTAAGGTTTGACGTTACATTGTGACGGCTGTCTCGAAATCCCTATCGCGCGATTGCGCTGGGCTGGGGAGATTGGAGAACCGATATGACCGCGATTCGTCCACTTCTGATCGGCATCATTCTGATTCTGGCACTGGTGTTGATTGCGCTCAGTATTCTGCTGGTTGATCCCTCTCATCCGTTGCGTCAATCAGACAGCCTCATACCCATGCATACGGAGCCGGCGCAACAGCGGCCGTAATAAGCGCGTGGATCAGCTCGATGGGGTGAAGCGCGCTACAAGGCTGTGACGGTCGCCCGGATAGGTGAGCCGGACATGGGTTATCGGGCCGCTTGAACTCCATGTGCGCCGTTCGACCACGAGGCAAGCCGTGCCCTTGGCGACACCAAGGCTCGCGGCCTCGTCGCCTTCGGCGGAGATGGCGCGGATCTGGTGCTCGGCGGTGCTCCAGGGCACTTGATTGAGCAGCCAGGGACCCGGCGGCAAGGCCACGAAATCGGCCTTGGCCGCGTCCGGCACGGCATCGAGGTTGATCACGCGATTTTCCAGACAGAAGGGTCGCGGGCCGGCATAGTGGATGCAGTTGATCTCGATCACCGGGACCGAGCCGGCAAACTGCAGCCGGCGCGCGTCTTCAGCGCGACCGCGCCGCTCGGAGATTTTCACAAGCTTATGCGAATAAGGCAGATTGAGCGACTGCACTTCCGATTTGATGTCGTGGATTTCCAGCACGGCTGATTGCGCCTGCGGATGGGTAACGAAACTGCCCGACCGCTTTCGACGCTCGATGAGACCGGCGCGGGCAAGCTGCGTCAGCGCCTTGTTCACCGTCATGCGCGAGCAGTCATATTGCTCCGCCAAGGCGAGCTCAAAGGGAATGCGATGCCCCGGCGGCCACGCGCCGGAGACGATCTGGCTCTCGATATCGCTCAGGATACGCTGATGCAGGGTCGCCTCTTTAGTCGTGGCCATGCCGCCTATCATTTCCGTGTGAGACATCGAACTTGCGCACACTGTTTAAGGATCAATCGATGGAAGGAAAAGCGGTTTCTTAACCGATGAGTTCAGCCATCACTTGCCGGAATCGCGCAGAGATTGTCTCTCTCTTGATGTGGCGACCTGCCTCGACCTGCTTCTTGCCCAGGACCCAGACGCCGTCGACAGTGACGCCGCCGGCGAATGTCCAATGATCGAGGATCTGGTCGCCGGAGAGATAAGGCACTGCGCTGGCATCCAGCGAAACAATGTCGGCCTGGTTGCCGACGGCAAGTCCGGCCGGGGCTTTCAATGCCGTGCCGCCGCCTGCCAGCGCGCCATCGTACAGTTTCCGCGCCGTCGAGCCGCCTGACGAGGCGATGACGTTGCGGGCGCGCAATGCGAGGCGCTGCGAATATTCCAGCTGCCGCAATTCTTCCGGCACCGAGATCAGGATGTTGGAATCCGAGCCGATGCCGTAGCGCCCACCTTCCTCCAGGAAGAGGGGAGCGGCAAAGGCACCGTCGCCGAGATTGGCTTCGGTAATGGGGCAGAGGCCGGCGATCGCGCCGCTCTTCGCCATGCGCCGGGTTTCGTCTTCGGTCATGTGCGTTGCGTGGATCAGGCACCAGCGGTCATTGACCGGGGCATTGTCGAGCAGCCACTGCACGGGGCGGGCGCCCGACCATGCGATGCAATCCTCGACTTCCTTCACCTGCTCGGCGACATGGATATGGATCGGCCCGTCGCCGGCGATCGGCACCAGTTTTGCCAGCTCCTCGGGTGTGACGGCGCGCAGGCTATGCGGCGCGATGCCGAGTTCGGCTCCGGGCAGGCGGTTCGTCACCGTGCGGCAGCCTGCCATCAGCGCTTCGAAGCTTTCGATGGAATTGATGAAGCGGCGCTGGCCTTCGATGGGGGCTGTGCCTCCGAAGCCGGAATGGGCGTAGAAGACGGGGAGCAGCGTCAGCGCGATGCCGGTTTCGGCGCTGGCGGCGCCGATGCGCTCTGCCAGTTCGGCGATATTGGCGTAGGGGCTGCCATCCTTGTCGTGGTGCAGGTAATGGAATTCGCCGACACGGGAGAAGCCTGCCTCCAGCATTTCCATATAGAGCTGTGCTGCCACAGCCTCGACATGCTCGGGGGTCATCGACAGCGCGAACTTGTACATGACTGTGCGCCAGCTCCAGAAGCTGTCATTGGCCGGGCCGCGAACTTCGGCAAGGCCGGCCATGGCGCGCTGGAAAGCGTGGCTGTGCAGGTTCGGCACCGCCGGCACCAGAATATCCTGCCTGTCGTCGCCAGCTTCGGGCGTGACATCAACGGCAATGCCGGCAATCCGGCCGCCTTCGAGGGTCAGCCGTACATTCTCGTGCCATCCGTCGCCAAGCAGTGCCGAGCGTGCATGAAGTGTCGTCATGGTGTCACCCTTTCCTTTTGAACTTGGAGTCCAAAATCCCTCTTGTCAGCCTTTTTAATATGTATATACATTATGAGCCAGCGAGGAAAGGCGTAAAGCTGATGGGTGGGAACAATTTTTCCGAAGATGGTACGGCAAGCGACGGCGCAACCCGTGTCTGGCGCAATGCTCGTCTGGCGACCCTGAAAGAGGGTACGGCCCGGCTCGGCATAATCGAGAACGGCGCGATCCTGACCAGGGACGGCCGGATCGTCTTTGCCGGCAGCGAAGCCGACCTGCCTGATACATCAGGCGCTGAAATCATCGATCTCGAAGGACGTTGGGTCACACCCGGCCTCGTCGATTGCCACACACATATCGTCTATGGCGGCAATCGCGCCCGCGAATTCGAGATGCGGCTGGAGGGCGCGAGCTACGAAGAGATTGCCCGCGCCGGCGGCGGCATTGTTTCTTCCGTCAAGGCGACGCGGGCGCTGTCGGTCGACGAGCTTGTTGCTGCTGCCTTGCCGCGTCTCGACACGCTGCTGTCCGAAGGCGTCACCACCATCGAGGTGAAGTCGGGCTATGGCCTCAATATTGAATCCGAACTGAAGATGCTGCGGGCCGCCCGCAAGCTGGAGACAGTTCGTCCCGTCCGTGTCGTGACGTCCTATCTCGGCGCGCATGCGACGCCAGCCGAGTATAAAGGCCGCAACGGCGACTATATTGACGATGTCGTGTTGCCCGGATTGAGACAGGCGCATGCCGAAGGTCTTGTCGATGCCGTCGACGGCTTCTGCGAAGGCATCGCCTTCTCAACGGCGGAAATCGCCCGAGTATTTGATCTCGCCAAGTCACTCGGCATTCCGGTGAAGCTGCATGCCGAACAGCTTTCCAATCTCGGCGGTGCCAAGCTGGCCGCCTCCTACGGCGCGCTTTCGGCCGATCATGTCGAATATCTCGATGAGGATGGCGTCAAGGCGATGGCTGCCGCAGGTACGGTTGCGGTGCTCCTGCCCGGCGCTTTCTATGCCATCAACGAAAAGCAGAAGCCGCCGGTTCAGGCCTTGCGGGATGCGGGCGTCTCGATAGCCATCGCCACGGACTCAAATCCCGGCACTTCGCCGCTGACCTCGCTGCTCTTGACCATGAACATGGCTGCCACCCTTTTCCGTCTCACGGTCGAGGAATGCATCGCCGGCGCCACCCGCGAAGGCGCGCGTGCCCTTGGTCTTCTGTCAGAGACCGGAACGCTCGAAGCCGGCAAGTCGGCCGATTTTGCCATCTGGGATGTCGAAAGCCTGGCGGAGCTGGTCTACCGCATCGGCTTCAATCCGCTCCATGCACATGTTTTCAAGGGAAAGAGGTTCAACCGATGACTGTCGTTCTCCATCCGGGCTCCGTCTCGCTGCAACAGCTGGCGACGATCTATTGGAGCGGTGAGCCGGCTAAGCTTGATGCCTCCTTCGATGCCGGCATCGCGAAGGCCGCCGCCCGTATCGCTGAGATCGCCGCCGGCAATGCGCCGGTTTACGGCATCAACACCGGCTTCGGCAAACTGGCATCGATCAAGATCGACAGTGCCGATGTCGCCACGCTTCAGCGCAATCTCATCCTGTCGCATTGCTGCGGCGTTGGCCAGCCACTGCCCGAAAATGTCGTTCGCCTGATCATGTCGCTGAAGCTGGTTTCGCTCGGCCGTGGCGCCTCCGGCGTGCGGCTGGAGCTGGTGCGACTGATCGAAGGCATGCTCGACAAGGGCGTCGTTCCGGTCATTCCGGAAAAGGGTTCTGTCGGCGCATCGGGCGACCTTGCTCCGCTGGCACATATGACTGCGGTCATGATGGGCCACGGCGAAGCCTTCTACGCGGGCGAGCAGCTCTCCGGTGCTGCGGCACTCGAGAAGGCTGGCCTGAAGCCGGTCGTGCTCGCTGCGAAAGAAGGGTTGGCGCTGATCAACGGCACCCAGGTGTCGACTGCGCTTGCACTTGCCGGCCTCTTCCGCGCCCATCGTGCCGCTCAGGCAGCCCTCATCACCGGCGCCATGTCCACGGATGCGGCCATGGGTTCCTCAGCGCCGTTCCATCCCGATATCCATACGCTGCGCGGCCACAAGGGCCAGATCGATACCGCCGCCGCCCTTCGCGGGTTATTGGCCGGTTCGGTGATCCGTGAGAGCCATATCGAAGGCGACGAGCGCGTGCAGGATCCCTATTGCATCCGCTGCCAGCCGCAGGTGGATGGCGCTTGCCTCGATCTGTTGCGGTCCGTCGGCCGCACGCTTGAAATCGAAGCTAATGCGGTCACCGACAATCCGCTCGTGCTGTCGGACAATTCCGTTGTTTCCGGCGGTAACTTCCATGCCGAGCCGGTTGCCTTCGCCGCTGACCAGATCGCCCTTGCCGTCTGCGAAATCGGCGCGATCGCACAACGCCGCATCGCGCTGCTGGTTGACCCGGCGCTCAGCTACGGCCTGCCGGCCTTCCTCGCCAAGAAGCCGGGCCTGAATTCCGGCCTGATGATTGCCGAAGTGACCTCGGCGGCGCTGATGTCGGAAAACAAGCAAATGTCGCATCCGGCCTCGGTCGATTCAACGCCGACCTCCGCCAACCAGGAAGACCATGTGTCCATGGCCTGCCACGGCGCGCGCCGCCTGCTGCAAATGACCGACAATCTCTTCGCCATCATCGGCATCGAAGCGCTGACCGCCGCCCAGGGCGTCGAGCTGCGTGCGCCGCTGACGACCAGCCCGGAGCTGACCCTTGCCATCTCGGCGATCCGCAGCGTCGTGCCGTCGCTCGAAGAAGACCGCTACATGGCAAATGACCTCAAGGCCGCCAGCGACCTCGTCGCTTCCGGCGCGCTCAATGCCTCGATTTCAACCGACATCCTGCCCTCCTTGGAGATGTGACATGACCAACCCACGCCATAATATCCGCGAAATTCGCGCACCACGCGGCACGGAGCTCAACGCCAAGAGCTGGTTGACGGAAGCGCCGCTGCGCATGCTGATGAACAACCTCGATCCCGACGTTGCGGAAAACCCGAACGAACTGGTCGTCTATGGTGGCATCGGCCGCGCCGCCCGTACCTGGGACGATTTCGACCGTATCGCCGCGACGCTGAAGACGCTCAACGAAGACGAGACGCTGCTGGTTCAGTCCGGCAAGCCGGTCGGCGTGTTCCGCACCCACAAGGATGCGCCGCGCGTGCTGATCGCCAACTCCAACCTCGTGCCGCATTGGGCAACCTGGGATCACTTCAACGAGCTGGATAAGAAGGGCCTTGCGATGTACGGCCAGATGACGGCCGGCTCGTGGATCTACATCGGCACGCAGGGCATCGTGCAGGGCACCTACGAGACCTTCGTGGAAGCCGGCCGCCAGCATTATAATGGCAACCTCAAGGGCAAGTGGATCCTGACCGGCGGTCTCGGCGGCATGGGCGGCGCACAGCCGCTCGCAGCCGTCATGGCCGGTGCCTGCTGCATCGCCGTCGAGTCCGACGAAACCCGCATCGATTTCCGCCTGCGCACCCGTTACGTCGACGAAAAGGCAAAGACGCTCGATGAAGCGCTCGCGCTAATCGACAAGTGGACAAAGGCCGGCGAAGCGAAGTCCGTCGGCCTGCTCGGCAATGCCGCTGAAGTCTTCCCCGAACTGGTGAAGCGCATGAAGGCTGGCGGTCCACGTCCGGATATCGTCACCGACCAGACTTCCGCTCACGACCCGCTGAACGGCTATCTGCCGGCCGGTTGGACGGTGGCCGAGCACAAGGCCAAGCGCGAAAGCGATCCGAAGGCCGTCGAAGCTGCCGCCCGCGCTTCGATGCGCGTTCATGTCGAAGCCATGGTCGATTTCTGGAATGCCGGCGTACCGACGCTCGACTACGGCAACAACATCCGCCAGGTCGCCAAGGATGAAGGTTTTGAAAATGCCTTCGCCTTCCCGGGCTTCGTGCCGGCCTATATCCGTCCGCTGTTCTGCCGCGGCATCGGTCCCTTCCGTTGGGCTGCTCTCTCGGGCGATCCGGAAGATATCTACAACACCGACGCCAAGGTGAAGGAACTCACCCCCGGCAACACCCATCTGCACAACTGGCTTGATATGGCGCGCGAGCGCATTGCCTTCCAGGGCCTGCCGGCGCGCATTTGCTGGGTCGGTCTCGGCGATCGCCATCGCCTCGGCCTCGCCTTCAACGAAATGGTCAGGAATGGCGAGCTGAAGGCGCCTGTCGTCATCGGCCGCGACCATCTCGACTCCGGCTCAGTCGCCTCGCCGAACCGCGAGACGGAAGCGATGAAGGACGGCTCGGATGCCGTTTCCGACTGGCCGCTGCTCAACGCACTGCTTAACACCGCGTCGGGCGCCACCTGGGTGTCGCTGCATCATGGCGGCGGCGTCGGCATGGGCTTCAGCCAGCATTCCGGCATGGTCATCTGCGCCGACGGCACGGATGATGCAGCCCGCCGCCTCGGAAACGTTCTCTGGAACGACCCGGCGACCGGCGTCATGCGCCATGCCGATGCCGGCTACGACATCGCTATCGATTGCGCCAAGGAGCAGGGCCTGCGCCTGCCGGCCATCCTGGGGAACTGAAGATGAAACTGCTGCGCGCCAGTGACCACAAGCGCATGCCCTGGAAAAACGGCGGCGGTGAAACGGTTGAGATCGCCGTTTCGCCCGACGGCGTGGGGCTTGCCGACTTCGATTGGCGCGTCAGCATGGCGACCGTTGCCACGGATGGGCCGTTCTCGGTCTTTCCTGGCATCGATCGTACGCTATCCATTCTCGAGGGAGAGGGAATGACCCTCTTCATCGAAGGTCGCGAACCGGAGCGCCTGACGCAGGCGAGCGATCCACTGCCCTTCGCAGCCGATGCGCCAACCTCGGCGACCTTGGTCGACGGCACCATCATCGATCTCAACGTCATGACGCGGCGTGGACGCTTTACGCATTCGGTGCGGCGTGTTTCGGTTGACGGGACCATCAAGCTCGCCCCTCGTGGCGGGGTCAGCCTTATCCTTTGCCATCGTGGCCATGCCGACGTCTCCAGGCTTTCGCTTTCGGCATTGGATTGCCTGCTTCTGGAAGCGGGTGGGCCGGAAGTAGACGTTTCCGGAAAAGCGGAGCTGTTTCAGATTGATATTCAACGCTTGTAATCGGGTCCATCGTCTGACGGATATGTTTATCCACCACCACTGTCTGCCGCGGCTCTGCGGATTGACGTTTGCGCGATCTGTCAGAGTGCGTCTATCTGTGCTGCAATCTCATTGGGTTTATAAGTTCGATGGAAAGTATTCATGATCTGGTAGGCGTCCGAGAGCTCCATATCCAAGAAACCACGTCGAATACAGACCACCGGTTGGCTGTAACGGGTCGCGCTTGTCCAGATCTTCCCGACCAGATCTTCACCGAGAACGTTTTTGCTTTCTGAACTGAGGTAGCAGGCGATGTATGGTGGTATTCGTGGCCTGCCTTTTGAAAAGTGCAATCCAGTGACGCATTGCCACGGAATAAAGCTATTCGCTATCCTTCGATCCTGAAATCCTTGCGAATTGATTGTGACAATCGGAGTGT
The DNA here is from genome assembly GCF_053521805.1 of Rhizobium sp. A22-96. NCBI lineage: Bacteria > Pseudomonadati > Pseudomonadota > Alphaproteobacteria > Hyphomicrobiales > Rhizobiaceae > Rhizobium > Rhizobium sp. A22-96. Next base: position 339,329 of record NZ_JBNWDQ010000004.1, read on the forward strand.
CATAATCAAATCGCGAGAGGTTGCGTGTAGACCTCACCAACATCGGAACAAGAAGCGCAATTATCAAAATTGCTAGAAAGCGAAGAACTTTCAGATCATGATCTAGGTCATGACGACCAATGGTTGATGCTGCTATGGTAATGCAAATAGCGGTGATAATGCACAGCTGAGCAAGGTTCCATGCAGCCGAAGTTCTGGATCGCCGAATATTATAGATTTGCTGTAATGGCGCTTCGCTATCCAAAATGGTCATGTTTGGTAGTGCCTGAGCGGTCGTCGCGATAGAACAAACATTGTTGCTTCGCAGGTGACAATATAGCCAAATCTGCTGGATGTCATTTGAGCAAAGTGCCTTCTTCGTTTTGGCATATCCGAACCGTCTTGATTTTTGGATAAAGACGAATTCCCATAGCCTATGTTGGATAAGATACTCCCATGAGCGACGATCAACCTCCCGCCGATAGCAAGCTCACCACGTCCAAGCGCCGTTGGGCGGCGGAGGGCAAGTTTCTGACCGGGCGCATCAGCCGGCCCGAGACCGAGCGGCTGCCACCGGGGCAGCATCTCGTCAAGAACTGGCCGGTGCTCGATCTTGGCGAGCAGCCGCATGTTTCCCTGTCGAGCTGGCGGCTCGATGTGTTCGGGTTTGTGGAAAAGCGGCTCAGCCTCGATTGGGCTGCTTTTCAGGCAATCGAGCAAAGCAGCCGTGTCAGCGACATTCATTGCGTGACGACCTGGTCGCGCTACGACAATCGCTGGGAAGGGGTTTCGACGCGTGATCTGCTTGATCTCGTCATGCCGACCGTCGAGGCGCATCATGTGCTGCTGACCAGCTATGACGGCTATACCACCAATCTGCCGCTTTCGGATTTTGCCGCCGAAGACGCCATCCTTGCAACAGCCTGGGAAGGCCAGCCGCTGACGCGCGAGCATGGCGGGCCGATGCGTCTCGTCGTGCCGCATCTCTATTTCTGGAAGAGCGCCAAGTGGCTGAGCCGTATTGAGCTGATCGGTGCCGACAGGGCCGGTTTCTGGGAAAAGAACGGCTACCACATGTATGGCGATCCCTGGCGCGAGCAGCGTTATTCCGACGACTGACGTCCTGGCGGTGGTGCGGATCTCGGCTCCCGGCGAAGCAAAGCCGGCGAGGATCGCGTTTTCTTATGTAACGGTGTCAATTTTTGATGGATCCGAGAGGCGTTTGCGGCTTTGCAAGTCGCAGGGATGGGCGTATTCATTGATCCTATGATTGCTGTCGGGCAAGCCCGGCCACCCCATAACACCATCCTCCGAAATACCATGCCATGACCGTTGTCCGGATTACAGAGCAGCCTTCCGAGACCAGTTTCGGCCGGCAGTCTCGTATCATCGCCTTTGTCGTTGCCGTCGCCTTCTTCATGCAGATCCTCGACGGGACTATCGTCACGACGTCGCTGCCGCAGATGGCGAGCACATTCGGCGTCGAGCCGGTGTCGATGAGCATCGGCATCACGGTCTATCTGCTGACGATGGCGGCTTTCGTGCCGCTCGCCGGCTGGGCGGGCGATCGCTACGGCGCCCGGCGGGTGTTTCTGGCATCGATCACCATCTTCACGGTGGCGTCGCTGTTTTGCGGCCTTTCCGGCAATCTGACGGAGTTCGTCATTGCTCGAGCCGTGCAGGGTATCGGCAGCGCACTGATGACACCCGTGGGGCGCATCATCGTCTTGAAGAATGCCCGCAAGTCGGATCTCGTGCATGCCATGTCGATGATTACCTGGCCGGCGCTGACAGCGCCCGTCATCGGCCCCGTGCTCGGCAGTTTCATCACCACCTATCTCAGCTGGCACTGGAACTTCCTGATCAACCTGCCGATCGGCATCATCGGGCTCGGCCTCGTCCTGCGCTACGTGCCGGACCAGCGCGAGGAGAAGGTGGCGCCGCTCGATTTCGTCGGCTTCCTCCAGTCGGCGGCAGGATTGACCTTTCTGCTCGCCGGTCTGGAATTCGTCGTCCAGGGTACGACCGCTCTCGTCGCCAGCGTCGGCCTGATTACCGTCGGCGTGGTCTTCTCCGTCATCGCCACCCGGCATTTCATGCGGGTGGATGCGCCCCTGCTCGATCTCTCCGCCTTCAAGATTCAGACTTTCGCCATGTCGACGCTATCGGCCGGAACGGCGAGCCGGGTGGCGATCAACGCCACGCCCTTTCTGCTGCCGCTGCTCTTCCAGGTGGGCTTCGGCCAGAGCGCGATCGACGCCGGTACCTATCTTCTGTTCTATTTTGCCGGCAATCTCGGCATGAAGGCGATCACGACGCAGATGCTGAGGGCTTTCGGCTTTCGCAACGTACTGGTCGTCAATGGCCTGATCTCGTCCGCCTGCATCGGCGGTTTCGCATTCGTGTCGCCATCGACATCGAACTGGCTGATCTATTGCGTGCTGCTGGCCGCCGGTCTTTCGCGGTCGATGAATTTCACCGCGCTGAATACGCTCGGCTTTGCCGATATTCACGCGTCCCAGCGCAGTTCTGCCTCGACCCTTTCCAGCATGCTGCAGCAGGTATCGCTGCTGCTCGGTGTCGCGGTCGCGGCTGCCGTTCTCAACCTTTCGCGCACCCTCCATGGCGGAGAGGTGCTTTCCCTCATCGATTTCCGCTGGGCTTTCATCGTCGTCGCCCTGATCGGTGCGGTGTCTTCGCTGCGTTTCATCAGCCTTCCGCACGATGCCGGGGCGGAGGTGTCGCGGCACAAAATCAACACATCATCAAAACCTTCAAACTCTTAACGATATTGGGATACAAGTCGCTGTAAATCGGCTAACCAGTTCCCATATGAATAGAGCTTCAACCCCTACAGGAGGCAGTCTGATGCTGCTCAAAACTCTCGCCATTTCGGCTGTCGTCATCGGCATGTCCAGCGCTGCCATGGCAGAACAGGTGCACAAGCATCATCCCAAGCGCGTCAAGGTCGAGGCGGTTCAGACCGATGTCGGCAATGTCGACCACTCGAAGGACGCGATCCTTCCGGACGGCACGATCAACACCGATCCGTCGGTAACCGGCCCTATTCGCGCCGGCGACACGATGTCTCGGCTGCAATGCGCTGCCGCACCGAATTCCGTCGGCGCGCGCGCGAGCGCATTTTCGTCAGGTTCGGCCTCGCTTTGCCCTTGATGGCAACAGGTCAGCGAATGGCTTAGGCCAATTCGATATCGGTTTGAGTGAACCGGCCGCTTTTCGACAATAGCGGCTGGCGATAATAGCGAGCGCAGGCATAGGTCATGCAATCGTCGAGGCTGAGGCGCGCCGTATGGCCGCCTTGGCCGTAGCGCTCATAGGCTTCTGCCGCCAGAAAGGCGGCGCGCGGCGGCACCGCGAGATGCTGGATATTCATCAACTGCAGAAAAGTGCGCACCGCTTCGCCGGCTTCGGTTGGCGGCAGGCCGAGCATTTCTGATATCTCGATTGCCGCATGCACCGCCTCGAGCGGTGACGTCATTCGCGCCGTTGCTGATTGCATGCGGTTGGCGAAGGCACGGGCCTCCTCCTCGTCGGTCATCATTGCCGACAGGACAGTGTGATCGATGAACATCAGACTTCCCCTGCCGTATTGTCCGCTTTGGTGGAAGCCTTCTGCTTGAGATTGCGGCAGAAGGTGACGGCGATATCGGCAAGGGCCGGCTTGGTCAGTTCCTCATCCAGCGCCTTCTGAAGCGCCAGCCTCACGGCTTCGGTCTTGGTCGGTGCCTTGGTCAGCGCCTGATAACGGCGCGCCAGCCGGTCGATGGCATCATCTTTGATATAAAGTGGCATGGGATATCCATTTTTATATAGAGGGATATCCTTACGGTATGTCCCTCGTAGAGGCAATCGCGTCTTTTGCTGTCAGCGCGTAAAGGGCGATTTAAGCAGCCGATCTCCTGCGATATTTAGATGACGATCGTCATCTAACGTGCTAGCAATAGAGCACAAGGATACCGTCTGTACATTGTGAGGAGATGTCATGTCCGCTATCGATCCCGTTGTCATCGTTTCCGCCACGCGCACGCCGCTCGGCCGTTTTCAGGGAGAACTCTCATCCTTGCAGGCGCCTGAGCTTGGTGCGCATGTCATCCGCGCTGCGCTGGAGCGCGCCGGCTTGTCGGCTGATCGGGTGGATGAAGTATTGTTCGGCTGCGTCCTGCCCGCAGGGCAAGGGCAGGCGCCGGCCCGGCAGGCCGCACGCGGGGCTGGCCTGCCGGATGCCGTCGGCGCGACGACGATCAACAAGGTCTGCGGTTCGGGCATGAAGGCGACCATGCTGGCGCATGATCTGTTGCTCGCCGGCTCGGCCTCGATTGTGGTGGCAGGCGGCATGGAATCGATGTCGAACGCGCCCTATCTGCTCGCCAAGGCGCGAGGCGGTTATCGCATGGGCCATGACCGTATCTTCGACCACATGATGCTCGACGGGCTGGAAGATGCCTACGAGAAGGGCCGCTCCATGGGCGACTTCGGCGAAATGGCGGTAGAGGCCTACCAGTTCACCCGCGACGATCAGGATGCTTATGCTGTGGAGACCTTGTCGCGCGCCCGCGCCGCGGGTGAGAACGGCGCCTTCGGGGCAGAGATCACCCCGATCTCGGTGGCTGCCAAGGGCGGTCCGGTGACGATTGCCAAGGACGAGCATCCGCAAAAGGTTTCGCCGGAAAAGATCCCGACCCTGAAGCCCGCTTTCCGCAAGGATGGCACCATCACGGCTGCCAGCGCCTCGGCCAACGCCGATGGCGCCGCCGCGCTCATCTTGACACGCCGTTCGGTCGCCGAGCGCGAGGGCTTGCCGATCCTTGCCGAAATCAAGGCGCATGCCACCCATTCGCAAGAGCCGGCCTGGTACACCACGGCGCCCATCCCCGCGATCCGCAAGGTGCTTGATAAGACAGGCTGGAAGGTCGGCGATGTCGATCTCTTCGAGATCAACGAGGCCTTTGCCGTCGTCGCCATGGCCGCCGCCAAGGATCTCGGCATTGCGCGCGATCGCCTCAATGTCAATGGCGGCGCCTGCGCGCTTGGCCACCCTATCGGCGCGACGGGTGCGCGGCTGATCGTGACCTTGCTGCATGCCCTCGAACGCCAGGGTTCAACGCGCGGCATCGCTGCCCTCTGCATTGGCGGCGGCGAGGCGACGGCCATTGCGGTGGAGCGGGTTGGGTGAGTGAGGCAAAGGCAGGTCATGCGTGCCTGCCAATGCCGCGATAAGGTGCCTGGCCCCTCACCCCAACCCTCTCCCCCGCAGGCGGGGCGAGGGGCTACACCGTACCTCTGGCTACCCTATGCTCAAGCCGGCCGCTTTGCGCGGTCGTCCCTTCTCCCCGCATGAGCGGGGAGAAGGCTAGGATGAGGGGCCACGCTAGCAGGCGCGGCAGCGGCGAGTGCGCCTGACCTGCCGCTGTAATGGTCTCACCCCTCCGACAGCTCCTCCAGAATCGGGCAATCCGGCCGCTCATTGCCGTGGCAGGCGTGCACGAGGTGTTCCAGCGTGCGGCGCAGTTCGGTGAGTTCGCGGATCTTGCGGTCGATTTCGACAAGCTTGGTGCTGGCGATATCCTTGACGTCGGCGCTGGCGCGGCTCTTATCTTCGTAGAGCGCCAGCAGCTGCCGGCACTCCTCGACCGAGAAACCGAGGCCGCGCGAGCGATGCAGGAAGCGCAGCTTATGCACGTCATCGGCGCGATAGTCGCGATAGCCGTTGTCGCTGCGGTCGGGGCGGATGAGGCCGATATCCTCATAGTAGCGGATGGTCTTGGCCGGCAGGCCGGAGCGGCCGGATGCTTCGCCGATGTTCATGTGCTTTCTCCTTATCTTGCCAGCCGCAATCTCAGTGCATTGGCGATGACCGAGACCGAGGACAGGCTCATGGCGGCGGCGGCAATCATCGGCGACAGAAGCAGGCCGAAGACCGGATAGAGCACGCCGGCAGCCAGCGGCACACCGAGCGCATTATAGCCGAAGGCAAAGGCCAGGTTCTGCTTGATGTTGCGGATCGTCGCTTCCGAGAGGCGGCGTGCCCGGACGATGCCGTTGAGATCGCCCTTCACCAGCGTAATGCCGGCGCTTTCCATGGCGACATCAGCGCCCGTGCCCATGGCGATGCCGACATTGGCTGATGCAAGTGCCGGTGCGTCATTGACGCCGTCGCCGGCCATGGCAACGATATGGCCCCTGGCGCGCAGCTCGTCGATCAAGGCCTTCTTGCCTTCGGGCAGCATATCGGCACGCACTTCGTCGATGCCGAGCTGAGTGGCGACAGCGGCGGCGGTCTTGCCGTTGTCGCCGGTTGCCATGACGATCTTCAGGCCGCTGTCGTGCAGCGCCTTGATCGCGGCTGCGGTCGTTGGCTTGATGCGGTCGGCAACGGCGACGAGGCCGGCCAGCTTGCCGTCGATGGCAACGAACATCACGGTCTTGCCTTCGCCGCGCAGGCGTTCGGTCTCGGACTTCAATACATCGGTCGAGACAGAGAGGCCGGCCATCATCGCGGCGTTGCCGAGTGCGACGCTGGTCTCGCCGGCGCGGCCTTCGACGCCCTTGCCTGTTGTTGCCGCAAAACCGGAGATCTCGACGAAATGGGCTCCGCGCTCCTCGGCGCCGGCAACGATGGCTTCGGCAAGCGGATGTTCGGAGCCACGCTCGAGGCTGGCGGCGAGCGACAGCAGGCGAGCTTCCTCGATGCCGCCAGCCGTGACGATGTCGGTCAGGTTCGGCTTGCCTTCGGTGAGCGTGCCGGTCTTGTCGACGATCAAAGTGTCGACCTTCGCGAAGCGTTCCAGCGCCTCGGCGTCACGCACCAGCACGCCTTCCTGCGCGCCACGGCCAGTGGCGATCATGATCGACATCGGCGTTGCCAGTCCGAGCGCGCAGGGGCAGGCGATGATCAGCACCGCGACTGCGGCGAGCAGCGCATGCGCCAGTCTCGGTTCCGGCCCGACAAAGGTCCAGACGGCAAAGGCGATGACGGCAGCCGCGACGACGGCAGGCACGAAGACGGCGGAGACACGATCGACCATCGTCTGGATCGGCGCGCGCGACCGCTGCGCCTTGGCGACGAGTTCGACGATGCGCGACAGCGTCGTATCGGCGCCGACCTTTTCGGCGAGCAGGATCAGCGAGCCGTTCTTGTTGATCGTGCCGCCGGTCAATGCGTCGCCCTTGGTCTTTTCGACCGGGAGGGGTTCGCCCGTGATCATCGATTCATCGATGGTCGACTGCCCTTCGGCGACCGTGCCGTCGACGGGCACGCGCTCGCCAGGACGGACGCGCAAGCGGTCGCCGACCGCGATCTCGTCGACCGGTACGTCCACTTCACTGCCGTCGGCGCCGATGCGACGGGCGGTCTTTGGCGCGAGATCGAGCAGGGCGCGGATGGCCGAGCCGGTGCGCTCCCGGGCCTTCAGCTCCAGCACCTGGCCGACGAAGACCAGAGCGACGATGACCGATGCTGCCTCGAAGTAAACGGGTATGGCTTCGCCATGGCCGCGAAAACTCATGGGGAACAGGCCGGGTGCAAGGGTGGCAATGAGGCTGTAGAGATAGGCGGTGCCGACGCCGAGGCCGATCAGCGTCCACATATTCGGGCTGCGATTGACAAGGGAATTCCAGGCGCGACGGAAGAAGGGCAGGGCTGCCCAGAGCACGACCGGCGTCGCCAGGACGAGTTCGATCCATGTGGCGATGGGTTCGCCGATCCATTCGCGGAGGGGTAGACCGACCATCGGGCCCATGCTGATGGCGAGCAGCGGCACCGAGAGGGCGGCGCTGATCCAGAGACGATGGGTGAAATCGATCAGTTCCGGGTTCGGGCCCTCGTCGGCGGCCGGCACGCCCATGGGCTCAAGTGCCATGCCGCATTTCGGGCAATCGCCGGCATGGTCGCTGACGACCTCGGGATGCATGGGGCAGGTATAGAGCGTTCCCTTCGGCACCGGCTTTGGCGCGGGCCTGTTGCCATTGAGATAGGCTGACGGATCCGCCTCGAACTTGGCCTTGCAGCCGGCCGAGCAGAAATAGAATTTCTCGCCTTCATGCTTCAGGAAATGGCGTGCCGTGGCGCGATCGACCGTCATGCCGCAGGTCGGGTCCTTGGCAGTGAGATAGGTTTCCGGCGCCGCCTCGAACTTGGTCTTGCAGCCGTTGCAGCAGAAATGGAAGGTGCGGCCCTGATAATCGAGCGACGGCTTGCTGGCGTTCGGATCCACGGTCATGCCGCAAACGGGGTCACGCGTCACCGCCTCCTGCGGCTGGCCGTCATGATGATGATGATGATCGTGGCCATGATGGCTGTGATCGTGTTCGTCGTGCAATGCCATGTCAAACTCCATTGCTCCGAAGGGAGCGTTGGATAGGGTTATGAACCTTCCCGTCACTGGAAGGTCAAGACAAAAAATAGGAATTGCCGTCCACAGTTTACAGAGGTCGCTTTCTATCTCGCAGCTTGTCGCGGTGATAGGTTCCGTAAGACCGATTCAATGATGCGATTCCAATGCGATATGATTTGACCACTCTTCCGTTGACGACGCTTCTGCCCGCCATCGTCAAGGCAGAGGACATGCTGGCGCGGCTGGATGAGCGTGTTCTCCGGCATGTGGTGGCAGACGGCTTTCGCGAACGCGGGCATTTTTTCGATGCCGCCGGTGCGCTCTGGGTCGGCGGCGAGCTGGTGCATGTGGAGGACCTCGTGCTGCACGATGCGCGCATGGATGCCCGTGCTCCGACGCATGAGCTGACGATTGCCCACGCCGTGCTGCGGAGCCGGCGACGCCTCTGGAATGCGGAGCCTTCCTGGGGGTTGGAGCCGGCCGGGCTTGCGGCCTTGCGTGGCGATACCGGCGAGGCCGAAGACGCTGTCCCGCGGCGTCCGGCGTCCATCGAGGTTGCGGAGTCCGAGACACAAGAGGAAGAGGAGGATGATTTCGGCGTCGATTTTGCCGAGATCGATGCCATCCTCGCCCGATCCGACAAGATCCTGAATGGCGGTGTTCCGGAGAGCAAGCCGGAGACGATCCACGATCCGCTCGCCCTGGTGCTCGACGTGGATTGGGACGAAAACGAGCGCCTGGAGAGCTGGCGCGCCGTGATCCGCGAGGCCGACATGCTGCCGCCGGTGCTCGGTGCGGCGGTACTTTTCGATGCGTGGGAGCGGATCGAGCCGCTGAGGCGGCAGCATTGGCTCGGCGGTCTGCTGGTCAGTGCCTATCTGCGCAGCCGTGGCAAGATCACCTCGCATCTGTTCTGCCTGAATATCGGCCTCAAAGCCGTCCGGCATGACCGTCGGCGTTCATCGGATCGCATCACACGCCTGTTAGCATTTCTGGAGGCCATGGCACTCTCGGCCGATTCGGGCCTCAAGGAGCTGGATCGCCTGTCGCTCGCCAAGCTGCAGATGGAGTTACGACTGAAAGACCGGCGTTCGAACAGCAGCCTGCCCGAAGTCATCGATATCGTGCTGTCGAGACCGATCGTCTCGGCGAAGATGATAGCCCGCCATGTCGGCGTCACCCCGAGGGGCGCGCTCAATCTGGTGAGCGAACTCGGCTTGCGCGAGATGACCGGCCGCGGGCGCTATCGCGGCTGGGGTGTGCTCTGATCCGGCAGACAGCGGCAACTTGCGTCCGCACCAACCTTTTGCCAGTACAACCCTAGTTTTATGAAATGTAACAAATTATTTCGCTAAGTCGCCGCAAAAATGGACAAAATTTAATGGCTATACCAAATTCCTAAGCGACACGATGCAAGCTAAAGTCGCGCCATAAAACAGCGGCGGATCTTCGATCGCCGGAGGCTTTGAAGGAAGGTGGATTGATGGCTCGTGCATTTCGGGTCGTAATGTCGTTGGCGGTGATCGGTGCGGTGGGCTATGGCGCCTACGCGACTCGCGATCTGTGGCTTGCCAGCGCCGAACGGCTACTTGGCTATCAGAATACCTCGGCCGCCGCGCAGCAAGCTCAAGGTCAGCGTCGCAACGGGCAAGGACAGGGCAGCGGCGGGGGACGGCGCGGAGCGTCGCAGTTCAGCGGTCCGGTGCCGGTGCTGGCGGCTGACGCAAAGACGGCCGACGTGCCCGTCTACATCAATGGCGTCGGCTCGGTGAAGGCCTTGAATACCGTGACGGTGCGCGCGCAGGTCAGCGGCAGAATCGTCGAAATCGATTTCGTCGAGGGCCAGGACATCAAGAAGGGCGATGTCATCGCCCGCATCGACGATTCCGTCTACAAGGCGCAGCTCGATCAGGCGATTGCCAAAAAGGCGCAGGACGAAGCCCTGCTGGCCGGCGCCCAGCGTGACCTTGCCCGCTATCAGCTGATGGTGAAGACCGCCTCGGGCACGCAGCAGCAGGTGGACACGCAAACGTCGCTGGTGGCGCAATATACGGCCCAGATAAAGGCTGATGTGGCAGCCATAGAAAGCGCGCAGGCGACGCTCGACTATACGACGATCAAGGCGGCCTTCGATGGGCGCACCGGTATCCGCAACGTCGATATCGGCAACCTCGTCAGCTCCGGCGACACGACCGGCATCGTGACGCTGTCGCAGATCAAGCCGATTTCCGTGCTGTTTTCCATTCCGCAGCAGCAGCTTGCGCGCGTCAATGCCGCCAACGCGGCCGGAACGCTCGCCGTCCAGGCCATGGGCAACGACGGCGAAACGGTCGTCGACAATGGTAATCTCCAGGTGGTCGACAACCAGGTCGATCCGACGACCGGAACTGTCAAGCTGAAGGCGAATTTTCCCAATGACAAGCTGGCGCTTTGGCCCGGCGCCTTCATCAATGCCCGTCTGCTTGTCGAGACGCTGAAGGACGTCATCGTCATCCCGAGCGCTGCTGTCCAGCGTGGGCCGAACGGTACCTTCGTCTACATCATCAAGCCGGATGAGAGCGTTGCGATGAAGACGGTGAAGGTGCGCCAGCAGGATGACACGCTGGCTGTCATCACCGATGGCGTGGCCACCGGCGACAAGGTGGTGACGACGGGCTTTGCCCGGCTTCAGGATGGATCGAAAGTACAGATTTCGGCCAATCCCGGTCAGGCTGCGCCGGATGCGCCGGCAGCGGACGATCAGGGCCAGCCGGTCGCCGAGAACGATCCGCAAGGCGGTCAGAACAACGCTGCCGGAGGCCAGCAACAGCATCATCGGCACAATGGTCAGGGCGGCAATGGCGGTCATCGCGGCCAGAATGCCGCCGGCGCCGAACAGGGCAAGGATTCCAGCGCCGGCACGCCTCCGGCCTCAGCCCCCGCAACGCCGACACAGCAACAATGAATGTTTCGTCGCTCTTCATTGGCCGGCCTATCGCAACCTCGCTTCTCGGGGTCGCGGTTCTCCTGGGCGGCATTCTCGGCTTTCTCTTCCTGCCGGTGGCACCGCTGCCGCAGGTGGATTTCCCGACGATACAGGTGACGACGCAGCTGCCGGGCGCCGATCCCGATACGATGGCGGCGCTGGTGACGGCGCCGCTGGAGCGGCCGCTCGGCCAGATCCCATCACTGGTGTCGATGACGTCTTCGAGCGCCTTCGGCATCAGCCAGATCACGCTGCAATTCGATCTCGGCCGCGATATCGATGGGGCGGCGCAGGACGTGCAGGCGGCGATCAATGCCGCCGGGTCGACGCTGCCGCGCACGCTTCCCTACCCACCGACCTATTCGAAGGTGAACCCGGCCGATACGCCGATCGTGACGCTGGCCTTGCGCTCCAACAGCTACTCGATCCGCGAACTCAGCGACTTCGCCGATACGATGATGGCGCAGCGGCTGAGCGAGGTTTCCGGCGTCGGCGACGTCAATATTCAGGGCGGCGTCAAGCCGGCCATCCGCATACAGGTCGATCTTCCGCGCCTTGCCTCCTATGGCTTGGCTCTGGAAGACATTCGCTCGGCCATCACCAATGCCAGCGTCGCCGGGGCAAAGGGCTCGCTGGATGGCACCCAGCAGAGCTTCACGCTTGCCGCCAACGACCAGATCGTCGACCCCAATATCTATAAGTCTGTCATCGTCGCCTATCGCAACAGCGCGCCGGTGCAGTTGAAGGATGTGGCGACCGTCGTCGAAGGATTGGAGAATAATCGCGTCGGCGCCTGGTATCAGGGGCAGCCGGCCGTCATTCTCGATATCATGCGCCAGCCGGGCGCCAACGTCATTCAAACCGTCGAGAATGTGCTGAAGCAGCTTCCGAAGCTGAAGCAGGCCATGCCGGCCGGCGTTTCCCTCGATATCGTCAACGACCGCACCGAGACGATCCGTGCTTCGATCCATGACGTGCAGTGGACGCTGGTCATCAGCATCGGGCTGGTCATCCTCGTCGTCCTGCTTTTCCTACGTACGGTGACGGCGACGTTCATTGCAGGCGTTGCCCTGCCGCTGTCACTCATTGCGACCTTTGGCGTCATGTGGTTTGCCGGTTTCAGCCTCGACAATCTCTCGCTGATGGCGCTGACCATCGGCACCGGTTTCGTCGTCGACGATGCCATCGTCATGATCGAGAACATCGCCCGCCATATCGAGGAGGGCGAGAACCCGATGCAGGCGGCGCTGAAGGGCGCGGGCGAAATCGGCTTCACGATCATATCGCTGACAGTCTCGCTGGTGGCGGTATTCATTCCGCTGCTGTTCATGACCGGGATCGTCGGGCGCATGTTCCGCGAATTCGCCCTGACGCTCACCATTGCCGTGGTCGTCTCGGCCGTCGTTTCCCTGACGCTGACGCCGATGATGTGCGCCCGGATTCTGCGCAAGCCTAAAGAGCGCAAGGGCGGCATCCTGGCGGGCACCGACCATTTCATGGAGCGGCTGATCGAGGGTTACCGCCGCAGTCTCGTCTGGGCCGTCGACCGCAGCACTCTCATGCTTTTGGTGACGGCGGTAACGCTGGCTGCGACCGTCGCGCTCTATATCGTCATTCCGAAGGGCTTTCTGCCGGCCCAGGATACGGGCCTGATCACCGCCGTCGTCGAGGCCGAACCGACGACGTCCTTCGAGACCATGAAGCAGATACAGGCAACCGTTGCCGACCGCCTGCGCAAGGATCCGGATGTGACCGGCGTTGTTGCCGTCATCGGTTCCAGCGCCAGCAATCTGACGCTGAACACCGGCAATCTCAGCCTGGTACTAAAGCCGAGGAACCAGCGTGATGCCTCCGCCGATCAGATCATCGACCGGATGCGGGATGAGGTCACCGGTCTGCCCGGCATCCACGTCACCTTCCAGAGCGTACGCGACATTTCGATCAGCACCCGCGCAAGCCGGGCACCCTATCAATATACGTTGACCGGTACGGATACGGCCACGGTGGTCGATTGGTCCGCCAAGCTGGCGCAGCGGCTGCAGGAAAGCCCGAAGCTGATCGATGTCTCCTCCGAGGTGGAAATGGGTGGCGGTCGCATCTTCGTCGATGTCGACCGCGAAACTGCCTCGCGGCTCGGCGTATCCATGCAGGCCGTCAGCGATACCCTGAATGATGCCTTCGGCCAGCGCCAGATCGCCACCATCTACGGGCAGGCAAACCAGTATCGCGTCATCCTCGAGGCGGCGCCGCAATATCAATCGGATCCGAAATCGCTCGACAAGCTCTATGTTGCCGGCGCCAGCGATACGCAGGTTCCGCTTAATGCCTTCACGACGGCCACCTTCACAACGGCGCCGCTGGTCATCAGCCATGACGAGCAGTTTCCGGCCGTGACCATCAGTTTCGATATCGCCAAGGGTGCTTCGCTGAGTGACGCCGTGGCCGAGGTCAAGGCGGCCGAGCGGGATATCGGCATGCCTGACAACATCCAGCGCAAATATTCAGGTGATGCCGAGGAGTTTGCCTCCTCGCTTGCCGGCGAACCCTGGCTGATCCTTGCCGCCGTCGTCACGATCTACATCGTGCTCGGCCTTCTCTACGAGAGCGCCGTGCATCCGATCACCATCCTTTCGACGTTGCCGTCTGCCGGCGTTGGCGCGCTGCTGGCGCTGATGCAGTTCGGCCAGGATCTGTCGATCATCGCCTTGATCGGCATCGTGCTGCTTATGGGTATCGTGAAGAAGAACGCGATCATGATGATCGACTTCGCATTGGAGGCGGAGCGCAAGGAGGGGCTTGCACCGCGCGAGGCCATTCTGAAGGCGTCGATCCTGCGTTTCCGGCCGATCATGATGACGACGCTGGCAGCGCTCTTCGGCGCGCTTCCATTGGCGCTGGCACAGGGCACGGGCGCCGAACTGCGCATTCCGCTCGGCATTACCATCATCGGCGGCCTCGTGCTTTCGCAGCTTCTGACGCTCTATACGACGCCGGTCATCTATCTGGCCTTCGAGAGCCTGCGGGCCCGCGTCGTGGGGCGGACGAGCGGCATGCCCAGCCCCGAGATCAATGAAATGGCGGGTGACGAGACATGAACATCTCCGAGCCATTCGTCAAACGCCCTGTTGGCACGACGCTTCTGGCGATCGGATTGATGATTCTCGGCTTCGTCGCCTATCGTTTTCTGCCGGTCGCAAGCCTGCCGACCGTCGATCTGCCCACCATCGTCGTCTCCTCCAGCCGTCCCGGCGCCGATCCTGCCAGCATGGCGGCGAGCGTTGCTGCTCCTTTGGAGCGGCATCTCGGCACCATAGCCGGCGTCACGCAGCTGACGTCCGTCAGCTCGCTCGGTTCGAGCACCATCATCGTGCAGTTCGATCTCTCACGCAGCGTCGATGGCGCGGCGCAGGATGTGCAGGCGGCATTGAATGCTGCCGCGACCGACCTGCCAGGCGATCTGCCGACCCTGCCGTCCTTCCGCAAGATCAATCCGGCTGCAGCTCCTGTCCTCATCCTGGCGCTGACCTCGGACAATGTGGCACCCAGCGCCATATATGATGCGGCGGATACGGTGGTCGTGCAGCGTATCTCGCAAGTGGACGGCGTTGGCGGCGTGACGGTCAGCGGCGCGGATCAGCCGGCGGTGCGCGTGAGGCTCGACCCCGACCGTCTCTCGGCCATGGGCCTGTCGCTCGACGCCGTCCGCACGGCGATCGTCAACGCCAATGTGCTCGGCCCCTTCGGCTCCATCGACGGCGCCAGCGGCGCCTTCTCCATTGCCGTGAACAGCCAGTTGCGGACGCCGGAAGCCTATGGACGTATCATCATTCAGAGCGGCGACGGTACGGCCGTGCGTCTTTCCGATATTGCCACCGTCGAGCCGGGCGTGCGCAACAGCCGCTCCGACGCCTGGTATGACGGCAAGCCGGCGGTGCTGCTCAACATCACGAAACAGGCCGATGCCAACGTCATTTCCACCGTCGACGGCGTCAAGGAACTGATCCCGGAGCTGCAGCGGCTCATTCCCGCCGGCGTCAAGATCGACATCCTTTCCGACCGCACCACGACGATCCACGCCAGCGTCAACGACATGCAATGGACGCTGCTTGCCACCATCTGCCTGGTCATGGGCGTGGTTTTCGTCTTCCTCAGGCGCGCGACGCCGACCTTTGCAGCTGGCGTGACGGTGCCGCTGTCGCTGGCCGGAACCTTTGCGGCGATGTGGCTGTTCGGATTGTCGATCGACAATCTCTCACTGATGGCGCTTGCCGTATCCGTCGGCTTCGTCGTCGACGATGCCATCGTCATGATCGAGAATATCTACGCCAATCTGGAAACCGGCATGAAGCCGATGAAGGCGGCGCTCGAGGGGGCGAAGCAGATCGGCTTTACTGTTGTTTCGATCAGCCTGTCGCTGCTCGCTGCCTTCATCCCGCTGTTCTTCATGGGCGGCATTGTCGGGCGCTTCTTCCAGACCTTCTCGCTGACACTCGGCTTCACCATCGTCGTCTCGACGCTGGTGTCGCTGACGTTGACGCCGATGATCTGCGGTCATCGCCTTCGTCAGCACGACATCGATGCTCGACCGGGCCCGTTTGGCCGCCTCGTCGAAGGAACGCTCGGGGCTGTCACGTCTTTCTACGGCCGGACGCTGAAGGCGGTGCTGCATCATCGCGTGCTATCCGTGCTCGTTATCATCGCTTGCGTCGTCATGACGGCCTATCTCTACGTCAAGGTGCCGAAGGGTTTCATTCCGCAGGATGACACCGGGTTTATTCAGGGCGGGACGCAGGCTGCGACCGACATCTCCTATCCGGCCATGGTCAAATTGCAGCAGCAGGCGGCGGATATCGTCGCTAAGGACCCCGCGGTCTCGGGCCTTGGTTCCTCCGTCGGAGGCGGCGGCTTCTCCAGCTCCATCAATCGCGGGCAGCTTCTGATTTCGCTCAAGCCGGAATCGGAACGGGTGTCGACGGCCGAGGTCATCAACAGGTTGCGCAAGCAGCTGATGGCCGTTCCAGGGCTGAGTACATTCCTGTTTTCGCCCGGCGATATCCGGGCCGGTGCGCGCCAGTCGCAGTCGCAATATCAGTTCACGCTCTGGGGTGCGAATTACGACGAGCTGGTGGATTGGGCGCCGAAGGTGCTGGAGCGCATGCAAGCCCTTCCGGGACTGACTGATGTCGCGACCGACAGGCAGCCGAACGGTCTGCAGGCGACCGTGAATATCGACCGGAGTCTTGCTTCGCAGCTTGGCGTCAACATCCAGTCCATCGATGCCGCGCTGAACAATGCCTTCGCGCAGCGGCAGATTTCGACGATCTATACGCAGCGCAATCAGTATCGTGTCGTACTGGAGGCCAATCCGAACTACGCTCTGGACCCGCATGATATCTCCAAGCTCTATGTGCCGGCCTCGGGCGGCACGCAGGTCCCTCTCAGCGCTGTCGCATCGATCAGCCGGACGCTTGCCCCGCTGGTGGTCAACCACCAGGGGCAATATCCCTCGGTGACCATTTCCTACAATCTGGCGCTGGATACGCCGTTGCAGGTGGCGAACGATGCCATCCAGAAGGCGGTGCTTGAGATGCACTTGCCCGATACGCTGCATGCGGATTTCGCCGGCGATGCGGCGAGCGTCTCGCAGTCGTCGGGCAGTCAGCCGCTGCTGCTTCTGGCGGCTTTGCTGACGGTCTATATTGTTCTCGGCATCCTCTATGAAAGCCTGGCGCATCCGCTGACGATCATCTCGACGCTGCCCTCCGCCGGCCTCGGCGCACTGCTGGCGCTCGTCATCAGCGGTACGGAACTGACGATTATCGCCTTCATCGGCATCATCCTCCTGATCGGTATCGTCAAGAAGAACGGCATCATGATGGTCGACTTTGCCCTGCAGGGCGAACGTGTGCTCGGCCTGCCGCCCGACGAGGCGATCTATGAAGCGTGCCTCAAGCGTTTCCGTCCGATCCTGATGACGACGCTGGCGGCGCTGATGGGCGCCATTCCGCTGATCATCGCGACCGGCCCGGGTTCGGAGCTTCGTCGCCCGCTCGGCATCACCATCGTCGGCGGTCTCGTGGTGTCGCAAGTGCTGACGCTCTACACGACGCCCATCATCTATCTGATGCTCGCCAAGCTGCATGCAAAATGGTCGCCGAAAGCACAGCCGGCGGCACCGGTTGTTTCATCACCCACCTAAGTGATTGGCAGATATCAATCGCAGCTGCTGATCGCGTCGCGGGGAGGGTGGCGCATGTTTCCGCGCCGAAGCCGCCACCTCTTGGCTGATGTCGGAACGGTCGCTTCCGCGGCTGCTATGCAGACAGGGTGCTCCCCGCGATCCCTTTCCCAAGTCAGATGTAACATCAAATCAAAAGGGCTCCTGCGACATTGCGGGAGCTCTTTTGATTTGAACCATATTGTGTGGATGCGCCCGCTCCCCTTTCGAGGAGAGCGGGCATGTCTTTAGTGTGCGGCACCTGTGGTCGGCGCGTCATCGGGTGATGTCACCGATGCCGTCGACTTGACCGTGCCCCTGAAGATGCGGCGCACGGAGACGAAGAGCAGCGGGATGAAGAAGACGCCGAGGACGGTGGCGGAGATCATGCCGCCCATGACACCGATGCCGATCGAGTTCTGGCTGCCCGATCCCGCCCCATTGGCAATCGCCAGCGGCAGAACGCCGAGGATGAAGGCAAGCGACGTCATCAGGATCGGCCGCAGGCGCTGTCTTGCCGCTTCAAGCGTCGCATCGATCAGGCCCTTGCCCTGGTTCTGCTGCTCGATGGCGAATTCGACGATCAGGATGGCGTTCTTGGCCGCTAGCCCGATGGTCGTCAGCAGGCCTACCTTGAAGTAGACGTCGTTCGACTGTCCGAAGATGGTTGCGGCCAGCAGTGCGCCGAAGATGCCGATCGGCACCGACAGCATAACGGCGAGCGGGATCGACCAGCTTTCGTAGAGGGCTGCGAGCGCCAGGAACACCACGAGGATGGAGATGGCATAGAGCTGGGTTGCCTGGTTGCCGGAGAGCTTTTCCTGGGCCGACAGGCTGGTCCATTCATGGCTGAAGCCGGGCGGCAGGGTCGCCATGATCTTGTCGATCTCGTTCATGGCGTCGCCTGACGAGACACCCGGTGCTGCTGCACCCTGGATTTCGACAGCCGAGGAGCCGTTATAGCGTTCCAGACGTGGCGAGCCGTAGGTCCAGTCGCCGCTGGAGAAGGCGGAGAAAGGCACCATATCGCCGCCGGAATTGCGCACATACCAGCGACCGAAGTCCTCCGGCTGCATGCGGAAATCCTTGTCGGCCTGCACGTAGACAGGCTTGACGCGGCCGCGATCGATGAAGTCATTGACGTAGGTGCCACCCCAGGCGGTCGACAGCGTCGAGTCGATATCGGACAGGGTGATATTGAGGGCGCTTGCCTTCTCCTGGTCGATATTGACGGAATATTGTGGCGTGTCTTCCTGGCCGTTCGGGCGCGTGCCGAAGAGCTTCGGACTCTTGCCGGCTGCGCCGAGCAACTGGTTGCGGGCGGCGATAAGCGCGGCATGGCCGGCGCCGTTGACGTCCTTGATGAAGAAGTCGAAGCCGCTGGAGCTGCCGAAACCGGGGATTGCCGGCGGCGCCAACGCGAAGACGCTGCCATCCTTGATCTTCGAGAAGGCACCCATGGCGCGACCAGCAATCGCCTGCGCCTTGGATTGCGGCGTCGAGCGCTTGTCGAAGTCCTTCAATCTCACGAAGACGATACCGACGTTCTGGCCCTGACCGCTGAAGCCGAAGCCTGCCACCGCGAATGCGCCGTCGACATAGTCCTTCTCGGTGTTGAGATAGTAGTCCTTCACCTGATTGAGCACAGACCAGGTGCGCGAATCCGTGGCACCCGGCGGCAACTGAATGGCCGTCAGCAGGATGCCCTGGTCTTCATCCGGCAGGAACGAGCTGGGCAGGCGGTTGAACAGGCCGGCGACGCCGACGCCGATCAACACGAAGATCACCAGGAAGACAGCGGTATAGCGGATCATGCCGTTGACGCTGCGCTGGTAGCGATGCGTTGCGCGTTCGAAATTACGGTTAAACCAGCCGAACGCGCCGCGTTCCTTGGCTCCGTGTGCCGGCTTCTTCAGAAGCGTGGCGCAAAGGGCAGGCGTCAGGATCAGGGCGACGATGACCGAGAGCACCATTGCCGAGACGATCGTCACCGAGAACTGGCGGTAGATGATGCCGACAGAACCGGAGAAGAACGCCATCGGAATGAACACGGCCGAGAGAACCGTGGCGATGCCGATCAAGGCACCGGTGATTTCCTGCATCGACTTGATCGTCGCCTCTCGCGGCGACAATCCTTCTTCCTCCATCACGCGCTCGACGTTTTCGACCACGACGATGGCGTCGTCGACCAACAGGCCGATGGCCAGCACCATGCCGAACATCGTCAACGTATTGATCGAGTATCCGAACAGAGACAGCACCCCGAAGGTACCGAGCAGGACGACCGGGACGGCAAGCGTCGGGATCAGCGTTGCGCGGAGGTTCTGCAGGAAGACGAACATGACGATGAAAACGAGCACGATGGCTTCAAGCAGCGTCTTGACCACATCTTCGATCGACAATTTGACGAACGGCGTCGTGTCATAGGGATAGACGATCTCGACATTCGGCGGCAGGGTCTGGCTGAGATTGTTGATGGTCGCCCTGACCGCTTCCGCCGTGCTGATGGCGTTGGCGCCGGATGCGAGCATCACGGCGAGACCGGACGAGGGATGGCCGTTATAGGTGCTTGCCGTCGTATAGGACGACGCGCCGAGCTCGACGGTGGCGACATCGTTGATGCGCACCAGCGAGCCATCGGGCTGGCTCTTCAGGATGATGTTTTCGAACTGCTCAGGCGTCTGCAGGCGGCTCTTGGCCGTAACGGTCGCGTTGAGCTGCTGGCCCTTGCGCTGCGGCAGCGCGCCGAGCTGGCCGGCCGAAACCTGCGAGTTCTGTGCCTGGATCGCGGCGGTGACGTCGCTGACCATCAGCTGATATTTGGCGAGCTTGTCCGGATTGACCCAGATGCGCATGGCGTAGCCAGCACCGAAGATCTGGGTGTTGCCGACGCCGTCGATGCGCTTCAGCGTATCGTTAAGCGTGCTGGAAACATAGTCCGCAAGGTCGTTGGAGCTCAGCTTGTTGTCGGTCGACACGAAGCCGACGACCATGAGGAAGTTCGATGTCGACTTGGAAACGACGATGCCTGTGGACTGCACGGTCTGCGGCAACTGCGCGGTGACCAGCTGCAGCTTGTTCTGCACCTGCATCTGCGCAACGTCCGGATCGGCCTTGTTGGTGAAGGTCACCGAGATCGAGGCCTGACCCGTCGCCGTTGACGTCGAGGTCATGTAATCGAGATTGTCGATGCCGGTCATGCCCTGCTCGATGACCTTGGTCACCGAGTTTTCGACGGTGGCGGCATCAGCGCCGGGATAGGTGGCGCTGATGCTGACCGTGGTGGGTGCGATCTGCGGATATTGCGAGATCGACAGCGTCAGGATGGACAGCGCACCTGCCAGCATAATGACGATGGCGATAACCCAGGCAAAGATCGGCCGGTCGATGAAAAAACGAGACATCGTCTAATTCTCACTTCTGAGCGCCGGAGGCGGCCTTGATATCGGTCTTTTCCAATTCGGCCTGCTGCTCTGGAGGTTTGGCGTCGGCGGCTGCCTGCTTCACCTCGCCCGTCGCATCGTCGATAGTCACCGGAGAGACGTTTACTTCCTGGCCGTCGCGGACACGCTGGCTGCCTTCGACGATCACGCGGTCGCCGTCCTTCATGCCTTCATTGACGAGCCAGCTGTTGCCGATGCTGCGCTGTACCTTCAAGACGCGCTGCTGCACCTTGTTGTCGGCAGCCACGAACATGGCGGTCGGCTCGCCCTTGGTGTTGCGGAAAACGGCGCGTTGCGGCACCAGGAAGCTGTTTTCGGCAATGCCTTCCTGAATGGTGGCGCGCACATACATGCCGGGCAGCAAGATGCGATCGGGGTTCGGGAAAACGGCGCGCACGGTGATGGTGCCGACGGTCTCGGCAACCGCCGCTTCGGCGAATTCGAGCTTGCCCACTTCCTTGTACTGGCTGCCGTCTTCCAGCGTCAGATGGACGGAGACATTGTCGCCGCTGGTCTTCAACCGGCCCTCGGCGATGGCACGACGGAATTCAAGCAGGTTGGTGCTCGACTGCGTGACGTCGACATTGATCGGATCGAGCTGGCGGATGGTCGTCAGTGCGGTCGTCTGGTCGGCGGTAACGAGGGCGCCGACGGTCACTGCGGACGCATCGACACGACCACCGATCGGCGCGCGCATCTTGGTGTAGTCGAGATTGATGCGCGCCGTTTCGAGGGCTGCTTTCGCCGATGCTACGTCGGCATTCGCCTGGGCCAGGGTGGAAACCGCATCGTCCAGATTCTGTTTGCTGACCGCGTCCTGCTGTGTGAGGCTCTTGTATCGGTCCACCTTGGACTGGGCGCTCGGCACCGCGCCCTGCGCCTTCTGCAGGGCAGCGGCGGCGCTGTCATAGGAGGCTTGGTAGGAGGCCGGATCGATCTCGTAGAGCACGTCGCCGGCCTTGACCTCGCTGCCTTCCTTGAAATTACGGTTGCGGATGATGCCGCCGACCTGGGGGCGCACTTCGGCCACGAGATAGGCGCTGGTACGGCCGGGCAGTTCTGCGGTGATCGCGACCGATTGCGGATGCAGCGCCATGGCGCTGACTTCGGTCCGCACCACAGGCGCGTTGTTCTGGGCAGCTTTCTGGTCGTTGCAGCCGGCAAGCAGCATCGTGGCGGCGACACCGGCGACGAGCATCGCAGCTCGGGTCGTCAGACGGCGAGTGGATATTGCGGGATAGATGGATGCGGAGGTGAAAGAGGCAAGCTTTCGCACGTTGCTATTTCCTGTTGCCTTATTTACAGTACGAGGTCGTACGGAAAATATTTGGATTGCTCCAAATGTCAATCGCATTCGGTTGTTGAGGTCCAGATGGAAGCACCGACGAAAGAACGGGAGGGTATGGCCGATCAGGCTGCAATACGCCGACCGCGCGGTCGTCCAAAAACCGTCAGCGACGATGAGCGGCGGGCCGAGATCGTCACCGAGGCACGGGCGACATTCTACGAACTCGGTTACGGTGGTACGACAATGGATCTCATCGCCGCCCGTTGCCGGATTTCCAAGCAGACCCTTTACCGATTGTTTCCGAGCAAGACTGATCTCTTCATGGCGATCATCGCAGATCATCGCGCTTCGATGCTGGCTTTGCCGCGTGACATCAACGAAAATCTGCCGCTCGACGAAGCGCTCGAGCAAATCTTCATGATCGACATAGACGAAGCCAAGGAGCGTGAGCGCGAGGCTT
The DNA here is from genome assembly GCF_053521805.1 of Rhizobium sp. A22-96. Classification (NCBI taxonomy): domain Bacteria; kingdom Pseudomonadati; phylum Pseudomonadota; class Alphaproteobacteria; order Hyphomicrobiales; family Rhizobiaceae; genus Rhizobium; species Rhizobium sp. A22-96. Next base: position 362,035 of record NZ_JBNWDQ010000004.1, read on the forward strand.
TCATTCATCTTGCCATCAGTGAATCGCAGCAATTTCCTGAGGTCGCGGCGTTGATGCACACCTACGGCGCAAAGCAGTCACAACAGATGTTGGCGGATTGGCTCAGCCTGCAGCAGCAGCGCGGTCTGATCGAGATTACCGATGTTGCAAGCGGTGCGCGCATGCTGATGGGCATGATCTTCAGCGCCATGATTTCAAAGCCGGGTCACCCCAATGATTGGCCCGATCGCGAAACGCGGCTGCGGCATTTGCGCCAATGTATCGCAATCTTCGTGGCGGGCGTGCAGCGGCGTACGAACGGTCGCTAGCAATCTCATTCCTACGTTTCAAAAATAAATGCCGATGCGGTCGCCCAACCGCATCGGCATTTTACAAGCTTCCGCCGAAGCCCGGAGTGGCGTGATCAATGTGCGACGGCCATGTTTGCCGCGTCTGCACCTTCTTCGTACCAGGGCGCCTGCAGGCCGTTTGCGTACATTTCCTGCAAGACTGCCCCAAGCGCCAGATCCAGGCACCAGACTGGAAACTCCGCCTCGAGATTTTTGGCGCTTTGCCGCGCATAGGTGATGAGCCGGGCGATCGATGCCAGTTCCTTGAGCGAATCCGGATCCTGGTTCGTTGCCTCCATCGAAAATGCTGCCGTCATTTTATACCCTCTGTTGCCCATTCCGGCTTCGGACGAGTTGAGTCCTGCCAGGAACATGAGCGAACGTTAACGAATGTTTCGCAGCTTTGCGCGTGACACACGGCGTGACACGATGTTTGATTGTGATCAGAATTTGTGATTGCAATTTGCGGCTAGTACAACGAGCCGGTTTGAAACCACAGCGCGAGAGAGCGAATCCTGATATTCGCCGAACGAGCGAGTGTGGCTACAGAAGATGCAGGGACTTGGAGATTGCCCTGTGACCGAGCCGGCGCTTGCGGTTTCCGGCCGGATTCTCAAGCTGCGGCACTACGATCTTTGCGACGGCGAAGGGCAGGGAGCAAGCTGCCAGCGGTATCGCGATCGCGGAACCGATAGCTGCGTCGCGCAATCGATCTATCGTCAGTTGCAGCAAGGCATTGGCGCCTTTTGGCAGCGCGAGGTTGGCTCTCGTCGCCTGCTTCGGATCGGCATCGAAGCAGTTCCGGATGCTCTCCGGCAGCGCGCGCGTGAAACTTTCCGGATGGATATCGTCACGGCCGCCGCTGATGAAGGTAAGCCTGGACTGTGCCGCTTCGGTTACGGCGCGGATTGCCGCGCGCAGCCGAGATGGATGCGCGCCACTGCCGAGCGTGACATCGAAATAGCGGTAGGTGCGCCCCGGCGTGCCAATGTCGGCAGGGCCGATCAAGGCGACGACGACGGGGATGGCGATATCGCTGGTGATGTCGAAAAGGCGCAATGTCAGCCCAGCTGACTCAATCTTCTCCGTCAATTGGTCCAGAATCGGATCGTTCAGGGATGCCGGATCCAGACAAGCGTCGATACGCTGCCTCGGCGAGGAGACCTCCCATAGCACCAAGGCGTCCCGCTCGATGCGTTCCAGCAAGCCGTGCAGGATAGCCTCGGTGAGATTGTTGCCGGATGCCAGCCCGTCGGATGATTGCCAGAAGCGTGGATCGCGAATGGTGCGATCGAGCGTGACAGCCTGGAAAGGAAGCCAGACCGCCTGCCCGCCGATGAGATCATGGCCTTGGGTCCAGGCAAGCTCTTCGTCATCGGCGATATCGGACTGCCCGCCGGCGATGAGCGTGGGGAGCGCATCGCTGCGATGCCCCTGGGCTTCAAGGCGAGCGCGGCTGGTGACCAGGCTTGCGAGTGCCGGTTCGCCAGCCGTGGCGCGTTCAAGCGCTTCCATTGCAGCCGAAACCTTGGCTTCGACATCGGTGATGCCCTTGCCATTGTGGATGACGATCGATCGCGCATTCGGGCTGACGGCTTGCCAGACCGGGATGCCGACCTTGTCGAGACCTGTGAGGCGGGAGAGACGGGTGATGCCGTGCGTCGCAAGATGCGGTTCGATCCGCCCAAGAGTTTCTTCGGCTGAACAGACGCGATCGGAATAGGTGGAGGCGGATGGGAAAGAAGCGGTCTGATCTGAATGCCCGGCAAGGAACTCGGCAAGGGAATGATCCGCAATCATCACTACCATCCGGGCCAAATCATTGATCGACGAAGAAAATTCGGGTGGCAGCCCTGCAAAGCCGGCTGCCATCCCCAGGCATTATTGTTCTGGACCCGCCGATTGTCGATCAACGACAATAGCTACAGGTGGCGAACATACGAACATCGAAGCAATCGTCAGCCGGCGCCGGTGATTGCCTCTATCCTGCTCGATAAAGCAGGCAAAACGTCAGTTGCGAAGGCCTATCGAGGCATCCGTCGCACGCGGCACGTGGCCTGTGAGCGGCTCGGAGCCATTCGCCAGTGACTTGATCAGGGTCAGTACAGACTGACGCACGCTTGGGTCGGTGATCTTCATGAACGCCTTGTTGAGGCTCAAGCCTTCCTTGGACGTCAGGAATTCCGACAGGTCCTCAAGGCCGTTGATCGCGCCCAAACCGTCTGTGTTCAGCGGCTGCGAATTGTCTTGCTGGAAGAAAAAGGCAACCGGTACAGCCAGAACATTGGCTATGGCCTGCAATCGGCTGGCGCCAATGCGATTGGTGCCCTTCTCGTATTTCTGCACCTGTTGAAACGTAACGCCGATCTGTTCGGCAAGTCGTTCCTGGCTCATGCCAAGCATAAGCCGCCGCGTGCGCACGCGTGAACCGACATAGGCATCAATCGGATTCGGTACTTTTGCACTCACTGCGCAATCTCCTTGTCAATAGGGGGCCCCCAGTGGATGCCACCCCACTTGTGCCACTCCAGGGTAAGTGACACGTGCTCAGTCTGCCCGCACAATGTGTGTGAAATATGAGTAAAATTCAACTAAAAGTCTTTTTTCTGTAATGTTTTGTAACCCCACCATCAGCATAAACGGCAGAAAAGCCGATTCGCGTCAATGAGGATTGAACACCGATGACGGTTTGCAATTGTAAACCGGGCATAGGGGATTATCCCGCGTCGGAACATAGGCGCGTGCGGCATAGCCGGATATGCCGCATTGCGGGGTGTCGGAGACATAACGATCATAAAGAACGAGGCGGCCATTTTGCGCGGGATAGCGCAGGATCACGGCACGTTCGCCAGCGATCAGCTGTTGTACCGCAGCGCAACTCTTGCTCAGGGACTCATAGCGGGAGATCGCCGATGCCGGCCCGGCGATCATGATCGCTGTTAGAATCAAGGCTACGGCTGCAATCCTCATGGATCGTCCCCCTGGCGAAAATCATGATCTCCAGTTTAGCCGCAATACGGGAAATGCCAAGACCAAGCCGCCTATCGTTGCAAAGTGGTCCGGCCTGGCGCCAAAGAAATAAAATCACAATGTCGCCTTATTCGATCGGGCACTGAAAGCTTACTGAAAGCTTACCCGCGTTAGGTTTGCCCCGCTTCGTGGAGGAAGCGCAATTTTCTGCGGCGCTTTACGGCGCAAGCATTCAAACAGGAGGAGACATTGATGCGTTCATCGCGCGCGCTTTTTCACACCGTAGCCCTTTCCCTCGTCATTTCAGCTGCTTCCTTTGCAGCCACGGCAGCCAATGCCGCCGACAAGATCTCCATCATGGTGGGCGGCTACGAAAAGCAGATCTATCTGCCGGCCAAGCTTGCCGAATCCCTCGGTTACTTCAAGGATGAAGGCCTCGAGGTCGAGCTTCTGAACGAATCCGCCGGTGTCGATGCCGAAAATCAGCTGCTGGCCGGTGCCGTTCAGGGCGTCGTCGGTTTTTATGATCACTGTGTCGACCTGCAGGCCAAGGGCAAGTTCATCAAGTCCGTCGTGCAGTTCAGCCAGGCGCCTGGCGAAGTAGAGCTGGTTTCGACCAAGCACCCGGAAATCAAGTCCTTCGCGGATATGAAGGGCAAGAGCGTCGGCGTGACCGGCCTCGGTTCGTCCACGAACTTCCTGACGCTCTACATGGCATCGAAGGCCGGGCTTTCGCCGGCTGACGTGACCCCGGTTCCGGTCGGCGCCGGCCAGACCTTCATCGCCGCCATGCAGCAGGATGCCATCCAGGCCGGTATGACCACCGAGCCGACGATCTCGCGCCTCCTGAAGACGGGCGAAGCCAAGGTCCTCGTCGATCTGCGTACGCTCAAGGGCACGGAAGACGCTCTTGGCGGCACCTATCCGGCCGCATCTCTCTACATGGATGCCGCATGGGTCGACGCCCATAAGGAAGAGGTGCAGAAGCTGGCGAACGCCTTCGTCAAGACGATGCGCTTCATCCACACGCACTCCGCTGCCGAGATTGCCGACAAGATGCCGAAGGATTTCTACGTTGGCGACAAGGACGGCTACATCAAGGCTCTCGACGCCGGCAAGGAAATGTTCACGGCCGATGGCGTGATGCCTGAAGATGGTCCGAAGACGGTTCTCGCCGTGCTCTCCGCCTTCTCCAAGAACGTCAAGGGCAAGACGATCGACCTGTCGAAGACCTACACGACGGAATTCGTCAAGAACGTCAAATAAGCAGTCACAGCGCCGCTTCCGACCTCTGTTGGAAGCGGCAGTTCAGCGGGCTTTGCGTGCATGCCCTAAGGCACGTGTGAGGGATCAGCACCATGCAACAGGATGGACGCCGGACACCGGCGATCGAGCTCATCAATGTCAGCCGCCGTTTCGTATCCCCGACCGGCAAGTCACTGACGGCGCTGCGCGATTTCAACATGACCGTCGAACGCGGCGAGTTCGTCGCCGTTGTCGGACCGACAGGCTGTGGCAAGTCGACGACACTCAACCTCGTCACCGGCCTTGCCAAGCCGAGCGCCGGCGAAGTCCGCCTGATGGGTGGCCCGGTCAACGGCATCGACCCGCGTGTCGGTTTCGCCTTCCAGACGGATGCGCTCTTCCCCTGGAAGAACGTCATCGAAAACGTCATGGCCGGCCCGCTGTTTCGCGGCAAGTCGAAGGCCGAGGCCGAAAAGAGCGCCAAGGACTGGCTCGCCCGCGTCGGCCTGACGAAATTCCTGCATCACTATCCGCATCAGCTCTCGGGCGGCATGCGCAAGCGCGTGTCGCTGGCGCAGACCTTCATCAACGAGCCGGAAATCCTCTTGATGGACGAGCCCTTCTCGGCGCTCGACGTGCAGACCCGTACGGTCATGCATGAGGAGCTCCTGAAGCTCTGGGCCGAACGGCAGGCGTCCGTCGTATTCGTCACCCACGATCTCGAAGAGGCCGTTGCACTGGCCGACAAGGTCTATGTTCTCACAGCCGGCCCTGCCACGGTGAAATCGGTCTACACGATCGATCTCCCGCGCCCGCGCGTCGTCTCCGAGATTCGCTACGAGCAGAACTTCATCGATTATTGCAAGACGATCTGGGACGACCTTCGCGAAGAAGTCGAAACCAGCTATCGCCGTGCCGCAGAAGCGGCATAAGGGAGGATTGATCATGGCAAACACAGCCCTTGAAGCAGGCAATGCGCCGATCTTTCGTGCCGGCACCTCGGATGCGGAAATCGAAGCGGCCGCGATGAAGGCAATGACACGCCGCAAATACGTCGTGCTGTTCTGGCAGATCGCCATTCTCGCCGCCATCCTCGGCCTCTGGCAGGTCGCCTCGGATCTACACTGGATCGACCCGTTCTTCTATTCCAGCCCGTATGGTATCGCGCTGCGTCTGTGGGAATGGATCACCGAAGGCACCGAGAGCGGCTCGCTCTGGTACCATCTCGGCGTCACCATGGAAGAAGCGCTGATCGGCTTTATCATCGGCTCGGTGGCCGGCGTTCTGGTCGGTGTCGCGCTTGGCCGCAACCGGCTCGCTTCGGATATTCTGTCGATCTACATCAAGGCGATCAATTCGATCCCGCGCGTCGTTCTCGCGCCGATCTTCGTGATGATCATGGGCCTTGGCCTGCCCTCCAAGGTGGCGCTCGCCTTCATCATGGTGTTCTTCGTCGTGTTCGCCAACGCCTTCCAGGGTGTGCGCGAGGCCGACCGCAACATGATCGCCAATGCCCGCATTCTCGGCGCCTCGAACTGGCAGGTCACCCGCAACGTCATCCTGCCATCGGCGATGAGCTGGATCTTCGCCAGCCTGCACGTCTCGTTCTCGTTCGCCATCATCGGCGCGATCGTCGGCGAGTTCGTCGGTTCGCTGGCCGGTATCGGCTACCTGATCTCGATCGCCAAGGGCACGTACGACGCCGCCGGTCTTTATGCTGCGATCATCCTGGTGATGGTTGTGACGCTCGGCGCCGAATACGTGATGACGCTCATCGAAAACCACATCACCCGGTGGCGTCCCCAGCAGAGCCTCGACATGCACTAGGCCACCACATTTCCAGCGCCTCCCAAGGCCGGGCCGGGCATCTTGCCCGGCCTTTTTTGTTGTATGTGATGGCTCACACAGCCGGCAGCCGCACGCTCACCAGCAGCCCACCGCCCGCTGCGTCACCGAGCGTGACGGAACCGCCGGCGCCGTCGACGACTTCTCGGACGATGGCAAGCCCGAGGCCGCTGCCTTCAGGCTCGGTGCCGATGATGCGATAGAAGCGCTCGAACACTTGCGGGCGCTCGGCTTCGGGGATGCCCGGTCCATTGTCTTCAACCCATAGCAGGGCGGTATCGTCTTCCCGCCCGACGCCAACCGTCACGCGGCCGCCCGGTTGCGTGTAGCGCAGGGCATTGTCGACGAGGTTTACCAGCATTTCGCGCAGCATGGTGCCATCGCCCTCGACGTGCACGGACGTATCGTCGGCTTCCAGCCCGAGGTCGATGTTGCGCCGCAGGGCCTCTTCGGCGAGATTTTCCAAAACCTGTCTGGCGGTATCAGCAAGATCGATCGTGTCGTTTCGCGGCCGGCGGCTGCCGGGTTCGGCGCGCGAAAGCGTGAGGAGCTGGCTTGCGAGCCGGGTGACCTGCCAGGTGCTTGAGCGCAAAGCGGACAGAGCCTCGTCACGCCGGCCATTATCGGTCTCGCGCGCCGCGACGCTTGCCTGTGTCGAGATGAGGGCAAGCGGGGTGCGCAGCTGATGGGCGGCGTTCGAGACGAAGCGGCGTTGTGCGGCCATCTGGTTCTGCACGCGCTCCATGTGATCGTTGAGGGCATGGACGAGCGGCCTAAGCTCGTTCTGCACCATGTTTGGATCCAACGGATCCAGGCGCTGGCGGCCGCGCTCGCGGACGGCGTCGCGTAGCCTTAGCACCGGGGCAAGGCCGCGTTGCAAGCCGATGATGGTGACCAGGCCGGCGAGCAGGACGAGAACGAGTTGTTTGGAGAAATCCGACAGCCACAGCTTGCGGCGCATGGCATGCTGACTGTTGTGGCTGACGGCAACAACCACGGACACGGTGCCGTCTTGGCCAAGGCCGACCACCGGATGGTTGAGCATCAGGACGCGCATTCCGTCGGTGCGAAAAATGGTGTCCTCGCCGACCTGTTCCCGCTTCGGATGCGGCAGATCGGGGTAACCGGCGACGAGGCTCCCCCATGCGGTGATCACCTGATAGAAGACGCGGTCGCCATAGCCCGTATCGAACATCTCCAGCGCCGCGGGAGGGATATCGATCTGCACGGTGCCGCTGCCGTCGACATGGGTAGCTTCAGCGATGACGCGAGCCGAGGCGAGCAGGGTACGATCGGTGACGAGATCGGCGGTGGCGTCGGCGGATCGGAAGCTGAGATAGAGATTGATGCAGATCGCTCCGATCAGCGTCAGCACGACCCAGGCAAGCAATTGCGCCCGAAGGCTGTTGGTCAGCGCGCCGATAGCGCGGCTGAACAGCCCTTTCGGTGCGGGAGCGGCATCATTGTGCATGGCGGAGGAGATAGCCGAGGCCCCGCAGCGTCGCGATCTGCACGGTGCTGCCTTCAAGTTTCTTGCGGACGCGATGGACGTAGATTTCGATGGCACTGGTATCGGCGAGATCATCGAAGCCGAAGACGCTTTCCGACAGCGTCGTCTTGGTTACGGTCGTGCCTGCCTTCATGATGAGGTGTTCGAGCACGGAATGTTCGCGCGGCGTCAAGGCCAGGGCTTCGCCGGCCAGATAGAATTGCCGGGTTCCGCCATCAAACAAGAGGTCGCCGATGGCGATCTCCGGCGCGGCATGATCATGGCCGCGGCGCATGGCGGCGCGGATGCGCGCTTCGAGTTCGGCGATCTCGAAAGGTTTGGCGAGATAGTCGTCGGCACCGCTGTCGAGGCCGGCGATGCGGCCATCGAGGCTGGCATTGGCGGTGAGGATGATCACCGGCACCTTGTTGCCGCTCTGCCGCAGGCGCTTCAACACGGTCAATCCGTCCATTTTCGGCAGCGACAGATCCAGGATGACCAGGGCATAGGCCGCGACCTTCAGCATATGTTCGGCGTCCTCGCCGTCATAGGCGATGTCGACGACATATTGCGCCTGGCGCAGCGCCTTGCCGAGCCAGGAGGCCAGTTCGCGATTGTCTTCGACGATCAGGATCCTCATGGCGCAACTATACAGCAAGTGCCGGATATGGCGAGTATTTCCCATGTTTGCCGGGGTTGGGATTCATGCCTTGCCGAGCCTCAATCCCATTTCCCGCACCTCGCGCAAATAGACCTTGCGGGCATATGGCGGGGTCAGATTGTGGTCGGCCTCGGGAATGATGGTGAGGCGGATGTCCGGAAAATGTTTCAGGCCGCTGCCATCCTCGCCGAACTGCTCGTGGAGATGATCGAGGCCGATATCGCGAGCACTGTAGATCAAGGACATGTCGACCCCGCGCTTGGCGAGCGCGCGAAAGCCGCTGATGACAGGCCCTTGTACGCCGGCGAGGAAGGGAAAGACGCCGAGCAATTGGCGGGTCGAACGTATCACGCGGCGGCCCAATACGGTGGCGAGGTTGCGCAAGGCGCTCTTCGCGTCGATCTGGCCGCCAAAGAGCCGTTTTAACGTTTCCAGCTGCAGGAGTTTCCGCCCGTAGGTTTCAAGCGATCGCGGTGCATAACGCAAGGCTTCGTCAACCGACCGGCTTTCGTCCCAGGAAAAGCTGTAGGGGTTGACGGTGATGAGCCCCTGGCATCTGATATCGCGCTGGGCCGCCTGGAAGGCAAGATAGCCGCCGCTGCAGCGGCCGACGATGAAGGCCGGCAAAAGTTTGCGCGCCTCCAGCAGGTCGAGGGCTTCTGCGACATCGAGGTGCTGTTCGCGGGAATAGAGCACCTGTTCCGGCGCGCCGGGAAGCGGCGGGCTATCGCCGACATTGGCGTTGTCAAAACGCAGCGAGGCAATGCCGTCGCGGGCAAGAGCGCGCGCCATGCTGACCGACATTCGCCCCCAACCCGCATGCCGATCATAGGCCGTCGTTAATAGCAGCGCGGTTGCTCCGGTGCGTTCGCCTTCTGGTTCGCAGAGAATGCCGAAGATGCGCTCGCCTTTGCCGAAGCGTACTGGCGTCTCGCGAAACCCGTCGCCGACGAGAGGTTCCGCAATCGGCGTTTCGGAGTTGATTGATGCGGCTTTGTTCGACTGGGCGGCAATCGACCCAGCCCATTCCACGATCCTGTTGCCCGTGACTGTCGGCATGATGGCGACCGTCGGGTTGGACACCAGTTCGTCATAGCCCTCATATGTCCCGCACTCGACATGCGGGGCCAATGTCTCGAGATGGCGGGCGAAGTCCGTATCTGCGGGGCGGCCGGGCCGTGTGAGTACGAGGCAATTCGGTGTGTTAAGCCGCGTAAGGGCAGTCAGATTGAGCTTTTTGACTGCGTCGGCAACGGTATCCGGCATGCGCAGGCTGGCGACGGTAACACCTTCCGTCTGACGTTGCGCTTCTTCCAGGCCCATGCCTTCGTCGATCATCTTCGCCCACATCGTCAGCTCGCGAAGATAGGCACGGCCCGAGATGATGGGTGCTAGAAAGGCAATGCCGTCGACATCTGGAAGCCGTTCGGCCAATGTTGCGGCAATGGTGCCGCCGAGGCCCTGGGTGATGAGGATCAACCGTTCGCAGCCGGAGAGCGACTTCAGCCTGGCAGCGGCAGCGAGCGCCGTCTCTTGCCAGAGCGTCAGTCCCTCGCCCTCGTCGGCGACGTCAAGTGCATCGCCGGTGCCGGCATAGTCGAAACGCAGGCTGGCTATGCCGATAGCCGCCAGATCTTCCGCCAGGATTCGCCAGAATTTGCGGACGCACATTTCCTCGAAGCCCCAGGGGCTGAGGAACAGGGCGGCGGTGTCTGTCGATGGCGTGGCGGCGGCCATGAATAGCCCGACCGTACCTGAAAAGGTCACCGGCATTGCTGCTGATTTTAGGTCTCTTGTTTCATTCGCATCTGCGGCGGCTCCCCAACCAGCCATGGCGTTTCTCCTCACATGCGACGCGGCGCCAGTAACGCCAAGGCCTGAATAGCAATTGGATTGATACGGGCGGGCAATCGCCCCGCGATTTTCTGCAGAACGTCGATGTCCTCGACAGGCACGGCTTTCAGCAGTCTGAGAGCGATGCCATAGGCGAGGCCGCCGGCAATGATGGCGCCCACGAGGCCGGCGACGCCGGGCAGTGCCTGAACGAAGCCATAGGCGGCTGCCGCGCAAAGAATGGCTGCGATCGTCACCTTGGCTAGATTGATCATCATACCACGCGTCGAGCCTTCGAATTCCATGCGGCGCACCATCAGAAGGCACATGACGGTGACGGTCAGAAGGCGCACCAGCGCGGCGCCTTCGCCGCCGTAAAAGGGCACAGCGACCAGGCAGCCAACGACCATGACGACACTGGCGATGACACCGATGATGGTGCGTTCGCGCACGCGGTCCAGCGAATAGAGATATTGCGTGCATATCTGCATGAAGACATAGGGTGCTGCGGTCAGCGACAGCAGCGCCACCATGCCGCCGCTCGGCGCGAAAGGTTGACCGAAGATCATCACGACAAGTTCGGGCGCGATTGCCGCAAGACCGAAGCTCATCGGCAAGGTGATGTAGGCGAGGCTGCGCGCCACGCCGGCAAAGACCTCGACCGGCAGCTTGTCCGATGCGCGTGCATGCATCTGTTCGGAATAATAGGGCAGCAGGCTGCCGCTCAATTGCACCGGCAGCTGTAGCGCCAGATTGGCAAGCGACAGGCCAACGGCATAAAAGCCGACAGCCTCGATACCCCAGTAACGCTGCAGGAACAGAAGCTCGATGCGATTGAGAAAGATGGAGCTGTTGATGAGCTCGATCGAGAGAATGAGCGATGAGCTGACGAGAGCGGAAAGGCCGACGCCGCAGCTGTTCCTTCGGGCAATCGCGATCTTGAGCGTCGCGACGAACATCGGCAGCTGGCCGATGGCATAGCCGGCAAGGGCACCGCTGACGCCGAAGAAGATCGCTCCGACGAGCACGGTAACGAGCTGCAATGCGGAGCTTATCACCGTGAGGCGCAGGAATGCGCCGACTTGCTGCTCGCCGATCAGGTAATTCTTGCTGTAGGCGCCGAGCGACTGCAGAACGAAAAATATGCCGGTGATGGCGATGACGGCGGAGGCGTCGCCGGCCCAATGCAATCGCTCCGTATCCCAATAATAGGCGGTATAGCCGACGAGCAGGATTACGGTTGCCAGAATAGTCGGCTGCAGGAGATAGGCGGCAAAGCCCAGTCGCTCTTCTGTCGAATAACCGCGTCCTTTTAATTGCGGCAGGATGCGCAGCAGGGTCACGCCGGCGCCGAGTTCGGCGATGAGCGCGCCCGTCGTTGTCAGCCAGAGCGAGAAGGCGATGATGCCGTTGGCTTCCGGGCCAAGCAGACGGGCGGCAATGATCGAACAGGCAAAGCCGGTCGCAAGCAGGGTCAATCCCGCCGCCGCGTTCAATACCGAATTTGCCATAATGCTCTTCGTCATGAAGATAGACCGTTCCTCAATTCGCCGAGACTCAATGCACATGTCGGCTCTTCATGGGGATAGCGTCAGCTCTATTTCATATGCCTTAATATTTAGGGCTTAATGCTGCTGTAAGTTCACTTTTTACTTCGGCTAATATTCATTCCTTCTGATGTTGGCCGCCCCGGAGCTTGTCGGGAGGGTTTCATTGTTCAGCCTCATCGTCTGCACGGTCGATCGCTTCGATCAGCTCGAGCGTCTGTTCCGGTCGCTCGTCGCACAGTGTTACCGCGATTTCGAGGTGATCGTCGTCGACCAGAATGCGGATGATCGGCTGAGCGGGCTCATCGACGGTTTTTCTCCTCATTTCGCCATCCGGCATATTCGGTCGCCCAAAGGCCTTTCGCGGGCGCGCAACAACGGCATGGCGGTGGCCACAGGCGATTATGTCTGCTTTCCCGACGATGACTGTTGGTACGAGGCCGATACGCTTGCCGATGCCGCGGCGCTGTTTGCCGCGCATTCCGAGCTTGCGATCGTTACCGGCCGCACACTCGATGCCGATGGGCTCGCCTCCGTCAGCCCGACCGGCGAGACGCGGCTTGCGCTGACGCGCTGGAACTATCTGAAATGCGGCAATTCCAACGGTATCTTCGTACGCCGCGCCGCGCTCGCTGAAATCGGCGGTTTCGATGAAGACCTCGGTGTCGGCTCGCAATCACCCTTCCAGAGCGGCGAAGAGGCGGATTTTCTGCTGCGCGCGCTTGCCGCCGGCAAGCAGGCAATGTTCTTCCCGGAACTGATCGTCCATCACGATCAGGTCACCAGCGAATATGGTCCGCGGCAGGTGGAGCGGGCGCGCAAATATGGCCGCGGCTTCGGCGCCTTGATGCGCAAGCAGGCCTTCCCGTCTTATTATGTCGGCTATCGGTTGTTCCGGCCCGTTGCCGGGTGGCTTGCAGCCCTGGCGCGTTTCAATTTCGATGCGGCGCGCTACAAGCGCGCCTGGCTTCTGGGCATTCTGGAAGGTTATGCGGCCTGGCCGCGCTGGCGCAAAAGCTGAGGCGATTTGCCCTTCGGCGTCAAGGTTTCGGCATAGACATCCATGTAGCGCTGGGCGACCTCATCCCATGCATAGGCACGGGCATCGTGCAGCAATTCCTGCCTCAGGGTCAGATCATCGGCCTGAAGGCGCTCGAAAGCTGCGGTCAGCGTATCGGCGGCCGCTTCCGGATCGGAGAAGTCGGAAAGCATGAGCGCGGGATGGGTTTCGGCCATCGCCTTGTAGGCTTCGTTCGTGTGCAGCACCGGCAACAGCCCTGCGCTCATCGCCTCGATCGCCACCAGGCCGAAGCCCTCATATTCCGAGGCGGAAGCGAAGAGCGAGGCGCGGGCGATGATGTTGCGGATCGAGCCGTCATCGATCGACACGTGTAGGGAGACGTTGCGTTCGAGGTTGCGAGCGGCGATTTCGCTCTCCAGCGTTGGCTTATCGAGATCCGATACGGCACCGATAATATCGAGATGCCATTCGGCATCGCGGGCTGCCAGCACCTTCATGACATCGAGCATGCGGTCCAGCCGCTTGTTGACCGAGAAACGGCCGATGGTGACGATGCGGCGGCGCGCTTCCAATGCGGCGCAATTGGCGAACTTGCCGACATCGGCGCCGTTCTCGATGAGACGGACACGGCTTTCGGCAATATTGGAAAAGAGCCGTGCGTCCGACTGGCTGCAGCAGATGAGATAGTTGTAGCCGAGTGCTGAAAGCCGCGTTGCGGTATTGAACCAGATCTTCTTGATGACGGCATATTTGGGCGTGTGGAAGAAGCCGCCATGCGTGGTGGCGACCATGGGGCGCCCATGCATCAGCTTGCCCCAGGCCAGCGCGTCGAAGAAGAAATCGATGGCATGGACATGCACCAGATCGGCGTCGGCTACATGGCGGAACGCCTGGGGTGCGACCGGATAGCGGCTGGAGCCGGACCAGGGGATACGCACGATCTCGATGCCGTCGATGGTTTCGTTTGCCGCCAGTTCGCGGCCCGGATCGGAAAACAGCGTGTTGCAGGTGACGACGCGCACGCGATAGCCGCGGGTGACCAGCTGCCGGCAGAGATTGGCGACGACATCTTCCAGGCCGCCCTTGTTCGGCAGGAACTGGCGCACGATGTGCACGATCAGTGGTCCCGCCTGCTTGCTTGCCTGAATATCCGCAACAGCCGATGTCATCGATCCACCCTCGACCCCTATGCCGCGCCAGGCGCCGGCAATCCGGCGCTGCAGCGCGCCGCCCGTTGATCAGTCGCCAAAGCAGATCACCCGGGCGGTTAAAAAGGGCTTAATCGAGGGTCGAAAGCCGAGCGGCTTTAGGCAAGAGGGTTAATATCAGGGCGATTTTTGAACCCGGATTCAGCCGCAATAAATGCCAGGTCTCTTAAAACGCCTGGAACGTCAGCGTCGTCAGGGAGCGGACGATGCCGGGGATCTTGGCGATGTTGTCGTTGATGAAGATGCCGATATCCTGCTCTTCCTTGATATAGACCTTCAGCAGCAGGTCGTATTCGCCGCTGGTGGAATAGAGTTCCGAAACCAGCTCCGTCTGGTAGATCGCGTCGGCGACTTCGTAGGTCCTGCCGGGAGCGCATTGGAGCTGAACGAAAATGGGCTTCATGAGATTGTCCTGCTTCTGACCGCAGCCGCGATGGCGACGTGCTTTTATCTGCGGCCACGATGGCGGCCGGCATTTTCTCTATAATGGCCGAAAGCGCCATGACCATGCAAGTTTTTCTCCAGAGCGGATGATTTCAGGTCTGTTCCACTTGAAATCTGAAGCCGCTCCGGAACCAAGGAAGTGGAGCATGATGTCGTCCGAAAACCGGTTACACTTTTGGGCATCATGCTCTGTCCACCGGATGTCGTTCTTGCCGCTTCCGCAAAGGCAGGCGTGGCGCTAGATTAGCGCGATTGCCTTCGTCGAATGGACCGATTTCATGCTGAATGACCCACGCTCCCACGGTCTTTGGGAAAAGACTGCCCCGCTGCCGCCGGCGACATTGCCGCTTTCCGGCGATGTCCATGCCGATGTGGTGATCGTGGGGGGTGGCTACACCGGCTTATCGGCGGCGCTGCATCTTGCCGAAGCGGGTAGCAACGTCGTGTTGCTCGAGGCCAATGAGATCGGTTTCGGCGGAGCCGGGCGCAATGTCGGCCTGATCAATGCCGGCATGTGGGTGATGCCCGACGATCTTCCGGGAGAGCTTGGCGCCGTTCACGGCGAGCGGCTTCTTGACCTTCTCGGCAATGGGCCGAAACTTGTCATGGAGCTGATCGACAAGCACGACATTGCCTGCGAGCTGGAGCGCAATGGCACGCTGCATTGCGCCGTCGGGCCGGAGGGCATGAAAGAGATCGAGGAGCGGGCTCGCCAGTGGAGCAAGCGCGGCGCACCGGTTACGGTGCTGGACGCGCGGGAAACTGAGCGCCGGGTCGGCAGCTCCGCCTATGCCGGAGCTCTGCTCGACATGCGCGCCGGCACATTGCAGCCGCTTGCCTATGCGCGCGGCCTGGCGCATGCGGTAGTGAAAGCCGGCGTTGCCGTTCACACCGGCAGCCGCGTGACTTCTACGGAAAGAAACGGCGCGAAATGGGTGGTTTCGACCGATGGCGGCAAGGTCACCGCCGACTGGATCGTCGTTGCGACGGATGCCTATAGCACCGGTCCGTGGGAACAGGTGCGAAACGAGCAGGTGCATCTTCCCTATTTCAATTTTGCCACCGTGCCGCTCGGCGATAACTTGCGTAAATCCGTCCTGCCTGGCCGCGAGGGGGCTTGGGACACCAAGGAAGTCTTGTCATCCTTCCGTATGGATCAGGCCGGCCGGCTCGTCTTCGGCAGCGTCGGGGCGCTGCGCAATACCGGCCTTGCGATCCATAAGAGCTGGGCCCGGCGTTCCCTCAAAAAGCTCTTTCCGCAGCTTGGGGATATTCCCTTTGAATGCGAATGGTACGGCAAGATCGGCATGACCGACAATGCGCTGCCGCGCTTCCACAAGCTGGCGCAGAATGTCGTCGGCTTTTCCGGCTATAATGGCCGCGGCATTGCGCCGGGCACCGTGTTCGGCAAGGTGCTTGCCGGGCACATCCTCGGGCAGATTTCCGAGGCCGATCTGCCGCTGCCGGTGACCGACGTCGTCGAGCCGAGCTTCAGGGCGGCGAAGGAAATCTGGTACGAGGCCGGTGCCCAGGCTGCGCATTTCGTCGGCGCTAGGGTCTAGAGCAATTCCAGGAAAGGTGCGTAGCGGTTTTCCGTCCGGAATTGCGTAAAGCAAAGAGATAAAACCACAAGAACCTACCATCACAGGAAGAGGAAACGAGATGACCGCGACATCAGATCTTGCTGCCGAGACTAAGGCGATCTTGACGGAACTCGGCGTTTCAACCGATCGCTATACGGGCGGTACGCTCGCCGTTACCTCTCCGGTGACCGGGGCAGAGATCGGCCGGCTCAGGGAGCATTCGGCTGGTGAGGCGAAGGCTGCTATCGACAGGGCGCACGATGCGTTCCTCGCGTGGCGTGATGTGCCGGCGCCGAAGCGCGGCGAGCTGATCCGTCTGCTCGGCGAGGAGCTGCGTGCCGGCAAGGCGGCGCTTGGCCGCCTGGTTTCCGTCGAAGTGGGCAAAATCACCTCCGAAGGTCTCGGTGAAGTACAGGAGATGATCGACATCTGCGATTTCGCCGTCGGTCTCTCGCGCCAGCTTTACGGCCTGACCATCGCCACGGAGCGCTCCGAACACCGGATGATGGAAAGCTGGCATCCGCTGGGTGCGGTCGGCATCATCTCGGCTTTCAACTTCCCCGTTGCCGTCTGGTCGTGGAATGCGGCACTTGCCATCGTTTGCGGCAATTCCACCATCTGGAAGCCTTCGGAAAAGACGCCGCTGACGGCGCTTGCCGTGCAGGCCCTGTTCGAAAAGGCATTGAAGCGCTACGTCGCCGAGGGCGGCGAGGCGCCGGCCAATCTCTCGACTCTTCTGATCGGCGGACGCGATCTCGGCGAGCTGTTGGTCGATCACCGCCAAGTGCCGTTGGTGTCGGCGACTGGCTCCACAGCCATGGGCCGCGCCGTCGGTCCGCGTCTCGCCGGCCGTTTCGCTCGCGCCATCCTCGAACTCGGCGGCAACAATGCCGCCATTGTCTGCCCGTCGGCCGATCTCGACCTGACCTTGCGCGGCGTCGCCTTCTCGGCCATGGGCACCGCCGGCCAGCGCTGCACGACGCTGCGGCGGCTCTTCGTTCACGACAGCGTCTATGACCAGCTGGTGCCGCGCCTACGGAAGGCCTATGGCTCGGTGACGATCGGCAATCCGCTGGAGCCGGGAACGCTTGTTGGCCCACTGATCGACAAGCAGGCCTTCGACCGCATGCAGGCGGCGCTTAGCGCTGCAAAGGCGGCTGGCGGCAAGATCACGGGCGGCGATCGCGTCGAAAATGGTTCTGCCGGCGCCTTCTATGTTCGCCCGGCGCTGGTCGAAATGTCCGAGCAGACTGGCCCGGTGGAGCAGGAGACCTTCGCGCCGATCCTCTATGTGATGAAATATAGCGACTTCAATCAGGCGCTGGCGCTGCATAATGCCGTGCCGCAAGGCCTCTCGTCCTCGATCTTCACCAATGACATGCGCGAGGCTGAGACTTTCGTTTCGTCGCGCGGCTCCGATTGCGGCATCGCCAATGTCAATCTTGGCCCCTCCGGCGCCGAAATCGGCGGCGCTTTCGGCGGTGAGAAGGAAACGGGCGGCGGGCGCGAATCCGGGTCGGACGCCTGGAAGGCCTATATGCGCAGGGCGACCAACACCATCAATTACGGCCGCACCCTGCCGCTGGCGCAGGGCGTCAAGTTCGACGTTGAATAGCTGATATTTTGCTGCATTGCGGTGAAGGGAACGAAGGCGTAGAACGTCTTCGTTCCCTTTGCGTTTTCAAGGTCTCGCTCCATGCAACTGTCGCTCGCCGAAGCCGAAACGCTGGTCGTGGAGGCGCTGCAGCGCAGCAGGGTGAGTGCTGACAATGCGCGCTCGGTGGCCGTCGCACTCGTGGCGGCGGAAGCTGCCGGGCAGGGTGGTCATGGTCTGCGTCGCGTTCTGGCCTATGCCGGGCAGGCCAAGGCCGGCAAGACCGATGGTTTCGCCGTGCCGCAGTTGGGCCGGCCCTTTCCCGCCGTGCTGCGCATCGATGCCGGCAATGGCTATGCCTATCCGGCGCTCGATCTAGCCGTTTCAGCACTTCCCGATATCGCTCGCGAACAGGGGATCGCGCTTGCCGCCATCAGCCGCTCGCATCATGCCGGTGTCATGGGCCTTACGGTGGAGCGTTTCGCCGATCAGGGACTAGTGGCGCTGATGGTTGCCAATGCACCGGCGTCGATGGCGCCCTGGGGCGGCAAGACGCCGGTCTTCGGCACCAACCCCGTTGCGTTTGCAGCACCGCTGCCGGATGACGACCCGATCGTGATCGACCTTGCGCTATCGAAAGTGGCGCGCGGCAAGGTGATGGCGGCGCGGCAGAAGGGTGCTCCCATCCCCGCCGACTGGGCTTTCGACCGCGAGGGAAGGCCGACCACCGATGCCGAGGAGGCGCTGGCTGGCACCATGATCCCGGCCGGCGATTCGAAAGGGGCGGCGCTGGCGCTGATGGTGGAAATTCTGGCTGCCGGCCTCACCGGTGCCAACTATTCCTTCGAATCTTCTTCGCTCTTCGACGACAGGGGCGCCCCGCCGGCACTCGGCCACACGATCATCGCCATCAACCCGGCTGCAATGAGCGCTGCTAATTCGGCAGAGCGGCTAGCGTTGCTGGCAAGCGAGATTAGCCGCGATCCGAATGTGCGTTTGCCCGGCCGGCGCGGTCAGACTTCGCGGCGAGAAGCAATTGCCAATGGGATTGTGGTCGAGGACGAAGTGATCGAGGCGATTAAGGGGCTTTGAGGTGTCGAAGATGATAATCGGGTGAGTTAGTTTTTGCTGGGCTTTCACGCACAGCCCCTCACCCCAGCCCGCTCCCCGCAATGCGGGGCGAGGGAGTTACCACGTCAGACAGTGGTTGATGTGCGAGGAGGATCGTTGCTTGGCTCTATCGTCCCCTCGCCCCGCCTGCGGGGAGAGGGCTAGGGTGAGGGGCCAGGCACATCGCTGCAATGTTCACGCGATGGCGGGCGTTGCCTGTTTCTCATCGAGCCAGCCACCGGTGAAGCCTGCGCGTTCCAGGCCGTGGCGAAGGATCGGCGATTGGCGCATCAGGTTCCAGATCATGCCGGTGCGGGCATTTTCGATCATCATGACGAGCAGGCCCTGGTCGATGGCGACTGAGCGGTCGTCGACCCAGCCTTCCGGGCCAGGACCCTTGACGCTCGGATTGAAGCCGCCGGGAAAACGACCGTCGAGCAGCAGGTTGGGATAGGTTTCCAGCAGCGCCTTCGTGCCGTCGAGCGCGGCCTGGCGGTCGAAGGGCAGGCAGGAGAGTGGCCCCCAGGGCGCGATCGTGCCGTCGTCAGGTCCAAGCGGTGCGCCGCGGGCGGCATAGCCGAAGACTTTCGGGCTATATCGCTGGCTATGCTTCGTGCCGGTCGGGTTGGGACCGTCGCAGGCCGAGAGGCCCCAGATATCCTTCCCATAGCCAACGAAATGGCCGGGATTGCGCTCCGTATAGTCGCGCTGCACCGAGATTGCTGTCTGGGTGTTGCGGAAATAATCGATGCCCTTGTCAGCGACATGCTTGTCGCTGATGCCGCGGAAATCGATCCAGGCATGCGAGAACAGATGGATGAACAGCGGCCCTGCATAGAGGAACGGCGTATCCTTGAACATCATCCAGGTATAGGTCGATGCGAAGGCGTCGTAGCTCGAAGGCGGGATGGCATGCGTGGGCGAGGCCAGCGCCATGACATAGAGGAAGATCGCCTCGTCATAGCCCTGATAGCGCCAGCGCAGGAAGCCGCTTCCCGGCTTCCAGCCCATGCTGATCGTCGGTCCCTTGTTCAGGGCCCAATGCCAATCGCAGCGCTCGTAGAGAAATTTCGCTTGTTTGCGGAGATCCTGCTCAGCCTGGCTATTGCCGTCGAAATAGGCCGCAGCCGTCAAGACGCCGAGCAGAAGCAGGCCGGTGTCGATCGTCGACAGCTCACTGTTCCAGGCGCGCTTGCCGGTCTCCATGTAGAGGAAGTGGTAATAGAAGCCGCGATGGCCGGTGGCGCCGCGTTCGGTGCCCTGCTGGCTGTCGGCGAAGAAGTCGAGCGTGGTCAGCACGCGCTGGGCGGCATCGGCTCGGCTGATCCACCCGCGCTCGACGGCGACCGGATAGCTCGACAGCGCAAAGCCAACGGCGGCAATGCTGCAGTGGCTTGTCTTGATCGAGGTATCGGCGACCAGCCCGTTTTCGGGGTTGGTGTGAAGCATGAAATAATCGAATGCGGAACGTTGCAGTCGATCGATCAAGGCGTCGTCAGTTTCGTTTACCTGCTGCAGCATCTTCTATCCATCTCCTCGATGCTCCCATCGCCTGCTGAACATGGGAGCTTGGATAGTTGCAAATCAAACATGATTAACAATGCCATACTTTTATGGAGGATTCTTTAATATCAGCGGGTTGTGGGAGCGGTCATCCCCAACCCAGAGGGCCAAAAATGCCGTTTGCAGGCGAATTTCTATCATATAGGGCATCAAGCACGCGTTGCTCGGCCCCATTCGTTAACGAGAAAGGCATGTGTTGCGCGGGTGATTCGGGGGCTGAAACAGCCTAGCAGAGTGCGGTTTCCAGCCTTTGCTTCAGCCGCTCCAATATTCTGCCGAAGACCGCTTCATCCCCAAGTGCTCTCGCGAGCATCAGCGCGCCCTGAATGCCGACGACCGCTTCTTCAGCGAGCGCCTGCGCTTCGGTGCTGACCAGGCCGGCTCTCATCAGCGCGCCGGCAAGCGCCTCGATCCAGCGCTGAAAATAGCCGCGGATGGCGTTCGAGAAGCGATCGCGCGTCTCGTCCAGTGCAAAAGCGCCGATCAGGCAGATGCGGCGACCGGAGCGGAAATACCTGTCTGCTGTCTCCCACATTGTGCGGATCGCAGCACGGGGTTCCCCTTCTTCGAGCGGCTTGAACATCTCAGTCACGAACCAGCCGTCGATATGGGCCATGATCTCGGCTGCCATCTGTTCCTTGCCGCCCGGAAAGAAGTGATAGAGGCTGCCTTTCGACAGTTTGGTGCGTGCCGTGATGTTGCTCATCGACGCGCCCTCATAGCCGAGTTCGCGAAAGACCTCGGCCACAAGGGCGATGGCATCGGGCTTTTCGAAGATGGTCCGCGGCATTTAGAGGCCGAGATCGGACAGGCTTGGATGATCGTCCGGGCGTCGGCCGAGCGGCCAATGGAACTTCCGGTCTTCTTCCCTGATCGGCATGTCGTTGATCGAGGCAAAGCGGCGCTGCATCAGGCCGTCGGCATCGAATTCCCAATTCTCGTTGCCGTAGGAGCGGAACCAGTGGCCGCTGTCATCGCGCCATTCATAGGCGAAGCGGACGGCGATGCGATTGCCCTCGAAGGCCCAGAGTTCTTTGATCAGCCGATAATCCAGCTCCCTTGCCCATTTGCGCGTCAGGAACTCGACGATCTCCTTGCGGCCGCGCGGGAATTCGGCGCGGTTTCGCCATTGGCTGTCTTCCGTATAGACCTTGGAGACACGATCGGGATCGCGGCTATTCCAGCCATCTTCGGCCATGCGGACCTTGGCGATGGCGGTTTCGAGCGTGAAAGGCGGGATAAGCGGCGTTGGCATGATGTGCTCCTTCTAAACCGATTGGTATTTAATAGACCAATCGGTTTAGAAGATCAAGCGGTCGGCTGTTGCATGGATACTGGCGTCAGCGTGCAAACTTCCTGGCACCCGCGACGCAGCCGACGACGGCGATGGTAACGACGAGCATAGACCAGCTGACGCTCTCCTTGAGCAGGAGTGCGGCAAGCGCGAAGCCGAAGAAGGGCTGCAGGAACTGCAATTGCCCGACGGCTGCGATGCCGCCCTGCGCCAGCCCGCGATACCAGAAGACGAAACCGATCAGCATGCTGAACAGCGAAACATAGGTAAGGCCAAGCCATGCCGGTTCGCCGATGCCGGCCATGGTGGGCGGCATGGTGGCGATGCAGAGTGCGATGGTGACAGGGAGGGACAGAACCAGCGCCCAGCAAATGACCTGCCAGCCGCCGAGCCGGCGCGACAGAACCGCACCTTCGGCATAGCCGAGCCCGCAGACAAGAACGGCTGCGAGCATCAGGAGATCGCCGACTGGCGAAGCCGAGACACCCTGCGCAAACGCGTAGCCGCTGACGAGCCCGCTGCCGATGGCCGAGAATATCCAGAAGGCCGGGCGTGGCCGTTCGCCGCCGCGCAGCACCCCGAAGATGGCGGTTGCAAGCGGCAGCAACCCGATGAAGACGATCGAATGGGCCGACGTGACATGCTTGAGCGCCAGCGCCGTCAACAGGGGAAAACCGATGACGCAGCCAAGCGCGACGATCGCGAGTGATGCGATGTCGCTGCGGGCAGGGCGCTTTTCGCGAAAGGCGAGCAACAGGCACAGGCCCAGCAGTCCGGCGATGACGGCCCGGGCGACGGTCAAAAATAGCGGGTCGAAATCCATCACGGCTACCCGCGTCGCCGGCAGCGACCCGCTGAAGATTACCACCCCGGTCATCCCGTAGATCCAGCCCGTTGTTGTCTTGTCCATTGCACATGCTCCTTCTTATCTTCGCTGGTATCGACGAGTTTGACGAGGCAAGCCATAGACAGTACAGTACAATTTGCATGAACTGTTATGGTTGTGGGTGCAGTATGGATGGATGGTCTGTCAGTAAAAAACATCGTCGGCGGCACGCGGATCGAAGGGGTCATGGCGGCGATCTCGGATCGGATCGCGGGCCGCAACCTGATGCCGGGGGCGCGGCTGCCGTCGGTGCGCAGCTTCGCCAAGACCATGCAAGTCTCGGTTTCCACCGTCGTCGAGGCGTATGAGCGGCTTGCCGCCGAGGGCGTCATCCGCTCTCGGCCGGGTTCGGGATTCTATGTCTGCGGCCCGTTGCCGCCGCTCTTGCTGTCCGAAACTGGGGCAAGATCGGATCTCAACGTCGATCCGCTATGGATCTCGCGGCAATCGCTCGAAGTTGGCGATGACATGCTGAAGCCCGGCTGCGGCTGGTTGCCGCCGTCATGGCTGCCACAGGCGGCCTTGCGTCGGGCGATGCGGACGCTGGCGCGCGGGGATGTGGGGGCGCTCGCCAATTATGGAACGCCGCTTGGCCTGCCGCCGTTGCGGCAGCTGCTCGCCAGACGTTTGGGCGAACACGGCATCGCCGCGCGTCCGGATCAGATCATGTTGACGGAGTCCGGCACGCAGGCCATCGATCTTCTCTGCCGCTTTCTGCTTGAGCCCGGCGATACCGTGCTGGTGGACGATCCCTGCTACTTCAATTTCCATGCACTGCTGCGCGCCCATCGCGTCAACGTCGTCTCCGTGCCTTTCACGCCGACGGGGCCGGATGTCGAGCTGTTCGGCCAGGCTTTGGAGCGGCACAGGCCGCGCCTCTATGTCACCAATTCCGCCATTCACAATCCGACGGGTGCGGCGCTTTCGCCCGCGACCGCACATCGGCTGCTGAAACTGGCCGAGGCTTCCGACCTGATCATCATCGAGGACGATATTTTTGCCGATTTCGAGGATGTCCCGGCGCCACGGCTAGCCGCCTATGACGGGCTCGACCGGGTGATCCATATCGGCAGCTTTTCGAAAACGCTCTCAGCCTCGATACGCTGCGGCTTCATTGCCGCCAGGCCGGACTGGATCGACGGGCTCGTCGATCTCAAGGTCGCCAGCAGCTTCAGCTGCGGGCAATTGTCGGCCGAACTCGTCTATCTCGCATTGAAGGATGGCAGCTATCGCAAGCACATCGAGGCGTTGCGGATGCGGCTTGCCAAGACCATGAATGAGGTGGCGGCGCGGCTGGAGGCCATCGGCATCGTTCCCTGGCTCAAACCACAGGCCGGCATGTTCCTTTGGTGCCGGCTGCCCGAGGGGCTGGATGCCGCAGATGTCGCGCGCGTCTGCCTTCCCGAGGGTATCATCGTTGCGCCCGGCAATGCCTTCAGCGTATCGGATACGGCAGGCCGTTTCATCCGCTTCAATGTCGCGCAATCCACAGATCCACGGATCTTCGACGTATTGGAAACAGCCATGCGCAGGCTGACGGCGGATCGTTTGGTGGACGGTGGCGCTGCAAACTAGAGACGGCACCGCTGGATATGAGCATCGACGCCGGCGGCGTGCCTGCCGGCAGATGCTCATATCGCAAGCCTTGGGTTTCTACTTGGCGAACAGGTTGTTGATGTCGGCGAAGGCCTTCATCTCAACGGCATTGCCGCTCGGATCCTTGAAGAACATGGTTGCCTGCTCTCCTGGTTCTCCTCGGAAGCGGATATAAGGCTTGATGACGAACTCTATGCCGGCTTTCGTCAGTTTCTCGGCCGCCGCTTCCCACTCTTCCATCGACAGAACGACGCCGAAATGGCGCACGGGGACGCCGTGACCGTCGACAGCATTGGCCGCCACCTCGCCGGTTTCGCCCGGTGCCAGATGGGCGACGACCTGATGGCCGTAAAAGTTGAAATCGATCCAGTCGGGCGAGCTGCGGCCTTCGGGGCAGCCCAGCAGACCGCCATAGAAAGCGCGGGCCGCAGCCAGATCGTGGACTGGGAAGGCGAGATGGAAGGGGTGAAGAGGTGCTGCACTCATGATCGTCTCCTGGTGTATGAATTCGATGCAGCAATGATTAAGGTACATTTTTTCCGATGAAAAACTGTATATTATGAATCTGAGGTCAATGAAAAATTATGAATCATGATTCCCGAACTTAAAACACTGGTCGCTGTTGCCCGCTTCGGAACGTTTGCAGCGGCGGGAGAGCGGATCGGTCTGACGCAAGCGGCCGTCAGCGGTCAAATGAAGCGGCTTGAAGAGAGGCTCGGCGTCATATTGTTCGAGCGGACGGGCCGTTCCGCCACGCTGAATGCGGCGGGGCTGCGTACGCTGGAGCGCGCCAAGAGCATCATATCGATGTTCGAGCATATAGCGGACGCGGCCGACGAGAGCTCGGGCGGCCAGCTGCGCATCGGCGCCATAGCTTCGGTTCAATCTGCGGTTCTTGCCCGCGCGCTCGTGCCGTTTCGGCAGCGGTTCGCGCGATATCACCTTCGCATCGTTCCCGGTGTCTCCCTGCATTTGCTCGATCTGCTCGATGCCGGCGAACTCGATCTGGCGGTGCTGATCGAACCTCCCTATGGCCTGCCGAAGAATCTTGTCTGGCGGCCGCTGCTGCGTGAGCCCTATATGCTGGCCGTTCCCGAGCAGCTGGAGGGTGACGATTGGCGGGTGTTGCTACGCGAGCAGCCGTTTATCCGCTACGATCGCAGCTCGTTCGGAGGGCGGCAGGTGGACCGGTTCCTGCGCTCGCATTCGATCGATCCCAAGGAGGCGATCGAGATTGACGACATAGCCGGCATCGCCGCTCTGGTCGGACGCGGGCTCGGGGTGGCGCTTCTTCCGATTGTCGATGGCGGTCTGCCTGGCATCCCGTCGGTGCGGATGGTACCGCTTGGCGAGGCAATGTTTCACCGTGAGATCGGGATATTGCAGCCACTGGAAACCAGTCCGGCCGCCGCCTATCTCGCCGAGTGCCTGACCGCCGCGCAGGGATGAGATTGCAGCTGGAAGGTCCTTCCGGATCGGCTCCGGGCCGCTTGGCGGAATGGCGCGCTTTTTCTCAGCTCTTGCCGGTGGAAATGATCCGTCATAGCTTTGCCACAAGGCCGCTCCAATTGCAGCCCACATCGACGACAGAATTTCTCGGCTAAATGGGGTCGATCGTGCGTGTTTTGCTGGTTGAAGACGACAATATCCTCGGCTCATCGCTCAAGAAGGCGCTGGAGAAGCATGCCTATGGCGTAGACTGGATGCGCGATGGCGAATCCGGCCTCGAGGCGGCCCAGCATTCTCACTTCGCGGCGATCGTGCTGGATATCAATCTGCCGCAGCTTGGCGGCATGGAAGTGTTGCGGCGCATCCGCCAGCGCGGCAATTCCGTGCCAGTGCTGTTGCTGACGGCGCTCGATTCGGTGCGCCAAAAGGTAGAGGGCCTGGACGAAGGCGCGGATGACTATCTGGTCAAGCCCTTCGATCTCGACGAATTGCTGGCGCGCCTGCGCGCGCTCATCAGACGGCGTGACGGCAGGACCGAAAGTGTCATTCGCTGCGGCGATGTCGAGGTCGATCCGTCGGCCATGGTCGCGCGCAAGGCCAATGCGCAGGTGCATACGACAGCGAAGGAGTTCCATCTTCTAAAGCTCCTGATGGAGCGAAGCGGCCGCTATGTCACGAAGAACGATATCGAATATGCGCTTTACGACGCCGAGAATACCGTCGAGAGCAACACGATCGAAGTGACCATCTATAATCTGCGCAAGAAGCTCGGCACCGATTTCATCAAATCGATCCGCGGTGTCGGCTACATGATCGAGCGATGAACAATTCCACTCTTACCCGTAATCTGTTTCTCCGGATCGCGCCTGTTGTCGTCGTGACCATCGTCGTGATTGCCGCCTTTGCCTTCAACAGCGCGACGCGGGAAATCAACAATATCTACGATGCCCAGCTCATCGACGATGCGAACGTCATCTGGAGCCTGTTGAGGCGGCCGCTGGAAAAGACGCCAGACCGTGCGGCAAAGCAGATCGACGACATCGACTTCAACATGGACAATCAGCTGGCCTTTAACGAGGATGCTGACGATTATGCCGATGCGCATATGTTTCGCGCCTGGGTCGACGGCAATATCCGCTTCTACAGCAGCACGGCCTTTCTCTCCGACGTACCGCAGCAGAAGGTTGGGTTCACCACGCTGGTCTATGGTGGTGAGGACTGGCGCGTCTATTCGTTGCCGATCCCGAATACGACTATCGTGATCGAGCTTGGCGAAAAGATCGCGCTTCGCGAAACGCTCGTCTCCAACATCCTGCTCAATCTCTTCTTTCCGCTGCTGATGCTCGTGCCGGTCATCGGCTTCCTCATCTGGCTCGGGATCAACAGCGGTCTGCGCACGATCCACGGAGTGGTACGGCAGATCCGCACCCGATCGCCTGACGACCTCTCGGCCATCCCGGTTGAAGGCCTGCCGCGCGACCTGCTGCCGCTCGGCCGCTCGATCAATCAATTGCTAGAAAAGCTTGCCCAGTCGCTGACGCTCGAACGGCGCTTTTCCGATCTGGCCGCGCATCAATTACGCACGCCGCAGGCCAGCGTGAAGCTGCTGCTGCAGATGCTTGGAAACAGCGACAACGAGCATGAGCGGCAGGCGATCGTCGCCGACCTGGTCGCCAGCAACAACCATGCCACGCACCTGATTGAGCAATTGTTGCGGCTGGCGAGGGTGAGCCATCACCCACTCAATCCGACGTCGGTGATGGTCTATCATCTGGTCGCATCGGTGCTTGCCGAATTCGGCAACATCATCACGAGCCGTGAGCTCGACGTGGTGCTGGAAGGCGACGAAACGGTCGAGGTCAAGACCGACGAATCGCTGATACGCTTGCTGATCACCAACCTTCTGGACAACGCCATCAAATACACGCCTGTAGGCGGCAAGATCAGGGTTTCGATTTCGTCGGAAGACGGTTTCGAGCAGATTTCGATCAGCGACAGCGGGCCGGGCATTCCGCCGCATGAGCGAGAGGCGGTGTTCCAGCGGTTCTATCGGCTCAACACGCTTCATACCGAAGGAGCCGGGCTTGGCCTTGCCATTGTTGCCGATACGGCGGACCGTCTTTCGGCGACGGTGGAACTTTCTACGCCGCGTTGGAGCAAGGGTCTTCAGGTAGACCTGAGATTGCTGGCAAGCTAAAAAATCAACTTCTCATCGTTTTTCATTTTCGCTTCATTTTCCGCTCATGCCCGGCTCATCCGATGTTGTTAGACGCAACTCAGGATAAGGCGAAAGGGCATTTTCATGCAGGTGTTTTGCGATTTTGATGGAACCATATCCATCGAAGACGCGACGGATATGGTGTTAAACCGTTTCGCCGGTTCCGAGTGGGAAGACATCGAACGGCTCTGGAAACAGGGGCAGATCGGCTCCGGCGAGTGCATGCGCCGGCAGATCGCTCTCATCCAGGCGAGCAGGACGGAACTCGATCAGTTTCTCGACACGGTGTCGATCGATCCGGGTTTTGAAAAATTCCTGTCCTATTGCCGTAGCGGCGAATTGCCCGTGACCGTCGTCAGCGATGGCGTCGATTATTTCATTCGCCGGATTCTGGCGCGTCACGGCATCGACGGCCTGCCGATCGTTGCCAATGTGCTGACCTGCAGCGTCAGTCAGGGCCGCGAGGCCTATTCGCTGTTCCCGCCGTTTCAAGCGACGGGCTGCGTGTCCGGCGCCGGCGTCTGCAAATGTCGCGTTGTCGATAGCAACGACCTCCAGGTCTACATCGGCGACGGTCGAAGCGATTTCTGCGTTTCCGACAAGGTCGACCTCGTATTCGCGAAGGCCAAGCTCGTCGACTACTGCGAAGAAAACGACATTCCTTATGTCGGTTTCGAAGACTTTTCCGATCTGCTTCCAAAGATGGAAGCCGTTCTCCCGAGCGTCGAGCGACGCTCCCGTGCGCTGCCGCATTTCAAGACAGCGTGAATTTGACCGAGAGGCATTGAATGAAAACGAATGTAGCCGAAGCCTTCAGCGGCGCGACCGAGTCCGTCCGCTCCGAAGAAGAATTGCGCGCGCTTGAGGAAGTCTATTGCTCCCATGGCGATACCGTTCACTATACCGACAAGCCGAAATTCTTCGAAGGATGCGAAGGCTCCTTCGTGTATGATCGCACGGGAACGCCATTCCTCGATCTGCAGATGTGGTATTCCGCCGTCAATTTCGGTTACCGCAACGAGCGTCTGAACGCTGCTGCTCATCGCCAGCTCGACGTGTTGCCGCAGGTCGCCTCGCAGTATCTGCACCGTGAAAAGGTCGAGCTTGCAGCGATGATCGCGCAGGATGCCGAGCGCAAGTTCGGGCACAAGGGCCGCGTTCATTTCAACGTCGGCGGCTCGCAGGCAGTCGAAGATTCGCTGAAGCTGGTGCGTAACTACACCGGCGGCAAGAGCCTGATGTTCGCCTTCGAAGGCGGTTATCACGGCCGTACGCTCGGCGCGTCTGCCATCACTTCGAGCTATCGCTATCGCCGCCGCTACGGCCATTTCGGCGATCGCGCCCAGTTCGTCGAATTCCCCTATTACTTCCGCGGCCCTAAGGGCATGTCGAAGGAAGAATACGGTCACTACTGCGTCCAGAAATTCGCCCGCCTGTTCGAGAGCGAATATAACGGCGTCTGGGATCCGAAGGCCGGCAAGTCCGAATATGCCGCCTTCTACATCGAGCCGATCCAGGGCACGGGCGGCTACGTCATTCCGCCGATGAACTTCTTCGTCGAACTGAAGAAGGTGCTGGACGATCACGGCATCCTGCTCGTCGTCGACGAAATCCAGATGGGCGTCTATCGCACAGGCAAGCTCTGGTCGATCGAGCACTTCGGCGTTTCGCCCGATGCGCTGGTCTTCGGCAAGGCGATCACCAACGGCCTCAACCCGCTTTCCGGCGTCTGGGCCCGTGAAGAGCTGATCAACCCGACCGTCTTCCCGCCCGGCTCCACGCATTCGACCTTCGCCAGCAACCCGATGGGAACTGCCGTCGCGCTCGAAACCATGAAGATGCTGGAAGAAGAAGATTTCGGCGCCGCCATCATGGAGAAGGGCGCTCATTTCCTCGACGGTCTGCAGCAGCTGCAGAAGCGCCACGCCATTGTCGGCGAAGTCGATGGTCTCGGCCTCGCACTGCGGATGGAAATCTGCGAGGAAGACAGCTACACGCCCAGCAAGGCGACGATGGATTGGATGTGCGACGAAGGCATGAAGGGCGATCTTCAGGTCGGCAGCAAGACTTACGGCCTCGTGCTCGATGTCGGCGGCTACCACAAGAACGTCATCACCTTCGCGCCGAACCTGCTCATCACCCGCGAAGAGATCGATCTGGCACTTAACCTGCTCGATCAGCTTCTGACGCGCGCTGCCCGGAGATAAGACGGTGCAACTCCTGCTTCTTCATCTCGATGACGCACTGGAGTTGCAGCCGGACTTTGTGCGCGCCTGCAAGTTTGCCGGCGCGCACCAGTATTTCGACAAGGATGCGGGGCGCGAGGTCCGGCTTTGGGGCAAGCAGAATGCCCTGGCCAATCTCAGCCGCGAAATCGTCAAGAATACGCCTGCGACGGGCAAGGACCCGCAGCTCTGCTTCATGGGGTCCGGCGACTTCCATCACATCACGGCGATGCTCCTCGATGGCGCACTGGAACGTCAGTCCGGCCCCGCGACGCTGATCCATTTCGACAACCATCCGGATTGGGTGACGTTCGATGGCGGCCTGCATTGCGGTTCCTGGGTCAACAGTGCCCTTGCCAATGCCAATATCCAGAAGGTCATCACGATTGGCGTGTGCAGCAGCGATCTTCGCAGCCCCGAGCGCAAGGGAGCCAACCTGCATTGGCTCGGCGAGGGCAAGCTGGAGCTTTACCCTTACGAGCATCCGCCGAGCCGCGTTCTCGCTGATTACGGCACCGGCGCCAGCTATCGCCAGGAAAAGGGCGCTCTGCACTGGAAATCGATCGCGGAAATCGGCGAAGAGAATTTCATCGATCGCATGCTCAGCCGCATTCGTACCGAAGCGGTTTATGTCACGATCGATAAGGATGTTCTGGCGGCGGATGACGCCGTGACGAACTGGGATCAAGGCCGCATGCGGCTGCCCTATCTTCTGGCCCTGATCAGCGAAATCGGCAGTCGCCACCGCATCATCGGCGCTGATGTCATAGGCGATTATTCGGTTCCGAGTTATGCTGGCAGCCTGCGCACCAAGTTGATGAAGCGGGCTGAGATCCTGATCGACCAGCCGCGGGTCCGGCAGGGCGCCGAAACGACCAGAAACATCAACAGCGCTGCCAATCATGCGCTGCTGGAAGTGCTGGCGGAGTATATGGAATGACCGGTAGCCTGACGCTGCCCATGCTTGGGCTCATACTCTTCTGCGTGCTGGCGGAGACCGCGCGCGAGGTCTGCTTCAAGCAGTCGGCCAGCGAGAATGCGCTGCTTTCGGCCCTGGCCAGGCCCGTGACCTGGCTCGGCATCATGTTCTGGGCCGTCGAGCTTTTTGCCTGGACCGCCGTCCTCGAGCACGTACCGCTCACAATTGCCTTTCCCCTTATGGCGTTGAGCTATGTCGTCATCGTGTTCGCCGGCGCTCTAATCTTCAAGGAAAACATCAACCTACGCCACGCGATCGGCGTGTTCTTCGTGACCGCCGGCGTGGCCTGTGTGGGAGTTACCGGACTATGAAAATCTTTGCGCACTCCAGATGGGACGCGGCGCCGGTTCTGGCTGCCGTCGCACATCTCGCTTTCGATGTCTATCTGATCGTCGGCTTCGAAAGCCGCCCGCTATGGGTTTCAGTGATTCTCGGCTGCCTCTACGCCGTATCGATCTCCTGGAACATCAACAGCATATCGCACAATTTCATTCATACGCCCTATTTCAAGGCGCGGTGGATGAACTATGCCTTCAGCCTATTGGAATCCGTCGCGATCGGCTTTTCGCAGACCTATTATCACTGGGTGCATATGCGGCATCATTCCGGCAACAGCGACCGGCCGGATGATAAAGGCGATACCGTCGATCTGCTGTCGATCTATCGCCACGGCCGCGACGGTCAGCCCGAGAATGTCTGGTCCTACACATTGTTGAGCTTCTTCCGCGACAGTCTCGGCGACATCCACAAGGCCATCGCCCGCCGCCGCCCCTTCGATGCGAATTGGGGTCGGTTCGAGCTGTTCTTCTTCCTGGGTCTCGCAGCAATCGCGCTCATCTATGACTGGAAGGCCGTCCTGTTCTTCGTGCCGTTCTATTATATCGGCAACTGCCTGTCGTCGCTGAACGGCTATTACGAGCATCTGCACGGCGATCCGGACGAGCCGATTGCCTGGGGCGTTTCCAGCCACAAGCCGTTCTACAACTGGCTTTGGTTCGGCAACGGCTATCATGCCGAGCACCACTACCGGCCTCGCACTCACTGGACCAAGCTGCCGACGTTGCACGAGCAGATCAAGGACGAACAGGAAAAGGCAGGCACGCATGTGATCAGCACCTGCCATGCGCTTGGCTTCATGGCCAAGGAAAACCGGCAGTCGGAGCTGTCTCATGAAAGCTGACGAGTTGAGCTTCTTCATGGAAGGCTCAAACGGCAAAGGCGTTCTCCTCGTGCATGGGTTGACGGGGGCGCCGGCCGAAATGAAGCTGGTTGCCCGTCACCTCAATCGCAGGGGCTACAGCGTCTATGCGCCGCTGCTGGCCGGTCACGGCGTTGACGTGAAGACACTGCGCGGCTCCCGCTGGCAGGATTGGCTTGAAAGTGTCGTCGAAGCGTCGGCGCTACTGGCATCAAGGACCCAAGAAGTTTTTGCAGCCGGTATCTGCGTTGGCGGCAAGCTTGCGATGCTGGCCGCCGAGCAGCAGCCCGGAAAAATCGGCGCGGTGGCCATCTACTCGCCCTGCTTCAGCTATGACGGCTGGGATGTTCCTTTCTACTACCCGCTTCTGGCATCGCAGATCGGCTGGCTGTCGCGCGTTCCCTTCCTCGATCGCCTGAGCTTCAGCGAGACGGCCTCGCTCGGGATCAAGGACGAGCGGATGCGGCGGCTGATCGAGGGCATGGCGAGCGAGGGCGTTCTGGAGCGATTCCCCGGCAAGGGCCTGGTCGAAATGCACCGGCTGGGTAAGACGCTCAGAGGCAAGCTGCCTGACATGCAGACGCCGACGCTGATCCTGCATGCCGAGGACGACGATCTCGCCAGCCCGAAGCATGCCCGCTACATTTCCGATCATATCGGCAGTCCGCACGAGCTGAAATGGATCAAGGACAGCTATCATATGATCCATGTGGATCGACAGCATCGTCAGGTGGCCGATTTTACAGCAGATTTCTTTGAGGCGCGTCATGTCGCAGCCGCTGCTTAAACTCGTGCCCAATCCGCCAGCCAGTCCCGTGACGGAAGTTCATTTCAGCATCCGCGCGATCGGCCGCGATGCGTGGAATGCCTGCTTTCATGGGCAGGTTGAGGATTATGACTGCCTGCTTGCCATCGAGGAAGCCGGCATCGAGGGTTTTGAATGGCGGTACATCACCGTCGTCGAGGATGGGCGCGTCAGTGCCGCCATGCCGGCCTTTCTCTGCCTCTATGCTCTCGATACGACGCTGGAAGAAGGATTCCTGCGCCGGTCCGTGCGCCGCCTGCAGCGCCACTTCCCGAATTTTCTGAAGCTGCGGCTCGCCTGCCTGGGTTCGCCCTGCACCGAGACGGGGGCGATCGGCTTCCATCCGGATGTTGCTGAGGAACGCCGCAGCGTGCTGTTTGCCGAGATGCTATCTTTCTTCGAACAGTTTGCTGCCACCGAACGCTGCGGGCTCGTCGGGCTCAAGGACATTCCCGAACAGCTTTCGACCGAGTTTGCCGCTCCATTGTCCGCCCATGGCTATGCCTCGATCGGTGGTTTGCCGACGGCCTGGCTCGACATCGATTTCAAGACGATCGACGAATATCTCGCCAAGCTTTCTGCCGGCACCCGCAAGGATATGCGCCGCAAGCTGAAGTCCTTCGAACAGGTGCGGGTGGAGATCAGGACGGATTTCGGTGCGTTCCTGCCGCAGGTGGTGGCGCTGTACCACGACACCCGCAATCGCAGTGATTGGCAGTTCGAAGAGCTGACCGCCGAATATTTCGAGGGAATTCTCAGCCGCATGAGCGGCCGTTCCTATTGCGCCTTCTATTTTGTCGAAGACCAGCTGCTTGCCGTCAATCTGATCATGCATGACGACCGCGTCGCCATCGACAAATTCTTCTGCATGGATGGAGACAGGGGGCGACCTTATAACCTCTACTTCCTCAGCTGGTTCACCAACCTGCGATACTGCCTGGATCATGGCATAAGCCGTTACCAGAGCGGCCAGGCCTATTACGAGAACAAGATACGTCTCGGCAGCAAGCTGACCGCCAATGCGATGTTCTTCCGCCATCGCAACCCATTCCTTCAGAGGTTGCTGCGGCTTGTGTCGCCGCTGTTCTCGACAGACGAGGCGGATGCTTAATGCCCCTACGTTTTTACTGGCTTGCCGTGCCAGTGCTGAGCACTCTCTATCAATTATTCATCAAACTCGGTGCGGCGCAGTTGAAGGATGAAGGGACGCTGACGTGGTTTTGGCATGCTCTCTCGTCTCATTGGATATTGGCGGCTATAGTCGTAGAGATTGTCGCCTTCTTCATCTGGATGAATGTGCTTGCCGAGCTCGAACTCAGCCGCGCTTTTCCGCTTACGGGCATAAGCTATGTGCTGGTCGTCGCGGCTGGCTGGTTCTTCTTCGGTGAGCGGGTCGTCGCACTGCAGATGATCGGCAGCGGCTTGATCCTGACGGGCGTCTGGCTGATTGCGGGTGCCAGTTTCGAGACGAATGAGCATCATGATGAATTGGATCCGAGGCAGGATGAGCTGCGAACGGGCACCGGCAAGGATAAATGATGTCCAATCTGCAAGCTGAAAATCACCGCAAGGGCAACGGTGCTGGCGTTTTCTCCGGTCTGGTGGACTGGTGTGTTAGACGTGGGCTATCATCCATCGTCACGCGCGGTGCGCTAACCGTGACCACGGCAAGCGGCCGTGTCCTCACATTTGGCGACGGTACCGGCGAGCCCGTTCACGTGCGCTTCACTGATGATCGTGCCGAATGGGCGTTCCTGATCGATGCCGACAGGCTGCTCGGCGAGCTCTATATGGATGGCCGTTTCATCGTCGAGCAGGGTACGCTCTACGACTTTGTGGCGATGATGCTGCGCGAGGCGCAGAACAGCACGCATCCGCTGATTGCCCGCATTATCGACGATATCAGAACCAAGCTGCGGATCTTTCGCCACCGCAATCTGCCGGGGCGTTCGAAGACCAATGTCGCCCATCACTACGATCTCGACGGCCGGCTCTATGAACTGTTCCTCGACCCGGACCGGCAATATTCCTGCGCCTATTTCGAGCATGCCGATCAGTCTCTGGAGGAGGCGCAGCTTGCCAAGAAAAGGCATCTTGCCGCCAAGCTCCTGATCGAGCCCAACAACAGCATTCTCGACATCGGCTGTGGTTGGGGCGGTCTGGGGCTGCATCTGGCCGAGCACGCGCCCGGCGGCTATGTCCTCGGCGTCACGCTTTCCGAAGAACAGCACGAATATGCCTCAAGGCGCGTCACCGAAAAGGTCGGCGGAACGCCGGCGGAAGTGCAGTTCGCACTTCGCGACTATCGCAGCCTGACCGGCCGTTTCGACAGGATCGTTTCGGTCGGCATGTTCGAGCATGTCGGGCTGGCATCCTACCGCACCTTCTTCCGCAAATGCGCCGAGCTGCTGGAAGATGATGGCATCATGGTGTTGCACACCATCGGCTGCTCCGCGACCCCTGGCTTCACGACGCCGTGGCTGGACAAATACATCTTCCCCGGCGGTTATATTCCCGCCCTTTCGGAAATCGTCCCGGAAATCGAGGCGGCGGGCCTCGCCATCACCGATGTCGAGGTGCTGCGGCTGCACTATGCGATGACGCTGGAAAGCTGGCGGGAGCGCTTCATGGCGCGCTGGGGCGAGGTCGCGCAGCTTTATGACGAGCGTTTCTGCCGCATGTGGGAATATTATCTTTCGACGGCGGAAGCTGCCTTCCGCTACGAGGATCTCGTCGTCTTCCAGATCCAGATCGCCAAACGCAACGACATCATTCCGCTGACGCGGAACTACATTGCCGATCATGAAGCGCGCAGCGCCTCAAAAATTGACGTTGAAGGTTCTGTTGAGGGTAAAGCCGATAATATTCTGGTTGGGTGAGCCGAACTGCGAGGTGATCGGACTATCGGCGGCGTCGCCGACCAGGCGGTTATATTTCTCATAGACCTGCACGCTCCATGCGGGCGAGATCGTATAGGTCGCCGCCACGGTGAAGCCAACCGATTTCACCCCGGCTTCGGCATCGAAGGCGCCGACGTGTTCTCTTCTTGCGGCCTGGCTTTCCGAAATGCCGAAATTACTGCGCATATAGATGGAGTTTGCCATCGACAGACGCGGGCCTGCGGACAGGAGCCATTTATCGCCGAGAGGCTGAAACCAGTCGAGCGCGAAATCGCCGACCAGGCCATCGCCGCCCCAGAGCGACTGGCGCACTTCCGTTCGAAGCCGTAGCCGATTTTCCATCAGCCAATATTGTGCGAAGCCGCCGGCATCGAAATTCCAACGGACCCTGCGCTGGCTCTGCAGCTGCAAATTGTTGAGGTCGAAGCGGTCATCTCTCAAGCCGACCACAGGCCCGATTTCAAGACCGTGGAAATCGAAGAGCTCAT
This sequence comes from Rhizobium sp. A22-96, assembly GCF_053521805.1. Classification (NCBI taxonomy): domain Bacteria; kingdom Pseudomonadati; phylum Pseudomonadota; class Alphaproteobacteria; order Hyphomicrobiales; family Rhizobiaceae; genus Rhizobium; species Rhizobium sp. A22-96. The sequence continues at coordinate 398,515 of NZ_JBNWDQ010000004.1, forward strand.
AATCGAAATTATCGTCGGGAGCACTGTATTCCGTGGCCTCACCGAGGCGATGAATATCGAAAGATGGCAGGGCGCCGAAGGTATAATGCTTCGAGCCTTCGTAGCTGGGGCCATACTCGACGGTAGCGCCGAGCGTCACCACCCAGGTATCGGATGCGGACTTTGCAGCATCTTCCGCCATGGAAGATGCTGGAAATGCAACGATGGCAGCTCCCGCCCAAAGGCCCAAGCCGGCGAGCGCCATCAGCCGGCCGGAAAAAGATGTCCCAACACTTAACACTCTGACAACACCCGATCCCTGATCGCCCTTGCGGCACTACTATCACAGCTCAAGGCTCCGAAAATAGCAAAAATTTTAACGGCAAACATTACGCCTGGCTGACGGCTGGAACCTTTTGCGCCATTTGCGGGTGATCGGCTGCACCTGCTGTCGGATTCCCCGGATCGCCGGCTGGAGTTGGCGACGCTGTCTTTTTCAGTTGTTGGCAATCGAAAGGTTCCCCGGCGTAGACATACAGGCCCCTGCCGCTGTCGAAGGCTGCCAGGGGTGGGGCCGACAATAGAGGCACGACATTTCATGAACCTGAAAACAACAGGCAACAATCGCAGCCCGATTGTTAGCTCATCCCTGTTGGCCGCCGTCGATTTCATCATTAGATAGCCAGTGTCCTTTTTGGACAGAACCTAGAATAATGTCGGATCCTCCGGCGACGGAAAGCGACCCCCATGAAGGCACGACAGGCAGGTTTCAGAGCATGAACGGTCAAGAGCCGCAAAGATCAGGCATAATGGCATGGGTGAGCCGCTACGAGCCGCTGTTGCTCGTGATGTTCGCCGCTCTTTCCGGCGGCATCCTTCTGTTCGTCTATCTGACGGGCGAAGTTATCGAAGGAAGCACGAAGGGGTTTGACGAGGCGATCTTGCTGGCACTGCGCCAGCCGGCCGATCTCTCCACACCGATAGGGCCGGGCTGGCTGACCCATGCCGTCAAGGACATCACAAGTCTCGGCGGGACTACGGTGCTGACCTTGATGACGGTGCTTGTGACGATCTATCTGCTGCTGGACCGGCGGCGCGCCATCGCCATCTTCGTGCTGGCCTCCGTACTTGGCGGATGGGCGCTGAGCACAATGCTGAAGCTCAGCGTTGCCAGGCCACGGCCGGATATCGTGCCGCATCTGGTCGAGGTGAACGATCTGAGCTTTCCGAGCGGCCATGCGATGGTGTCTGCGGTGACCTATCTGACGCTGGCGGCTCTCATATCGGGTACGCGTCGCTATCGGTCGACCCGTATCTTCATCGTTGCCGTCGGCATTCTATTGACGCTGATGATCGGCATGAGCCGCGTCTATCTCGGCGTGCATTACCCGACGGATGTTCTCGGCGGCTGGTGCGCAGGGGCAACCTGGGCGCTCGGCTGCTGGCTTATCGCCCGGCGCTTCATATCGCCGTCGCGCGGGCCCAGTGGTGCGCCGCAAGCTGATCGGCCGCCACTGGAATGAGAGAGGCGTCAAATCGCCGGTGTCACGCAGGGCGCGATATCAGCACTGGACTTCGAGCCGTGTCGCCACGAGCAGCGAATAGTCCGTACCCTTCGGATCGCTGAAGAACATGCTGGTGAGTGCCGCCTGGTTTTCCGCCATGACTTCCTTCGGATTGGGCCTCACGACCTTGCGCTTGCAGCGGCCCGAGGTTGTTCCCGAAATGGTCATATCGTTGTCGGTGGCGAAATCGACGGCCGTGTAGAGCGTCTTGTCATAGATCCCGAAGATCGTGGTTCCCTTGAGGAAGGTCTTCTGCTCGGGCTTCAATGAGAAGGTGAGAATCAGCGAGCCGTCCTTGTAGTCGGCCTGAATGGCGTCGGGCTTGGCCATGGGCACTGCTTTGCCGTTGCTGGTGACGTTGGTGTAATAGCCGTATTGCGCCAGCGAATCCCTCACCGTCTTGCCCACGGCCTTGAGTTCGCTTGGCGTGAGCGTCTGGTCGCCGGCCTTGTCGTAATCCATGAGGACCGAGGAGGAGAACACCTCGTCGAAGTTCCAGACATTGCGCAACTCGCTGATGGAGCCGTCAGGCGCCGCCACGACCTCGAATTTTGCGTCGATGAAGATGTGCGGGTGGGCAAGCGCGGGCACGGGCAGAAGCGACAGTGCCGCAATCAGCAGGAGCGTCTTTCTCATCATGCCAGCAATACCGCGTTCCACCAGTCCATTTTATCTGGAGACCTGAACGTCAATTGAGACTGATTTGAGACCCAGGGAACATACATAGCCATCGACCTCTCCGATTCGGAGGATACTGGCAACGGGATCGCGCCCGTGTGTGCATAACCGTACTTGCCGGCGATGACCAATGCCAAGCCATTGCTGGCTTATTTGCTCTGAAATCTGTTTCGGAGGAAATTGGAGCGGGCGAAGGGATTCGAACCCTCGACCCCAACCTTGGCAAGGTTGTGCTCTACCCCTGAGCTACACCCGCTCATTGCCACAACAGTCCGGGGTAGTGTGTTGGACCGTGTGCGTCGTCTTGCGGCGACGGGCGCTATATGGCCCAACCGTTTTTCAAATGCAACAGGGAAATGACGAGTTCGCCAAGAAAAATCTCAAGCCCTTTGCTGCAACTCCCGGAAAGCCCTGAAACAGCAGGCTTCGGCCTCTGAAAGATTGCAATGAAATTGTGGGCGACGTATCAGGGGCGAACAATTTCCATCGCGAGGCGCCATGACCGAGACCAGCCCGAAGACACGCGACGATCTTTTCCTGTTCCTGGATGGACTCGGCGTTGCCCACAGCACCAAGGATCATGCCCCGGTCTTTACCGTTGCCGAATCGGTGTCCCTGCGCGACGAGATTCCCGGCGGCCACACGAAGAACCTGTTCGTGAAGGACAAGAAGGACAATTTCTTCCTGCTGACCGTCGAGGAAAATGCGAGCGTCGACTTGAAGACGGTGCACACGCTGATCGGTGCGGCCAGCAAGGTTTCCTTCGGCAAGCCGGAAAAGCTGATGGAATATCTCGGCGTCATCCCCGGTTCGGTGACGGCATTCGGGGCGATCAACGATACCGGCAACAATGTCACCTTCGTCCTCGATGCCGACCTGATGGCGCATGACATCGTCAATTGCCATCCTCTGTCGAACGATGCGACGACATCGATTGCCAGCGCCGATCTGCTGCGCTTCATGGAGGCGACGGGTCATGCGCCGCTGGTCTTGAAAGTGACAGGTTAAGGTACGATTTTAGCGCTAAGATTAAGGCGAGCGGCTTGTCTTTCGATTGTCCAGTCGCTTTGACTATTTCACGGAGCGTACTGCCATCCGGATGTGATCAATCCGTTTGGGAATCATGCTCTTCACAAGATCAAGGATGCCGGCAGGCGGGAGACACTCATGAGCGGTCCGAACAATCCCTATAACGCTTCCTTCGGTGGGCAGATGTCGGCCTCGGCTTCGTTCGGAGCTGCGCCCGCGGCATCCGGCGCTTCGCCGATCAAGGACACGACGACCGCGACCTTTGCCAAGGACGTCATCGAGGAATCGCGCAACCAGCCCGTGCTGGTCGATTTCTGGGCGCCCTGGTGCGGTCCGTGCAAGCAGTTGACTCCGGTGCTCGAAAAGGTCGTCACCGAAGCCCAGGGCCGCGTGAAGCTGGTCAAGATGAATATCGACGACCATCCGTCCGTTGCCGGCCAGCTCGGCATTCAGTCGATCCCCGCAGTCATTGCCTTCGTCGACGGCCGTCCGGCCGATGGTTTCATGGGTGCGGTTCCTGAAAGCCAGGTCCGGCAGTTCATCGATCGCCTCGGCGGTCCCGCAGGCGGTGCCGATGATCAGGCTGCCGAGATCGCCGCTGTCCTGGAGGAGGCCGGTGGCCTGCTTGCAGCCGGCGATATCAATGGTGCGGCCGAACTGTTCGGCGCAGTGCTCCAGGCCGACCCGGAAAACCCGAAGGCGCTTGCCGGCATGGCGGAATGCATGATTGCCGCCGGCCAGAGCCAGCGGGCGCGTGAAGCCTTGACGGACCTGCCCGAGACGCTTGCAAACGATGCCGGTATCCAGGCGATCGTCAAGAAACTCGATCAGATCGACGAAGCCCGCAAACTCGGCGACCCCGTTGCGATCGAACAGGAACTGGCCACCAACCCCGACAATCACGAGCAGCGTGTCAAGCTCGCCAAGATCCGCAATGTCGAAGGCAAGCGCGATGAGGCGGCAGAGCATCTGCTTGTCATCATGCGCAAGGATCGTGCTTTCGATGATGATGGCGCTCGCCGTCAGCTGCTCGAATTCTTCGATGTCTGGGGTCCGAAGGATCCGGCGACGATCGCGGCACGCCGCAGGCTTTCATCGATCCTGTTTTCCTGAGGGAGAACGAGGCCTTCGCACGATCGACCGCCAACGGGCGGTCGAAAGCGGAATGGGTCCATCGGTGCTCCGGCGCAAAATAGTCTTGTGTTTTCGGCAGACGGGCCCACATTGTCGGGTGCGCGGCGTGAGATGGGCAACGGCCGCGAGTATGTCGTTCCTGCGCGCCCATTGCGGCGCGCGGCGCAGTGATCAGCGGGATGGAAAACATGCAAGTCGGTAATGCCAGATATCTAAAGCCGAGCGATCTGCCCGAAACCGTAGCCGTTTTTCCCTTGTCCGGGGCGTTGCTGCTGCCCGGCGCGCAGCTTCCGTTGAATATTTTCGAGCCGCGCTATCTCGCCATGTTCGACATGGCCATTGCCGGCAACCGCTTGATCGGCATGGTTCAGCCGGCGATGGGCGAGCCGGCCGAGTCCACCAATCTGTCGCATGTCGGCTGTCTCGGGCGTATCACCTCCATCTCGGAAACCGGCGATGGGCGCTATATCGTTTCCTTGACCGGCATTTGCCGCTTCCGGCTGATGGAAGAGGTCACCGGTCATCAACCCTATCGCACATTCCGCATTACGCCGTTCATTTCCGATCTCAAATCGCGCGATGAAGAGGATACGGTCGATCGTGCGGCGTTGCTCGCAGCTTTCCGGGCCTATCTGGACGCAGACAATCTGGAAGCGGATTGGGACAGCGTCGAGCGGGCCGACAATATGATGCTGGTCAATTCGCTGTCGATCATGGCGCCCTTCGATCCAGCGGAAAAGCAGGCCCTTCTCGAGGCGCCTGATCTCAAGACCCGCGCCGAGACCTTCATCGCCATCGTCAAGATCGTGCTTGCCGGCTCGGGTGACACCGATCCCATCATGCAATAGGAATTTGCCGATGGATGTCACGGTCAGCAAAGTCGATCCGAAACTTCTCGACCTGCTCGTCTGCCCCTTGACCAAAGGGCGGCTGAGCTATGACCGCGAGAAGAACGAGCTTATCTCGGAAAAGGCACGTCTCGCCTATCCGATCCGCGACGGCATTCCGATCATGCTGATTTCGGAAGCACGCCGCATCGAGGATTGAAACCCGCTTCGGTGGACGTCGGCAGGGCCGCTCGCTAGGCGTAGGCCACCCATCCCTTGAAGCTGAATGCGGCGTAGAACAGGGTGACGTCGGAAAAGCCCGCCTCGCGCAGCATGGCTTCCTCCTCCTCGGGCGACAAAATATGTAACCGCTCGCGCATGGCATTGCGCGCATTTTCCAGCCTTCCGATGTCCGCTCCATCCGGTGCGCCATAGGCGACGTGGCGATCAATCCACATCGAACGGTCCGGCTCGGTTTGGGGAAAGCTGACATGCGCCAGAATGAACGGCGCGCCGGCCTTCAGGCGGCGGCGAACCTCCTTCAGTGTTTCTAGGCGCTGCGGCAGCGGCACATGATGGAAGGTCAGCAGGCAGGTAGCGGCGTCAAACGGCCCCTCGGGTGCGACATCGATGTTGCCGTTGTGAAGGCGGATTCGTTCAGCGCGGTCTCCGGCCACCTGTCGGGCGAGCAGCAACATGTCGGCGGAAGGGTCCACGCCGTCGAAAGACCAGCCGCGTTGCATGTCCACGAATGCCTTCAGCTCCAATCCTCCGCCGGCCCCCAGGACGAGCACCCGGCCGTTTTCGGGCGTCCGCTCGGCGAGCAGCATCGCCGTCATGCGATGGAGGCTTGAGAACCCAGGCACCTGCCGGGGCGGGCCTTCGAGGTAAGATCTGACGGCATCTCCGGCGAAGTTGGATTCATGATTTTGAGCCATGCGCAGCCTCCAGTTTCGGCAGGTGCTGGCGATCCGCTATTCCCACCTGAACATCGGCATGGAGTTTGGCGAGGGTGATCTCACCGAAGCGGGTCATCATCAGCAGTTGAGCTTCCTGCAGCGTTTTGTCGAGGTTTGAATTGACGGCCTGCTCCACGAGGCAATCCGGTGCCTCCGAGCGTCTGCCGAAAGAGACGAGTGCCGGGCTTCCAAGCGCCAAATAGATATCGAGGAGGGTGATCTCGGAAAGATGACGGGACAGTACCCAGCCGCCGCCATGGCCCTTCTCGGAGCGCACATAGCCCCGATCGCGCAGTCCGGCCATGATCCGGCGGACGACGACGGAATTGGTGTTCAGCGAGCGCGCCATGGCTTCCGACGTCACCGGCGCGCGCTCATATGCCATGTGCAGCAGGATGTGCAGCACATCTGAAAGGCGACTATCTCTACTCATGTAACTTTTACTATTACATGATGGGATGTGAGTCAAATCGCGGCAATGCCGGCGCAGCCGCAGCGACAACATTTGGTTCAGGGAGTGCTCGATCCGATCGCAGGGGCTATTTCGACTATGGGGTGTCGGGATCTCGGCTGGCCAATCGTCTTTTAGACAGACACGCTATGGAGGATGCCATGACGATTACCATTACTGCGTTTGAACGCTCGCCCGATCGTGGCAAGGGTCTGGCTCGCGATATGCGCCTTCGCTGGGCGCTCGAAGAGGTCGGCCAACCCTATGACGTTCGTCTTGTCTCGTTCAAGGAGATGAAGGAACCTCGACATCTCGCGCTTCATCCGTTCGGACAGATCCCGACCTATGAAGAAGCCGACCTGGCCTTGTTCGAGTCGGGTGCGATCGTGCTCCACATCGCCGAGCGCCATGGGCGCCTGCTGCCGGACGAGGCGAATGGACGGGCGCGCGCCATCACATGGATGTTTGCCGCACTCAACACGGTCGAGCCACCGATTTTCGAGCGCAGCCTTGCCACGATCCTCGAGCGCGAGGAACCCTGGTACGAGAAGCGTCTCCGCGCCCTCGACGAGAACATCCGGCGGCGGCTGGCCGGCCTTTCCAATCGGCTCGGCTATGCCGACTGGCTCGATGGCGAATTCAGCGCCGGTGATCTTCTGATGATTACGGTCCTGCTCCGATTGAAGTCATCGGGCATCGTGGACGAATATCCGAACCTTTCCGCCTATGTCGCCCGCGGCGAATCGCGGCCCGCGTACCAGCGCGCTTTCGCCGCTCAATTGGCGGTCTTTACCGCGTCTTTATCCGGCTGAAGCGAGGTCTGCTTCCCCCAATAGCGGGCATTTTGATTGCTGGCTCAGTCTCTGTCCGTCAGATAGCCTCTCCGGCGAGCAGGCGCGGATTGTTCTTGGCGGTCGTGCCTGCCGCCTGTCCGATGAAGAAGGATTTGAGGTTCGGCAGGCGTTCGACGATCCCCAGCCCGAAATCGCGGGCGATGCGCAGCGGCGTGTTGTCGTTGGAAAACAGCCGGTTCAGCACATCGGTCGTCACCCCCATGCGGAAGGTGTCGAAGCGCCGCCAGGTCTGGTAGCGCTCGAGGATATTGATCGAGCCGATATCGAGGCCAAGGCGATCGGCTTCGACGATGGTTTCGGCGAGCGCCGCCACATCCTTGAAGCCGAGATTGAGGCCCTGGCCGGAGATCGGGTGGATGCCATGGGCGGCATCGCCGGCAAGCGCGAAGCGCGCTGCGACGAAGGAGCGGGCAAGGGTCAGGCCGAGCGGAAAGGCGCGGCGGTCGCCGATGGTACGCAGGGCACCGAGCTTGTGGCCGAACCGGCGCTCCAGCTCCTCGTCGAAGACCAGATCGTCCGAGGCGACCAGCCGATCCGCTTCGGCTGTGCGTTCCGTCCAGACGAGCGAGGAACGGTTGTTCTTCAGCGGCAGGATGGCGAAGGGTCCCGACGGTAGAAAATGCTCTTCGGCGCAGCCGCCATGCGGGCGCTCGTGCTCGACGGTGACGACGATGCCGGACTGGCCGTATTCCCAATTGACCGTCTTGATACCTGCCATGTCACGCAGCTTGGAGCGCACGCCATCGCAGGCGACGAGAAGCCGCGTCTCCAGCGTGGTGCCATCCGAGAGCGTGAGGGTGGTCTTGCTATCATCCGTGACGAAACCGGTGGCGCTGAGGCCATGCTTGATGGTGACACCCAGGCGCTCGCAGGCGCCGCGCAACGCGCCAACCATGGCAAGGTTCGGGATCATATGGGCAAAGGGCTGTCCCTCGGTCACTTCGCCGTCAAAGGTCAGGAAGACGGGGCGCACGGGATCGCTGGTGCGCGAATCGGTGACGATCATGCGGGTAATCGGCTCGGCCTCGGGCGCGATCTCATCCCATACACCCAGGACATCGAGCATCTTGGAGGCGGCGGCAATGATCGCCGAGGCGCGCGTGTCCTTCTTCCATGCGGTTTCCGGAGCGGCTTCCACGATCATGACATCGAGGTGAGGAGCTGCTTGTTTGACGGCGACCGCTGCGGCAAGACCCACATATCCGCCACCCACTACCAGCATGTCCAACATAGCGCTTCCCTGTGTCCTACTGTCACTTCCTGTTCTATATAGAGCATCCTGTTCGTGGTTCCTACCATCGGAGTTCAAGCAAAATGTCGCGAGAGACCGAGAAGCTCACCCCCATGGAAGTCGTGCTGGCGACGCTCGATCTGGAAACGATCGAGATGAACCTGTTTCGCGGCAACAGTCCGCAGGTGGGCTGGCAGCGCGTCTTCGGCGGCCAGGTCATCGGCCAGGCGCTGATGGCGGCGCAACGAACGGTCGATGGCGATCGCTTCGCGCATTCCCTGCACGCCTATTTCATGCTGCCCGGCGACCCCGCGGTTCCGATCCTCTATCAGGTGGATCGCCTGCGCGACGGCTCCAGTTTCAACACCCGGCGCGTGCTGGCGGTTCAGCACGGCAAGGCGATCTTTGCGCTGACGGCGTCGTTCCAGGTCGATGAGCCCGGCTTCGAACATCAGGGGGAGATGCCTGACGTGCCGATGCCCGAGGATCTGATGGGCGAACAGCAAATCATGGAACGCTATCTGGCGCATGCGCCCGAGAATGTGCGCCGCTATTGGGAGCGCAAGCGGGCGATCGAGATCCGCCCAGTGTCGATCGAGAGCTATTTTTCTCGCTCGCAGCCAAGCCAGCGGCAGAATATCTGGGTGCGCCTGACGGGCCCGGTTCCGGACGACCGCCTCTACCACAATGCCGTGCTCGCCTATCTCTCCGACATGACCTTGCTCGATGTCGCGCTCAACGCGCATGGCACATCTGTCCTGGATCAGAGCATTCAGGTGGCAAGCCTCGACCACGCCATGTGGTTCCACCGCCCGTTCAAGCTCGACGACTGGTTGCTCTACAGCCAGGAAAGCCCCAGCGCCTCCGGTGCGCGCGGTTTCACCCGCGGCAGCCTGTTTACGCGATCCGGTGTCTTGATTGCGTCCGTCGCGCAAGAGGGCCTGATTCGTAAAAAGGCAAATGATTAAATAAAGTGCAAACTTATAAATTTGCACTTTATTTGTGCGACAACTGCGCCGCGAGTTGCCGCTTTATTGAGTTTCTGTAATAAATCCCTTTTATTTCAATAGTTTATAAATGTGTCACGAATCTGGCACGCCCCTTGAATGTGTATACCCGGTCGCTGCTGAAACTTTCGTCGGCGGCAAGGAGAGTCGGCTCCATGCCGAGGGTAAACAAAGGATGGGAAACCAGATGAAAATTGTGATGGCCATTATCAAGCCGTTCAAGCTCGATGAGGTCCGTGAGGCCCTCACGGCTGTCGGCATCCAGGGCCTGACTGTGACCGAGGTTAAAGGCTACGGGCGCCAGAAGGGACACACCGAGATCTATCGCGGCACCGAATACGCCGTCAGCTTCCTGCCGAAGCTGAAGATCGAGGTCGCAGTCGCGACCGAAATCGTCGACAAGGCCGTCGAGGCCATCGCGACGGCCGCCAAGACCGGCCAGATCGGCGACGGCAAGATCTTTGTCTATTCGATTGACCATGCCGTGCGCATCCGTACCGGCGAAACCGATTCCGAAGCTCTGTAAGACACGGCTGATCAGGGAGTTATTTGCATGTCATTTTCCAAGCTTTCCTCCACCTTGACACGGGTGGGTGCGCTTTCTGCGGCCCTGCTCGCGCCGGCGATCGCGTTTGCGCAGGACGCCGCTCCGGCTGCTGCAGCCGCTGCTGCTGCCACGCCCGTGCCGGACAAGGGCGATACCGCCTTCATGTTCATCTCCACCATTCTCGTGCTGTTCATGCTCGTGCCGGGTCTTGCGCTGTTCTACGGCGGTCTCGTCCGCTCGAAGAACATGCTCTCGGTCCTGATGCAGTGCACGATGATCGGCGCTGTCGTGATGATCCTCTGGGTACTCTACGGCTATTCCTTTGCCTTCGGCGGCGGCACCAGCCCTTATTGGGGTGGCACGGCCAAGATGTTCCTCTCCGGCGTCACGCCCACGAGCACGGCTCCGACCTTCTCCAAGGGCGTCGTCATTCCTGAATTGATCTTCATGCTGTTCCAGATGACGTTCGCCGCCATCACACCGGCGCTGATCATCGGCGCCTTTGCCGAGCGCATCAAGTTCGGCGCGGCCGTGCTCTTCTGCGCGCTGTGGGCGACCTTCGTCTACTTCCCGATCGCTCATATGGTCTGGGATTCCAACGGCATGCTCTTCAAGATGGGCGCCCTCGACTTCGCAGGCGGCACCGTCGTTCACATCAATGCCGGTATCGCAGGCTTCGTCGGCGCCCTCATGGTCGGCAAGCGCGTCGGCTTCGGCAAGGACATGATGGCCCCGCATTCGATGACGCTGACCATGGTCGGCGCTTCCATGCTCTGGGTTGGCTGGTTCGGCTTCAATGCCGGCTCGAACCTCGAAGCTTCGGGCGGCGCGATGCTCGCCACCGTCAATACCTTCGTCGCAACGGCCGCTGCCATCATCTCCTGGTCGCTGGTTGAAACCTTCACCCGCGGCAAGGCCTCCATGCTCGGCGGCGCTTCCGGCATGGTTGCCGGTCTCGTTGCCGTCACGCCGGCTGCCGGTATCGTCGGCCCGATGGGCGCGATCGTCCTCGGTCTGATCGTTTCGCCGCTTTGCTACTTCTTCGTATCCGTCGTGAAGAACAAGTTCGGCTATGACGATACGGCAGACGTCTTCGGCGTACACTGCATCGGCGGTATCTTCGGCGCACTTGCGACCGGCGTATTTGCCAGCGCATCGCTGGGCGGCGTCGGCTATGCCGATGGCGTGACGATGGGAAGCCAGGTCGTTGTCCAGGCAACTGCAGTCATCACCACGATCCTGTGGTGCGGCATCGGCTCGGCAATCCTCTACAAGCTGGTCGACGTCATCATCGGCCTGCGCGTTGCGCCGGAAGCCGAACGCGAAGGTCTCGACCTCGCTTCGCACGGCGAAGCTGCCTACCACAACTCCTGATCCGGGCTTGCGATGCCGGGGTAAAAAGCCCGGCATCGCTGAACATCCCGTCGCGTCCTGTCTGATTGCAGACAGGACGCTTTTGGCCCGAACTTCGGTTCGGGTCTTTTTTGTTTTGAGGCCCGGATATCCACCGCAGAACCCCTTGATTCGCCCGGTCTGGCTGCATGGTTAACATGCCATTAACCCTCCTCTGATTAGGTAGGGCTAACCTGCCGGCGAGTGGGCATAGACCGATTCGCTTGCGCTTTCGACACGGAACGGGGCTGGATATCATGGGCAGAAGCAATTCGGCGGCGTTGAGCGGTCGCCCCGACCGTTTATCGCTATCGAGTGTGGTTTGGCGTCAGGTCAAGGGTCTGACAGGCTTCGCGCTGCTGTTGCTGCTGGCGCTGGCCGTCGCGGCACTGGCGACCTGGAATGTCATGGACCCCAGCTATTCCTACGCCACGGCCAACGCCCCGACGAACCTGCTCGGCTTTCCCGGTGCTGCCTTCGCCGACATCATGATGCAGGCTCTCGGGCTTGCTTCCGTCGTCGCGATGCTGCCCGTTGCCGCCTGGGCCTTTGCGATGATAGCGAACCGCAAGCTCAATCGCGTGCCGTCACGTCTCGGCGCGTGGCTCGGCGGTTGCGTCGTAGCGGCCGGCTCCATCGCGTGCTTTCCCGCACCGCCCACCTGGCCGATCCCGAACGGCATCGGCGGCGTTGTTGGTGACATCTTGCTGCGCTTTCCCGCCCTTTTCATCGGCACCTATCCCAGCGGTGTCGTCGCCATCGTGATCGGGTCGGTTCTGGCCGTCCCGGCGATCTGGCTCATGCTCTTTGGCGCCGGCGTGATCGGGGAAAGCCTTGTCGAAGAAGAGGATGGCGAAGACGACTACGAGGAAACGCGCAGCCGCGCGCGTCGGGTCGGTGATGAGGACGAGGATGACGACCGCGGCGGCTTCCTCGGCAACCTTCTGGCCTTCGGTGCAGTCATGCATGCCTGGTACAATACCCAGGCCCGCCTTCGCCGTTTGTTCGGCATGGGGCCGCGCAAGCGCCGCGACCATGCTTTCGATGCCCCCTATGATTTCAATGACGACGAATTCGGCACATTGAACGAACCCATGCGCGCCAAGGCGCCGATGGCGCGAGGTGACCGTGTCGAGCCATCGCTTGAGAGCTCGGCTGCGCGCCGCGTCGTTTCCGCTCCCTCCATCAGCCTCGGTGACGATGATGACGAGGACGAGGATGCGTCCTATGAGCGCGACTTGCCGCGTCCGGCCGGCATTCTGGCCGACGACGAGGACGAGGATGAATGGCCGCTGCGTCCGGCAACGCCGAAGGCGGCAGCGGGACAACGCGTCATCCCGCCAGCGTCGCGCCCGAAGCCCGGCGTGCGGGCCGAGCGCGAAGCGCAGACTTCCTTCATTCGCCCCTATGGCTTCCAGCTTCCGGCCGTGCACCTGCTCGCCGAACCCAGGGCGGTTGCGCGCGATGCGACGCTTTCGGCCGATGCGCTGGAACAGAATGCCCGCATGCTCGAAGGCGTACTCGAAGACTTCGGCGTCAAGGGTGAGATCATTCACGTCCGTCCCGGCCCGGTGGTGACGCTCTACGAACTGGAGCCGGCGCCGGGCATCAAGTCCTCCCGTGTCATCGGCCTTGCCGACGATATCGCCCGCTCGATGAGCGCGATCGCCGCCCGCGTCGCCGTCGTCCCCGGTCGCAATGCCATCGGCATCGAATTGCCGAATTCGACGCGCGAGACGGTCTTCCTGCGCGAGCTCGTCGCCAGCCGCGATTTCGAGACCTCCAAGGCCAAGCTCGCCATGGCGCTTGGCAAGACGATCGGTGGCGAGCCTGTCATCGCCGATCTCGCCAAGATGCCGCATCTGCTCGTCGCCGGCACCACCGGCTCGGGCAAGTCCGTCGCCATCAACACGATGATCCTGTCGCTGCTCTATCGCATGACGCCGGAACAGTGCCGCCTGATCATGATCGATCCGAAGATGCTGGAACTCTCCGTCTATGACGGCATTCCGCACTTGCTGTCGCCTGTCGTCACCGATCCGAAGAAGGCCGTCGTTGCGCTCAAGTGGACCGTCCGCGAGATGGAAGAGCGCTACAAGAAGATGTCGAAGATCGGCGTGCGCAACATCGACGGCTTCAATTCCCGCGTCGAGCAGGCCGTCGCCAAGGGCGAGGCGATCAGCCGTACGGTGCAGACCGGCTTCGACCGCCAGACCGGCGAAGCCATCTACGAGACCGAAGAGTTCGATCTGAAGCCGATGCCCTACATCGTCGTCATCATCGACGAAATGGCCGACCTGATGATGGTCGCCGGCAAGGACATCGAAGGCGCGGTGCAGCGCCTGGCGCAGATGGCGCGTGCAGCCGGCATTCATGTCATCATGGCGACGCAGCGTCCGTCCGTCGACGTCATCACCGGCACGATCAAGGCGAACTTCCCGACACGCATCTCCTTCCAGGTGACGTCGAAGATCGACAGCCGCACCATTCTTGGCGAGCAGGGTGCCGAACAGCTGCTCGGCATGGGCGACATGCTCTATATGGCGGGCGGCGGGCGCATCCAGCGCGTCCACGGCCCGTTTGTCGCCGACGGTGAAGTCGAGGATATCGTCGCCTACCTGAAGACGCAGGGCTCGCCGCAATATCTCGACGCCATCACCGCTGATGACGATGAGGATGAAGACGGCCATGGTCCGGCAGGAACTGCCAACCTTTCCGATTCGGAAGATCCCTACGATCAGGCGGTCGCGATCGTTCTGCGGGATGGCAAGGCTTCGACCTCCTACATCCAGCGCCGCCTCGGCATCGGCTACAACCGCGCGGCATCGCTGATCGAGCGTATGGAGCAGGAGGGCCTGATCGGCCCGGCCAACCACGCCGGCAAGCGCGAAATTCTCGTTCCCACCGAAGCGGACATTCTGGATCGTTGAGGCGATCTGGCTTTCCGCGTCGGATATTCCGCCTATGTTCAAGGACATTTGATAGCGACCCCAGCGAACCACGGGCCGCCGCGCCATGAAGACGCCGATTTTGCGCGCCATGGACAAAGCATGAAGGAGAATTCGATGACAAAGATTGATGCGCAGCCCTCGACCCGACTTTCCCTGAGCCGCCGGCATTTCCTCGGCGCCATGGTCGCGGTCGGTGCGGCAGGCGCTCTGCCGGTTTCGGCTCTTGCTCAGGCCCAGGCGCAGGCCGCCGCCGTCAATCCCAATATTGCCCAGGCCATCGCCGATCACTTCTCGTCCATCAAGTCGATGAAGGGGGGCTTTCTGCAGATCGGGCCGCGCGGCGACCAGATGAGCGGCACGTTTTTCATCCTGCGCCCCGGCAAGATGCGCTTCAACTACGATCCGCCGTCTCGCATGCGCGTTATTTGCGATGGCAACAATGTGCAGGTCATCAACGACCAGACGAATACGAAGAATATGTATCAGCTGTCGAAGACGCCGCTGAGCCTTCTGCTTGCCAACAAGATCGACCTTTCCGCCGATATGGTGCGCAATGTCGAATCGCAGCTCGACTTGACCAAGATCACGCTCGGCAACCGCACCGTCTTCGGCGATTCCACGATTACGATGATCTTCGATTCGAAGACCTATGACCTGCGCCAATGGACCGTTATCGATCCGCAGGGCAAGACGACCGATGTCATCATCAACAATGTGAAGACCAATGTGGCCTTCGACGACAGCGTTTTCCGCATCGACTACATCCGCTGATCGCTGTCTGGATCTTTGGTAGCTGAGGAAGCGCCGAATGGCGCTTTTCTTTCCGCTGCGGCCGGTCTAAAGCCTTATCCTGAGTAGAGTGTTTCACGGAATCGCTGAACCGCTCCAGCTGTCTGTTTTGACACAATTCCGGCCGGAAAACCGCTGCGCACTTTTCCTGGAATTGCTTTATGGGAAAGGCGTTGGCATGGGATTTTCGATTGCGACCTGGAATATCAATTCGGTGCGGCTGCGCATGCCCATCGTCGAACAGTTCCTGATGCAGGGCCAGCCCGACATTCTCTGCCTGCAAGAGACCAAGGTTCCGAACGAGCTTTTTCCCTACGCGCCGCTGCGCGCGCTTGGCTACGAGCACATCATCATCCATGGCCAGAAGGGCTATCACGGCGTGGCGATCGCCTCGCGTTTTCCGCTGACCGAAGATCACCGCCAGGATTATTGCAACGTCGGCGACAGCAGGCACATCTCGGCGATCTTCGAGCGTGGCGGGCGCCGCATCCGTGTGCATAATTTCTATGTTCCGGCCGGCGGCGACGAGCCTGATCGCAGCATCAATCCGAAGTTCGGTCACAAGCTCGATTTCATCGAGGAAATGAAGCACCTGAGCGCCAATGCCGAGCCGAATACCTCGGCGATCCTGGTCGGTGACCTCAACATTGCGCCGCTGGAGCACGATGTCTGGTCGCACAAGCAGCTGCTCAAGATCGTCAGCCATACGCCGGTCGAGACTGATGGGCTGATCGAGGTGATGAAGCGAGGCTCCTGGCTCGATCTGATGCGCCTGAAGGTGCCGGAGAGTGAAAAGCTTTATACGTGGTGGAGCTACCGCGCCAAGGACTGGGAAGCTGCCGACCGCGGCCGCCGCCTCGACCACATCTGGTCGTCTTCCGATCTCGGCCCACACCTGCAGCGCATCGAAATCCTGAAGGCGGCGCGTGGCTGGGATCGCCCATCCGACCATGTGCCGGTCACGGCGCATTTCGATCTCTAGCGGGCGGCAAGGGTAGTATCTGCTGCTCCGTGATCGATCCACATGGCCGCCGTCAAACAAGGGCGCCAAAGGCTGGATTCGATCCGCCCACAGGTCTATCCTGCCATCATGAGTGGAAATAGAGATCCCATCCTTCGGGCAGCGCGACGGGAAGACATGGCCAACCTGCGTGCTGTTCTTCACGACACGTTCAACAGCACCTGGCGTCCCAATATCACTGAGACCGCTGCGCAGGCATTTCTCCAGGAAGAAAAGCCTACCGCCTATGTCGATATGCGCGGGCTTCAATTCCGGGTGGCTGAGGTTGCCGGTGAGGTCGTCGGCTTCGTCGATTGGGAGGACGACTTCGTGCACGCCCTCCACGTGCATTCAGCGCATGCCCGACAGGGAATCGGACGACGCCTGATGGACCATGCGGAGAAGCACATCGCCGCTGCCGGCTTTGCCACGGCACGGCTGGAAACCGATACATTCAATCATCCCAGCCAGGCCTTCTACGCAGCCCGAGGCTATCGCGAGGTTGATCGCTATCCGGACGAGGATTGGGATAGCGGGCTGACGACGGTCTTGCTCGTAAAGGCGTTGTCCTGAGGCGGGTCGTTGGTGAGGATCAGGAAAACCGGCCGAGAAGGGCTGCTGCCTGCCGGGCAAGCGCTGCGAAGTTTTCGCGAATGCGGTTCTGGATCAGCAGGCCGGCATCGGGATATTCCTCAATCAGCCGATGAAAGAGAGCCCGTGTAATGCGGATCACGTCGGATTCTTCAGCGGCAACCGCTGTGTATTTCCGCTCCACCAGCGTCACCATTGCCAGCTCGGACAGCATCGTTCCGGCTTGTACCACCGCTTCCACCTGTTTCTGCCCGGCGGGATCGATGGTGCTGAGTTCGAAGCTGCCGCGCGTGACGACATAGGCGCATTCGGCCGGCGACTTCTCCCGAAACAGGGTCTGGCCCTCGGTCACATGACGACGATCGGCGCCGAAGGCAATCAGCCGCAACGGCTCATCGCCCATGCCGTGAAACAGCGGCAGTTGCGACAGCAGCCGGATATCGTCGTTCAGCGCCATGTCTGTGGCCTATGGAATGATCTTGTAGCCACCGTTTTCCGTCACCAGGATTTCAGCGTTGGATGGATCGCGCTCGATCTTCTGGCGAAGGCGGTAGACGTGGGTTTCGAGCGTGTGCGTTGTCACGCCGGAATTGTAGCCCCAGACTTCTTCGAGAAGGATGTCGCGGGTCACGACCTTCTGGTCGGCGCGGTAGAGATAGCGGATGATCGCCGCTTCCTTTTCCGTGAGGCGGATCTTCTGCCCGTCTTCGGTGGTGAGCAGCTTCTGGCTCGGCTTGAAGAGATAGCGGCCGACGGTGAAAGTCGCGTCTTCGCTCTGCTCGTGCTGGCGCAGCTGCGCGCGGATGCGGGCGAGCAAGACGGCGAAGCGGAAGGGCTTGGTGACGTAATCGTTGGCGCCGGCTTCGAGGCCGAGGATGGTGTCGGAATCCGTGTCGTGGCCCGTCAGCATGATGATCGGCGACTTGAAGCCGTTCTTGCGCAACAGCTTTACGGCTTCGCGGCCATCCATGTCAGGCAGTCCGACATCCATGATCAGGAGATCGACAGGCACGGTGCGTGCGGTCTGCACGCCCTTTCCGGCCGTCATTTCCTGCAGGACGTTGAATTCCTCATAAAGCGATAATTGCTCGACCAACATTTCACGCAGGTCGTTGTCATCATCCACCAGGAGAATGGTGCGTGCGGTCATGCCGTTCGGATCCTCGTTCTAATCCCACCTAAGTCCTACGCCAAATTGCATTTTTAGCAAGTCGCGACGCGGCTCAGGCTTGGTGGTTTGGTTGTAACTGCTATGATTTCAAATGAAATCACGCGCAAAGCAAAAACATGTGAGGAAAATGGAAAAGACAAGGGCAGGGGCCAGGCGGTCCGCTTCCACGATCGTCGTACGTCCTGCGCCGGGTAAGAAGACGCGCGCGCTGGTCAAGGTCGGACCGTTGACTGTTCAGGCCGCGATCGGCCGATCCGGGCGCAGCATATTGAAGCGCGAGGGCGACGGCGCGACACCGATTGCCTCCATGAAGCTGCTTTATGGCTTCATGCGTGGCGATCATGTCCGCCTCCCGCAGACGGCTCTGCCGATGCGGCGTATTCGCAAGGACATGCTGTGGTGCGACCAGCCCGAGGATGCCAATTACAACAGGCTGGTGAAGGCTCCCTTCAAGCCCAGCCATGAGGAGATGCGACGGGGCGATGGGCTCTACGACATATGTCTCGTGCTCGACTGGAACGTGAGTTCGCGCCGGCGTCATCGCGGCTCGGCAATCTTCTTCCACCTGATCAGGCCCGGCTACGAGCCGACGGCCGGTTGCATCGCCGTCAGCCCTGGCGATATGCGGCGCATCCTGCCGCTGATGCGCAAGGGAACGACCGTCCGGGTTGTCTGAATGTCCGGCCGGGGTTAAACTCTCGGTATTCTCCACTATATAGGTTTTCGACCGGCGGCCCGCGCGGGCCAGGACGGGGACCCTTTCTTTCCGGATTTAATTCGCGCCTTCACTCCATCCACTTCCCATCACCTGGAGATTTATCGTGACCACACAACCGACAATCACTTTCAACGACGGCAAGTCCATTCCGCAGGTCGGCCTCGGGGTCTGGCAGACGCCGGAAAACGTCGCTCCTTTGGCCGTCAGCACGGCTTTGAAAGCCGGCTATCGCCATGTCGACACGGCAGCCATCTACGCCAATGAAGATGGTGTCGGCGAGGGCATGCGCCAGTCTGGCGTCGCCCGCAAGGACATCTTCCTGACCACCAAGCTCTGGAACGAGGCGCAGGGCTTCGATTCCACGCTGAAGGCCTTCGACGAAAGTCTGAAGCGGCTCGGCACCGATTATCTCGACCTCTACCTCATTCACTGGCCGTCGCCGCACCGCGACCGCTACCTCGATACCTGGAAGGCATTCGTGCGCCTCAAGGAAGAGGGCCGCGCGCATTCGATCGGCGTCTCCAACTTCGCCAAGGAACATCTCGACCGGATCATCGGCGAGACCGGCGTCACGCCGGTTTTGAACCAGATCGAGCTGCATCCGACCTTCCAGCAGAAGGCGCTGCGCGAAGTACATGACAAGCTCGGCATCAAGACCCAGTCCTGGAGCCCGCTCGGCCAGGGCAAGCTCCTGACAAACGCCGTGATCGGCAAGGTCGCCGCAAAGCATGGCCGCACGCCGGCGCAGATCATCATTCGCTGGCATATCGACAACGGCCTGATCGTCATTCCGAAGTCGGTTACGCCGAGCCGTATCGAAGAGAACTTCAAAGTCTTCGACTTCAAGCTCGACAGCGATGATCTGGCTGATCTCGACAAGCTCGATTCCGCCAGCGGCCGTATCGGCCCGGATCCGGTGAAGGCGAGCTTCTGATCCGGTTCGTCGGACTTTATTGATAGTGAGAGGCCCGGAGCGAGGAGCTCCGGGCCTCTTTTGTCTTGAACGACGTCAGACCTGAACCCAGGCGGGAGCCACGGAAGGTCCCTTGCCGAGGAAGAAGCCGAAGTGGATGTTCATCTCGCCAATGGGCTCGATGAAGCGGGCATTGGTGAGCGGACCTGCGTCGACGGGTTCGAAGCCGATCGATTGAACGAGGCTGGATACTGCCGCCTTGGCCTTCTCATCGTCGCTGGCCACGAAGGCCTGCAGCACCTTGCCTTTGCGTGCTTCAACCGGCAGGAGTGTCGCGAAGATGGTGTTGAACGCCTTCACCACGATGGCATCGGGCGCCAGCGCCTGGATTTCCTCGGCCGCCGATGTCGAGTGGCCGACAACGAGACCGCGGAAGTCCGCCGTGATCGGGTTGCTGATATCGACCAGTATCTTTCCCTTGAGATTGCCGGCTTCCCTGAGGGCGTCGGCCACCGCGCCATAGGGCAGCGCCAGTATGACGATGTCGGCGAGCTTGACGGCGGCGGCAATCCCACCCGCTTCGACATTCGCGCCCAGTTCGGCGGCAAATGCGGCCGCCTTTGCCGGATCGCGGTGGCCGATCACCACGCCCGAGCCCGTTCCAGCCAGCAGGCGTGCCAGGCCCGCACCCATATTTCCAGTACCGATGACAGCGATTTTCATGGTCGTCAGCTCCTTGTTGTTGCTGACGAATAGATAGTATTATCGCCATATCGGGATAAATGATCTAAATAGAGCTATACTTGAAATAGAACGTTTCTAATGGATCGCTTTTCCAGCATGAGCATTTTCGTCAAGGCGGTCGAGCTTGGCTCGTTCAGCGCTGCTGCCGATGCATTGAACATGTCGCCGCAGCTCGTCGGCAAACATGTGCGATTTCTCGAACAGCATCTGGGCGTTCGGCTTTTGAACCGCACCACGCGCCGCCAGCACCTGACGGAGATCGGCAGCCAGTTCTACGAGCGCTCACGAAATATACTGGCCGAAGTCGAGGCAGCGGAGGCTTTGGCGGCGGAAACGCGGGCGGTGCCCAGGGGAAAGCTGAAGGTCAATGCCCCCGTCACGTTCGGGATCAATGCCCTGGCGCCGAAACTGCCGAAATACCTCGGTGCCCATCCCGAGGTTTCGATCGACCTGTCGCTGTCGAACCGGTTGGTCGATCTGATCGACGAGGGCTATGATGCGGTCTTTCGCATCGGCGAACTCGCCGACAGCGGCTTGATCGCCCGCCGCCTCGCCCCCTATCGGCTCGTCATCTGCGCGGCGCCGAGCTATCTGCGCTCTCGCGGCGTGCCGTTAAAACCGAATGATCTTCAGGGTCACGACTGCCTCATCTTCTCGCACACCATGTTGAGGACGCATTGGGACTTCGAAGGGCCAGGCGGGAATGTCAGCGTCCCTATCTCGGGCCGGCTGATGGTCGATAATGGCGAAGCGCTGCTGCAGGCGGCGCTGGCAGGGCAGGGTATCATCCTTCAGCCGTTCGAGCTTGTTCGATCGAGCCTGGAGGCCGGGACGCTCTTGCCTGTCCTGCCTGAATACAGCGTGCCGACGCGACCGCTGCATATTCTCCACGCGCCCGATCGCCGTATCACGCCGAAGCTGCGTAGCTTCCTCGACTTCGTTTCCGCCGAATTCGGCAGTCACGGATCGTCTTGATCGGATGGCGGGCTTATCCTCCGCCATCCCCTTTGCTTCACTCTCACGAGACTTCCTGCGAGAGCACGGTGCGCTTTGCAAATGCCAGGCCCGTGATGGCGATCGCGAGCGTTGCGGTGATCACCAGGGCGCCGACCGCGAAGGTGATCTGCATCCCGCTCGCCACCGCTTCGGGCGCCGCCACGGTCACGTTGGCGGTTCCCGATGCCAGCGTGAAGATCGCGCCCATGACGGATGCGCCTGATATCAGCCCGAGGTTTCGCGACAGGCTCAGCATGCCTGAAATCACACCGCGCTGCTCGGAGCTTATGTCTTTCATGATCGTGGTGTTGTTGGATGCCTGAAACAGCGCATAGCTTGCCGTGGTGATGACGAGCGGACCGACATAGCCGGCAATCCCGAAGCTTCCCTGCAGTGCTGAGATCAGCGACAGGCCGATGATCATGCCGATGAGGCCTGTTACGGTCATGCGATGTGCGCCGAAGCGATCGACGATGCGGCCGGCGGGTATGCCCGTCAGCGCCGATACCAGGGGGCCGGCGGACATGATGGCACCGACATGGGCCGCATCGAAGCCGAGGGCGTGGGAGAGATAGAAAGGCCCGACCACCAATGTTGCCATGATAACCGTCGTGACCAGCGTGCTCATGGCAAGGCTCGTACTTAGCGATGAGTTTCTGAACATCGACAGGCGCAGCAGCGGCGACTTCACTTTCGTCTCGGCGAAGGCGAAGAGTGCTGCGCCCAAGGCCGCGGCCAGCAGCAGGCCGATATTCAGCGCGCCGAAGCTGCCATGGCCCATTGTCATGGCGAGCGCATAGGCGGCAAGCGTCAGAGCCAGCAGCAGCGTGCCGACCGCATCGGGGCGTCCCCGGACGACCTTCCGGTCGGGGCGATCTGCCGGCAGGAAACGGGCGGCGAGCAGGAGGTTGATGATCCCCAGCGGCAGATTGACCAGGAAGATGGTTTCCCAGCCGTACCAGGCAATCAGGATGCCGCCGAGCGACGGGCCGAGTGTCGTACCGATGGCGGACATGGTGCCGAGCAGGCCCATGGCGCTGCCCGTCCGCTCCTTCGGCACGGTCTCACCGACCATCGCCACCGTCAGTGCCATCATCATGGCTGCACCGAGGCCCTGCAAGGCGCGTGCTGCTATCAGCAGCCACAGCGTCGGCGCTATGCCGCAGAACAGCGAGGCGAGGGTGAAGAGCGCTATACCCGTCAACAGCAGTCGCCGCCGTCCCACGATGTCGCCGAGTTTACCGACGCTGACGATCAGCGTGGTGATGGCGAGCAGATAGGCAAGCACGATCCACTGCACCTGCTGGAAGGAGGCGCCGAAAGCCTCTGCCAGCGTCGGCAGGCCGACATTGGCGATGCTGGTATCGAGCGAGGGCATGAGCATGGAGAGCGAGAGGCTGGCAAGCGCCCACCGGATGGAAGGTTCTGGTCCTGTGCGCCGGGCTTTGCCCGGTTCTTCAATGATTGGCTTCAACATGAGCTCCAATTCTGGCGGTATAAGAAAGTCCCGGCAGAAAGGTAGCCATTGCGGCGATATGGCGGAACGCGCAGCATTTGCACTTCATTCGTGCGTTTGACGCTATATACTGGTGAATTTATGCTATGGTCGCGCCATGTCCACGCCCGATCTCAACCTGCTGGTCACTCTCAACGCCCTGCTTGCGGAGGGCAGCGTCGCGCGCGCTGCCCGGCGATTGCGGCTGAGCCCTTCCGCCATGAGCCGGGCCCTGGCGCGCCTGCGCGAGACGACGGGTGATCCATTGCTGGTGAGAGCCGGTCGCGGCCTTGTACCGACACCGCGAGCACTGGAGTTGCGCGAGCGTGTCGGCCAGCTCGTGGAGGAGGCCGAGGCAGCCTTGCGGCCCTCCGAGACGTTGAATTTGAAACAGCTCGTTCGGACCTTCACGCTGCGCGTCCGCGAGGGCTTCGTGGAGAATTTCGGCGCCGAACTGATCACCCGGATCGCGGAGCAAGCGCCGGGCGTGCGGCTCTATTTCACGCAGAAGCTGGACAAGGACAGCACGCCGCTGCGTGACGGCACGATCGATCTGGAAACCGGCGTCGTCGGCGACGATACAAGCCCGGAACTGCGAACGCAGGCCCTGTTTCACGACCGCTTCATCGGCGTAGTCAGGCGCGGCCATCCCTTAAGCGAGGGGCCAATGACGCCGGAGCGCTATGCTGCCGGGCAACACATTCTCGTTTCGCGGCGCGGCTTGCGGAAAGGACAGATCGACGAAACGCTGGAACGGCTGGGGCGCGAACGGCAGATCGTCACCATCGTCGGCAGCTTTTCGGCGGCGCTGGCCCTGGCGCGCTCCTCCGACCTGATCGTCAGCGTACCCGAGCGCTATACCGGCAACCTCAGGGCCGGCATGCATAGTTTCGCGCTGCCGGTGCCGACATCGGATGTGACGATCTCGCTGCTCTGGCACCCGCGGCTCGATGCGGATCCGGCGCATCGCTGGCTGCGAGGCTGCATTCGGGATGTCTGCGCCGAGCGGTGTTCGGATCTCTTAGCGAGATTCGAAGCTGGCTAAATAATTGCGCAGCAGGCCGTCGAGGGCAGCTCTTTCCTCCTGCGAGAGGGCGGAAACAAGCCGAGCTTGCGTTTCGACATGCGCCGTCACGGCGGCATCGATGAGCTTGAAGCCCTCCGGCGTCAGGGAAATCAGAAAGCTGCGGCCGTCATTCGGGTTCTGGGTGCGAGCGACGAGACCGGCCTTTTCGAGCTGGTCGATGCGGTTGGTCATGGTGCCCGATGACACCATCATCGTATCCATCAGGTCGCTGGGAGAGAGGGTGTAGGGTTCGCCTGAGCGGCGCAGGGTCGCCAGCATGTCGAAGTTCGCCGAATTCAGGCCGAAGCGTCCGAAGGTCTTCTCCATCTCGCGCGAGAGATGAAGCGTGAGATTGCGCATGCGCCCGAAGAGGCCCATGGCCGTCGTGTCGAGATCGGGCCGCTCGCGGCGCCATTGGTCAAGAATTTTGTCGATACGATCCATGCCTGGACATCGCCATGAATTTATCTTGACGTCAAGATATTTCGGTTTATCTTGAGGTCAAGATAAATTTGGGGCCAGGGCCATGAACCGTAATGTCGACCTTCTGCTGACGGCCATCGCGCCGGCGATCTGGGGCAGCACCTATCTGGTGACGACGCAGCTCCTGCCCGCCGGCTATCCCCTCACGGTCGCAACCCTGCGTGCGCTGCCGGCCGGGCTTTTGCTGCTGCTCATCGTGCGTCGGCTGCCGCATGGGATCTGGTGGATCAAATCGCTCGTCCTCGGCGCGTTGAATTTCTCGATCTTCTGGTGGCTGCTGTTCATCTCGGCCTACCGCCTGCCCGGTGGCGTGGCCGCGACCGTCGGCGCGGTCCAGCCGCTGATCGTCATCGTGCTGGCGCGACTGCTGCTCGGCTCACCGATCAAGAGCCTCTCCATCATCGCCGCTGTCGCCGGCATCGGCGGCGTGGCGCTGCTGATCCTGACGCCAAATGCAACGCTCGATCCCATCGGCATTGTCGCCGGTATTGCCGGTGCCTTCTCCATGGCTGGCGGAACAGTGCTCAGCCGCCGCTGGCGGCCGGCTGTCTCGCCGCTCACCTTCACGGCGTGGCAGTTGACGGCCGGTGGCGTCTTGCTGCTGCCATTCGCCCTTCTGCTCGAGCCGCCGCTGCCGCATCTGACCGGCGCCAACATCATCGGCTTTGCCTATCTCGGGCTGATCGGCGCGGCGCTTACCTATATCCTCTGGTTTCGCGGCCTGTCGCGGCTCGAGCCTTCGGTGGTTTCGCCACTCGGCTTCCTCAGCCCGACGACCGCGGTGATCCTGGGCTGGGTGGTTCTCGGCCAGCAGCTGAGCCCGATGCAGATCTTCGGCATCGTTGTCGTGCTCGGCAGCGTCTGGCTCAGCCAGCGCGCGCAGCAAGTACAACCAGCAGCGACGCCTGTGTTAAGCGAAGGTCAAGCCGCCGCATCGAAACACTAAACTCGGAATCGAACTCTTCGCGACAAACGAAAAGGGCGGCCTAAGGGCCGCCCTTTCCTATTCATGCTTTGAAGCGGATCAGTTCCACTCGCGGATATCGACGAAGTGTCCGGCGATCGCAGCGGCCGCGGCCATGGCCGGCGAGACCAGGTGCGTGCGGCCCTTGAAGCCCTGGCGGCCTTCGAAGTTGCGGTTCGACGTCGATGCGCAACGCTCGCCCGGCTTCAGGCGGTCGTCGTTCATGGCGAGGCACATGGAACAGCCAGGCTCGCGCCAGTCAAAGCCGGCCGCCTTGAAGATCTTGTCGAGGCCTTCGGCTTCCGCCTGTTCCTTCACGAGGCCGGAGCCCGGAACGATCATGGCGTCGACGGTGGAGGCAACGGTCTTGCCTTCGACGACCTTGGCGACGGCGCGCAGGTCTTCGATGCGGCCGTTGGTGCAGGAGCCGATGAAGACGCGATCGACGTTGATCTCGGTCATCGGCGTGCCCGGCTTCAGGCCCATATAGTCGAGGGCGCGCCACTTGGACGTACGCTTGGTCTCATCCTGGATTTCGTCCGGGTTGGGAACGACACCCTGAACGGAGATGACGTCTTCCGGCGATGAACCCCAGGAAACGATCGGCGGCAGCTGGGCGGCGTTGAGCGTGACGATACGGTCGTAATGTGCGCCTTCGTCCGATGTCAGCGTCTTCCAGTAGGCGATCGCTTGTTCCAGCTCTTCGCCCTTCGGCGCGCGCGGCTTGCCCTTGATATATTCGAAGGTGATCTCGTCCGGCGCGATCAGGCCGGCGCGGGCGCCGCCTTCGATCGACATGTTGCAGATGGTCATGCGACCTTCCATCGACAGCGCGCGAATGGCTTCGCCGGCATATTCGATGACGTAGCCGGTACCGCCGGCGGTGCCGATTTCGCCGATGATGGCAAGGATGATGTCCTTTGCGGTGACGCCGGGCGGCAGCTGGCCGTCGACCTGCACCAGCATGTTCTTG
This sequence comes from Rhizobium sp. A22-96, assembly GCF_053521805.1. Lineage (NCBI taxonomy): Bacteria > Pseudomonadati > Pseudomonadota > Alphaproteobacteria > Hyphomicrobiales > Rhizobiaceae > Rhizobium > Rhizobium sp. A22-96. Next base: position 425,022 of record NZ_JBNWDQ010000004.1, read on the forward strand.
GCCTTCTTCTGGATCAGCGTCTGCGTGGCGAGCACATGCTCGACCTCGGAGGTGCCGATGCCGTGCGCCAGCGAACCGAAGGCGCCGTGCGTCGAGGTGTGGCTGTCACCACAGACGATGGTCATGCCTGGCAGGGTGAAGCCCTGCTCAGGGCCGATGATGTGAACGATGCCCTGACGCTTATCGTTCTCGGAGTAGTATTCAACGCCGAATTCGGCGGCATTCTTGGCCAGCTGTTCGACCTGGATGCGGCTTTCCTCGTTCTTGATGCCGAGGTGGCGATCGGCCGAGGTCGGAACATTGTGGTCGACGACGGCAAGCGTCTTCTGCGGTGCGTGGACCTTGCGACCGGTCATGCGCAGGCCTTCGAATGCCTGCGGCGACGTCACCTCATGAACGAGGTGGCGGTCGATATAGAGAAGACAGGTGCCGTCATCCTGTGCGTCGACCAGATGGTCATCCCAGATTTTATCGTAAAGTGTGCGTGGAGCGCTCATGGCTACAGATCCATATTGGCAGTGTCGTAAATGGGGATTGACGGATCAGGACCGCCGGCCTCGGGTGTGATCAGCGAAGTCGGCTGTTGAGCGCGCCAGAAATCATCGCAAAGAAGCGTGCCGGCAGGCGCTTATGGTCCTGCAGCACGAAAGCCGTGACGTAACGTCCGTCTTTGCTCATGATCTTACTCATGGCCATGCTCATATCAATTTTCAAAACCTTCGGCAATGGCGACGATAGGCTCTATCGGTACGGCCGGCATTTGACCGAACCGATCACACCTGTGCCCCGGGTGGCTGGCCCGCAGCCATCCGGGGGAAGGCGGAGCGATCGCTGCCGGAGCGGCGACGCATCCAGGCTTCGAGCTGCCGCAGCAACAGAGACAGGCCGACTGTCAGCAAGAGATAGATGAAAGCGAGGATCGACAACGTTTCGAAATAGCGGAAATTGGCCGAATAGTAGAGCTTGGCGAGCTGGCTGATATCGGCAACCCCGAGGACTGATACCAGCGAGCTGTCCTTGACCATCGCGATGAAATCGTTGGAGAGCGGCGGGAGGATGACGCGGATTGCCTGCGGAAAGACGACGAGGCGGAAGCGCTGGAAGCGGCTGAGGCCGAGTGCCTTTGCTGCCTCGATCTGGCCCTGGTCGACCGCCTGGATGCCGGCGCGGAAGATTTCGGCGATGAAGGACGAATAGGCGATCGTCAGCGCGATGATCGTGCGCCAGACGAAGGGCACGTCGCGGGTGATGAGCGGATTCGTCCAGCCGGCGGAGACCAATGGGGACGTGATGAAGTTATAGACGGCAACGAAGGCCGGCGTGCCGACAAAGGCGATATAGGAGAGCAGTACCAATATCGGGATGCCGCGCACAATCTCGATATAGAGGCGTGCCACTTGCCGCAGCACGAGGAAATCCGACAGGCCGAGCAGTGCAAGCCCCAGGCCAAGCAGCATGGCAAGCGTGAAGGCCACCAGCGTCACGAAGATTGTGACGCCGATGCCGTTCAGCAGAAGAGAGAAAATCTGGGTATAGAGGCCGTTCGCCGCAATTGCGAAAGAGGCGCCGATACCGAGGATGGCAAGGACGACCAACCACCAGGGAAAGTCTTCCTTGCCGCGGTGCCCGCCCGGGCCTGCCAAAGGTGCCATCAGAGCGGGCTTCCGGTATGTCGATCTGCAGCGTTCATTGGCCCATCTTGTAGTCGAGGAACCACTTCTTGTTCAGCGCTTCGAAGGTCCCGTCGGCCTTGAGGCTGGCAATCGCCGCGTTGACCGGAGCGACGAGATCGGAGCCCTTCTGGAAGATGAAGCCGAAATCCTCGGAGCCGAGGGGGCCGCCAATCAGTTTGAGGCCACCGTTGGAGGCATCGACATAGCCCTTGCCGGCCGTGCCGTCGGTCAGCACCATGTCGACGTCACCGGTCTTCAGAGCCTGCACGGTGGCGCCGAAGGTTTCGAAGGTCTTGATGCGCGGGTTCTGCTCGTTGCCGTCAAGGACCGAATAGACGGCGGTGTAGAAGGGCGTTGTGCCTGGCTGCGCGCCGATCAGGCCGTCCTTGAAGGCGGCGAAGCTCTTCGCCTCGGTGAAACGCTTCTCGTCACCGCGCACGAGCATGAACTGCTCGGAGCGCATATAGGGGTCGGAGAAATCGACCTTCTGCTTGCGGTCATCCTTGATGGTGATGCCGGTCATGCCGATGTTGTACTGGCCTTCGGAAACGGCCTGGATCATCGCGTCCCAGCTGGTGTTTTGGTACTCAACCTTGAAATTCAGGCGCTTGGCGATCTCGTTCATCGCGTCATATTCCCAGCCGATTGCCTTGTTGGTCTTTGGGTCGATGAACTGGAGCGGTGGGTAAGCATTTTCCGTAACGACGATGACGGTCTTGCCGTTAAGGTTCGGCAGGTCAGCGGCGAAGGAGGTGAAAGGGGCAAGCACGAGGGCGCTGAGGCCCAGAAGGAACGAACGACGGAATGCCATGGAAATTTCCCCGATTAGCGTGGCGCGAAAGTGTCATATTTGGAAAGCCAATGGCAAGGCTGTTGCCATGGCGGCAATCATAAAAAATGGGAAGGGAATTCTAAAAACAAGCGGTTGGTAGAAAATTTTTTACGGCATAATAAAGCAATTTTTTTCATAAATTAATCAAAATAATTGCTTCATGTAAATCATAAGAACATCTTTTATAGAAGCAGCCGGCGCATTTCTCTTGGAAATCCTCGAGGCGTCAGGCAATAAAAAAGGCGACCCGAGGGCCGCCTTTTTCATCGTGATCCCGATGGATCGAGACTTATTCTGCTGCCGGTTCAGCGGCTGCGGCGGCTTCAGCAGCTGCTGCTGCTTCGGCTGCGGCCTTTGCTTCGGCGGCTTCTGCTGCTGCCTTTTCGGCTGCCAGAGCCTGGGCTGCTGCAATCTTTTCAGCTTCGATGCGAGCCTTTTCCTCGGCAACTGCCTGGCGCTCGGCGTCGTTGAGCTTGCGGGCGCGGGTACCGGTGTTTTCAACGATACGGGCAGCCTTGCCGCGCAGGTCGCGCAGGTAGTACAGCTTGGCGCGACGGACCTTACCGCGGCGAACGATTTCGACGCTTTCGATCATCGGCGAGTAGATGGGGAATACGCGCTCGACGCCTTCGCCGTAGGAGATCTTGCGAACGGTGAAGTTCTCATGCAGGCCGCCGCCGGAGCGAGCGATGCAGACGCCTTCATAGGCCTGAACGCGGGTACGGTTGCCTTCCGTGACCTTCACGTTGACGCGAAGGGTGTCGCCAGCGGAAAAATCAGGGAGCGTGCGCTTGGCTTCGATCTTGGCAGCCTGTTCGGCTTCCAACTGCTGAATGATGTTCATGTTATCAACCTCGTTGTTGCTTCAACAGCCAGAGCGCCCAGAACGATCTATCCCCGGCCGGACCTCTAGAGGTCTCGCCTCGGATATATGCCTTTAAAGGCAGGGGCGAATACGTCTGCTTTTCTTTGGTGGTTGATGGGAAACTTCCCATGCCGGCCGCGCACATATCGCATTGTCATGGCTTTGTCACCCCTTTGCGGGGAATTTCGTCGCCTTTGTTGGATCTGGCGGGTTCAAAGGGCAGTTTTTGCCGCGAATTGGCTCGCATCGGAATTATCACCCGCCAAGGCAAATAGCCACGGGCGCTTGGGCATGGATGGTCGATCGCGCCTCTGGTGCGGATTCTTGTGTCCATGCCGCTTGACTCATTCATAGCTAACTGGCTATACGTTAATCCATAGCCAACGAGGTATGGGTTCCAGGTGGCAAACATTCATGACGCGCTCTTTAAAACGCTTGCCGATCCCACCCGCCGGGCCATTTTCGAACGGCTGTGCCGCGAAGGTGAGAAGACGGTCGGGGTTCTGACGGAGCGGGCCGGCGTTTCGCAACCGGTTGTCTCGAAGCATCTGGCGGTGCTGAAGCGGGCCGGGCTGGTGCGCGACCGTCACGAAGGCCGCCAGACACATTATAGCGCGCAGCTTTCGGCGCTTGCGCCGCTGATCGATTGGACGAGCCAAATGGCCGGTTTTTGGGAAAGCCGGTTCGATGATCTCGAAGATCTTCTGAAAAGGATGGACCAATGAACGACACATCGACTGAAATTCGCACCGTCGTCGTCGAACGGGAGGTGGCGTTTCCGCCGGAAAAGATCTGGCGCGCACTTACGCAGCCGCACCTGATCCAGGAGTGGCTCATGAAGAACGACTTCAAGCCCGTCGTCGACCATTCCTTCAAGCTGACCGCCGAATGGGGTTCCGTCGACTGTCAGGTTCTCGAGGTCGAGCCGAACAAGACGCTGGCCTATACCTGGAACGCCCATGGCCTCGAAAGCGTCGTCACCTGGATCCTCACGCCGAGGGGTGCGGGCACTCATCTGCGCATGGAGCAATCCGGCTTCCGGCGGGATCAGGAGCAGGCATACCAGGGCGCCAAATACGGATGGCAGCGGTTCTTTGCAAATCTGGAACAGGTTCTTGCGGGGCAAAGCTGAAGTCTGCCGCGACAACGAACCGCCGGTGATGACAATGATGAGGAAAGCGAGCGCAGCGATGAAGAAAAGCGACACGAGCGAAAACCATGAAGGGGCCACTCCCTCTCAGATCATCGATGCGAAAATCGCGGAGTTGGCTGGCTGGCGGGGCGAAATGCTGGCGCGCATCCGGCGCGTCATCAAGCAGGCCGATCCCGATGTGGTCGAGGAATTGAAATGGAGAGGCGTTCCGGTGTGGTCGCATGCCGGGATCATCTGCACCGGCGAAACCTACAAGAGTGCGGTGAAGATGACCTTTGCAAAGGGCGCTTCGTTGGAGGATCCGTCAGGCCTGTTCAACTCCAGCCTCGAAGGCAACACCCGGCGCGCGATCGATTTTCATGAAGGCGACGAGATCGATGAAGAGGCATTGAAGGCGCTCATTCTCGCCGCCGTGGCCTTGAACATGTCCTCGGCCAGTCGGCCGAAGGGGAAGTCACCCGCGCGTCCGGCAAAGCAGGCGTAGAGCAATCACCCATGCCGCCGGCCTTCGGCGCGTTCCCAAAGGGAGGTATCAATGAACTGGAGCAAGCATATCAGGCAGACCCATCGCTGGCTGTCGATCGTCTTCGCGGCAACGGTCATTGCAAACTTCGTCGCCATGGCCTTGGGGACGCCGCCCGCCTGGGTGGTCTATTCGCCGCTGTTGCCGCTCTTCCTGCTGCTATTCAGCGGCCTCTACATGTTCGCACGGCCTTATATCGCCAAGTGGCGCGGTGCCCAGCTTGGGCAGCCGGCGCCATAAGCGCAGACAGATGATCCGCAGCGGCTGGGGAGTGTCATCGGCAGCGCGCTAGTGCGGGAGGTCGGAGACGCAAATTCCCGCTTGGCGAAGCCCGAAAGCGACCCTGGCGAGGTCGTCGGGGTTTCTAAATGGCATACGGCCTATACCGTCGGCATAGGTATATCTGGGGTGTATCGCGAGAAGTTCGCGCCACGTCTCCCGAGCCTCGTCGATACGGCCCAGGCTTCCAAGCGCCGAGGCGAGGCACGCCCTGCTCATATCGGTTTCCGGGACCAGCGCGATCCTTTCCTTCAGCAGCGACACGGCTGTTTCGCAGTTGCCGATAATGATGTGGGCGACGCCAAGATGGTGAAGATAGGTCTGTGAAAAATGCGGATCCAATCTTATCGCCCGCTCGAGGTCGCGGATCGCCGCCCCGGGATTGCCGCTATACATTCGCAGCGTCCCTCTCAGGGACAGCGCCGGCGCAAAGTTCGGATTGAGGGAAAGGGCCGTCTCGACCTCGGTCTCCCACATCTCATAGTTCGTTTGGTATTTGGCGATCAGGGCTGCGACGCCGTGGGCGAGCGGATCATTCGGATCGCGCGCAATCGCCTCCGCCACGAGTTTGGCTGCTTCGTCTAGTGATCGATCCGAGTCCTCGGTCCAGCGATTGTAGTGATTGTGCGAGAGGGCCATTGCAAGAGCGGCATAGGGTGCCGCATATGCCGGATCGTGTGTCATGGCCTGGCGGAAGCATTCCACGGTGCGCCGGAATATATCGGCGTTCTGGGTGGCGCCCCGCTGCATCGCCCTGCCGCGAAGATAGGCCTGATAGGCGTCGGCGCTGGCCGTGCCTGCCGGGGAGAATGCGGGCCATTCGGCCGCTTCGACGGGATTCAGCACGGCGAGCAGTTCGGTTCCGATCCTGCGGGCGATGTCATCCTGAAGCGAGAAGATATCCGAAAGATCCCGGTCGTATTTTTCGCTCCATAGCTGCCCGCCTGTCATCCCGTCGCAGAGTTGGGCGATGATCCGGACCCGGCCGCCGCTCCTGCGGACGCTGCCTTCGAGCACAAACCGAACTCCCAGTTCCTCGGCGATCCTGCGGATATCGACGGAGCGGCGGCGATAGATGAAGCTGGAGGTGCGCGCGATCACCACCAGGCCGGGAACCTTGGACAGAGTCGTGATGATTTCATCGGCAAGACCATCGGCGAAGAAATCATCCTCTTCCTCTGAGCAGAGGTTTGCGAAGGGCAGCACGGCTATCGACAATCTTTCGCGCCGGACGCTGCGTTCGCTTGCTTCCTTCGGCTGCGCGCGAAAACAATAGCCGACGCGCGGAATGGTATCGATCCATTCACGCCCCTCGGCATCGAGCCCGATTGCCTTGCGAAGAAGGGCAATCTGGACGGAAAGATTGCTCTCCTCCACGGCCCGCCCGGCCCAGGCGGCATCGATCAGCTCTTCCTTGGCTACGATTTCACCTTGCCGCCTCAGCAATACCTCGAGCAGCAGAGCGCCTCTTCGACCAAGCGGCACTCTTTGGCCGTTTCTGGTCAGCGTCCCATTTTCCGGGTTGAGGAGGAATTCGCCGAAGGCAGAACGTCGTCTCAGCATCAAATTGGTTTTCCGCCGGCTTTGGCGTGCAGGAACGGCAGAGGTCGATCCGTTGCCATTCATGGACCTATGGTTTCACGTCGTCAGTTGAGGCGCAGTATAGGCATCCGATTTCAAACTTCTTCGGAAATTTTTCGGCAGATCTTCGATACCCGCCCGGGCCGTCTCTATAGGCTTTCTCCGTTGTATCAATCACGGGAGAGATCCATTGATAAAATTATCCTCGGTTCTGGCAATCGCGGCGGCGAGCCTTCTGGCCGTTCCGGCCTTTGCAGCTGACAGCGCCAAAAAATCAATCGTTCTTGTTCATGGCGGCTTTGTCGATGGATCGGGCTGGGAGGGCGTTTACAGCAAGCTGAAGAAGGACGGTTACGACGTCACGATCGTTCAGAATCCCACCATTTCGCTGGCCGACGATGCTGCCGTCACCAAGCGTGCGATCGATGCCGCCAAGGGCGATGTCATCCTGGTCGGCCATTCCTATGGCGGCGCCGTCATCACGGAAGCCGGCAGCGATCCGAAAGTCGCCGGTCTGGTCTACATCACTGCTTTTGCTCCGGATGCCGGGGAATCCGTTATCTCGGTGCTGAAGACCAATTCGCCGAAGGACGCGGCACCGCCGCCGATTCTTCCGCCGCAAGACGGCTTCCTGTTCCTCGACAAGACGAAGTTCGCGGCAGCTTTCGCCGCCGACGTGAAGCCTGACGTTGCGCAATTCATGGCAGCCTCGCAGGTTCCCTGGGGCCTTGCTGCGGCCAGCGGCACGGTCACCAACCCGGCATGGAAAAACAAGAAGAGCTGGTACCTGGTGACGACCGAAGACCGCATGATCCCGCCGGCAGTGCAACGGATGATGGCCAAACGCGCCGGCGCCACCACGGTCGAAGTGGCCGGAAGCCACGCCATCTATGTCTCGAAGCCTGCTGCTGTTGCCAAGCTTATCGAAACAGCCGCGGAAAGCGCCGCCACGAAATAGGCGTGGTCGGGGTCTCCGCTACCGAGCCGCCGAGGGCATCCCGCTGCATCTGCACGGGATGCCTGCCTTTAATGGCGAAAGGGACGATGATGGGCTGCGCACAGGCGAAAAAGGGACGAACGAGACTGTCAAAACTGGCGATGATCCGGCACATTGATGGCGAAAGCCTGTAATTCGTCGATCTGATCATTCGTCAGGACGCGCTTTGGCACGATCCTGTAGAGACGCTGCGATTCATAGAACAGCATGCAATGGCGATCCTGCCGTGCCTTCAGGAAATCACTCCATTGCAGCCGTGCTTCGCCAAAATCGCTCCAAAGGTGCACCCCATTCTCGGTCCATGAAAAATGATAGGGTTTCTGCAGCGTTTTTTGCTCGCGGAAGGTTCGTCTCGCTGCTCGTCCGCCCATCGTGTAAACGATCAGAAAGGGGATGCCGATGATCGCGATGAGCGCCGGGATCGCGAAACCGAGGATGGATAGAAATGCGCCGTGCGCATCGACCAGGCCACCCACGAGAATTCCGTAAGCCACCATTCCCAGAAGCCATGTGATCGCAAGGCGGATCAGTCCGCCTCTGCTGCGAAGGTGTTGCCGAAAATGCAGGCGGAGTGCGTGGACCAGATCCTGCGGCTCGAGCTGAATGACAATGTCCGCTCGTTTTTCATCGTCACGCTTGAGTTCAGACAAAGACTTCCTCCAATTGCAATTCTGCCCATGGCCGTCAGGGGGCGTGGGTTGATGTGCAATTCCTCAATCACGTTCGCGGCCCTACGACTTTTGGCAGCAATTCCCGAAAGATAGTGCGGCACTTCCAAAAGCACATGGCCGCCGTCAGTGTCGATTGACCCATTCAGATATGCCGCGCAAACGGGTTGTTGCGGTATGTCAAAAGTTATTGCGTCCACAGATGGTGGACGTTATCGTCCGGCATACAAATTGATATTACACCCTGCTTAATGGGCGAATGACACAAGATTTTCAGAGCGACATTCAGGCGGTTCAACGGATAGCCGCCGTACCGACGATTCTCGACGTTGTGTGCAGCACGACCGGCATGGGTTTTGCTGCTGTTGCGCGCGTTACCGAGGACCGGTGGATCGCCTGTCAGGTGCTGGACAATGTCCACTTCGGTCTGCCTGCCGGAGGAGAGCTCAAGGTTGAGACGACGCTTTGCCACGAGGTGCGCCAGCATCACGAGGTCATCGTCATCGATAATGTCGCCGAAGACCCGATCTATGCCGATCATCATACCCCGCGGATATATGGCCTGCAGAGCTATATTTCCGTCCCGATCGTTCTGCCTGACGGCACCTTCTTCGGGACATTATGCGCCATCGATCCCAAGCCGCATAAGCTCAGCAACCCACAGACGCTTGCAACCTTCAAGCTGTTCGCCGAGTTGATAGCCTATCATCTCGACGCCGGCTCCAAGCTGAGTGCCGCACGCACGGATCTGCTCGATGCGCAGGCGGCATCGGAATTGCGCGAGCAGTTCATCGCCGTGCTCGGCCATGACCTGCGCAATCCGCTGGCCTCGATCGATGGCGGCACCCGCATGCTGCTCAAGGAGCCCCAGAGCCAGACCGCGCAGACGATTTTGACATTGATGCGCGGCAGCGTGCTTCGCATGTCCCGGTTGATCGACAACGTGATGGACTTTGCGCGCGGGCGATTGGGCGGCGGTATAGGACTCGAGAGAATTTCCGGGATATCGCTCAATTCCACGCTTGAGCAGGTTGTGGCGGAAATTACATCTGCTCATCCTGAACGCAGCTTCGAAACCGATATAGATGTGCAGGATGACGTGCGCGTCGATCATGGCCGTATCGGCCAGATGCTATCGAATATCCTGGGCAATGCGGTCACGCACGGATCCGCCGATGCGCCGGTTCGCGTCTCAGCCTTCGTCAAGGACAGCACTCTTTACATATCGGTTGCGAATGGGGGCAATCCCATTCCGGATGCTGCAAAAGTGCTGTTGTTCCAGCCGTTCAGCCGAGGCGAAGCGGGAACGAGCCAGCAAGGGTTGGGGCTGGGGCTCTATATCGCTTCCCAGATCGCCGAGGCTCATGGCGGACGCCTGGAAGTCAGCTCGGATGAACGTGAAACGAAGTTCACCTTCACGATGCCGATAGAGCCGACCCGGCCATGATCTGATCGTCGCCGGACCGGCGAGGTGGCTAAACCCTGTTACTTTTCCAAGAGATCCGGCCGGCGTGCCCGCGTCAGTTCTTCGGCCTGTTCTTTCTGCCATTTCGCGATGGCGGCGTGGTTGCCCGAGGTCAGCACGGCAGGGATCTCGCGATCCTCCCAGATCTGCGGACGAGTATAGTGCGGGTGCTCCAGCAGGCCGCCCTCGAAGCTTTCGTGCAGGCCCGAAAGGTCGTTGCCCATGACGCCGGGCAGGATGCGGACGATGGCATCGAGCAGGATCAGCGCCGCCGGCTCGCCGCCGGAGAGGATGTAGTCGCCGATCGAGATTTCCTCCAGATCACGCCCGTCGATCACCCGTTGGTCGACGCCTTCGAAGCGGCCGCAGATGATGATGACGCCATCGCCAGCGGCAAGCTCGCGCACGCGCTTCTGGGTCAGCGGCTTGCCGCGCGGACTCATCAGCAGGCGCGGCCGGCTATCGTTTTTGCTGGCATGGTCGATGGCGCGGGCAAGCACATCCGGTTTCAGCACCATGCCGGCGCCGCCGCCGGCGGGCGTGTCATCGACGGTGCGATGCTTGTCGGTGGTGAAATCGCGGATCTGCACGGTGTCGAGTGCCCATTGGCCGCGCTCGATCGCCTTGCCGGCAAGGGACGTGCCGAGATGGCCGGGAAACATCTCCGGATAAAGCGTGAGGATGGTCGCCCGGAAACTCATGGCGCGGTCACTTCCCAATGAGGATTACTTCTTCGTCTTGCCTTCCGGCTTCTGCGGCTTGCCGATGAGGTCGTCGGGGTTGTCGACAAGCCCGGCTGCCAGAGGATCGATCAGGATCTTGCCGCCTTCCAGATCGATTTCGAGCACGGCTGCTTCGGAAAAAGGGATCAATACCGGGCGCTTGCCCGGGCCCTTCAGCTCCAGGAGATCACCGGCGCCGAAATCATAGACGCCGCTGACCGTGCCGTAGCCGGTACCCTTGTCGTCGACCGCTTCCAGTCCTTCGAGATCAGCGTAGAAGAATTCGTCGTCGTCGAGCTCGTCATCCGGCAGGTTGTCGCGCTCGATGTAGAGCTCCAGCCCGTTCAAAGCCTCGGCGGCGTTGCGGTCGTTGACGCCGCGCAGCCGCACCACGACCACGTTCTTGGCTTCGCGGATTTCCAGCACCTCGAAGCTGCGGCCGTCCATGCTGTGCAGATGGCCATAGTCGCCGAGTGCCGTGGGGTCGGAGGTATAGGCGCGAGCCCGCACCTCGCCCCTGAGGCCCTGTGCCGCGCCAATGGTCGCCATCAATACCGGGTTTTGCAGTTTCGTCATGGTCTCTTCGCCGATTGCCGGGATCATCGCATAATTCCTCAAATCGGAATCGACTTTATGAATTATGCAGCAGATCTAAGGCGCTGTCGTTGCGTTCTCTCATAGGATGAACATTTGCCGATGGGAAATAAAAAACGGGCGACATGTCGCCATGCCGCCCGTTTTTGATGATTGCAAAGGCCGATTATTCGGCAGCAGCGGCGTCAGCGGCCTTCTGTGCCTTTTCAGCAGCGCGTTCCTGAGCGCGCTTGCCCGGCTTTGCCTTTTCCGGGTTGTTCTTGGCTTCGCGGGTAGCGACGCCTGCTTCAGCGAGGAAGCGCAGAACGCGGTCGGTCGGCTGAGCGCCGTGGTCGAGCCAATGCTTGATGCGCTCGGCATCGAGCTCAACGCGCTTGGCGTCGTCCTTGGCGAGCATCGGGTTCCAGGAACCGACCTTCTCCAGGAAACGGCCATCGCGCGGCGAACGAGCATCGGCGATAACGACGTGGTAGTACGGGCGCTTCTTGGAGCCACCGCGGGCGAGACGAATTTTCAGTGCCATAATTTCTACTCCTTAGGCTTTTCTTGACCGCTTCGTTGAGGCGGTATGTTCGTTTCTGTTATGCGTGTCGCAGGCGTTCTCTCGATAAGCCGCTTGACGCAATTCGGGATCACGCCTTCAGATCGGCTGCGATCTGCTCGTGATGCCGGATGACTTCCTTGATGACGAAGTTCAGGAACTTCTCGGCGAAATCCGGGTCCAGATTGGCGTCCTTTGCCAGACGGCGCAGGCGTTCGATCTGGTATTCTTCGCGCGCCGGGTCGGCCGGCGGCAGTTCGTACTTGGCCTTCAGCACGCCGACCTCTTTGGTACAGCGGAAGCGTTCAGCCAGCATATGCACCAGCGCGGCATCGATATTGTCGATGGACTGGCGGTAGTTGCCCAATTGGGCCTTTACTTCTGGATCAATCATGGGGGTCAACGATCCTTTCACTTCTTCTTCGGCAAACCGGGAAGTCCCGGGAAACCACCACCGAGGCCCGGCAGCTTGGCGCCGCCCAGACCTGGCAATCCGCCACCGCTACCGAGGCCCGGCAGGCCGCCTGGACGGCCGAGGCCGGCGGCTTCGGCCTGCTTTTGCAGGGCTTCGAGCTGTTTTGGGTCCATGTTCGACAGGTCGGGCATTCCGCCCATTCCGCCGCCAAGACCCATCTTGCCGGCAAGGCCGCCCATCAGCTGCTTCATCATGCCGCCTTTGCCCTTGCCGCCCATCATCTTCATCATATCCGCCATCTGGCGGTGCATCTTCAGAAGCTTGTTGATGTCGGAGGCGTCGGTACCGGAGCCGGCGGCGATGCGCTTCTTACGGGAATGTTTCAGGATGTCCGGGTTGGCGCGCTCGGCCTTGGTCATCGAGGAGATGATGGCGAGCTGGCGGCCGAAAAGCTTGTCGTTCAGACCGGCGGCGGCCATCTTGTCCTTCATGCCGGACATGCCGGGCATCATTCCCATGATGCCGCCCATGCCGCCCATGTTCTGCATCTGGCGCAGCTGGTCTGCGAGGTCGTTCAGGTCGAACTTGCCCTTGGCCATCTTGGCGGCCATGGCGGCCGCCTTTTCGGCGTCGATATTCTCGGCTGCTCTCTCGACCAGCGAAACGATGTCGCCCATGCCGAGGATACGGTCGGCGATACGGCGGGGATGGAATTCCTCCAGCTCGCCCATCTTTTCGCCGACACCGATCAGCTTGATCGGCTTGCCTGTCACGGCGCGCATCGAAAGGGCCGCACCGCCGCGGCCATCGCCGTCCATGCGGGTCAGCACGAGGCCGGTAATGCCGACGCGCTCATCGAAATTGCGGGCGAGATTGACCGCGTCCTGACCGGTCAGCGAATCCGCGACCAGAAGGATTTCGTGCGGGTTGGACCGCTTCTTGATGTCGGCCATCTCGACCATGAGCGGCTCGTCGATATGCGTGCGGCCGGCGGTATCGAGAATGACGACGTCATGGCCGCCGAGCTTGGCGGCCTGCACGGCGCGGGCGGCGATATCGGTCGGCGACTGGCCGGCGATAACGGGAAGCGTGTCGATGTTGGCCTGGACGCCGAGCTGGCGCAGCTGCTCCTGCGCTGCCGGACGGCGCGTGTCGAGCGAGGCCATCAGGACCTTCTTGCGGTCGCGGCTCGTCAGGCGATGGGCGATCTTGGCAGAAGTGGTGGTCTTGCCCGAGCCCTGGAGGCCGACCATCATGACGACGACCGGGGCCGGCGCGTTGAGGTCGATGCCCACACCGTCGCCGCCGAGCATTTCGATCAGCTCGTCATGGACGATCTTGACGACCATCTGGCCCGGCTTGATCGACTTCAGGATCTCGGCGCCGACGGCCTTTTCACGGACGCGGTCGGTAAAGGAGCGAACAACGTCAAGCGCCACGTCGGCTTCGAGAAGCGCACGGCGAACCTCGCGCAGTGCTGCGGAAACATCGGCTTCCGAAAGCGCGCCGCGGCCTGTCAGTCCATTCAGAATGGAACCAAGACGGTCCTGGAGGTTTTCAAACATCAGTTCTTCCTTATCGATCGCCTGGAGCTTTGGATTTGCGCATATGCGCGGGTCTTTGCCCGAAAACGTCGTGCTTTTCCATGACGAAAACAAGACGCAAAGCCAAAAACCACCCGAGGGCGCATCGCGCTGTCGGGTGTTGACCTCCGGGATCTCTTTATACCTTTATGGGTCCCGGTCGGTGGCTCGGAGGCTTGTGCTCGTCGCAGATTGCGGGCGATAAACAGGAAAAGGTCATCAAAGTCAACCCAAAGCGGCGGAAATGCCTGGGATGCATGCCCAATATCACTATATGAACGTCGCTTTGCCACCAATACAAGCCTCCCACTATCCTATCGACCCCCGCCTAAAGATGATTTTCCGAGACAGATCAGAATGAATGATGCAGCCCTGACCAATCTTCTTGCCGCCTGTCGCATCTATGCCGGCGGCCGGGTCGATGCGCGGTTCAACGCGGCGGCGCAGGCCTTTTATGCCGACGCCAAGGTGCAGCCGAAAATCGTAACGAGGGCGGCACGGGAGCTGCGCGGCCTGCCGCCGCCCGGAGCGGCGATCCTGGCCAATATGCTCGGCACCATCGCCGAGACTGGCGGTTCGGCGGAGCGCAGCGGCCCGGCCGTGTGGGAGCTTTTTACCGCCTGGCTGCCGCAGATCCATCGTGGCTTTGCCAGCCGCAAGGAATTGAGCCCCAAGCAGCGGCAGCTGCTCGAGGCCTTTCAGCTGCTTGGCCAGTCCGCCGTCACGCATCTCGCCGCGATGCCGAAAGAGCGCGCGCTTGCCGCCGGTGACGTCAATCTGATGGCGCAGCTGGCCCAGCTGCAGGACTATACTCCGGGGGCTGCCTGGGTGCGCCATATGCTTCTGAGCCGCAGCGACCGCTTGCTCGTCCTGCATGGGCCGAGTGGACGCGGCTTCCGCTTGCGGTACGAGAATATCGTCAACTGCTTTCATCTGTTGACGCTGATCCAGTCCGCCTTCGGTGAGACGCTGCCGGGCGGCCGCGCGCCCAACAGGTTCATTGTCGATATGGCGCGCTGCGTCACCGTGGTGGAGGAGGGCAATGACGAGCCCTGGTGGCGCTATGAAACGGTGCAGCCCGATTTATCCGGCACCACAGAGATATCGGGCGAGGCCTCCGTTGATACTATTGCGCGCGTCGAGGGCACGCAGGTCATTCTGCTGTCGCCCTCGCTCGAAGGCGCGGCGTTCTGGGATACGAGCTTCTTCACGCCGCAGCTTTTTGCCATGCCTGCGAATGTCGTGATCGAGGAAACGCTCACGGCACGCGAGACCGAAGAGTGGCTGGCAAAGGTTGGTCTACCAGCGAAACCTGAAGCGACGGATGAGCGAAAGGCGGACGGAGAATGACGACAGCATCAGGTCCCGGCCGAAAGCGGAATCCCTATTATCAAGGCCCGACATCAGACCATTTCGATGGCCTGCGCTTCTTCAATCCGGGCGGGGTCGGGCCGGGCAATTCGCTTGATCTGCTGAAATGGCAGCTCGCCGGCGGCCGGGTGCGCTGGCCCAATCCTGTCATCAGCATGTTTCCGCCCGCCAAGCCCGACCGGCATGTATTTGGCCAGCAGATGCGGGTGACGATGGTCGGGCATGCCTCGATGTTGGTGCAGATTGCCGGCCTGAACATCCTGACGGATCCGGTCTGGTCGGAGCGGGTCAGCCCGTTCCGCTCGGTCGGGCCGAAGCGCGTGGTGCCGCCCGGCATCCGCTTCGAGGACCTGCCGCCCGTCGACCTCGTCCTCGTCACGCATAATCATTACGACCATTTGGATGTTGCGACGCTCGCGCGGCTGCAGACGGCACACCGGCCGAAGATCGTCACCCCGCTCGGCAACGATACGATCATCCGCCGCGCCGTTGCCGATGCCGATATCGCCGTTGTCGATTGGGGCGATCGCATTGCCGTCAAGGGCGGGGTGACCATTGACGTCGAGCCCTGCCATCACTGGTCGGCGCGCGGTATGGGCGACCGGCGCATGGCGCTTTGGGCGGCTTTCGTGCTGACGACGCCGGCTGGCAAGATCTACCATGTGGGCGATACCGGCTTTCACGATGGTATCAATTATGAGGCCGTCAGGCAGAAGCATGGCGGCTTCCGGCTCGCGATCCTGCCTTTTGGCGCCTACGAGCCGCGCTGGTTCATGAAGGGCCAGCACCAGAACCCGGAAGAGGCAGTGAAGGGCATGAAGCTCTGCAGCGCCGCCTATGTCGCCGGGCATCATTTTGCGACGTTCCAGCTGACGGACGAGGGGATCGATGCGCCGGTGCAGGCGCTGGACGTGGCGTTGAAGGCGGAGGGCGTGGAGCCGGATCGCTTTCGTCCGCTCAGGGCAGGGGAAGTGTTCGACGTGCCGGTGGTTTGACGAATGGCGCCGGTGGGAACCGAAAACCCCTTCTCCCCGGAGGAGAAGGGGTTGTTTGCAGAGGCCTTCTGGCTGCTGCGCTTTACTGCGTGATCTCCGGCTCGGCGAGCTTTGCCAGATTGATCAGCGATTCCTGCCAGCCGAGATAGCAAGCCTCTGGCGGAATGAGGTCCGGTATGCCTGCCTGGGTGATGTTCACCTCGGTTCCGACGAGAACCTTCTTCAAGGTCACGGTCACTTCCATTTCGCCCGGCAGGTTAGGGTCGTCGAATTTATCGGTGTAGCGCACCAGCTCGCCGGGGACGAGTTCGCGAAACTCTCCGCCGAAGCTGTGGGTTTCGCTGGTCGTAAAATTGCGGAACGACATCTTGAAGGTACCGCCGACGGTGCCTTCGAAATGATGCACGCTGCAGGCAAAGCCATTCGGCGGCAGCCACTTGGCAAGCGCATCCGCTTCGATGAATGCGCGATAGACCTTCTCCGGGCTCGTGGCCAGGACGCGGTGCAGGCGGATGGTATTCGGCATGGCTATGTTCCTTCTGGTTTGACGGAGTGGACGAGCCTAGGACGAGTGAGGTTTCCGTGATCCGACACTTGGATCGAATTTTTTATGAGATAGTCAGTTCTCGGGCCAAATCGACCACACCGCGATAGCCTCAGAGGCTGACTTCAATCATTTCTAGCGTATTGAAACAGCAACCGAAGGTATATCATATTGGTGCAGACGGTAGTTTGACGAGTGATTGTTCGATGAATAAGTCAATAGGTGGAAATGTGGGACATCCGCGTGGCAAGCCAATCAGGATTCTTTTTGGAACCTGGCTGTTGCTCGGTATTCTACCTTTTCCCATCGCCTTGGGCGGCATGGTACTTGGCTATCGTTTTCTGCCATCGACCGAATGGGTTTCGACAGTTGGCGGCTTTGGCACCTCCACGGGTTTGGCGCTGGGGATATTGATATGCGGGCTCTCTCTAGTCCGGCAGGATTTATTACCAGGAGGTAATATCAAGAAAGCGATGGTCGTCTTATTCTCCCCTCTGTTTGGTTATGTTTTGGGAAGGAATGCGGTGATCATCGCTGGACCGATGGTCTTGGCTTTAGTGGCAGGGCATCATGTGGAACTTCCTTATACGATTGCACGTGCTAATAAATCCAATGAGCGGCACTGCGATTCGCCGCTGAAACTTCAGGGGCTGGTGTTCTACTTCGACACATTATGCGATGTCCCTGATGACATCAGGAAAGGTCTCAGGCTTGGTATGCCCATCCTGGTTGAAGGTCGTGGTACAAGTTACGGTGTTTTCGCAAGTGGATTGCCTCAAGACGATTGATGCCAGCGATCGGCACGCCTCCCCACTGTTATCAAGCCCGCCGTAGCGAGCCGAGGGATTATCATCCCACTGGTAATTCCCCCGCATTTCCGCCATATACAGCTCGAAACACAGACGGACATACCACCATGAGCAATACGGTCGAATTCGCGAGGATGAACGGGCTTGGCAACAAGATCCTGATTATCGACATGCGTGGCCGCAAGGATGCGGTGACGGCCGAGGCGGCGATTGCGCTCAATGCTGATCCGGCCACCCAGTTCGATCAGATCATGGCGATCCACGATCCGAAGGCTCAGGGAACCGATGCCTGGATCGATATCCTCAATTGCGATGGGACCAAGGCGCAGGCCTGCGGCAACGGTACGCGCTGTGTCGTGCAGGCGCTGGCGGCCGAGACGGGAAAGAAGGTTTTCACCTTCCAGACTGTCGCCGGCATTCTGAATGCCGTCGAGCATGAGGACGGGACGATCTCCGTCGATATGGGTAAGCCGGTATTCGCTTGGGACAAGATCCCCGTTGCCGAAGAATTCGTCGACACCAGCCGCATCGAGCTGCAGATCGGGCCGATCGACAATCCCATCCTGCATTCGCCTTCCGTCATGTCGATGGGCAATCCGCATGCGATCTTCTGGGTCGACAAGGACCCGATGTCCTTCGATCTCGCCCGTTTCGGGCCGCTGCTGGAAAACCATCCGATGTTTCCCGAGCGTGCCAATATCACGCTGGCGCAGGTTCTCTCTTCGACGACGGTACGCACCCGCACCTGGGAGCGCGGTGCCGGTCTCACGCTTGCCTGCGGTTCCGCCGCCTGTTCCGCCGCCGTCAGTGCCGCCCGCACGGGCCGCACCGGCCGCAAGGTGACCATCGATGTCGCCTCCGCGCCGGCGCCGAGCCAGCTGACCATCGAATGGCGGGAGACGGACGACCATGTCGTCATGACCGGCCCTGCCGAATGGGAGTGGTCCGGCACCGTCGATCCCGTGACGGGCAGCTTTTCGCGCGATCCGGAGCAAGGGGCTCAGGCGCGGTGAGCGGGGTCGAGGTCATTACCTTCGGCTGTCGTCTCAACACCTATGAATCCGAAGTGATGAGGGCTGAGGCGGAAAAAGCCGGGCTCAACAACGCCATTCTGGTCAACACCTGTGCCGTGACGGGAGAGGCTGTGCGCCAGGCACGCCAGGCGATCCGCCGCGCGCGACGTGACAATCCGCATGCCCGCATCATCGTCACAGGCTGTGCCGCGCAGACCGAAAAGCAGACCTTTGCCGAAATGGCCGAAGTGGATGCCGTTCTCGGCAACGAAGAGAAGCTGAAGGGCGCCTCCTATCGAGCGCTTCCGGATTTCGGCGTTTCGGCGGAAGAGAAGCTGCGCGTCAACGATATCATGAGCGTGCGGGCGACCGCCCCTCAGATGATCCGCCATATCGACGGCCATGTGCGCGCCTTCATCCAGGTGCAGAACGGTTGCGATCATCGCTGCACTTTCTGCATCATTCCCTATGGCCGCGGCAATTCGCGCTCGGTGCCGATGGGCGCGGTGGTCGATCAGGCTCGTAACTTGGTCGAAAGCGGTTATCGCGAGCTCGTGCTGACCGGCGTCGATGCCACGAGCTATGGCGCCGACCTGCCGGGAACGCCGACGCTCGGCCTGCTTGCCAAGACGCTTTTGAAGCAGATCCCCGAAATCCGCCGGCTGCGGCTCTCCTCGATCGACAGTATCGAAGCTGATCAGCATCTGATGGGCCTCATCGCCGACGAGCCGCGCTTCATGCCGCATCTGCATCTCTCGCTGCAGCATGGCGACGACATGATGCTCAAGCGCATGAAGCGGCGGCACTCGCGCGCCGATGCTTTTCGTTTTATCGAGGATGTGCGCCGCCTGCGACCCGAAACGAGCTTCGGCGCCGATATGATCGCCGGCTTTCCCACTGAGACGGAAGAGATGTTTGCCAATGCCGTTGGTCTTGCCGAAGAGGCCGGCATCGCGCATCTGCATGTTTTTCCGTATAGCCCACGCCCCGGCACGCCGGCCGCCCGCATGCCGCAGCTCGACCGTAATCTGATCAAGGAACGCGCCGCCCGTTTGCGCGCGGCTGGACAAAGACTGCATCTGACCCATCTCGACAGCATGGTCGGAACGCGGCAATGGCTGCTCATTGAGAATAATGGGCTTGCCCATACCGAAAACTTCACGCTTGCCGCCGCCCCCGGCCTTCGCCCGCGCGACCTTGTGCAGGTCGCAATCACCGGCCACAATGGCAAGCACCTCGACATGCAACTTCTAGCCGCCAACGCGGCTTAATGCTTCAACGGATACTTCATGGCGCTCGGTTTCATCAAAAAAGTCTTCACCTTCGGCCGTGAAAAGCCGGTTGAAGAGCCGGCGCCTGCGGAGGTAGTTACGCCGGATGTAGCTGCGCCGGAGACGGAGGCGGTTGTCGTTGAGCCTTCCGCTACGCCCGAGTTCGCTGAGCCTGCGTCGCCCCCCTCTGTCCCTTCGGGACATCTCCCCCACGAGGGGGGAGATCGTTTGGAGGATGCCGCGCCTGTTCAACAGGTGCAACAGCTTGAAAAGCCTGAAGAGGCAGCTGTTTCGCCTCAAGTGGAGGCTTTGGCGTCCGAGCTAGCCGTAGATTCCGAGCCCGCCTTAGGTAATGTGGTTGCTGAACCCCAACAGGCCGAAAGCACCGAAGCTGATGTGGTGTCGGAAGAGCACCCCATCGAAACGATCTCCCCCCTTGTGGGGGAGATGTCCGATAGGACAGAGGGGGGTGACGAAGGCGCGGCAGACGCGGACCTAACGTCGAAAGACGCCAACACCGCCCCCGTGCTCCCCAAGGGCTTCGCCACCGTCACCAACGTCCCCGAGCCCACCCCGGAAGCACCGAAACAAAAGCTTTCCTGGTTCCAGCGCCTGCGTGCCGGTCTTGCGCGTACCTCGTCGCAGCTAACCGGCCAGATCGCAGCGCTCTTCACCAAGCGCAAGCTCGACGATCAGACTCTACAGGATCTGGAGGATCTGTTGATCCAGGCCGATCTTGGCGTCGAGACGGCGATGCGGGTCACCGATACGCTGGCCTCCGAGCGCTATGGCAAGGACGTCACGAGTGAGGACGTTGGCCGCATCATGGCGCAGGAAATCGCCAAGGTGCTGAAGCCGGTCGCCAAGCCGCTGCAGCTCGATCTCAGCCACAAGCCGCATGTCATCCTCGTCGTCGGCGTCAACGGCACCGGCAAGACGACGACCATCGGCAAGCTGGCCTCGAAACTCTCAGGTGCCGGGCTGAAGGTCATGGTCGCCGCCGGCGACACGTTCCGTGCTGCCGCCATCGAGCAGTTGAAGATCTGGGCCGACCGCACCAAGTCGGAGTTCATCGGCACCAAGCTCGGAGCTGATGCCGCCGGCCTTGCCTTCGATGCCTTCCAGCAGGCCAAGGCCAATAAAAGCGACGTGCTGATCATCGACACCGCCGGCCGCCTGCAGAACAAGGCGGAGCTGATGGCCGAGCTTGAGAAGATCGTCCGTGTGCTCGGCAAGCTCGATCCGGATGCGCCGCATACCGTGTTGCAGACGCTTGATGCCACCACGGGCCAGAATGCCTTGAACCAGGTGGAAATCTTCCGCAATGTCGCGGGCGTCAACGGGCTGATCATGACGAAGCTCGACGGTACGGCGCGTGGCGGCATTCTTGTCGCCATCTCGGCCAAGCATAAGCTGCCGGTCTATTTCATCGGGGTCGGCGAAGGTGTAGACGATCTCGAGCCGTTCGAGGCGGAGGATTTCGCCAATGCCATCGCAGGGACAGGCGGCGGAAGCAGCCAATGAACGACAAGAACAAATTCGACGATAGCGAAAGTGCCGCAATGACGACCAGCGACAACGAACTCACCCCAAGTGCCGCCGACAAGCATCATCCGATGCTGAAGCTGGTGCTGGAACTCGGGCCCTTGCTGGTATTCTTCTTCGGCAATCTGCGTGGAGAGTGGCTGGCACAGCAATTTCCGCAGTTGGCGGCGCTTGGCGGCCCCCTTTTCGTCGCCACCGGCCTGTTCATGGCGGCAACGGTGCTCTCGCTCGTCGTCTCGAAGGTCATGCTCGGCCATCTGCCGCTGATGCCTTTCGTATCGGGCATCGTCGTCCTCGTCTTCGGCGCGCTCGGCATCTACCTGCAGAACGAAACCTTCATCAAGATGAAGCCAACCATCGTCAACGCCCTGTTCGGCGTGGTGCTGCTCGGCGGCCTTGCCTTTGGCAAGTCGCTGCTTGGCTATGTCTTCAATGCCGCCTTTCAGCTGGATAGCGAAGGCTGGCGCAAGCTGACGCTGCGCTGGGGCCTGTTTTTCCTGGTTCTGGCCGTGCTCAATGAGGTCGTCTGGCGGCTGTCGAACTGGTACTACCTGCCCGACACCAAGGCTGCCGACAATCTCTGGGTCAACTTCAAGGTCTGGGGAACGATGCCGATCACCATCCTCTTCACCCTGTCGCAGATGCCGTTGATCATGAAACATACGATCGAGCAACCGGCGGAATCAGGTAAATGACCGAAGCCGTCGACGCGCAAAACCGCTACCGGCAGCAAAACTTCTGGTTCATCGCCTGCGCTCTCGTTCTGCTCGTGCAGATCGTGGCGGAATATATGATGGGCCGCGTGCCGATCTGCACCTGCGGCTACGTGAAGCTTTTCGAGCCTGTGGTGAAATCCAGCGGCAATTCGCAGCATATCGCCGACTGGTACACGCCATCGCACATCATCCACGGCTTCCTCTTCTTCGGCCTCACCCATCTGATCATGCGCCGCAAGCCACTGTCGATGCGCCTGTTCGTTGCCATGCTGATCGAATCCGGCTGGGAGCTTTTGGAAAACTCGCCCATCATCATCAACCGTTACCGGGCGGCGACGATCTCGCTCGATTATGTCGGCGACAGTATTCTGAACTCGGCGATGGACGCGGTGTTCATGGTGGTCGGCTTTTTCTTTGCCTGGCGCGCACCGGTGGTGGTGACGATTGCCATCGCCATCTTCTTCGAGCTGCTGACGGGCTACCTGATCCGCGACAATCTCACGCTCAATGTGCTGATGCTGGTTTGGCCGGTCGAGGCGATCAAGACCTGGCAGGGTGGGATTTAGCCGATTTTTAAATTTGGCGATGGCAGCGTTCGCCATTGCCAAAAATCGCCATAAAATTGCATTTACTCACGTAATGTCACGGCAAAGTCGTTGCTGGTGTACGATCTTGCGGGGGAGCAGATGTCGAGCATCGCAGTCGCAGTGCTATTGGCCGTAATCACATCCAAATCGCCGGCAGGGTTCACCGAGGCCGGACCTCTGATTGCCGATTGTAGCAGCTCTCGGCAACTTGTTTCCGGCTATGTCATCGGCTGGCTGGACAAATGGAATCGAGACGATTTTCTCGCGCGTCGCGGCATTGCTCAATCGATCCCCAATGTCCGGGCGATGACGAACTGGGGCTATTTCGGCGAGTCCGTCGGCGTTGATATCTGCATTCCGCCGCAGATTGATCCAGCAAAAATCACCGGCATGTTCTGCGATTTCCTTACCCACAATCCAACACTGAAGGATGCGCCGGCAGAAGACGTCATGAACACGTTCACGCGCGGCAATTTCCTCTGTGACAAGAAATAATTGCCGTTGTTTCGGCTCAAAGCAGAATGTGTGTCGGACTTCAGGATGCTGGCTTCCCCAGAGCCTTCTCAATCGCCGGATAGAGCCCTTCCTTCAGGCTGGTGGCCGTAAACGGACCGACCTGCTTGTAGAGGATCGTGCCGTCAGGCGAGACGAGGTAGCTCTCCGGGATGCCGTAGACGCCCCAGTCGATGGCGGCGGTGCCGTTGGGGTCGATGCCGATGGCGTTATAGGGATTGCCGAGTTCGCCGAGGAAGCGCAAGGCGTTCTCGCTCGTATCCTTGTAATTGATCGCGACGATGTTGAGCCGGCCGTCCTTGGCAAGTTCTTTCAGCACAGGATGCTCGTCGCGGCAGGGAATGCACCACGAGGCGAAGACGTTGACGAGGGTGAGCTTACCCTTGATGGCGTCGTCGGTCAGCGACGGCAAATTGGAGCCTTCGAGCGGCGGCAAAGCGAGTTTCGGCGCCTTCGTGCCGATCAGTGCCGAGGGGATGGCGGAGATGTCAGTGCCGTGAACTTCCTGGTCATACATGACCTTGCCGACAGCAAGCGCGATGCAGGCAAAGACGATCAGCGGGATCAGCGCCAGCAAATAGCGCGCGGTGCCGCCGCCGCCGGATTTCGGCTGGTCCTTGTTATCGGCATCGGTGGTCATTTTGCATCGCCTTCGGGCGGGCGCTGCGAACGGCGGCGAATGCCGGATGCTTCGAGAGCCGCCAGTTCGCGGCGGCGCAGGCGTCCGTCGATCCATGTCCAGGCGATGATGGCCAGGATCATGACGGCGGCAAAGCCGTAGGAGCCGAAGACGTAGAAGGGATGGGTCATGCTATTCCTCCCGGCTTGCCATGCGCGCGGCGATGCGGCGCTGCGCGGCGATGCGGCGGCGCCAGATCTCGTTGCGGATCGCCATCAGATGCAGCGTGAAGAACAGCAGCGTGAAGGCCAGCGCCATGATAAAGAGCGGCCAGAGGAATTCCGCGTCGATGGCCGGGCCATCCATGCGCATGATGCTTTCCGACTGATGCAGCGTGTTCCACCAGTCGACCGAGAACTTGATGATCGGAATGTTGATGAAGCCGACCAGCGTCAACACGGCGGCGACGCGGGCGGCCTTGGACGGATCGTCCATGGCGCGGTTGAGCGCGATCAGGCCGAGATACATCAGGAACAGGATGAAGACCGAGGTCAGGCGCGCATCCCAGACCCAATAGGTGCCCCACATCGGCTTGCCCCAGAGCGAGCCGGTGACGAGCGCGATCAGGGTGAAAGCGGCGCCGAGCGGGGCGGCAGTCTTGCCGGCGACGTCGGCCAGCGGATGGCGCCAGACCAGCGTGCCGATCGCCGACATGCTCATGATCGTGTAGCACATCATCGAAAGCCAGGCGGCGGGAACGTGGATATACATGATGCGGACGGTATCGCCCTGCTGGTAGTCGCCTTCGGTGGAGAAGGAAAGATAGAGGCCGATCGCTAGGAGTATGGCCGTGATCGCCGCCAGCCAGGGAATGAGACGCGCCGAAAAAGCCAGGAACCGCGTGGGGTTGGCGAGGTCGGAAAATCGGCTGATCGCAGGGCTGATATCGCTCATGCGGCTTGTTTAACCCGATATGGCTTTTCCGGCAATCGACAGCATTGTCTCAGATGAGCGAAACAGTATCTCATCGCGATCAATCAGTCGTGTTCCGCAATGCCAAGGCTGCCGCCGCCGGGCCGAGCACGGCGAAGAACAGGGTGAGCGCGATGAGGATAAGGAAGGGCGGCAGGAATGGTTGCGGTCCTTCGACCGCGGCATAGGTGGCGCTGACGCCGAAGATCAGCACCGGGATCGCCAGCGGCAGCACCAGGATCGATACCAACAGGCCGCCGCGCGGCAGTGCTACCGCCACTGCCGCCCCGACCGCACCGATAAAGGTGAGCGCCGGCGAGCCGACAAGCAAGGTGAGCGCCGTCGCCGCGATTGCGGTCTCGCTCATATTCATAAAGAGACCGAGGAGCGGCGAGGCGATGACCAGCGGCAGACCGGTTGCCATCCAATGCGCGGCGCATTTGACCAGAACGGTCAACACCAGCGGCGTTTCCTGCATGACGAGCAGATCGAGCGAGCCATCATCGCGTTCGGCCTGGAACAGACGGTCGAGGCCGAGAAGGCAGGCAAGCAGAGCGCCGATCCAGACGATGGCCGGGCCGATTCGCGAGAGCAATTTTAGATCGGGGCCAACGCCGAAGGGGATGACGGCGACGACGGTGAGGAAGAAGAGGATGCCAATGAGAGCGCCACCGCCGGCGCGGACCGAGAGCTTGAGGTCGCGGAGGAAGAGGGCGGTCATGGGGTGATCCTGCCGTGGCGAGAGATACCCCCCTCTGTCCCTTTCGGGACATCTCCCCCACAAGGGGGGAGATTGGTAACTTGTAGCGCGCACGAGCCCCTATCTAACATCGAATCCGCAGAGACAGAGCTTAGCACCTTTGTAAGCAGATGCCCCAGGCTCCCAACGATCTCCCCCCCTGTGGGGGAGATGTCCCGAAGGGACAGAGGGGGGTGACGCAGGTTCGGCAAACTCCTCATTGTCGACATCATCCCCAAATCCCTTCACTCACCCCGGCAAACCCCGTCATCCGCATTTCCTGCACATTCTCCAATCCCAGTGGCTGATGCGTCGCGGCAAGGATAATGCCGCCCTTCCTCTGGTGCACCGAGATCAGGCCGGTGAAGAGCTGGTCTGCAGACGTGTCGACCGCCGCCGTCGGCTCGTCGAGAATCCAGATCGGGCGATGGGCGACCAGGAGTTTGGCGAAAGCGATTCGGCGCTGCTGGCCGGCGGAGAGATAGCCGAATGGGAGATGGGCGATATCGGCAAGTCCGACGGCATCAGCCGCCGCCTCGATGCCGAGACCGGCGCCCCCCGCCATATCGCCGAGGAAGGTTTTCCAGAATGTCAGGTTTTCGGCGACGGTCAGCTCGGATTTCATTGCATTGCGATGACCGAGATAGTGGCTGGCTTCGCCGGGCGCGCGCTCCGAATCGCCATCGATGCCCGACAATGTGACGCGACCTTTTTCCTGCCTTAGAAGACCGGCCACAACACGCAGAAGCGTCGACTTTCCAGAGCCGTTACGGCCAGTGAGAACGAGGGCGTCACCATCCTCCAAGCTAAAGGAAACGTTCGAGAAAATCAGGTCTTCGCCCCGCCTCGCCGCCAGATTTTCAGCGCTTAGATGCATTCGCTCAGGCTTTCCTATTTTCTTTACCGCAATGCGCAAAAAATTGTCCAAATTTGCATCTTGTCACTCTGGCAAGTCTTTACGAAATTATCTATAAGACCTGCAACCACGCCAGCGGTCGGCGTGAATTTCATCCTTGCGCCGAACATAAGGTTTTCTGCCTTACGTGCGGACAGCGGAAATGGCCGTACCCGCATCCTGATGTGCATAAAGTGCATAGGCGTTCGCACGACTGTGTTGGCTATCAGAAACGGGGTATCTCGTGTCTAAATCTCTTGACAGTTTCAATTGTCGTTCCACGCTGACCGTGGACGGAAAAGACTATGTCTATTTCAGCCTGCCCAAGGCTGAAGCGAATGGTCTGCCCGATGTTTCCAAGCTGCCTTACTCCATGAAGGTGCTTCTGGAAAACCTGCTGCGTTTTGAAGACGGGCAGTCGGTCACCAAGGACCATATCCTCGCCGTCGCCGAATGGCTGACCAACAAGGGTACCGTCGAGAACGAAATCGCCTATCGCCCGGCGCGCGTGCTGATGCAGGACTTCACCGGCGTTCCCGCCGTGGTCGACCTTGCCGCCATGCGTGACGCGATGGTCTCCCTCGGTGGCGATCCGGAAAAGATCAACCCGCTGGTTCCCGTCGATCTCGTCATCGACCACTCGGTCATCGTCGACGAATTCGGCACGCCGCAGGCTTTCGCCCGCAACGTCGAGCTCGAGTATCAGCGCAATGGCGAGCGCTACCGCTTCCTGAAGTGGGGCCAGCAGGCGTTCAAGAACTTCCGCGTCGTTCCTCCCGGCACCGGCATCTGTCATCAGGTCAACCTCGAATATCTCGGCCAGACCGTCTGGACGAAGGAAGAGGACGGCGAGACGATCGCCTATCCCGATACCTGCGTCGGCACCGATTCGCACACGACCATGATCAACGGTCTCGGCGTTCTCGGCTGGGGCGTCGGCGGTATCGAAGCTGAAGCCGCCATGCTCGGCCAGCCGGTTTCCATGCTGCTTCCGGAAGTCATCGGCTTCAAGCTGACCGGCAAGCTCAAGGAAGGCGTTACCGCGACCGACCTCGTGCTGACCGTCGTGCAGATGCTGCGCAAGAAGGGCGTCGTTTCCAAGTTCGTCGAATTCTTCGGCCCCGGCCTCGACGCGCTGCCGCTCGCCGACCGCGCCACCATCGGCAACATGGGTCCGGAATACGGCGCTACCTGCGGCTTCTTCCCGGTCGACAAGGAAACGCTGAACTACCTCAACATGTCCGGCCGCGCGAAGGATCGCATCGCGCTCGTCGAAGCCTATTCCAAGGCTCAGGGCATGTGGCGCGATAATGACGGTTCCGACCTCGTCTTCACCGATACGCTCGAACTCGATCTTGGCGACGTCGTACCGGCCATGGCAGGCCCGAAGCGTCCGGAAGGCCGTATTCCTCTGGAAAACATCGCTTCCGGTTTCGCCGGTTCGCTGGAAACCGAATACAAGAAGCCTGGCCAGCTCTCCAACCGCTATGCGGTCGAAGGCACGGACTTCGATCTCGGCCATGGCGACGTTGCGATCGCCGCGATCACGTCGTGCACCAACACTTCTAACCCGTCGGTGCTGATCGCTGCCGGCCTGCTGGCCCGCAACGCCGTTGCCAAGGGCCTGAAGAGCAAGCCGTGGGTCAAGACCTCGCTGGCGCCAGGATCGCAGGTCGTCGGCGAATATCTCGCCAAGTCCGGCCTGCAGGCCGACCTCGACAAGCTCGGCTTCAACCTGGTCGGCTTCGGCTGCACCACCTGCATCGGCAATTCCGGCCCGCTGCCGGCGCCGATCTCGAAGACGATCAACGACAAGGGCCTGATCGTATCAGGCGTGCTTTCGGGCAACCGCAACTTCGAAGGCCGTATTTCGCCTGACGTCCAGGCCAACTACCTGGCCTCGCCACCGCTCGTCGTCGCCTATGCGCTTGCCGGCTCGGTACAGATGGACCTGACCAAGGAGCCGATCGGCGAAGACCAGAATGGCAAGCCGGTCTATCTGAAGGATATCTGGCCGACCTCGCATGAGATCCAGGAATTCATCCTGAAATACGTCACCCGCGAACTCTACGAGAGCAAGTACGCCGACGTGTTCAAGGGCGATGCCAATTGGCAGGCCGTACAGGTTCCTCCGGGCCAGACCTATGCCTGGGACGACAATTCGACCTACGTGCAGAACCCGCCTTACTTCGTGGGCATGGGCAAGAAGGGCGCCGGCATTTCCGACATCAAGGGCGCCCGCGTTCTCGGCCTTTTCGGCGACAAGATCACCACCGACCACATTTCCCCGGCCGGTTCGATCAAGGCTGCCTCGCCGGCCGGCGCCTACCTCATCGGCCATGGCGTCGGCGTTGCCGACTTCAACCAGTACGGCACGCGCCGCGGCAATCATGAAGTGATGATGCGCGGCACCTTCGCCAACATCCGCATCCGCAACCACATGCTCGGCCCGAACGGCAAGGAAGGTGGCTACACCATCCACTATCCGTCCAAGGAAGAGACGTCGATCTACGATGCGGCCATGCAGTACAAGGCCGAGGGCGTTCCGCTCGTCATCTTCGCCGGCGTCGAATACGGCAACGGCTCGTCGCGTGACTGGGCTGCCAAGGGCACCAACCTGCTCGGCGTACGCGCCGTGATCGCCCAGTCCTTCGAGCGTATCCACCGCTCGAACCTGGTTGGCATGGGTGTCATCCCCTTCGTCTTCGAGGACGGCACCACCTGGGCCACCCTTGAGCTGAAGGGTGACGAACTCGTCACCATCGAAGGCCTGGCCGATATCAAGCCGCGCGAGCGCAAGATCGCCAAGGTCACCTATGGCGACGGCACGGTTCGCGATATTCCGATCATCTGCCGTATCGATACGCTGGATGAGGTCATCTACGTCAACAATGGCGGCATCCTGCAGACAGTTCTGCGCGATCTCGCTGCCTGATAGGCTCTAAAAGCCGCAAATTACGCGCCGCCGGGGAAAGTTTCCCGGCGGCGTCTTGTTTTTCACGCCGATGTGTACGGCACGTCCGGTGCTGCACGCCGGTCTCACCCCATCGTGACTTTGCGTCATCACGCTAAACTATTATCTCTTGTTTCAGATTTTTCGGGCTTGATACGGGCATGGTTGCCCGAAGGAGCGTGAGCGGTTTCAGGGCCTGCGCAGGCAGACGACCTTTGAAATTTGACAATGAGGTACAAGGGAAATGCGCCTTCGACTTTCGATTCTACTTCTGGCAGGCATCGCGCTGGCAAGTTCGCTGCATGCGCAGGAGGCTGCGAAGATCAAGGGCGTGGTCGAGCTCTTCACCGCACAGGGCTGCGCTTCCTGTCCACCCGCCGATGCCGCCTTCCGCAAGCTGATCCGCCAGGGCGACGTGGTGGCGCTTGCTTATCATGTAGACTACTGGAACTATCTCGGCTGGAGCGACACGATGGCGTCCAAGGACAATACGGCGCGCCAATATGCCTATGCGCGCGCGCTGGGTCGCAGCGGCGTCTACACGCCCCAGGCCGTCGTCAATGGCCGCGACCATATGAACGGCGCGGATCTCAATGCGATCAACGTCAAGCTCGATACATTCCAGCGCAGCGGCGAAGGTCTGACTATTCCGGTGAATGCCGCCATGAAGGACGACGAGCTGTCGATCAAGATCGGCGCTGGCCAAGGCAAGGCCAATGTTGTCGTCGTCTATTTCGACAAGGAGCAGATGGTGGCTCCGAAGGGCGGCGAAAACAACGGTCAGCAGATCGCCTACATGCATGCGGTTTCAGATGTCGAAACCGTTGGTATGTGGGACGGCAAGGCGATGAATATCGTCCTGCCCGCCAATGTACTTGATAAGGCCGGCCGGAGAGGGCTTGCGGTTCTCCTGCAGTCTTCGACACCCACGGGCGATCCCGCAGCCATCATCGGTGCGACGGTATTGACCATCGGCTCGGACGGCTGAGCGGCTTTTTTCAAGCTGACCCCTAAGCCTTCTATTTCGGCTGGCGCCGAAAAGGGTCCCTATTTTGGCTGATGCCAAAAAGGGGAGGTGCCCGGCGAGGACGCATTCGGGGCTGGGGTTTATCGATACGCCCCCGGCCGGGCCGCTTGACGCGGCGGCGCCAAGCGGTTGCCTATACTTCCTGCAAATCGGGCGGCGTTTTGACTGAAATGCGGCGCCGCCGAGACGCTTTCGGGGGCAGGAAAGAAATTGTGAGCCGCCAGGTGTCTTGCAATTTGGTGTGGCTGAGGCAAACTGTCATTCTCTTGTCATGAGATAGCCCCTGGGGGATTGATGACTGATCAGCCGGATTTGCGCCATAGCGAAAGCCGTTCCGTCGACACCAACACCACCTCCGTCGTCGTCGATCTCAGGGAATACAAACAGAGCAAGGACCCGCTACCGGTGACATTCCATCGCCGCGAACTGGATGCCATTCTCTGGATCTACGGTCGCATGGTCGGGGAGGGCGAGTGGCGGGACTATGCCATTGACCACCTCAAGGACATGGCGGTTTTCTCCGTCTTCAAGCGCTCAGGCGAATTGCCGCTCTTCCGCATCGAAAAGAACCCGAAGCTGGCGGCCAAGCAGGGCGCCTTCTCCGTGGTCAACACCAATGGCATGATCCTGAAACGCGGCCATGACCTGCAACAGGTCCTGAAGGTTTTCGACAAGCAGCTGAAGCTGGTGGATAAGTAGCTCTTATCGCCATTGGCTGTGTGCTGGCTGATAGTGCCGCACCCCCCTCTGTCCCATTCGGGACATCTCCCCCACAAGGGGGGAGATTGGTAACTTGGAGCGCTCCCTGCACCACCAACCAACATCGTGCCTGCTGAAATGCGGCTTGTTGTTTTTGAGAGACGAGCGTCATGCTCCCAATAATCTCCCCCTTGTGGGGGAGATGTCGCGACAGCGACAGAGGGGGGTATCAAACGTGCGGCATATGCGAAACCTGCGCTACTCCCCAAACAACGTCCCCGGATAAACCGATGGGTCCGGATCGCTGTCGTTGCCTTCGCCGAGTGCTTTCTGCATCAGCATCGTATCCAGCCACCGGCCATGCTTGTAGCCCGTGCCTTTCAGCAGCCCGACCTCGGTGAAGCCGGCCGAGCGGTGCACGGCGACGGAGGCCGGATGCGCGCCGCCGATGACGGCGATCATCTGGCGGAAGCCGAGCGTCTCGCAGCTCTCGACCAAGGCCTTCAACAGCAGCCCGCCGACGCCGCGGCCGCGAGCTTCCGGCGCGAGATAGATCGAATCCTCCACCATCCAACGATAGGCTGGGCGGGTGCGGAATGCCGAGGCATAGGCATAGCCGAGGAACGTGCCGCCTCTGTCTTCCGCGACGATGTAGGGGTAGGCTTTGTCCTGGATCGCCAGGAAGCGGCCGGCCATCTCCTCTTCGCTTGGGGGCGTGATCTCGTAGCTGGCCGTGCCGTTCAGCACGGAATCGCGGTAGATGGCGGTGATGTGGGGAAGGTCGTTTACGGTTGCGCTGCGAAGGCTGACGGACATTGCTTTTCTTGCCTGATCTGCTCGATGTGACGGTCGATATCAAATCGCAGGACTATCCTCCAGGCAAATAAAAAGGCGGCCGAAGCCGCCTTTCCGAATGTCTTGTTCAAGCTGCGCGATTAGCGGCGATTGCCCATAAACTGCAGCAGGAACATGAACAGGTTGATGAAGTCCAGGTAGAGCGACAGGGCGCCCATGATAGCCTTGCGGCCAGCCACGGTGGCATCGTCAGCAGCGTAGTACATTTCCTTGATCCGCTGCGTATCGTAGGCGGTGAGGCCTGCGAAGATCAGCACGCCGATCACCGAGATGGCGAACTGTAGGGCGGACGAAGCCAGGAAGATGTTGACCAGCGACGCGATGATCAGGCCGAAGAGACCCATCATCAGGAACGAACCCATCGCCGACAGGTCACGCTTGGTCGTGTAGCCATAGAGCGACAGCGCGCCGAAGGAGGCGGCGGTCACGAAGAAGGTCTGCACGACGCTCTGGCCGGTGTAGATGATGAAGATCGACGACAGCGACAGGCCTACCAGCGCGGCATAGACCCAGAAGGTCGTCGTCGCGGCAGCCACGCTCATGCGGTTAATCCTGAAGCTCAGGAAGAAGACCATTGCCAGCGGAGCCAGAATGACCACCCACTTCAACGGGCTCAGATAGATCGCCTGGCCGAAGGCCGTGATCTGTCCGTTGGAGAAAGCGAGCGAGAACGAAAGATAGGCAGCAACACCCGTGATCGCCAGACCCAGCGCCATCAGGTTATAGACCTTGAGCATATAGGCTCGAAGGCCTGCGTCTATCATCGCACCGGATTGCGCGCCGCTCTGCGCCCGGTTTTGGTAATTGCGAAAGTCAGCCATGTTTTCCTCTTTCAAGCTCCAATGTGGGTACGGTGTCGGGCCTCTCGGGCCCAGGCGCCGCTGCGGAGCTCCAGCATGCCTGCACAGAATATGAGGCTTTCAAGCCTTATACACAAGGGTCAAGGGGACGGCGCCGCGTTAAATCGATGTAATATCGGGTCGATTCGTATTGTTCTGTCAATGGTCGGAAGGGGTTAAAGCTCGCGCAGTACCGGGGCTGCCTTTTGGCCGAGGATGCGCCATGTACCGATCAGTCCGATACCAACAGTCAGCACCAGCGCGACGATGAGGGTGGAGAAGGCGACGTCAGGCATGAAGGTCGAGGGCAGGCGCATGATGCGGCTGACGATGTACCAGGCGGAGGCCGAGCCGGCGATCAAAGCGAAGATCGCCGTCGCCGCACCGAGGATCAGATATTCGTAGCTGAAGGCTCGGATCAGCATGGCCCGGGTCGCGCCGAGCGTCTTGAGGATGACGGCATCATGAGTGCGGGCGCGATTGCCGGCGGCAAGCGCGCCGGCAAGCACCAGCACGGAAGCGATAAGCGCGACGGATGCGGCGGCGCGGATGGCGGTGGCGAGCTGGCCGACAAGCGTATTGACGACGTCGAGCGCATCCTTGACGCGGACGCTGGTGATCGTGGGATAGGCATTGGTGACCTTCCGCAGGATCGCCGCTTCCTGCTCGGAAGTTGCGGAAGTGTCGGTTAGGGTCGCGAGCCAGGCGTGCGGCGCACCCTTGAAGGTGTTCGGCGAAAAGATCATCACGAAGTTGATCGACAGGGACTGCCATTGCACCTTGCGGAAGCTGGCGATCTTGGCGGTGATGTTGCGGCCGAGGACGTTGACGGTGACCTTGTCGCCGATCTTCAGGCCGAGCGCCTTGCCTTCCTCGCCGGAGAAGGAGACCAGCGGTTCGCCGCTATAATCCTTGTCCCACCATTGCCCTTCGGTGAGCGCGGCATTTTCGGGCAGGGTTTCGGCATAGGTGATGCCGCGGTCGCCGCGCAGCACCCATTGGCCAGCAGCCGGCACCTTCATCTTGGTGACATCCTCGCCGTTGAAGGCGACGATGCGGCCGCGCAGCATCGGTGCTTCGACAAGCTTGCCCTTGGGATCCTCGGCGAGGACGATCTTGCGGAAGCCCTCGAGTTCCGGTCCCTGGATATCGACGAAGAAGAAGTTCGGCGCTTTTTCGCTCATCCGTCCGGTGAGTTCGTGGCGCATATTGCCGTCAATCAGCGTCAGGGTCACCAGCAGTGCGAGGCCAAGGCCGAGCGAGAGCACGACGGAGCCAGTCAATGCGCCGGGCCGGTGGATATTGCCGATCGCCAGCCGCAATGCCGGCGAACGCACACGCGGACTGCGGCGGGCAAGCCAGGAGAGCCCGGCGGCAACCAGGCGCAGCACGACGAAGGCCGCGGCGATGGAGACAACGAAGACGATGGCGATGAATCGATCATAGGCAGTGAGGATTGCCAGGGCTGCGAGCGCCGCCATCAGGACGCCGGCAGCAAGCAGATAGGGCCAGCCGGGCAGGCGGCGCGCCTCGAAGCCTTGTTCGCGGAAAAGGGCCGTCGCCGGCACTTCGCGGGCATGGCCGAGCGGCGGAATGGCAAAGGCAAGCGTCGTCAGCAGGCCGAAGACGGCAGCCAGCATCAGCGGGCCGGGGTAGAGCCGCGGCGCCGTCGATATAGGCAGGAATTCCGCCATGAACTGCGAGGCTATCACCGGGGCAATAGCGCCGAGCACAAGGCCGATGGCAACGCCGGCGAGCGCGATGATCGCGATCTGGATGAGATAGATCAACACCACGACGAAAGCGGGCGCGCCCAGGCATTTGAAGGTGGCGATGGTGGTGCGTTTCGAATCGAGGAAGGCACGCACGGCATTGGCGACGCCGACGCCGCCGACGATGAGAGCCGCCAGTCCCACCAATGTCAGGAACTGCGAGAAGCGGGTGATATTGTCGGCAAGCTCAGGTGCTGCGCGACTACTGGTGCGGATCGACCAGCCGGCCTGCGGGAAGGCGGCGTTGGCACGATCGCCGATATTGCGCAGCCCGGTCGCGGGGTCGTCCATGCGGATCCTGTAGGCCTGCTCGACAAGGCTGCCTGTCGTGATCAGGCCTGAGGCGGCCAAGGCGTCGCGGCTGGTCAGCAGACGAGGCGCGAAGCCGAAACCTTCCGAGACGGCGTCCGGTTCATTGGCGATGGTGCCGGTGATGCGCAGCCTGGTATTGCCCAGCAGCAGATCGCCGCCGACCTTGAGGTTCAGTCGTTCGAGCAGCAGCGGCGCGACGACGGCGCCATAGGCACCATCCCTGGTGGCGAGCAGGGTCGATAGCGGCTGATCGGGATCGGCCTGAAAGGCACCGTAGAGCGGATAGGCGTCATCAACCGCCTTGACCTCGACCAGCGCTTGATCGGAGCCATCGGGCAGGCGGGACATGGAACGCAAGTTGGTGGAGCGGGAGAGCTTGCCGAGGCCCTGCAGATAGGCCAGTTCCTCCGGTGTCACCTCGCGATTGCGCAGCTCGAAACGAACGTCGCCGGCCAGCAGCGACTGGCCTTGCGTCGATATGGCGTCGGTGATTGAGCGCGATACGGAATTGACGGCGGCTATCGCGCCGGTGCCAAGCGCTATGCAGGCGAGGAAGATGTAGAAGCCGCCAAGGCCGCCGCGCAGCTCGCGCAGGGCAAGGCGGAAGGCGAGAGGCAGGCGCATTCCCGCCGCACCCGTCATGCTATGGCCGCCTGATTGACGCGTGTGCGGGCACTGTCATTCTCGATCTCGCCGGAGCGTACGCGGATCTGGCGCGAGCAGCGGGCGGCGAGCGCCGGGTCGTGGGTGACGAGCAGCATGGTGGTGCCGCGCTCGGCCTGCTGGGCGAAAAGCAGGTCGGCGATCTGCCGTCCGGTATCGGTATCGAGATTGCCTGTCGGTTCATCGGCGATCAGCACGGCAGGCGACGGCGCAAGGGCACGGGCAATCGCCACGCGCTGCTGCTCACCGCCGGAAAGCTGGCCGGGATAGTGATTGAGCCGTTCGCCGAGCCCCACCGCTTCCAACTCGCGCCGGGCGATGTCGAAGGCGTCCCTGTTATTGGCAAGTTCCAGCGGCACGGCGACATTTTCCAGCGCCGTCATATTGGCGATGAGATGGAAGGACTGGAAGACGATGCCGATATTTCGGCCGCGAAAGTCGGCGACGCGGTCTTCGCTGAGGCTATGCAAAGGCGTGTCGCGGATCACAAGTTCGCCGCTGTCGAGCTTTTCGAGGCCGGCCAGCACCATGAGCAAGGTCGACTTGCCGGAACCGGAGGGGCCGACGATACCGACGGCCTCGCCCTCCATGATCGTGAGGTCGATGCCCTTCAGCACATGGACTGATGCGGCGGCATTGCCGAGCGTCAAATCCGCCTTCTTCAGCTCGATGATGGTTTTTGCCAATGCGAACGCCCTATATATCAGAGAACATCAGAGATAATGGCGGGCGCGATTTGGCCCGAGCAGCGAATTTAGGGAATGGATCATGAGATTTAAAGTTGCTGCGTTTCAATTCGCTGTCATCACTTTCGGTCTTTTGTTTGGCGCCGTGAGTGCGGCTGAGGCGCGGACCATCCAGCTCGTCGGGTTCGGCGATAGCCTGATGGCCGGCTATCAGCTGCCGCCGGGCGATGGCTTTCCGGCCAAGCTTCAAGCGGCGCTGAAAGCAAAGGGGTTGGATGTGGCCGTCGCCGATGCAGGTGTTTCCGGCGATACGACATCAGGCGGGCTTTCCCGCATAGACTGGTCCGTGCCCGACGGCACCGACGGTGTGGTTCTGGAGCTTGGCGCCAACGACGCTCTCCGCGGCATTCCGCCGGAACAGACGGAAAAGAACCTGGAGACGATGATCGAAAGGTTGAAGGAGCGGAAGATCCCGGTCTTCCTCGCCGGCATGCTGGCGCCGCCGAACATGGGGCCGGATTATGCCGAGAAATTCAACCCGATCTACAAGCATCTGGCCGACAAATACCAGCTCACGCTCTATCCGTTCTTCCTAGACGGCGTGGCCGCGCAGGCCAATCTTCAGCTCGACGACGGCATGCATCCGAACCCCAAGGGTGTCGATGTCATGGTCGAGCGTATCTTACCGGCCGTTATCAAGTTTGTAGGGATGATTGACGCAGGTGCGAAATAGATGCTTGCACCGACTGCAAATGCGTGATTCCCTGCTTATACCTGCAAGAGATTCGGGGAGTGCTCGTGATGCCGAGACTTTTTACCGCCCTCGAAATTCCGCGCAACGCGGCCATGAGCCTTTCGTTGTTGCGCGGTGGTCTCCCCGGAGCCAGGTGGATCGACGTTGAAAATTATCACATCACTCTGCGCTTCATCGGCGACGTCGATGGCCGCACGGCTGATGAGATCGTCGACCGCCTTGACCGGATAGATCGTCCTGAATTCCAGCTTCGGCTGGAGGGCATAGGTTCCTTCGGTTCCAAGAAACCGCATTCGGTCTGGGCCGGCGTCTCGCCGACACCGGATATGCATGCGCTGCAAGGCGAGATCGAGCGCATCTGCCAGCGCATCGGCCTGCAGCCCGACCCCCGCAAGTTCACGCCGCATGTCACGCTCGCCAGGTTGAAATCCTCGCGGGTCGACGATGTCGTGCACTACCTGTCCGGTCGCGGCAACTTCTATACGCAGCCATTTACGGTCGGGCGCTTCGTGCTTCTGTCCTCGCGCGAATCGGTCGGTGGTGGTCCCTATCTCACCGAGGAGATCTTCCCGCTTCACGAAGCGCGGAGTGCTTTCCCGACCTTGGGCAACAGCGCGCTGCAACCAGCCAAGAGCATGGTATAAACCGCTTCAAAATCTTCCCGGCCGCCATAATAGGGGTCGGGAATATCCTTGTTGCTGCCGAGCGCGAAGGCGTTGAAGAGGTGCAGCCTGCTGAGAGCATCGGCAGGCGCCGTCTTGCGTAAGTTCTTCAAATTGTCTTGATCCATTGCCAGGATCAGATCGAACCGGCCGAAATCCGATGGCTCAACGCGGCGGGCTCGCTGGCCGGAAATATCGATTCGATGGCCGGCGGCCACGGCGATCGATCTGCGATCTGGCTTCTCGCCCTGATGCCAGCCGCCGGTGCCGGCTGAAGCGATCTCGAATTCGGGGGAGCGACCGGCCTCGGTCACCAGATGCCTGAAAATGCCTTCGGCGAGGGGTGACCGGCAGATGTTGCCGGCGCAGACGAAAAGAACCCTGTGACGATCCATGCTATCGTTCAATCGCTAGAGAGGAGTGACCTTGCCATGAAATACGAGAAGCTGGAGCCGGCTGCAATCGATCAAATCCTGGAGGAGCTCGGTGGTTGGACGCTTTCGAGCGATGGTCTTTCGATTTCCAAGACTTTCAAATTCCGCAATTTCATCGAGGCCTTCGGCTTCATGACCGAGGCGGCACTCGCGGCGGAGAAATTCAATCACCATCCGGAATGGTTCAACGTCTATTCCCGCGTTGATGTGAAACTGACGACCCATGATGTCGGCGGCCTGACCGATCATGACGTCAAGCTGGCAAAGGCGATGGAGAAGGCCGCCGCCCGGCGCGTTGATTGAATCGTCCGGGATGATCACCATATGTTGACGCGGCCCGGAAAAAGTGGGTGCGAATAGAGGTAAATGGAATGGATGACATCAAGTACGGGGAAATCCTGATGCCTGGTGACGAAGAGACCCAGAAAAAGCAGGAGAAATCGGTGCGCAGCAAGTTCTGGCCGACCTTGCGCAAGGCGGCTCGCCATATCCCGTTTTCGCGCGACGTCGTTGCCGCCTTCTATTGCGCGCTCGATCCGCAGACGCCGACTCGCGTCCGTGGCATCCTGCTCGCCGCACTCGGCTATTTCGTTATGCCGTTCGACATTATCCCCGATTTTTTCGCCGTTATCGGCTTTACCGACGACATTGCGGTGCTGACGCTGGCTCTCAGCATGATCAGGGGCCATATCCGCCAGGAGCATTACGATGCGGCGGACAGGGCGCTTGAGAGCGAGCCCGAAGCGATGAAAACGGCTTGAGGCTCGCTCAACGGAGCCTGTTCTGAATCCTTTCAGGTTTCCAGACCTTTATGGCAGACCCTGATTTTAGCGATGTCAAATTCTTGCCTGAATCTTTCTGTCTTAAATCGATCCCGTAGGATGGTACTTCATCATCCGGGTTTTCCAACTCCTTCTGATGCGTTCAAACTCTGCGTGATGCTTGGATTGAAATGGCACGGAGCTGAGGGCGGTCAGCGCTCCGTTGACGGTTTGGTAACCTGAATAAAGTCAAAATAGGGCAGCTCACGAGCATAGGCGTGCGTATATCGATTCGCCATGAGCTCTGGACCGCAAGAAATCGGCAGGAAACCATGTTTGTAAAAAGCTTCGCAATCGCTCTCTCGCTCGTTCTCGCCGGCACCGGCATCGCGTCCGCGCAGACCAAGAAGCATACGCAGGCAGCGCCAGCCGCGGCGCCAGCAGCGCCAGCGGCTCCGTCGCGCATCCAGCAATTCGATGCCTGGGGCGCTTACTCCTACCAGTCGGCGGCGGGCAAGGTCTGCTACGTTCTTTCGGTGCCGACCGCCAAGACGCCGGCATCGGGTATCGACCATGGCGACAACTTCTTCATCGTGTCGCAGCGCCCGGGCCAGAACATCTCCTACGAGCCGCAGGCGATGATGGGCTATCCTCTCAAGGAGAATTCCAAGGTCGACGTCCTCATCGACAACAAGACCTTCGTGATGTTCACCAAGGACAAGGCCGCCTGGGTCGAGAATGCTGCGCAGGAGCCTGCGCTGGTGGCGGCTCTGAAATCCGGCCATTCGCTGAAAGTGACGGCGACGTCGAAAAAGGGCACCGCGACGTCCTATACCTATTCGCTGAAGGGGGTTACCGCTGCCCTGAAGCAGATCGAGAACTGCAAGTAAGATCGAAGGCCAAGGGATCACGTCAATGTGATCGTCCTGCCGCCGCGACCGTAATGACGAGGCCGGCCAGCATGCCGGCCTTTTGCTTTTAAGGGCCAGACTTCGCTTTTAAGGGCCAAGCATTGCTTTTAAGGGAAAGGGATGACGCGGGCGGAAATTAATGCTAAAGGCCGCGCCAACAGCAGGTGTGCGGCAGACAATTGGTCCCGCCACCGCATGAATCTTCAGATTTCCGTGCCTTGCCCGCATCCGCAGCTTTCGTCAGCTTTTGCGGCATCGCCGATGTGAACCGTTGGAATGATCCTATGTCCGCCACCGATGTCATGATACCCTCCAAGCTGAAGCCGATGCCCTTGTCGCAGCCTGTGGAGCTTTCGCCCAAGCCTTCGCTCATTGGCTTGACCCGTGAGGAAATGGGGGCAGCGCTCAAGGAAAAGGGCGTTGCCGACAAGCAGATCAAGATGCGCGTCAGCCAGCTCTGGAACTGGATCTATGTGCGCGGCGTCTCCGATTTCGATGCCATGGTGAATGTCTCGAAGGACATGCGCGAAATGCTGAAGACGCATTTCACCATCGCGCGCCCCGAGATCGTCGAAGAGCAGGTGTCCAACGACGGCACCCGCAAATGGCTGCTGCGCTTCCCGCCGCGCGGCGCCGGTCGTCCCGTCGAGATCGAGGCCGTCTATATTCCGGAAGAAGGGCGCGGAACGCTTTGCATTTCCAGCCAGGTCGGCTGTTCTCTCACCTGTTCCTTCTGTCATACCGGCACGCAGCGTCTGGTGCGCAACCTGACGGCGGAAGAAATCCTGTCGCAGCTGCTTCTGGCGCGCGACCGCCTCGGCGATTTTCCGGATCGTGAAGCGCCGCAGGGCACGATCATGCCGGCGGAAGGACGCAAGGTCAGCAATATCGTCATGATGGGCATGGGCGAGCCGCTCTACAATTTCGACAGCGTCAAGACGGCGCTGCTGATCGCCTCCGATGGTGACGGTCTGTCGCTTTCGAAGCGACGCATCACGCTTTCGACCTCGGGCGTCGTGCCTGAGATCTACCGCACCGGCGAGGAGATCGGCGTCATGCTGGCGATCTCGCTGCACGCGGTGCGCGACGACCTGCGCGACATGCTGGTGCCGATCAACAAGAAGTATCCGCTGAAGGAGCTGATGGACGCCTGCCGCGCCTATCCCGGTCTTTCGAACGCGCGGCGTATCACCTTCGAATATGTGATGCTGAAGGGCGTCAACGACAGCCTTGAGGATGCCAAGGGGCTGATCCAGCTCCTGAAGGGCGTTCCGGCCAAGATCAACCTCATCCCCTTCAACCCCTGGCCCGGCACCAACTATCAGTGCTCGGACTGGGAACACATCGAGAAGTTCGCCGATTTCATCAATTCGGCCGGCTACGCCTCGCCGATCCGCACACCGCGCGGGCGCGACATTCTTGCGGCCTGCGGCCAGCTGAAGTCGGAATCGGAGCGCATGCGCAAGACCGAGCGCCTGGCTTTCGAAGCGATGATGATCGCCAATCACGGCGAGGATTGAGCCTGATGCTCGTTGCATTGCGCAAGCCGATACGGCTCCTGTGGGGCTATATCGCCGCTTGCGCGTTGATGGGCTTCGTGCTGGCCTGCGTTGCCGCATGGACGGTTCCCGATGCGGCGACCCCGGAGCTTTTCGCCCTGACAATCGCGCTCACCAAACTGGTGATGATCGTCAGCATCCTGCCATCCCTCGTGGTTATCCCGGTTCTGGAATGGCGCGGCATCCGCCGCTGGTACGGCTATGCCGTCTATGGCGCCCTGTTGTCGGCGGTGGCCTCCGTCCTGATTTCGGGTAGCGTCGAGCGGCCGCATACCCTCAATCTGATTACGATCGTTGTCTGCTTCGCCTTCCTGGGCGCCGCCAGCGGCATCGTCTATTGGTGGATCGCCGGCCGGTTTGCCGGACGCCGCCCCGTTGTCAGCGGGCCTGAGTGAAGAAGATCTTCACCGCAAAGATCGAGAAGACGCCGGCAAAGGCGTAGTCGAGGCCACGCATGACGCCGCGGTTTCTCTGCAGCCACGACGACAGGCCATCGGCAGCGAGTACGACGAGCGTGTTCACCGGCATTCCGATGACGATGAAGAAGAAGCCCAGAAACAGCAGCTTGTGCGTGACCGTGGGATCACCAGCCGTGACGAACTGCGGCAGGAAGGTCATGAAGAAGATGATGACCTTGGGGTTCAGCAGATTGACCCAGAAACCGTTCGAAATATTGGCAAGCGCTGTGCCGCTGGCGGCGTCGACCTTCTTGACCGACAGGCTGGAGCCGAAGCGGATCGCCTGGATCGCCAGCCAGAGGAGATAGGCAGCGCCGCCGGTCTTCAACACGGTGAAGGCGACAGGCGAGGCTGTGATCAGCGCGGAAATGCCGAAGGCCACCAGGCAGGTGTGAACGACGACGCCGAGCGTGGTGCCGAGCACGACGAAGAGCGCCGCCTTCTTGCCCTGCGCCAGCGCACG
This sequence comes from Rhizobium sp. A22-96, assembly GCF_053521805.1. Classification (NCBI taxonomy): domain Bacteria; kingdom Pseudomonadati; phylum Pseudomonadota; class Alphaproteobacteria; order Hyphomicrobiales; family Rhizobiaceae; genus Rhizobium; species Rhizobium sp. A22-96. Next base: position 467,310 of record NZ_JBNWDQ010000004.1, read on the forward strand.
GCTGATCGACAGCGTCATGTCGGGGCCAGGCGTCATCGCCAGCAACAGGCTTGCCGCCGAAAAGGCAAGAAGGGTCGGCAGGCTGGGTATGAAATCCATAAGATGCTCCGAAAGCCGGATGGGGGATGCGTGTTTCTATCCGGCTTTCGGGGGATTGCAAATCAATCCTTCTTGTCGAGGAATGCCTTGAATTGATCGGCATAGTCGGGGTGCCAGCGCGACAGCGGCGGGCGGTTCTCGACGATATCGCCGGCCGCCCACAGCATACGGCGCTCATCGACCGGGCGAGCCACGTCATTGTCGGGGCAGAGGATGTAAAAGTCGCCGCGCTCCAGGCTCTCCACCATGAAATCGACCGTCTGCTCCGGCGTCCAGGCAGCGGCCGGCTTTTCCTTGCGCTCGCCCTTGGTAAGACCGGTGAAGACGAAGCCGGGAATGAGGAGATGGGCCGATATCTTCGCGCCCGCCGTGTTGCGCAGCTCGTGCTGCAGCGCCTCGGTGAAGACCTTCACGCCGGCCTTCGAGACATTGTAGGCCGGATTGCCTGGAGGCGTGGTGATGCCCTGCTTCGAGCCGGTGTTGATGATCAACCCGGCCTCGCCGTGTGCCAGCATGCCAGGCCCGAAGGTTCGCGTGCCGTTGACGACGCCGAGCAGGTTGACGCCGAGGATGGCATCCCAGCCGCTTTGCGCGCTGAAGATCGAAGTCTCCGGGCCGATGCCGGCATTGTTCATCAGCACATGGACCCGGCCGAAACGCTGCAGGACGGCGCGTTCCAGCGCTTCCAGCGAGTCCTTGCTGGCAACATCGGTCTCGATGGCCATGACATGCTCTTCGCCCGTGATCGTCTTGAGCTCGGCGCTTGCTTGCGCCAGCCGGTCGCCACCGAGATCGGCGATGACGACGCTCATCCCCCGTGACGCGAAATATTTGGCGGCGGCAAGGCCGATGCCGGACGCGCCGCCGGTGATGACGGCAACATTGGATTTCTTGAAAATGGCTTGAATATCAGTCACGAGCGGCGCCCTCCTCAGGCATTGTTCGGTCGTCGCCGAATATGGTGCTTTCCGGGAGCGAGTCAAACCGGTGTCGAAGGTGCACGAAGTGCTGTGCCGCACTTCCCCTTGCGCCTCACGATAATCTCGCTAAAAGTTCCGCGACACAGGTTTGCGGGCCTTTCCCCTGGCCCGCCTTGAAGCGGAACTCACAATGGCATCACATAAAGACGTGAAGAAAGTCGTTCTCGCCTATTCCGGCGGGCTCGATACCTCGATTATCCTGAAATGGCTGCAGACGGAGCTGGGCGCCGAAGTCGTCACGTTCACCGCCGATCTCGGCCAGGGCGAAGAGCTGGAGCCGGCGCGCAAGAAGGCCGAACTGCTCGGCATCAAGGAAATCTATATCGAGGACGTGCGCGAGGAATTCGTGCGTGATTTCGTCTTCCCGATGTTCCGCGCCAATGCCGTCTACGAAGGCGTCTATCTGCTCGGCACGTCCATTGCCCGCCCGCTGATCTCCAAGCATCTGATCGAGATTGCCAGGAAGACCGGCGCTGACGCCATCGCGCATGGCGCGACCGGCAAGGGCAACGACCAGGTTCGCTTCGAACTGTCGGCCTATGCTTTGAATCCGGATATCAAGATCATCGCTCCGTGGCGCGACTGGTCGTTCAAGAGCCGCACCGACCTGCTCGAATTTGCAGAAAAGCACCAGATCCCGGTTGCCAAGGACAAGAAGGGCGAAGCGCCGTTCTCGGTCGACGCCAACCTGCTGCACTCCTCGTCCGAGGGCAAGGTTCTGGAAGATCCGTCGCAGGAAGCCCCCGAATATGTGCATATGCGCACGATTTCCCCGGAAGCGGCTCCCGACAAGGCCACGGTTATCAAGATCGGCTTCGAAAAGGGCGATGCCGTTTCGATCAACGGTCAGCGCCTGAGCCCGGCCACACTGCTGGCAAAGCTCAACGATTACGGCCGCGACAATGGCATCGGCCGCCTCGACCTCGTCGAGAACCGTTTTGTCGGCATGAAATCGCGCGGCGTCTATGAAACGCCCGGCGGCACGATCCTGCTCGCAGCGCATCGCGCCATTGAATCCATCACGCTTGACCGCGGTGCCGCGCACCTCAAGGACGAGTTGATGCCGCGCTATGCCGAACTCATCTATTACGGCTTCTGGTTCTCGCCGGAACGCGAAATGCTGCAGGCCCTCATCGACAAGAGCCAGGAGCATGTCGAAGGCGAAGTGACGCTGAAGCTCTATAAGGGCAACGTCATGACAATCGGCCGCGAAAGCCCGAAGTCGCTCTATTCCGACAAGCTGGTCACCTTCGAGGACGACCAGGGCGCCTACGACCAGAAGGACGCGGCCGGCTTCATCAAGCTCAATGCGCTCCGCCTGCGCACGCTCGCCAAGCGCAATCTGTCGAAGTAACCGGCATCAAAACGCAAAATAGCCCGCTTCCGGTTGCCGGAGGCGGGTTCTTTTTTTGGCATGACGGCGCGGCTGGAATTAATCCACCGGCCTTAGTTCGCGTTCGATCTCGGCGGGCAATTCCACCTTCTGCAGATTGCTGCGAAACGAGCAGAGCGCGTCATGCAGCTGCGTCTGCAGCCCTTGGTCGAAGCCCTGCGTCGCATTGCGCTCGACTTCGTAGATTTCGCGATCGATCTGCTTCAGCTTGGCGTCCGCTGCTTCCGACAGCACGATCCGCTTGGCGCGGCGGTCGAGCGGGTCTGGTTGGCGTTCGATCAGGCCTCTGGCCTGCAATTTGTCCAGAAATGCGCTGACCGTCATCGGCTCCAGTCCCATCCGGGAGGCGATGTCCAATTGGCGGCTGCCATTGATGGCGGCAACCTGCATCAGCGTCCGTGCTTCGCCCGCCGTCAGTCCGAGACCTGCGACGAGAATACGTCTCTCGAAGGCCGTCCTGATCAATCGGGCGCAATCGCTCACAAGAAAGGCGAGCGAATCCGTATTAATCCTGCTGGTCATAAGCGTTTCCCTACCTACGCTTTTCAGTTCTGGGGCCCCACAACGTTCTTATTGGTTTAAACCCGTGAACACAACGCCTTCTTCGGCCATAAAACGAAGGATGGCTTGACCGGATTCGGCAGATTGCTACTTTTGCGCCATCATCAGTAGGAATACCCATCATGACGCAATCCCTTGTTGTCGGCGCCTTTCTGGCGGCGCTTTTCTATGTGCTCATTCCCGGGCCTGCCTTTCTGGCGCTGCTCGGCATCGGTGCGGGGCAGGGACGCAAGGCGGGTGCCTTTTTCGTCAGCGGCCATCTGCTCGGTGATCTCGTCTGGTCTTCGCTCGCACTGGTCGCCATCGTCGGCGCCAAGACCGTCGGCACGTTCGTCTTCGATCTTCTGGGGTTGCTGTGCGGCTTCTATCTCGCCTGGATCGGCTGGAGTGCCGTCACAGCCAAGCCGACAGGAGATGGCAAATCGCTTGTCAATGTCGACCGACCCTTCCGTCGCGGCCTCATCTTCGGCGTCACCAATCCCAAGGGGTATCCGGTTGCGCTGGCAACGTTCACCGCATTGGTGGCCGGCTCCGCCGGTGCGCTCACCTTCAGCGCGCTGCCGCTGCTGCTCGCCGTTTCCTTTGCCGGTTTCGTGACGGCCGATCTCATTCTGATCAGCGTCATCGGTGCGGGCGCCGTGCGGCGGTTCTATCGTAAGCATGAGCGGCTGATCGTGCGCTGCTCCGGCGTGCTGTTCATGGGCTTTGCGGCACAGGCGCTCTGGCACGCGACGCCAGGCCTGCTCGGCTGGCGCAAGGCCTGATCTCTTCAATGAATTTGTTCGGCTCGCCATACCAATTTGGCGGGGCGGGCCTTATATCGTGCTTCGATCAGATGTCAGTCGAAAGGATGCCCTGCATGTCTTCAAACGCCGCCGTCAATCCCGCGCTCGTCGAATGGACCGGACATCAAGGGCTACCGCGCTTCGACGCCGTGAAGGACACGGATTTCGCGCCTGCCTTCGACGCCGCCTTTGCATCGCATGAGGCGGAGATCGACGCGATTGCCGACAACAGTGAAGCGGCGACCTTCGCCAATACGGTGACGACGCTCGAGATCGCCGGCGATGCGCTGTCGCGCATATCGGCGTTGTTCTGGAACAAGGCCGGTGCTCACACCAACGAAACGATCCAGGCGCTGGAGCGTGAGATCGCGCCGAAGGTGTCCCGGCACTATTCGAAAATCGGCACGAATGCCGCGCTCTTTGCCCGCCTTGATGCTCTTTGGGACAAGCGGGACGAACTCGGCCTGACCCTGGAAGAGACCCGCGTGCTGGAACGGCATTGGAAGGGTTTCGTCAAGTCGGGTGCCAAGCTGCCGAAGGCGGAGCAGGACCGTCTTTCCGCGATCAATGAGAAGCTTGCCGGTCTTGGCGCGCAGTTCGGCCAGAACGTCCTTGCCGATGAAAAGGGCTGGGTGCTCCTGCTCTCCGAGGAGGCCGATCTTGCAGGGCTTCCCGACTATCTGCGCGACGCGATGGCCGCCGCAGCACGCGAGCGCGGCGAAGAGGGCAAATATGCCGTCACGCTGTCGCGCTCGATCATCGAGCCATTCCTGACCTCGTCCGAGCGCCGCGATCTGCGCGAGCAGGCCTTCAATGCATGGGTGGCGCGCGGCGCCAATGGCGGCAAGACCGACAATCGCGAGATCATCCGCGAGACATTGGTGCTGAGGGCCGAGAAAGCCAAGCTGCTCGGCTATGCCAATTTCGCCGAGCTGAAGCTCGACAACACCATGGCGAAGACACCTGGCGCGGTGAACGAACTGCTCATGACCGTATGGTCGAAGGCGGCGGCACGCGCCGCCGAGGAGGAAAAGGATATTGCCGGGCTGATCGCCGAGGAAGGCCGCAATCACGAGGTCATGCCCTGGGACTGGCGGCACTATGCCGAGAAGATCCGCACGCAAAAGTTCGATTTCTCGGAGACCGAACTGAAGCCTTATCTGCAGCTCGAAAAGATCATTGCCGCCTGCTTCGACGTCGCCGGCCGCCTGTTCGGCATTCATGCCGTCGAGCAGAAGGGCGTACCTGCCTATCATCCCGACGTGCGCGTCTTCGAGATCCGCGACCGTTCCGACAAGCTCGTCGCGCTGTTCCTCGGCGATTACTTTGCCCGTGGCTCGAAGCGCTCAGGCGCATGGATGAGCTCGTTCCAATCGCAGCATAAGCTGCCGCTTGAGAATGGCACGGTGGGCGAACTGCCGATCATCTACAATGTCTGCAATTTCGCCAAGCCGGCGGAAGGCAAGCCGGCGCTGCTGTCGCTCGACGACGCGCGCACACTATTCCATGAATTCGGCCACGCGCTGCACGGCATGCTCTCCAACGTCACCTATCCCTCGGTGTCGGGCACCGGCGTTTCCCGTGATTTCGTCGAACTGCCGTCGCAGCTTTACGAGCACTGGCTGACCGTGCCCGCCATCCTCAAGGAATATGCGGTTCACTATGAGACCGGCGCGCCGATACCGCAGGCGCTGCTGGACAAGGTGCTGGCTGCCCGCACTTTCAATGCCGGCTTCAACACGGTGGAATTCACCTCTTCGGCGCTGGTGGACATGGCGTTCCACACTCGCGGCGCGGTCGAAGACCCGATGGCGGTTCAGGCAGAGGTGCTTGCCGAAATCGGCATGCCGAAGTCGATCGTCATGCGCCATGCAACGCCGCATTTCCAGCATGTGTTTGCCGGTGACGGCTATTCGGCCGGCTACTATTCCTACATGTGGTCGGAAGTGCTCGATGCCGACGCCTTCGCCGCCTTCGAGGAAACCGGCGATGCCTTCAATGCCGATATGGCCGGAAAATTGAAGGGCAACATCTATTCCGTCGGCGGATCGATCGATCCGGAAGACGCCTACAAGGCGTTCCGCGGCAAGCTGCCGAGCCCGGATGCGATGCTGAAGAAGAAGGGGCTGGCGGCTTGATTTAGCCGCCAAGGTGAGCGCCGGGATGGCGAGCTTGCCCATGATCCAGGGTAATCGCCACCCGTTGCCGCCCAAGAATATGTCCGCATTATGATAGCGATGACTAGCTGAGATTTTCGTTGAGGACGACGGCATCAAGCCTGATTGCTTCGCGAAACATCGCCTCTATCTGGTCCCGCCGCTTCTTGCCGTCATCGATGAATCTGAAATCGACCTTTGTCAGGCTGGGCATGGAAGTCAGAAAAGCAAAGCGCTCGGCTCGTAGTTTCGTATTGATGTCCCAAATTTTCAATGAAGCGAGATTGGGCAAGGTTCCTATAATTTCAGGATTGTCCCATTTTTTCATGGCCTGCAGGTCAAGATGAGTTAGCGCCAGCATACCCGAGAGATCGGGGAGGCTCTCAAGATGCGGCAAACGCATCTTCAAAGTCCGCAAGTGCGAAAATCCCGCCAAAGCATCCAGCATGTCGAGCCTGGGGATGCTGCTCAAGTGGAGATATTCCAGAGCTGGCTGGTTAAGTGGCGAGAGGTCCGGAGGGACGTTGCAGGCATCAAGGGTTAGGGCTCGTAGGCCTCGCATCTCTGCAAGGGTGGCATAGGATGCAAGTGCTGTACTGAGATAGAGTTTTTGCAGTCCGATACAGCCGGCAACGGCATCCAACTCTGTAAATTTCCCTAGAAGGCTAAGCTCCTGCAGGCGCCCCAGCGACGAAAGGAAGCTGAGATCGACCGGCGCGCTTGTCTTGAGTTCAAGAGCGTTAAGCGTCGTGAAATTTGCCAGCGGCATGAGTGACTTTTGTTTGACGCCACTCATTTCCAATTTTTTCACGTTGCGGAGAGACGCGAGGGTATTCAATTCCTCATCGCTATAGGCCTGAGATGCGACGGTCCAGACCGTAAGCTTCAGATCTGGTCGTGTTGAGAAGACGCGCGCATCCAGCTCCAATAGATGCGCGAGCGCATCGACACCAAAGGCAAAACCGACACGCCCACCTTGGCGTATCTGTGATGCAGCCTCTGCTATTTTCTCGGAAGTCCACGGCAAACCATTCATGCTGAAGGTAGATTCGATCGCATCATTCATGCAGCTTGCTCGCCTCCGTCGATCATGGCGACCTTGACCTGTTGCGGATATCCCGCAGACGGCTCGAAAATGTCCTGCCTAATTCCGTAGGATATCCGTCCATCTCGCTAATCGACATCAAGCATTCAAGTCTCGATGCAACTTTCCAGCAATAGCTGGAATTCTAGAATGGACCAGCAAACGTCAGGATGGGCAATATCTATCTATGGATGCAAGCTCTGCTTGTCGATTTTCAGATGAAGGCGAGGCCTATTCCCGCCAAGCCCATCGAGACCACGACAATCCAGGGCGGGGTCTTCCAGGCAACAAGCAATACGAAGCCGGCCAGCGCAGCTGCGAAATCATACGGCCGCAGGATTGCGCTCGTCCAGACCGGGTTATAGAGCGCGGCGGCGAGGATACCGACGACTGCCGCGCTGGCACCGCGCATGGCGGCCTGTGCGAGCGGGTAGCGGCGGACGTCATCCCAGAATGGCAAAGTGCCGATCAATAGCAGCAGGCCGGGCAGGAAAATTGCAACAAGCGCAATTGCCGCTCCTGCCAAGCCGTGTGGTCCAGGCCCCGTCACTGCGCCGAGATAGCCCGCGAAACTAAACAACGGTCCCGGTACGGCTTGTGCGGCGCCATATCCCGCCACGAACGCATCGGCACTGACCCAGCCGGTATTGACCACCTCTGCCTGCAAGAGCGGCAATACAACATGCCCGCCTCCAAAAACGAGCGAACCGGAGCGATAGAATGCGCCAAACAACGCCACCCCTTGCGACCCGCTGAGGCTGGCGAGGATTGGCAAGAGGCCGAGCAACCCAAAAAAGCAGATCAGACACAAAAGTCCGACACGCCTTGGAATGCGGAATGAGACGTGGTGCGCGGTGGACGCAAGCTCGCTACGGCAGAACAGCAATCCGGCGAAAGCACCCATGGCGATTGCCGCGATCTGTCCCACCGCATTCGGAACAAAGACGATGATCAGGACTGCCGCAAGCGCAATGCTTGCTCGCTCCTTATCGGGCGTCAGGGTGCGCGCCATGCCCCAAACGGCTTGCGCGACCACGGCGACTGCGACGATCTTGAGGCCATGGAGCAAGCCAGCTCCCACCGGCCCGTCAAATGCGGTTGCCGCCATGGCAAAGGCAACCAGAAGGATCGCCGAAGGCAGCGTAAAGGCTGTCCAGGCGGCAAGCGCGCCTCCAATACCGCCGCGCAGGAGGCCGAGAGCGAATCCGACCTGGCTGGAAGCCGGACCCGGCAGAAACTGACAGAGAGCGACCAGATCCGCATAGCCTTCCTCGCTTGTCCATTTCCGGCGAATGATCAGCTCATCGCGGAAATATCCCAGGTGAGCGATCGGACCGCCAAACGAGGTGACGCCAAGCTTGAGAAAGGCAAGGAAGACTTCGCCAGCGGTGCCTCGGGGCTGACCGATCGCGGCATCGGGGCTTGTTGCTGTTGACGGCTTCACCAATCAATTCCCCGGCTTTTTCAGGTCAGTTCCAAGGCTGTTATTCCCTAAGGAGCCTGCATTGTAAATTCTGCGCTGTGCGCGGGGCGGATAGCCTTCGCCGCACCGATCAGGCTTTGCGCAAAAGCGCGGTCAACAGATCGGCCAATTGATCGGCCTGGGTGTCATCCAGTCTGTCGCCCAGGTGGCGTTGGAGCGCGGCGGCATAGACGGTCCAGATGCGCGTTCGCATCGCATTCCCCGCCTCGGTGATAATCACCCAGCGACCTCTACCGTCCTCGGAAAAGATCTCGCGGTGAACGAGGCCGGCTTTCTCCATCCGGTCGAGGAGGCGGGACAGGTTATGTTGGGCGAGAAGCGTGCGCTCCTCGATCTCGTAGGGCCGCAGCTTGCCGTCCGCGGCCCGCGCTAGCTCCAGCAGCACGTCGTACCAGCCAAGCGGCGGCAGGCCGGCGGCCTTCAAATCCTGCTCGATGGCCGCAAGCGTGATTTGCTGAGCGCGCATGAGGCGCACCCATGCCCGCGTTATGGCGGCGGATGGCTTTGCGGGGGCTGCATCTGAACAATCGGACATGGATGCAATTACATCTATATTGACCAAACTGGCAAGTGCGCATATAGATGCAATTACATCTATATCAAACGAATACTCCGGAGATTCGATCATGTCCGATGCAAAATTGACCCTCGTCAGCCACTATCTTTGCCCCTATGTCCAGCGGGCGGCGATCACGCTTGCCGAAAAGGCTGTGCCGTTCGAGATCCGCTATGTCGATCTGGCGGCAAAGCCCGACTGGTTTCTGGCCATCTCGCCGCTCGGCAAGGTGCCCCTCCTGATCGTCCAGCAGGGCGGCGGATCAGAAACGGTATTGTTCGAAAGCGCCGTAATCTGTGAATATCTCGAGGAAACCCAACCCGGCGTCAGGCTACATCCCGCCGATCCGTTGGCGCGTGCCGGTCATCGCGGCTGGATGGAGTTCGGCTCTTCCATCCTTTCGGATCTGTGGGGGCTCGAGACCGCCAGGGATGAAGGAACGTATGAGGCCAAGCGCAAGGCGCTGATCGACAAGTTCGGCCGTGTCGAGGCTCAATTGAACGACGGGCCGTTTTTCGCGGGCAAGGCTTTTAGCCTGGTCGATGCGGTCTTCGCGCCGATCTTCCGTTATTTTGACGTGTTCGATACGATAAGGCCGACCGGCGTCCTCGATAGGCTGCCCCACGTCATGGCGTGGCGCACCGAATTGGCTTTGCGGCAAAGCGTGCGAGATGCAGTAGTCAACGATTATCCGGATCGCCTCAAGGCTTTCCTGGTGGCCCATGATGCCTGGCTGCTGAAATGCGCCGCCTGACGGATCAGCAGAAAGCCCGAAGAGGGCAGGCGCCTCTAAAAAGCTCACCTGTTCAATCGCCTTCTAATCATTTTCGAAGTGCTCCAAAAGACGCCGAGCGTGACGATTGCAGCGATGCGACCGCAGATCAGAGCGATCAAGGGTAGCAACACGATCGCTAAAATCACGATCTTGCTACCCCTTGGTTCGGATTCGAAGAAGTCGAGAAGCGTCCAGTTGTAGAAAAGAAAGCACCAGACAGCCACGAAAGCTGCACTGCTGCCAAGCAATAGACCCAATAGTCGCGATTTGTCGAAACAAAGCCAGACCATCAGCGCCTGCTTGCGACCGTGGCGCGATAGCTTTGTCAAGAAGCTTGACAGGAACAGAAGCTCGATCATCGACGTGGCGGCAATCAGCAGGCGGCGCAGCGGCAGCCGGGGAAGGGCTGCCGATCTGTATTGGTCGGAGATACTGTTGACAGCTGGCGCTATATGAGAGTTGAGCCAGACCACAGGCGAAAAATCGCCCCACTTCTCCCAAAACGGTATCATGGCAACAATTATGAAAAAAGGTATGCCGTACAGGAGGAAGACGATTGGCGCCATGCCAGCGAAGCCATCCGATGACGGGTAGATACTAACACCTCGGCGGCCCGTTTCGCGGACGGCATCCACAGCCACGCCCATTACATTGTTAAGTGGGTCGTTGCGGGGTTGATTCCGCTTGTCTTCTAGATTTTCAGGTAAATCCGCCATGCTAACCATTCATGCATCTTGGATTTTAGGATGTGTCTGCCGATAATTCCAATGGGAAACATAGCGCAACTTTTCCTGGTGTTGGTTCAGATTACTCCTGAAATATTCAGCCGTCGATAGTGATGATGCTTAAGCTGCCGATTGGGTTACGGTCAGTTTAAGGGCTGAATTATCTGATATCGCCATTGCCTCGGTCATATGCAAAAACACATCCACGCGCCTCCCCCCTTTCGCAATCGCGAAAAAAAGGCTATGAGCGCGCCAAATGAAATTGGCCTGTTTGTTTTATACAGCGCCCCAGCCTCAGAGATTAAGACAAATGGCACTTCGCAACATCGCGATCATCGCGCACGTTGACCATGGGAAAACCACCCTCGTCGACGAGCTTCTGAAGCAGTCCGGATCCTTCCGCGAGAACCAGCGCACCGTCGAGCGCATGATGGATTCCAACGATCTGGAAAAAGAGCGCGGTATTACCATTCTCGCCAAGGCGACGTCGGTTGTCTGGAAGGGCACGCGCATCAACATCGTCGACACGCCCGGCCACGCCGACTTCGGCGGTGAAGTCGAGCGCATCCTGTCGATGGTCGATGGCGCCATCGTGCTTGTCGACTCCTCGGAAGGTCCGATGCCGCAGACGAAGTTCGTCGTCGGCAAGGCGCTAAAGGTCGGTCTCCGCCCGATCGTCGCGATCAACAAGATCGACCGTCCGGATGCCCGCCACGAAGAAGTCATCAACGAAGTCTTCGATCTCTTCGCAGCGCTCGACGCCACCGACGAGCAGCTCGACTTCCCGATCCTTTACGGCTCTGGCCGCGCCGGCTGGATGAACTATTCGCCGGATGGTCCGGTTGAGGATGGCCTTGGCCCGCTTCTCGATCTCGTGCTGAAGCATGTGCCGGAGCCGAGTGTCGGCGAAGAAGACGGCGCGTTCCGCATGATCGGCACGCTGCTCGAATCCAACCCCTTCCTCGGCCGCGTCATCACTGGCCGCATTCATTCGGGCTCGATCAAGCCGAACCAGGCCGTCAAGGTTCTGGGCCAGGATGGCAAGCTGATCGAAACCGGCCGCATTTCCAAGATTCTCGCCTTCCGCGGCATCGAGCGCACGCCGATCGAAGAAGCCCATGCGGGCGATATCGTCGCCATCGCCGGCCTGTCGAAGGGCACGGTTGCCGACACCTTCTGCGATCCGTCGGTGACCGAGGCGCTGCACGCCCAGCCGATCGACCCGCCGACCGTTACCATGTCCTTCATCGTTAACGACAGCCCGCTGGCCGGTACCGAAGGCGACAAGGTTACCTCGCGCGTCATTCGCGACCGCCTGTTCAAGGAAGCTGAAGGTAACGTCGCGCTGAAGATCGAAGAAGCCGAAGGCAAGGATTCGTTCTACGTCTCCGGCCGCGGCGAATTGCAGCTCGCCGTTCTGATCGAAACCATGCGCCGTGAAGGCTTCGAGCTTGCCGTGTCGCGTCCGCGCGTCGTCATGCACAAGGACGAAGCAACCGACCAGATGCTGGAGCCGATCGAAGAAGTCGTCATCGACGTCGATGAAGAGCATTCCGGTGTCGTTGTCCAGAAGATGTCCGAGCGCAAGGCCGAAATGGTCGAGCTTCGTCCGTCCGGCGGCAATCGCCTGCGCCTGAAGTTCTTCGCGCCGACCCGCGGTCTCATCGGCTATCAGTCGGAACTGCTGACGGATACGCGCGGCACCGCCATCATGAACCGTCTGTTCCATGACTATCAGCCCTTCAAGGGCGCGATCGGCGGCCGCACCAACGGCGTGCTGCTCTCCAACGCCTCCGGCGAAGCCGTCGCCTACGCGATGTTCAACCTGGAAGATCGTGGTCCAATGATCATCGAGCCGGGTGAAAAGGTCTATGCCGGCATGATCATCGGCATTCACTCCCGCGACAACGACCTCGAAGTCAACGTGCTCAAGGGCAAGCAGCTGACCAACATCCGTGCCGCCGGCAAGGATGAAGCCGTGAAGCTGACGCCGCCGATCCGCATGACGCTCGACCGCGCGCTTTCCTGGATCCAGGACGACGAGCTGATGGAAGTCACGCCGAAGTCGATTCGCCTTCGCAAGATGTACCTCGACCCGAACGAGCGTAAGCGCTTCGAAAAGGCGCGCACCGCGTAACAGGCAATCTGTATCGTTTCAAAGCATCTGACCCCGGCCATTGTGCCGGGGTTTTATTTTGTGTGTTCGATTTTTGAGCCCTTGTGGCAAAGGTTAAAAAGTCGTTAATTTTTGTGGATGATCCACGGATAAAGCCTGTGGGCAAGTTTGCCGTCTTTATGAATGAGGATGGTTAATTCGGGCCTGCAAGACCAGAGTAGCCGTTATGAAGACGTTGTCGATTGATGTTCGGCGGGCAGAACCCCACGATGCCCGGGCCATTTCGGAGGTGCACCGCCAGTCCTGGCAGTACACCTATGCCGGCATCATTCCGCATCGCGCGCTTGGCCAGATGATTGAGCGTCGTGGCGAGTCCTGGTGGCGCAAGGCGACCAGCGGACCGGCGACGCTACTGGTTCTGGACGTTGCCGGCGAGATTGCCGGCTATGCGACGCTCGGGCTCAACCGCGCCCGCGCCCTTCCGCAGGAAGGCGAGATCTACGAGCTTTATCTGCGTCCGCAATATCAGGGCCTGGGCTTGGGGCGCATGCTTTTCGGCGAGGCGCGCCGGTTGCTGAAGTCGCTCGGCTGCAAGGGCCTGGTGGTTTGGTGCCTCGAAGAAAACGAAAATGCCTATCGCTTCTATCGCGGACAGGATGGCGCGGATTTCTGCGAAGGCATCGAAACTTTCGATCATCGGCAGTTGAAGAAGATCGGTTTCGTCTGGCCCTGACGGCAACTAAATCCTCCACTCTATCGATGGATTGTTGCGTTGCGTCATGATTCCGATTATTTGGCTGGCGGCAACCATCCTTATTAGGGGACACGCATGCGCATCGACGCGATTTCCATTGGCAAGAACCCGCCCGAAGACATCAACGTCATCGTTGAAGTGCCGGTCGGCGGTCATCCGATCAAGTACGAAATGGACAAGGAGGCCGGCACGCTGGTCGTCGACCGTTTCCTCTATACGCCGATGACCTATCCGGGCAATTACGGCTTCGTTCCTCACACGCTCTCCGAAGATGGCGACCCGATCGACGTGCTGATCGCCAGCACCCGTCCGCTGGTTCCGGGCTGCGTCATCAATGTCCGCCCGATCGGCGTGCTGAAGATGGAAGACAATTCCGGCAAGGACGAGAAGATCATTGCCGTTCCCTCGCCGAAGCTGACGCTGCGTTACGAGAAGGTCAAGGAACATACCGACCTGCCCGAGATCACGCTGAAGCAGATCGAGCATTTCTTCGAGCATTACAAGGACCTGGAGCCCGGTAAGTGGGTGAAGATCTTTGGCTGGGGTGGCTCCAAGGAAGCCGGCGAGCTCATTCTCGAAGCTATCGAGCGCGCCAAGAAGGAAAAGGCCTGATCAGGCCTTCGCGATAGCGTTTAATCTTTGCATCAAATCCTCCGGCTCGCCCTCGATCCGGAGGATTTTTTTACGCGCGGTATCGCCGCTGACCAGTTCAAGCGAGGATTTGGGAATGCCCATGCTTCTGGCAAGCAGCGCGATCAGCGCCTTGTTGGCCTTGCCCTTTTCGGGCGCGACCGAGACGCGCGCCTTCAGATAGGATTGGCCGTCGCTGCCGGTCTCTACGCCGTCGATCGAGTCACGCCCTCCATTGGGCGTGAGACGCACGGAAAGCCGCAGGTGATCCGAAGATGCCTGCCACGGCTGGTTCACCGCAGGAAAAGCGGAACGAGCGAATTCCACATCAGCGAGCGGATGAAGAAGATGAGCAGCAGCAGGATGACGGGCGAGATATCGATGCCGCCGAGATCGGGCAGGATGCGGCGGATCGGGCGAAGCGCCGGCTCGGTGACCGCATAAAGGAAGTTGCCGACGGAGCCGACGAACTGATTGCTCGAATTGATGACGTTGAAAGCATAGAGCCAAGAAAAGATGGCGCTGGCGATCAGCACCCAAGTATAAAGATTCAAAGCCAGATCAATGGTTTGAAATAAGGCGAGCATGTCAGTCTCCATTTCGCGGTTGACAGACATGTAGACATTGGCGACTAAACGGGCAAGTCCCATGCTTTGAAGCATGTTGAATCATGTTTAAAAGGCCGTCGAGCGTGCGTTTTGCATCGGCCGCCGCGCCGGAAAGTCTCGCCTCATGTCGTTCGCTGCAAGCGGAGACCGGTTTGCCGCCTTCAGGCACATCGCCTACAGCTATTTCTTCTTCGCGCGGTTTCTGACGGCCTTTGCGACGCAGGTGGTCAGCGTCTCCGTCGGCTGGCAGATGTATGAGCACACGGGCAAGCCGATTTATCTCGGTCTGATCGGCCTGGTGCAGTTCCTGCCGTCACTGCTGCTGATCCTGGTGACGGGCACGGTGGCCGACCGCTACAACAGGCGCATGATTGCTGCGATCTGCATCTTTGTTGGTACCCTTTGCACTGCGGCTCTGCTGTTCCTGACCGTGTCGGGCACCTTTGCGCCGCTGCCGGTCTTCCTGATCCTTACCGTCTTCGGCATCGAGCGCGCCTTCATGACGCCCGCGATGCAGTCTCTGGCGCCAAACCTCATACCGCCCGAAGACCTGACGAATGCCATCACCTGGAATTCGATGTCGTGGGACGCTGCGGCTATTCTCGGGCCGGTCGCAGGCGGCTTGCTCTATGGCGTCGGCGCCGGCGTCGCCTATACGGTGGCGGTGCTTTTCTTTGCCGCGGGTTCGGTGCTGACTTTCCTGATTCCGAAGCCGCAGCAGCGCGTCGCCCATGAGGCGCGAAGCCTGAACGAGATGCTTGCCGGTTTCCGGTTCATCTGGTCGGAAAAGGTCGTTCTCGGTGCCGTCTCGCTCGATCTCTTTGCCGTGCTACTGGGCGGTGCCGTCGCGCTGATGCCCATCTATGCGCGCGATATTCTGACGCTTGGCCCCTGGGGCCTCGGGCTGCTGCGCGCCGCGCCAAGCTTCGGCGCCATCGCCATGGGCCTGTTTCTGGCGACCTATCCCATCCGCAACCGCGCCGGGATCTGCATGTTCATCGGCGTCGCCATGTTTGGCCTGGGGACGCTGATCTTCGGCATTTCGCACACGGCCTGGCTGTCGATTGCGGCTCTTGCGATCATGGGCGCCTCCGACCTGATCTCGGTCTATGTCCGCGAGACGCTGATCACGCTCTGGACGCCGGATCATGTGCGTGGCCGGGTCAATGCCGTCAACATGGTCTTCGTCGGGGCGTCCAACGAGCTTGGCGAGTTCCGTGCCGGCACCATGGCTCATTATTTCGGCGCCATCCCCGCCGTCGTCATTGGCGGCATTGGCACGCTCGCCGTTGCCGTGCTCTGGGCAACCGGCTTCCCGCAGCTTCGCCGGATCGACAGCCTGAACGCGCCCGATCGTGACGGCGAACCGCAGCCGGCGTGAGGTTGCGGCATGACAAGGCAGCCGGATCGATATGGTTCGTTCTCAGCGCTGCGGGAGCATGAGGGTGAGGGCGTCGACTACCGTATCCGCATGGAAGATCGGTCCTCGCCCGTTGCCATTATCGCTCCACATGGCGGCTTCATCGAGCCGAGCACCTCGGAAATCACGGCGGAGATAGCGGCGGAGAGCTTCTCCTTCTATTGTTTCGAAGGGCTGGCCGCAGACAGGTCGCATCACGATCTGCACATCACTTCCGCGCATTTCGACGAGCCGATGGCGCTTGGCCTCGTGTCCGGATCACAGGTCGTCGTCGCCATTCATGGCCGATTGGACAGGGACGATCCGGAAACAAGCTGGGTCGGCGGCCTCGATACGGCGCTTCGCGATTTGATCGTTCAGTCGTTACGGGAGAATGGCTTTGCTGTGATTGCGAGGGCGAGAGGCGAGGCTCTGGCGGGTACCGGGACAGGCAACATATGCAATCGCGGCAGGCGGAATGCCGGCGTGCAGCTAGAGATCCCGAGATATGTCAGGGATGTGCTGATAACAGATACTGAAAAGATGAGACTATATGCCGGATCGATCCGCCGGGCGATCCAGCAATATGATCCAATTCTCGCGGCGAACTGAGATATCGGTCGCCTCAGGCAGCCATCGCCTGCTTGCCCTCGAAGACCAGATCGAGGAATTCCGACAGCCAGGCTTTCAGCGCGGCGTCAAAGATCATGCGGCCTTCCAGATGCTCGCGACCCTGCTGGGCGTTCGGCATGCAGAAGCGGTGCTCGCCATGCACGACCCAGCGCTGCATCATGGCACGCGTGAGTTCGGCGTGGAACTGCAGGCCCCAGGCGTTGGCGCCGTAGCGATAGGCCTGGTTGGGGTAGGTCTCGGCGGTGGCCAGGAGATCGGCTCCATGCGGCAGCTCGAAGCCTTCACGGTGGAAATGATACACCATCTGCGGCCAGCGCATCAGCAGTCGGCCCCGTTCCGTCGGGTTCAGCGCATACCAGCCGATCTCGGTCTTGCCGTCGTCGCGCGCGCCCACCTTGGCGCCGAGCTGACGGGCAAGCATCTGCGCGCCGAGGCATATGCCGAGATAGGGGCGGTTTTCCTTGAGGGGGACCTTGAGCCAGTCGATCTCCGCCTTGACGAAATCATCCGGGTCGTTGGCGCTCATCGGACCGCCGAAAATGACGGCGCCGGCATGGGCTGCAAGCGTCGAGGGCAGGCTTTCACCAAGGACCGGGCGACGGATATCGAGATCGTAGCCCTTCTCCAGCAGCATCTGGCCGACGCGGCCGGGACTGGAACGCTCCTGATGGAGCACGATCAATATGGGTCGGCCTGCGCTCTTCGGCGCTTCAATCATCATTGCCCGTCTCCACCTTGGAACCGGGTGCGCGGGCGGCCGCCTCCTGGCGCTTCATGATGCGCTCGCGGTCGGAAATGCCCATGAGATCGGCGATGCGCCAGATCGCGTGGTCTTCCATCTCGCTGCGCTCACCATCGGCATAGACGATATCCCAGAGAATGCCGAGCAGTTCCAGCCGCTGGGCACCATCGAGATGGCGTTTCAGATCCGAGGTGAAGCGGTAGTAGTCGACTGCCTCGCTTTCGGCTTCCTCGCCGGCTGCGATCAGTCGATCGAGCTCGCGGCCGTCAAGACCGTATTGCTCCTTCAGGAGCTTGCGCAGCCGCTTCTTCTCGCTGTTCTCGATCTTGCCGTCCGCTTCCATCACCTGGATGCAGAGTGCCGCCACCGCAACGCGCGGGTCGTCGGGTGCAAAGCCGGATTTGGGGTGATCCTGGGTCAGGTTATGGAGAAATTCCTGAAAGCGTTCGAACATCCGTTTCCATTCTTAAAGCAGGTGGAGCAGGGTTCTTGGGGGCACCGTGCTCGATCTTTTTGTTTTTCCGCAATTCCGGCAAAAGCGCTGCGTAGCTTTACTGGAATTGCTCTAGAACAACTTGAGCCGTGTCTTGGGTTCCGGTTCAAGCTTTTGGTCTTTCACACCCGGATCATCCGGCGCGCCGCCGAAAAAGGGCCGTGGTTCCGGCTCTTTTTGCGCCGGCTGTGGCGCGGCGACGGATGCGCTCGGCGTCGGTTTTGCCACCGTCGGCTCCAATTCCATGACATAGGTATTGGCTGCTGGCGATACAACTTTCGGTGCTTTCGGTGGCTCCGTCGCGGTTGCGGGAGCGGCCTCGCGCACCGGCGGCAGCGATTTCAGCGCGGCATCGACAGATACGACAGACCCTTCTTCCACCGGTCCCTCGACCTGGCCGAAGGGTGCCTTCCATTCAAAAGCGTCGAGGCGGCCCGTGACCGGCGATAGCGGCAGCCACTTGTCGGATACGAAACCGTCGGCAACCCAGGCAGGGTCGCGCGGGGCGCGCAGCGCCTGTGCCATCCAATGGCGCACGCGGCCCTGGTCATTGGTCTCGGCTTCCTCGATATCGGCCAGAAGCAGGAAGGCGCCCTCGCGGGCATCGATCCGCGCGGCGGCTTCGGCTTTGGCGCGGGCCTTGCCGAAATCGCCTGCATCGAGCGCCGCCTTGGCGGTGAGCAGCAATGCCTCGACATTGTTCGGCCGGATGGCCTCCAGCCGTTCGGCACGCTTCAGCCGATCAACGACGGAATCGCCGCTGCGGGCACGCACATAGGCCTTGCCGATCTCGGGATGCGGCTGGGTTTTCCAGACCTGCTCCAGCATGGACGCGGCCTTGCGCACCTTGTCCTCGCGAAACAGGGCTTTGGAGGCTATGAGCGCCGCCGGCACGAAATCATCCACCAGTTTCAGGGCCGCAAGCGCATCGTCGCGAGCACCGGCCGGATCGCTCTCGAGCTTGTCGCTGGCGCGCGCGGTCAGCAGCACGGCGCGCTGGCGGTTGGCTGTTGTCTTGTCGACGACGTGGGCGACCTTCTGCTGATCGAGCAGCTTGATGGCGTCATCCCAGCGGCCGGACTGACTGCGATATTCGAGCGTCGCCTGTGCCGCCCAGGGTAGATAAGGAGCCTGATCGGCAGCCCTTTCGGCATATTGCCGCGCGGCCTCATGCGCACCGAGGCGCTTGGCTTCAAGGTAGAGCCCGCGCAAGCCGAGCTCGCGCGTTTCCGGGTCGTTGGCCATCAGCTCGAATTTCTGGCGTGCCTCGTCGTGCTTGCCTTCGATCAGCGCCGCCTGAGCCTCGAGCAGATTGATGAGCGGTTCCTGGTCGGCACGGATCAGACCACGGGTACGCGCTGCCATTTTCCGTGCAAGCAGGGCGTTGCCGGCACCGGCAGCAATCAGACCGGTGGAAAGCGCCTGATAGCCACGGTCACGCTTGCGGGCGCGGAAATAGCGGGTGACGGAATGCGGCGAGGTCCAGATCAATCGCAGGAACCACCAGGCAATCATGACGGCGGCAATCAGCGCTATCAATATGCCGGCGGCCACGATCAGCCTGGTCTGGTAGAGCTGGCCTTCCCAGACCAGGGAGAGATCGCCTGGGCGATCCGCAAGCCATGAAAAGCCATAGCCGAGAGCCAGGACGAGAATGGCGAAGATAAGCAGTCTGATCATTGCTGCGCGCTCCGTCCTTAATTCTGTTTCCCGGTATTGGCGATGGCCTTCGACAGCGCATCGCTTACCAGATCTTCGACGCGGATGCGGGCTTCCAGCGATTGCTTGAAGGCGGCGGAGGTCGACTTGGCGGCGTCGGGCAGGCTGTTCCACTCGGTCACCGCGCCCGGCAGATCGCCATTCTTCACCTTGTCTTCGAAACGCGCGGCGACCGCATCGACGCTGTCGCCGGGAACGTTGCCGACGGGGCGTACCTGCACCAGCGACTTGGCGCCCGACATCAGACGATCGCTCCAGCTCTGGTTGGGATCGTCACTTTGCGTAGTGGCGACAATGGCGGTGGTAACATCCGTCACCTGACGGATCAGATCGGCGCGCGAGGGAACGCCGGTCTGGGCGAAATTCTTGAGATCGGTCACGGCCGGATCGTCCGGCGCGACATTGGCGAAGGTATCGAGCTCGGGCCGGAAGGGGCCGCCGCGATCAATCGCCGCCTTCAGCGCGGCAGCGGCAATGGCGCGGGCGACCGCGCTTTCCTGGCTCGGCTGGTTGAGCTTCTTCTCGGCATCATCGAGACGCTTGCCGACTTCGGCGTCGGAAGTCGCCTGACTTTGGGTCGCCTTGCCGAGATCCGCCTTCAGCTGCTCGACCTCCGCGCTCAGCGAAGCGACCTTCTGATCGGCGTCGCCGCTGGTCACACCCGCGGAGCCGCCGGCCGAGGTGTTGCTGGCAGCCTTGGTCTCGAGCGCTGCGACACGGGCCGCAAGCGCATTGTCGGGCTTTGGCGAGGGAGCGGAGGCGAGTTTGGTGACGGTTTGCTTCAATCCGTCAATTTCAGAGTTGAGCGCTGCGATCTCGGCGGAATGATCCTTGGCCGCACCTTGGCCCGGCAACAGGCCGGCATATTGAATGGCGCCGGCGCCAATGAGCGCAATCAGTCCGCCAACGATACCGGCGGCGATCAGGCCTGAAGTCGCGCCCTCCCGTCGCGGCGGCTGTCCGGAATAGGTAGGGGCGGGATCAGGCTGTCGCGCCGCTGTGGCCTGCGGCTCTTCCGGGTCCGGATCATAGCTGCTGGTTTGAGTTTCCTCGCGCAGCGGTTCCTTCTCCGCTTCCAGCGGCATTTCCACTTCATTGGCGGAGGAAGAGGCGAATTCGCCATGGTGACGCTCCGTCACATCCTCATGGGCTGCGTCCTGCGCAGTTTTTTCGGCTTCCAGATCAATCGTGACCGGCTCGTCATTGGGCTTCGAATGGTTAGGCGGTTTTCCCGGTACCATGGAGGTCCTCTTTTCATGCGCTGCAACGAAGTTAGACAGACAAGGCCATTATGGAAAGACCTTAGATCAAAATTGCGGCCTTACTCTGAGACAAGCAGCGCCAGAAGTCTGTCCTCATCCGGCATGTCGGCAATATCGACATGTAAACGCATGGCGGGCGGGATCGCCGCTGCAATGGCCTCACTCAGGCAGAGGAAGCGTGTTTCAGCAAAAAGCGCGGGATTTTGTTGAACGAAGGGCAGGCTGAAAAAGCGCTGTGCCGTCTGCTGGGAATAGAGCAGCAGGGCATCTGTGCGCGCATCTTTGAAAAATCGACGCAGGATATCCTCGCCGGGAAGGATATCTCGCATCCGGTAGCATTCGACCGTGTGGAACGGCAGCTGCAGCTCGGTCAATCTTGCCTCGAAGCCGGCAGCGCGGGGATGGCCCGCGAGATAGAGAAGGGGAGTGTTCGCTAGGCTGGCCGCATGTGCGGGAATCAGCGCCGCCAGCTCGGCGCCGCCGCCCTCGGACGTGGCAATATCGGTAAAGCCGAGATCGGTGGCTTCTTTCGCCGTCGCCTTGCCGACGGCAAAGAGGGGGCGATTGAGATGCTCGGCGAGATCGGACCCCAACGTCGCAAGAACCCGAATCGCTTCGGCGCTGGTGATGGCTATGGCGCCATGTGTGTCCAGGAGCGCGCGCCTCGCCTCGTCGACATGATGGACCGGTTCGGCCAAAGGCAACAACAGGGCTTCGTGACCCATCTGCGCCAACCGCCTGATGGTGCGTTCACCCGAATGCTGGGGGCGGGTGACGACGACGCGCATCGGATATCAGATCCAGTCTTCGAAGAAGGTGCTGCCCGCCTCGGCGCGTATAGCCTGGCCGGCATTGGTGCCGAGCGCCTCGGCATCGCGACGATTGCCCTCGATGGTGGTCGTGTGCACCTGCTGTCCGTCGGGCGTGAGAATCATGCCGAAGAAGCGCAGATGATCTCCCTCGCAGACCGCATAACCGGCAATCGGTGTGCGACAGGAGCCGTCGAGCGCTGCCAGGAAGGCACGTTCGCAGGAGACGGTGTCGAAGGTGGGGCCGTCGTTGATGGCGGCGAGCAGGTCGTTCATCCGGCTGTCGGCGATCCGGCTTTCGATGGCGATTGCGCCCTGCGCCGGAGCCGGCGGGAATTCGTCGGGATCGAGGATATCGGTGATGACCTCGACCTTGCCAAGCCGCTTCAGGCCGGCAACGGCAAGCAGCGTTGCGTCCGCCTGGCCCTCTTCCAGCTTACGCAGCCGGGTCTGGACCGAGCCACGGAAGGTAATGACATTGATATCGGGGCGCAGGCGGCGGATCAGCGCCTGACGGCGCAGAGATGCGGAGCCGACCGTCGCGCCATGCGGCAGTTCGATCAATCTCGGTGCCGTGCGGCCGATGACGGAATCGCGGATGTCCTCGCGCGGCAGGTAGGCCGTCAGCGCCAGGCCCTGCGGAATTTTCGTCGCCATGTCCTTGGCGGAGTGAACCGCGAAGTCGAGCTCGCCGGAGATCAGCTTCTCTTCCAGTTCTTCCGTGAACAGGCCCTTGCCGCCGATCGCCGCCAGCGAGCGGTCGGTGATACGGTCGCCCTTGGTGGTGAGAACGACGATTTCGAACATCTCTTCCGGAAGGCCATGCGCCGCCATCAGGCGATCGCGGGCCTCGTGCGCCTGGGCGAGCGCCAGCGGGCTGCCGCGCGTGCCGATCCGGAAAGGTTTTGTTTGCATCCGCTTTGATCCGTTGTTACCGACAGTTCCCGTAACCATATTTCCGCTTTATCGCAATCGACCTGTAGGCAACGAACTTTCTCCATGGCGTCCATTCTTCGTATTCTCGGCATCGAAACAAGCTGCGACGAAACCGCCGCGGCCATTGTCGAACGCCGGGATGACGGTACGTCCACGGTTTGCTCCGATGTCGTGCTGAGCCAGCTGGACGAGCATAGCGCCTATGGCGGCGTTGTGCCGGAAATTGCCGCGCGGGCGCATGTCGAGGCGCTGGATACGCTGATCGACGAAGCATTGAAACGCGCCAATGTGTCGCTCTTGGACGTCGATGCCATTGCCGCGACCTCAGGTCCCGGCCTCATCGGCGGGCTGCTCGTCGGCCTGATGACCGGCAAGGCGATCTCGCGCGCCACAGGCAAGCCATTATACGCCATCAACCATCTGGAAGGCCATGCCCTGACGGCGAGGCTCACCGACGGGCTTGCCTTTCCCTATCTGATGCTGCTGGTTTCCGGCGGCCACACGCAGCTCATCCTCGTGCGTGGCGTCGGCCAGTACGAGCGCTGGGGCACCACCATCGACGATGCGCTGGGCGAAGCCTTCGACAAGACCGCCAAGCTCCTGGGTCTGCCCTATCCCGGTGGTCCGGCCGTGGAAGCAGCAGCCAGAAACGGCAATGCGGATCGCTTTGATCTTCCGCGGCCGCTGGTCGGCGAGACGCGCCTTGATTTTTCCTTTTCCGGCCTGAAGACGGCGGTGCGGCAGGCGGCAACGGCCATCGCGCCCGTCACGGAGCAGGATATCGCCGATATCTGCGCCTCCTTCCAGAAGGCGGTCTCGCGCACCTTGAAGGATCGCATCGGTCGCGGCCTGCAGCGCTTCAAGACGGAATTTCCGAAGACGGATGAAAAGCCGGCGCTCGTAGTTGCCGGCGGTGTTGCCGCCAATCTCGAGCTGCGCCGGACCCTGCAGGACCTTTGCGACGCCAACGGTTTCCGCTTCATCGCGCCGCCATTGAGATTGTGTACGGATAATGCCGTCATGATCGCCTGGGCCGGGCTGGAACGCATGGCGACGGGCTTTGCCCCTGATGATCTCGATGTGCAGCCGCGTTCGCGCTGGCCACTGGATCAGAAGGCGGAAACGCTCCTGGGCCATGGCAAACGCGGAGCCAAAGCATGAGCGGCAAGGAACGGATCGCAGTCATCGGCGCAGGCGCCTTCGGCACGGCGCTTGCAGCCGTGATTGCGCTGACCGGCCGCAGCGACGTGACGCTTGTCGGACGCAAGGCGGCGCTGATGGCCGATCTCGCCGTCGACCGGATGCATGATGCCGTGTTGCCCGGTGTCGAGCTCCCGGATTCTCTGAAATTTTCGGCCGGGCCGGATGCTGTTTCCGATGCCGGGATCGTCCTTTTCGCCATGCCGTCGCAGGCGCAGGCGGATGCCGCCAGGCTGTATGGGCCTTATCTTGCCAAGAATGCAATTGTCGTCACCTGCGCCAAGGGCATCGACAAGGTCTCCGGCGATCTCTTGACCGAGATGCTGGAGCGGGAATTGCCGCAGCACGCCATCGCCGTGCTCTCCGGACCGGGCTTTGCCGCCGATATTGCCAAGAGCCTGCCAACGGCCATGGCGATCGCGGCTGCCGACATGACAGTGGCGGAGAGGCTTGCGCAGGCGATTTCCGGCCCGACGTTCCGCCTTTATGCATCGGACGATCGCATCGGCGTGCAACTCGGTGGTGCGCTGAAGAATGTGCTCGCCATTGCCTGCGGCATCGTCGAGGGGCGCGGCATCGGCGATTCCGCCCGTGCTGCCCTGATCAGCCGCGGCCTTGCCGAAATGTCGCGCTTCGTCGCAGCCAAGGGCGGCAAGGCGGAAACGGTGCGCGGGCTTTCCGGCCTCGGCGACCTCGTGCTGACGGCCACCAGCCATCAATCCCGCAATTTGCGATTCGGTATTGCGCTCGGCCATGGAGAAACGGCCGATCCCACGCATGGCACGCTGGTCGAAGGCGCCTATGCTGCCTCCATCGCCGCGCGGCTGGCCGGCGAACTCGGTGTCGACATGCCGATCACCGAAGCGGTTTCCGCCATCATCGACGGCAAGCTCGACATAGCCACGGCCATCGGCCAATTGATGACGCGGCCGATTACGACGGAATGATTTTCTCGATATCTGAAGGAGCCCAACAATGCTGTTCGCCTTTGTCTGCAAGGATAAACCCGGCCACCTGAATGTTCGCATGGAGGCGCGCCCGGCGCATGTGGAGCATCTGAACAAGTTGAATGCCGAGGGAATGCTGAAGATGGCGGGACCTTTCCTCGATGCCGATGGTAAGCCGAGTGGCAGCCTCGTCATCGTCAGTGCCGAGACCATCGAGGCGGCAAAAGCGATTGCGGATGCGGATCCCTATACGAAGGCCGGCCTGTTCGAGAGCGTCGAGATCAAGCCGTTCAACTGGGTCTTCAACAATCCGGAGGCATGAGGCATGGCGCACTGGCTTTATAAATCCGAACCGTCTTCCTGGTCCTGGCAGCAGCAGAAGGATGCCGGCGAAAAGGGAACCGAATGGACCGGCGTGCGCAACTATCTCGCCCGCAACAACATGCGGGCGATGCAGATCGGTGACAAGGGCTTCTTCTACCACTCCAATGACGGGTTGGAGATCGTCGGCATCGTCGAGGTTTGTGCGCTGGCACATCACGATTCCACAGCCAAGGACGATCTGCGCTGGGAGTGCGTCGACATCCGCGTCGTGCGCGACATGCCGAAATTTGTCTCCCTGAAGGATATCAAGGCAAACCCGAAGCTTTCGCAGATGGCGCTCGTCACCTCGATGCGGCTTTCGGTGCAGCCGGTGACGGATGAGGAATGGCTCGAAGTTTGCCGCATGGGCGAACTGGATAATCCTCCTGTTTGATCCCGGTCATCCGTCTGATTCTACCCTCCCGTCCGATGCTGGGGAATTTTGAAAACCGATCCGGAAAGTTTTATCCGCGCCAATACCAGCCTCATGACGCCGCCGCATGTGCCGGAGGTCCGGCTGCATCTGGCAAGCGAAGCGCATGAGCTCTGGTTGAAGACGGAAGAGGAGCTGGAGAAGATCGGCCTGCCGCCGCCCTTCTGGGCTTTTGCCTGGGCGGGCGGCCAGGGATTGGCGCGTTATATCCTCGATCATCCGGCGACGGTTGCCGGCAGAAAAGTGCTGGATTTCGCCAGCGGTTCCGGCCTCGTGGCGATTGCAGCCAAGCGCGCGCGCGCCAGCCATGTACTTGCCGTCGATATCGACCCATGGGCCGGCACGGCAATCCGGCTGAATGCAGTTGAAAACGGCGTCGCTCTCGACTTTGCCGGCGACGATATCATCGGCCGCTCGGTGGAGGCCGACGTCGTTCTCGCCGGCGATGTCTTCTACGATCAGGATTTTGCAGCGAGCCTAGTTCCCTGGCTCCGGCAATTGGCGGGCGAGGGGAAGCTGGTTCTGGTCGGAGATCCAGGCAGAGCCTATCTGCCAAAAGATCGGCTGGAAGCGCAGGCGACCTATCAGGTGCCGGTGACGCGAGCGCTGGAGGACAGCGAAATCAAGAAGACCACCGTGTGGCGATTTCTCGCCGGCTAAGGCTTTTCCTCAGGGTCGGATTACGCAGACGCCCGCTTCGTATGAGCAGGGATTGCCGGCATAGCGGACATTGATGACCTTGGCGCGCGGCCTCGGCTGCACTGCAACAGGACGGGCATAGGGATTGTAGCCGCCATAGCCGACGACATAGGTGCCGCCATTGGCCTGATAGACATCGGCCGAGCCGGCATAGGTGCCGGCGTTTGCCGCTTCACGCGGTTCCATGAGGATGATTCTGGCTGGCTGCTGCTGCCCGAAACCCTGCGGCGCCGATATCTGGTTCAGGCGCACGAGGCCCGAATGGTCGCGGTGATGCCAGTGACGGTAATCGCCTGCCAGCACAGCGCTTGACGAAAATGCGGCTACTGCCGCCAAAACGAGCGCTGATGCCCTGAAAAGATGCAAGCTCATGATTCGCCCCCGTTTGGGTCGGTTAATGAAATCTTAACGGCAGATTGCCCCAAGACCGGCGCGAAGTCCACGTCAGGGTTGAGGAAATGGTAAATGGGGCCGAATGGGGAGCGCGTCCTTGCATACTCGCTAAAGTGCAAAGCGATCCCAATCGATTAAATTCGGTGCAGGCATCAATTGTGCTTGTCGATAGGCATTTGGGCGATTAATGGTCGCAATGATGCAACGCACACTGCACGTCCCTGTGCGCGCGTTGCCCCGGATATCCGGGTTTTAAGCGTACCGTAACGCCGCGAGGTTCTGATGGCGAACGTCACACAAAACCGGCCCTTGTCGCCGCATCTGCAAATTTACAAACCCATTCCCACCATGGTCATGTCGATCGTCCACCGCATCACCGGTGGCGCGCTCTACTTTGGCACGGTGCTGGTTGCCTGGTGGCTGATCGCCGCTGCGACCGGCCAGGGCTATTTCGATCTGGTCAACTGGATCCTGGGGACCATCGTCGGCCGGATCATCCTGTTCGGCTACACATGGGCGCTGCTGCATCACATGCTCGGCGGCTTTCGCCACTTCTTCTGGGATCTCGGCTATGGTTTCGACCCTGCCGTGTCTACCAGGGTGGCCAAGCTCATGCTCGTCGCGTCGATCTGTCTGACCGTGCTGGTCTGGATCGTCGGCATCGTCATCAGGCTGGGTTGATTGGTGTGATCGTTTCCGAAAACCACTCGGTGATTTTCGGGATCATGCTCTAGAGGATATATATCATGGATATGCGCACCCCTTTGGGTAAAGTCCGCGGCCTCGGCTCCGCCAAGGAAGGCACCGATCATTTCTGGCGTCAGCGCCTGACCGCCGTCGCCAATGTTCCGCTCTTCATTTTCTTCGTCATCTTCCTGCTGATCTATGCCGGCGCGCCCTATACGGAAGTCGTGCACGCGCTGTCGAATCCGCTCGTCGCCGTCATCATGGCCTTGATGGTGATCTCCGGCATCATCC
Source organism: Rhizobium sp. A22-96 (assembly GCF_053521805.1). NCBI lineage: Bacteria > Pseudomonadati > Pseudomonadota > Alphaproteobacteria > Hyphomicrobiales > Rhizobiaceae > Rhizobium > Rhizobium sp. A22-96. Next base: position 495,021 of record NZ_JBNWDQ010000004.1, read on the forward strand.
ACATGAAGCTCGGCATGCAGGTCATCATCGAGGACTATGTCCACGGCGAATTCGGCAAGATCGTCCTTCTCATGCTCAACACGTTTTTCGCGGTCATTCTGGCGGGGCTCTGTCTTTTCGCCATTCTGAAGATCGCGTTCGTAGGATAAATGCATCATGGCACCGAACTCATCCGCTCAGAATGGCTCAGCCTATAAATATGTCGATCACTCCTATGACGTGATCGTTGTCGGCGCCGGTGGCGCCGGTCTGCGTGCCACGCTCGGCATGGCCGAACAGGGCTTCCGCACCGCCTGCATCACGAAGGTCTTCCCGACCCGTTCGCATACGGTCGCTGCCCAGGGCGGTATCGCCGCCTCGCTGCAGAACATGACGCCGGACAGCTGGCAGTGGCATCTCTACGACACCGTCAAGGGGTCCGACTGGCTCGGTGACGTCGATGCGATGCAGTACATGGTCATGGAAGCGCCGAAAGCGGTCTATGAGCTCGAGCATTACGGCGTGCCGTTCTCGCGTAACGAGGAAGGCAAGATCTACCAGCGCCCGTTCGGCGGCCACATGCAGAATTTCGGCGACGGACCGCCGGTGCAGCGCACCTGCGCTGCTGCCGACCGTACCGGCCACGCCATCCTGCACACGCTCTATGGCCAGTCGCTGCGCAACAATGCCGAATTCTTCATCGAGTATTTCGCGCTCGATCTCATCATGTCCGACGATGGCAGCCGCTGCACCGGCGTCGTCGCCTGGTGCCTCGATGACGGCACGATCCATCGCTTTGCCGCCAAGATGGTGGTGCTGGCGACCGGCGGCTACGGCCGCGCCTATTTCTCCGCGACCTCGGCCCATACCTGCACCGGCGACGGCGGCGGCATGGTTGCCCGCGCCGGCCTGCCGCTGCAGGACATGGAGTTCGTGCAGTTCCATCCCACGGGGATTTACGGTTCAGGATGTCTGATCACCGAAGGCGCACGCGGCGAAGGCGGCTATCTCGTCAATTCCGAAGGCGAGCGCTTCATGGAGCGCTATGCTCCTTCGGCAAAGGACCTTGCATCGCGCGACGTGGTTTCGCGCTGCATGACGCTGGAAATCCGCGAGGGTCGCGGCGTCGGCAAGAACAAAGACCACATCTTCCTGCATCTCGACCACCTCGATCCGGCCGTGCTGCATGAGCGCCTGCCCGGCATTTCCGAAAGCGCCCGTATTTTCGCCGGCGTCGACGTGACCCGCGAGCCGATCCCGGTTCTGCCGACGGTTCACTACAACATGGGCGGCATTCCCACCAATTACTGGGGTGAAGTGCTGAATGCCGACAGCGAAAATCCCGAGCGCATCCTGCCGGGCCTGATGGCCGTCGGCGAAGCCGGCTGCGCTTCGGTGCACGGCGCCAATCGCCTCGGCTCCAACTCGCTGATCGACCTCGTGGTCTTCGGCCGTGCCGCCGCCATCCGCGCCGGCCAGGTCATCGACCGCGAAGGCCCGGTTCCGCCGGTCAACGTTGCCGCTTGCGACAAGATCATGGATCGCTTCGATCGCCTGCGCCATGCCAGCGGCTCGACGCCGACGGCAGCGCTGCGTGAAAAGATGCAGCGCGCCATGCAGGAAGATGCCGCCGTGTTCCGCACGCAGGAATCGCTGGAATCCGGCTGCCGCCGCATTTCCGAGATCTGGAAGGAAATGGCCGACATCAAGGTCACCGACCGCTCGCTGATCTGGAATTCCGATCTGGTCGAGACCCTGGAACTGCATAATCTGATGGCCAACGCCATCACGACGATCTACGGCGCCGAGGCCCGCAAGGAAAGCCGCGGCTCGCATGCACGCGAGGATTATACCGAGGGCAAGTTCGCCGGCCGCGACGACGAGAACTGGCGCAAGCACACGCTTGCCTGGATCAACGAAGCCGGCGATGTGAAGCTCGACTATCGTCCCGTCCACACCGACCTGATCGCCGAAGGCATCGATCCGCACAAGATCGAGCCGAAGGCACGCGTGTATTGATCTGAGAGGAACTGACCATGGTTGAACTCGCTCTCCCCAAGAACTCTCAGATGCGCGAAGGCAAGGTCTGGCCGAAGCCGGTCGGCGCCAAGAATACGCGCGAATTCCGCGTCTATCGCTGGAGCCCGGATGACGGCCTGAACCCGAGCATCGATACCTACTATATCGATATCGACGATTGCGGCCCGATGGTGCTCGACGGTCTGCTCTACATCAAGAACAAGATCGATCCGACGCTGACGCTGCGCCGTTCCTGTCGCGAGGGCATTTGCGGCTCCTGCGCGATGAATATCGACGGCACCAACACGCTCGCCTGCACCAAGGGTCTCGACGAGATCAAGGGCACGGTGAAGATCTATCCGCTGCCGCATATGCCCGTCGTCAAGGATCTCGTGCCTGACCTGACGAACTTCTACGCCCAGCATCGCTCGATCGAACCCTGGCTGAAGACAGTATCGCCGCCGCCGGCCAAGGAATGGAAGCAGAGCCATGAGGACCGCCTGAAGCTCGACGGCCTCTACGAATGCATCCTGTGCGCCTGCTGCTCGACCTCCTGTCCGAGCTACTGGTGGAACGGCGACCGCTATCTCGGCCCGGCCGTGCTGCTGCAGGCCTATCGCTGGCTGATCGACTCCAGAGACGAAGCCAAGGGCGAGCGCCTTGACAATCTCGAGGATCCGTTCCGCCTCTATCGTTGCCACACGATCATGAACTGCGCGCAGACTTGCCCGAAGGGTCTGAACCCGGCCAAGGCGATCGCCGAAATCAAGAAGATGATGGTCGAGCGGCGGGTCTAACCCGCCGTTTGGCACTCTCGCGTCGCACTCTAGTGATTTAGACTGGCCCAGCAGAAACTAGCTTCGCCGACTTGACGGAAGCGTAGCATCGGTTGTCGGTTTCGCGGCTGCATGTAGCAGCAAGCCGAAACCGAATGGCCATGGTGGGCGCGGAAATTTGGTGACAGCACTCATCTGGATGAGGTTCGTCGCGTTAGGCCTTGAAACCACCCGATTCTTGTCCAGCTATGGCCTGCGGCAAATTATGGCGGTATCGACTTGATTAACCAAAGTGAAATACGATAATTCCCACGTCATTGAGCATCACTTTGCAAATGTCAGCGGTGGACAATTAATTAGGAGTGTGATGATGCAGTTCAGATATGCGGTGACGGCTGCGGTGATAGGCCTGTCGCTTGCCGGTTGCCAGCGCACAGCATACAACGACAATTATTCGGCTCCGCCGCTGCAGGCAGCGCCTGTTCCCTCCGTTCAGTCAAGCCAGCTTCCTCCTGCGAACGGCGGCGACCCCTCGCAGTTTCCTGCGGCGCCGTCGAATGCGCCGAATGCGGGTAACCCGCAACAGCAGCAGGCAATGGCCGCTTCCGCCATGGACGTCACCAAGGAGTCGATGGTCGGCAGCTGGAAGGTCAGCAACGGCGGATCGAGCTGCGATATGTTCCTGACGCTCACCAATCTCGGCAGCGGCTCTCGCGGCGGCACGCGCGGTTGCTCGGGCGAGCTTACCGCAATGGGGTCCTGGGAGGTTTCCGGCAAGCAGATTCTTTTGAAGAATCGCGACGGCAGCACGATCGGCACGCTCTACAAGACGGCCGATTCGCGCTTTGACGGCTCGACCGCTTCCGGCCAGCCAATCGGCCTCAGCCGATAAGCTTATCTGACGGGGCAGCGTCCTTCGGCGCGCCCCTTTTTGCACAGGCGGATATTTCCCCATGCAGCCCATGCCCGACTATTCCCTCAGCGTCAGCGAGCAGCTGAAGGCGCTGACGGCTTCCGGATCGCTTCAGGTGGATTCGGCGCAGATGAACGTGGCGAGACTGCTCGATCGCGTGCTTGCCGATCTCAAGCGGAAGCGCCCGGCCAGCAAGTCGAGCGCGCTCGGCTGGATGTTTGCCGCGCGCAGGAAGCCGGTCGAAACCATCAAGGGCCTCTATATCCACGGCAGTGTCGGACGCGGCAAGACGATGCTGATGGATATGTTTTTCGCCATGGCGCCCTGCCAGAAGAAGCGCCGCGCGCATTTCCATGAATTCATGACCGATGTTCACAACCGCATTGCGGCGCAGCGGTTGAAGTTCAAGAATGGCGAGACCAAGCAGGCCGATCCGCTGCCGCCGATTGCGGCCGATCTTTATGCCGAGGCGGAATTGCTCTGCTTCGATGAATTCACCGTCACCGATATCGCCGATGCGATGATCCTGTCGCGGCTGTTTTCCGAATTGTTTTCGCTTGGCTGCGTGCTGGTCGCCACCTCGAATGTGGAGCCGGACAACCTCTATCGCGACGGGCTCAATCGCGGCCTGTTTCTACCCTTCATCGATCTCTTGAAGCGCTACGTCGATGTGGTGACGCTGGATTCGCCGACCGATTACCGCATGGAGAAGCTGAACAGCCAGCCCGTCTATCTCACGCCGCTCGACCAGCGCGCCGATATGGCGATGGATGCATCCTGGATGCAGGCACTGCACGGACGCAGAGCGCAGCCGATGGAGATTCCGAGAAAGGGGCGCTCCATTCATGTGCCGCTGGCGGTCGATCGCATGGCGCGCTTTTCCTTTACCGATCTTTGCGAGGCGCCGCTTGGGCCTGCCGATTTCCTCGCCATAGCCGAGCGTTTCGATACGATCTTTCTGGATCGCGTGCCAAAGCTCGGGCCGGAAAAGCGCAACCAGACCAAGCGTTTCATCATTCTCATCGACACGCTTTACGATCATAATATTCGCCTTTATGTTTCTGCAGCGGCCATGCCGGAGGAATTGCTGGTCGAGCGGCGTGGAACCGAAGGCTTCGAATTCGACCGCACGACTTCCCGGCTTTTCGAGATGCGCAGTGCCGAATATCTTGCCCAGACTCCGGCAAAGCGAGCCGCCGAGTAACAATTCGGTGACAGAATTTCTTACGTTTACGTAAGAAATTATCGATCTAACCGATTGAAATTGCTGCTCTCAAAATAATCAATTGCCAATTTCCGCCTTTGGGTCTATGCGATTGGCGGCTATTGTGGATGCCTTGCATGGCGTCCCGCCACGGATTTTGATCGCAAAGGATACACCGAAATGGCGCGCAACAAGATCGCACTTATTGGTTCTGGCATGATTGGTGGCACGCTGGCGCATCTCGCCGGCCTGAAGGAACTGGGCGACATCGTCCTGTTCGACATCGCGGACGGCATTCCTCAGGGCAAGGGTCTCGATATCGCCCAGTCTTCTCCCGTCGAAGGCTTCGACGCCAATCTGACCGGCGCCAGCGACTATTCGGCGATCGAAGGCGCTGACGTCTGCATCGTCACCGCCGGCGTTGCCCGCAAGCCGGGCATGAGCCGCGACGATCTTCTCGGCATCAACCTCAAGGTCATGGAGCAGGTCGGCGCCGGCATCAAAAAGTATGCCCCGAACGCCTTCGTGATCTGCATCACCAACCCGCTCGACGCCATGGTCTGGGCACTGCAGAAGTTTTCCGGCCTCCCGGCCAATAAGGTCGTCGGCATGGCCGGTGTGCTCGACTCGTCGCGCTTCCGCCTGTTCCTCGCCAAGGAATTCAACGTCTCCGTTGAAGACGTCACCGCTTTCGTTCTCGGCGGCCACGGCGACTCGATGGTTCCGCTTGCTCGCTACTCCACGGTTGCCGGCATTCCGCTGACGGACCTCGTCACCATGGGCTGGCTCACCGCCGAGCGCCTCGAAGAAATCATCCAGCGCACCCGGGACGGCGGCGCCGAGATCGTCGGCCTGCTGAAGACCGGCTCGGCCTATTACGCTCCGGCCGCCTCCGCCATCGCAATGGCTGAATCCTACCTCAAGGATAAGAAGCGCGTTCTGCCGAGCGCTGCCCATCTCGATGGTCAGTATGGCGTCAAGGACATGTATGTCGGCGTTCCTACGGTCATTGGCGCCGGCGGCGTCGAGCGCATCATCGAGATCGACCTGAACAAGGCCGAGAAGGAGGCCTTCGACAAGTCGGTCGCATCCGTCGCCGGTCTTTGCGAAGCCTGCATCGCCATCGCGCCGTCGCTGAAGTAATTTCTGCGTTATAACAGGGATAAATCCATGAACATTCATGAATATCAGGCCAAGGCTCTGCTGAAGACCTATGGCGCACCCGTCGCGGACGGCGTTGCCATCTTCTCTGCCGACGAAGCTGCCGCCGCTGCCAAGCAGCTTCCGGGCCCGCTTTACGTCGTCAAGAGCCAGATCCACGCCGGCGGCCGCGGCAAGGGCAAGTTCAAGGAACTCGGCCCGGACGCCAAGGGTGGCGTTCGCCTCGCCAAGTCCGTTGACGATGTTGTCGCCAACGCCAAGGACATGCTCGGCAACACGCTCGTCACCAAGCAGACCGGCCCGGCCGGCAAGCAGGTCAACCGCCTCTACATCGAAGACGGCGCCGACATCGACCGCGAACTCTACCTCTCCATCCTGGTTGACCGTTCGGTCGGCCAGGTTGCCTTCGTCGTTTCGACCGAAGGCGGCATGGACATCGAAACCGTCGCGCATGACACGCCGGAAAAGATCATCACCGTCGCCATCGAGCCTTCGACAGGCGTCACGGCTGCCAACTCGGCTGCTCTTTCCGATGCGCTGAAGCTCGAAGGTGCTGCCCGCGAAGACGCCGCCAAGCTCTTCCCGATCCTCTACAAGGCCTTCGTCGAGAAGGATATGGCGCTCCTGGAAGTGAACCCGCTGATCGTCATGACCAATGGCCGTCTGCGCGTTCTCGACGCCAAGGTTTCCTTCGACGGTAACGCGCTCTTCCGTCATGAAGACGTCCGCGCCCTGCGCGACACGTCGGAAGAAGACGAGAAGGAAATCCAGGCGCACGAATACGACCTCGCCTATGTCGCCCTCGACGGCAACATCGGCTGCATGGTCAACGGCGCCGGTCTCGCCATGGCAACCATGGACATCATCAAGCTCTACGGTGCTGAGCCGGCGAACTTCCTCGATGTCGGCGGTGGCGCCACCAAGGAAAAGGTTACGGCCGCTTTCAAGATCATCACTGCCGATCCGGCTGTCCAGGGCATTCTGGTCAACATCTTCGGCGGCATCATGAAGTGCGACGTGATTGCCGAAGGCGTGCTCGCAGCCGTCAAGGAAGTCGGTCTGAAGGTTCCGCTCGTCGTTCGCCTCGAAGGCACCAATGTCGAGCTCGGCAAGAAGATCATCAACGAATCCGGTCTCAACGTCATCTCCGCAGATGACCTGGACGATGCCGCCCAGAAGATCGTCAAGGCAGTCAAGGGCTGATCGGGATGGCTGCTTCCTTCACTCCAACGGCTGCTCATCTTCGCCTCGGTGCCTTTGCCGGCACCTGGGAAGGGGAAGAGCATGTCGCGGCTTCGGCCTGGACGAAGGAAGGTACGGCAACCGCGCGGCTCACGGCCGAGTGTCTGTTCGACGGATTCTTCGTCGAGCAGCGCTACGTGCAGACGCGTGATGGCGAAACCTCCTTCGAAGCGCGGAATATTTTCGGCTTCGACGGAACGGATCAGGCCTACAAGCTCTATCAGTTCGATACGGTGGGTTTTGTGCCCGCAGCGCCGGCCTCCGGCGAATGGATCGACGATAGGCTGGTTCTGACCAAGGTCTCGCCGCGCGGTGCGCAGCGCACTCTCTTCCAGTTCGAAAATGAAGACTGCTACCGCATGGGCGTCACTTTTGCGCCCGCCGGCAGCGATACATGGCAGGAGGTTGTCAGCGGCTTATATCGTCGCGTTGCCTCTGCGTCTTCCAACCTCTCGTAACAAAGGCCTCGCATGTCTATTCTCATCAACAAAGACACCAAGGTTCTGGTTCAGGGCCTGACCGGCAAGACCGGCACCTTCCACACTGAACAGGCGCTTGCCTATCACGGCACGAAGATGGTCGGCGGTATCCATCCCTCCAAGGGTGGCGAAACCTGGACCGGCAAGGACGGCGAAAAGCTGCCGATCTTCAAGTCCGTTGCTGAAGGCAAGGACGCCACGGGCGCCAACGCCTCGGTCATCTACGTGCCGCCGGCAGGTGCCGCGGCTGCGATCCTCGAAGCGATCGATGCGGAAATCCCGCTCATCGTCTGCATCACGGAAGGCATTCCGGTTGCCGACATGGTCAAGGTGAAGGATCGCCTGATCAAGTCGAAGTCGCGCTTGATCGGACCGAACTGCCCCGGCGTTCTGACCCCGAACGAATGCAAGATCGGCATCATGCCGGGCTCCATCTTCAAGAAGGGCTCGGTCGGCGTTCTCTCGCGTTCCGGCACGCTCACCTATGAAGCCGTGTTCCAGACCACCAATGAAGGCCTCGGCCAGACGACGGCTGTCGGCATCGGCGGCGACCCGGTCAAGGGCACGGAGTTCATCGACATTCTCGAGATGTTCCTTGCGGACGACGAAACCAAGTCGATCATCATGATCGGCGAAATCGGCGGTTCGGCTGAAGAAGAAGCCGCGCAGTTCCTCAAGGACGAAGCCAAGAAGGGCCGCAAGAAGCCGATGGTCGGCTTCATCGCCGGCCGCACGGCACCTCCCGGCCGCACCATGGGCCATGCTGGCGCCGTGATTTCCGGCGGCAAGGGCGGCGCGGAAGACAAGATTGCGGCGATGGAAGCGGCAGGCATTCGCGTGTCGCCGTCGCCGGCGCGTCTCGGCAAGACGCTGGTGGAAGTCCTGAAGGGCTGAACCTACCTATAGCAAGACCCGGACGGGGAGCGGCAAGCGCCCATCCCGTCCGGCCTTCCAATTCGCAAGTTTAGATGTGCGGTCCAAAAGGCCGCTGACGAAATAAGGTCGCCGGACGTCCATAAGCCGGCAATGCAAACAAGTCGGGAGGCGGACGAAGGCGTCCGCATATCACCATGGCAAGGCAAGAAGCCAACGAGCAATTTCAGATCACTTCGTTCCTGGACGGCGCGAACGCTGCTTATATCGAGCAGCTCTACGCGCGCTACGAGGACGACGCATCGTCGGTATCCGACGAGTGGCGGTCATTCTTCAAGGCGCTGGAAGACAGCCCCGGCGATGTGAAGCGGGCGGCCAAGGGCGCTTCGTGGCAGCGCAAGAACTGGCCGATCCCGGCAAATGGCGAGCTGATCTCCGCGCTCGACGGCAACTGGGGCATCGTCGAAAAGGCGATCGAAACCAAGGTCAAGGCCAAGGCAGAAGCCCAGGGCAAGCCGACCGATACCGCAGACATCCTGCAGGCGACGCGCGATTCCGTCCGCGCCATCATGATGATCCGCGCCTATCGCATGCGTGGCCACCTGCATGCCAAGCTCGACCCCCTCGGCATCGCCGCTCCGGTCGAAGACTACAAGGAACTGTCGCCGGAAGCCTATGGCTTCACCGAGGCCGACCTCGACCGCAAGATCTTCATCGATAACGTGCTCGGCCTCGAATATGCGAGCGTGCGCGAGATGATCGAGATTCTCGAGCGCACCTACTGCTCGACGCTCGGCGTCGAATTCATGCACATCTCCAATCCGGAAGAGAAGGCCTGGATCCAGGAGCGCATCGAAGGCGTCGACAAGGGGATTGCTTTCAATCCCGAGCGCAAGAAGGCGATCCTGCAGAAGGTCATCGAAGCCGAAGGCTACGAACAGTTCCTCGACGTCAAGTTCAAGGGCACCAAGCGTTTCGGCCTCGACGGCGGTGAATCGCTGATCCCGGCGCTGGAACAGATCCTGAAGAGCGGCAGCCAGCTCGGCCTCCGGGAAGCTCTGTTCGGCATGGCCCATCGCGGCCGCCTGAACGTGCTTTCGCAGGTCATGGGCAAGCCGCATCGCGCCATCTTCCACGAGTTCAAGGGCGGCTCCTACGCACCGGACGAAGTCGAAGGCTCGGGCGACGTCAAGTACCATCTCGGCGCCTCCTCGGATCGCGATTTCGACGGCACCAAGGTCCACGTTTCGCTGACGGCCAACCCGTCGCATCTGGAAATCGTCAATCCGGTCGTCATGGGCAAGGCCCGCGCCAAGCAGGACATGGGCGCCACCCTCTGGGACGGCGATATCATTCCGTTGTCCGAACGCGCCAAGGTCGTGCCGTTGCTGATCCATGGTGACGCGGCTTTTGCTGGTCAGGGCGTGGTTGCTGAAATCCTCGGCCTGTCGGGTCTGCGCGGTCATCGCGTTGCCGGCACCATGCACGTCATCATCAACAACCAGATCGGTTTCACCACCAATCCGGCCTTCTCGCGCTCGTCGCCCTATCCGTCCGACGTCGCCAAGATGATCGAAGCGCCGATCTTCCATGTGAATGGCGACGATCCGGAAGCCGTCGTCTATGCGGCCAAGGTTGCGACCGAATTCCGCATGAAGTTCCACAAGCCGGTTGTGATCGATCTGTTCTGCTACCGCCGCTACGGCCACAATGAAGGCGATGAACCGTCCTTCACGCAGCCGAACATGTACAAGGTCATCCGCGCCCACAAGACGGTGCTGCAGCTCTATTCGCAGCGCCTGATCAGCGAAGGCGTGCTGACCGAGGGCGAAGTCGAAAAGATGAAGGCCGACTGGCGCGCTCATCTCGAGGAAGAGTTCGAGGCCGGCCAGCACTACAAGCCGAACAAGGCCGACTGGCTTGACGGCGAGTGGTCGGGCCTGCACACGGCAGACAATGCTGACGAGCAGCGCCGCGGCAAGACCGCCGTACCGATGAAGACGCTGAAGGAGATCGGCCGCAAGCTGTCGGAAATTCCGGCCGGCTTCCACGCGCACCGCACCATCCAGCGCTTTATGGAAAATCGCGCCAACATGGTGCAGACGGGTGAAGGCATCGACTGGGCCATGGCGGAAGCCCTGGCATTCGGCGCGCTTGTCGTCGAAGGCCACAAGATCCGCCTCTCCGGCCAGGATTGCGAACGCGGCACCTTCTCGCAGCGTCATTCGGTTCTCTACGATCAGGAAACCGAAGAGCGCTACATTCCGCTCGCCAACCTGTCGCCGACCCAGGCTCGCTACGAAGTCATCAACTCGATGCTTTCGGAAGAGGCTGTCCTCGGCTTCGAATACGGCTATTCGCTGGCCCGCCCGAATGCGCTGACCCTCTGGGAAGCCCAGTTCGGCGATTTCGCCAACGGTGCGCAGGTCGTCTTCGACCAGTTCATCTCCTCGGGCGAACGCAAGTGGCTGCGCATGTCCGGTCTCGTCTGCCTGTTGCCGCATGGCTATGAAGGTCAGGGTCCGGAACACTCTTCCGCCCGCCTGGAACGCTATCTGCAGCTCTGCGCCGAAGACAACATGCAGGTCGCCAACGTCACGACGCCGGCGAACTACTTCCACATCCTGCGCCGTCAGCTGAAGCGCGATTTCCGCAAGCCGCTGATCCTGATGACGCCGAAGTCGCTGCTGCGCCACAAGCGCGCCGTGTCGAGCCTTGCGGAGATGGCAGGGGAAACCTCCTTCCATCGCCTGCTCTGGGACGATGCGGAAGTGATCAAGGATGGCCCGATCAAGCTGCAGAAGGACAACAAGATCCGTCGCGTCGTCATCTGCTCGGGCAAGGTCTATTACGATCTGCTGGAAGAGCGCGAAAAGCGCGGCATCGACGATATCTACCTGCTGCGCATCGAACAGCTCTACCCGTTCCCGGCCAAGGCGCTCATCAACGAGCTCAGCCGCTTCCGCAATGCGGAGATGGTCTGGTGCCAGGAAGAGCCGAAGAACATGGGCGCATGGTCCTTCATCGATCCTTATCTGGAATGGGTACTTGCCCATATCGATGCCAAGTACCAGCGCGTTCGCTACACCGGCCGTCCGGCCGCCGCCTCGCCGGCGACGGGTCTGATGTCCAAGCATCTGTCGCAGCTTGCGGCGTTCCTCGAGGACGCGCTCGGCGGTTGAGGGGTTGCGCGATGACACGTTTTCGTTTGAAAATCGCGTCGTCGCGCTCCAGCCTTCCGCAGGATGCGACGGGGGAGAAGATGGCAGCCATGCAGCAATACGCCACCTATCGCCTGCACGAAGCAGATGCCCGATCGGCCGCCGCCGGTTGGGCAGTTGCTGCGCATGGCGCTATTCGTTCCCCGGCCATCTGTCGCCGGAATTCCATCCAAACTCATAATGACGAAAATCAGGATCTGAACAATGGCCACTGAAATCCGCGTTCCTACCCTCGGCGAATCCGTCAGCGAAGCGACCGTCGGTACCTGGTTCAAGAAGGTCGGCGACGCCATCAAGGCCGATGAGCCGCTTCTCGAGCTCGAAACCGACAAGGTAACGATCGAAGTTCCGGCACCTGCGGCCGGCACCCTGTCCGAAATCGTTGCCCAGGCCGGCGAAACCGTAGGCCTCGGCGCGCTGCTCGGCCAGATCGCAGCCGGCAACGCCGCCGCGGCCGCACCGGCTCAGGCTGCTGCGCCCGCCGCTCCGGCACCTGCCACTGCCGCACCGGTTGCAGCGCCCGCCGTCTCCGCTCCGGCCTCCGCCATGCCTGCGGCCCCGGCCGCCGCCAAGCTGCTGGCCGAAAACAACATCTCCGCCGATCAGGTCGATGGCAGCGGCAAGCGCGGTCAGGTGCTGAAGGGTGATGCTATCGCCGCCGTTGCCAAGGCCGCCTCGGCGCCGGCCGCCGCACCGGCTGCTCCGGTCGCCGCGCGCGCACCGACCGCCGTCGAGGACGTCAGCCGCGAAGAGCGTGTCAAGATGACCCGCCTGCGCCAGACGATCGCCCGCCGCCTCAAGGATGCGCAGAACACCGCCGCCATGCTCACCACCTATAACGAGGTGGACATGAAGGCCGTCATGGACCTGCGCAACAAGTACAAGGACATCTTCGAGAAGAAGCATGGTGTGAAGCTCGGCTTCATGGGCTTCTTCACCAAGGCCGTCACCCACGCGCTGAAGGAACTGCCGGCCGTCAACGCCGAGATCGACGGCACCGACATCATCTACAAGAACTACTGCCACATCGGCATGGCTGTCGGCACCGACAAGGGACTGGTCGTTCCGGTCATCCGCGATGCCGATCAGATGTCGATCGCCGAAGTCGAGAAGGAACTTGGTCGTCTGGCAAAGGCTGCCCGTGATGGCACGCTGTCGATGGCCGACATGCAGGGCGGCACCTTCACCATCACCAATGGTGGCGTCTATGGTTCGCTGATGTCCTCGCCGATCCTGAATGCGCCGCAGTCGGGCATTCTCGGCATGCACAAGATCCAGGAACGTCCGGTCGCCATCGGCGGTCAGGTCGTGATCCGTCCGATGATGTATCTGGCGCTCTCCTATGACCACCGCATGGTCGACGGCAAGGAAGCGGTGACCTTCCTCGTGCGCGTCAAGGAAAGCCTGGAAGATCCGGAACGTCTGGTTCTCGATCTCTAAGGAGCTGGATCATGTCGACATGGCCCATGCGGACGCTGCGCGGATTGATGTGCGCCGTTGCCGCGTGGATGCCGTCATCCGCCAGCGCAGGTGATCTCGATATTTCCAAGCTCAGCAGCAATCTCGATCTGGCGTCGCTCAGCGACGCCGATCTTGCCGCCCGGTCGATCAACGTCCTTCGCATCGGCAATGTCGAACTGACTTCCGGCCGCATCGTTGCCAGTGACCCGCTGGTCGGGCCGGATCGTCCGGCGCTCGTGAGGGCTGTGACTCCGGGCGAATATCAGGTGACGCTCTATGAAGCCTTCGGCCGTGTCGCGGCTGCCAGCATGCGATTTGCCGAGGGCAGACCGGTGCGCTGGGAGCTGGCCGTGATTCCGGGTCAGGATATCAATTCGCTGAAAGGCGACGAGTTCTTCGGCTATCCGGTCGATGCCGGTCTCGGTTGCTATATGGATGCCGATACCTATGCTCTCATCCAGGAGCGGGAAAAGCAGGTTCAGGCGGAGAAATCGACATCCGATATCAATTATTACGACGATGTCCTAGCGCCGGAGCTGGAGGCGAACAAAGACGATTATGCCATGCATCGGCCGATATCGGGAAAGCGCGGCAATGTCGCCATCTTCTCTAGCGGCTGGGGTGATGGTTTCTATCCCGTCTTCTGGGGTCTCGATGCCGGCGGAAGACCGCTGGTTCTGTTTACCGATTTCGGCGTGACCGAGAATGCCGACGGTCGACGCGAGTCGGGAGGTCAATGATCATGCCGGCTGACCGCATGATGACACGATTGGCGGCTTCATGCTGCGCGGCGATGGCTTTTGCCGTGGCTTCATTGCCTGCATTTGCGGACGAATGCATGCAGGAAAAAGCCGTTTACGTTGATATGGACAATGCCTACGAGCTGCGTTTCGAGCCCATGGGCTCGGAATCGGCGCTCAGCAACAGGTTCAAGCTTACCGTGCGCAATACTACCGTCGTCGCCGATGGCATTGTCATGCGCACCGACGATCAATTGCGCGCCGATGGCCGGATCATGTTTGCATGTCCGGAAGGCGACGTGACTGGGGCTGATCTCCGAGCCTGCACCGTTTGGCAAGGCATGGTCTACGCCTCCGATCTCAAAGGGCATATTCGCGCATTGCCGGCCGAAGGCGAAAGCGCGGCGGATCGGCTCTTCCTGCCGGCGCTCGGCCCCTCGATCCAGAAGTCGTCACTCTGGGGCAAAGGCAAGGCAACCGTTGCGCCCTGGGATGTTCTTAGCCTGAAAGGATGCGGCCAATGACTGACGATGCACCCGTTCTTCTCGTCACCGGCGGCAGCCGCGGCATCGGCGCCGCGGTTTGCATCGCCGCCGCGCAGCATGGCTGGGCGGTTGCGGTCAACTACGCATCCAACAAGGATGCGGCCGAGGCCGTGGTAGAGACTATCCGCGAAGCCGGCGGCGAAGCCATCGCGATTGCCGGCGACGTCGGCAAGGTCGAAGACATCAAATCCATCTTTGCCCAGATCGACGCGCATTTCGGCCGCATCGACGGCCTGGTCAACAATGCCGGTATTGTCGGGGTTATCCAGCGCCTCGACGAAATGACGCCGGAGCGGCTGGACCGCATGTTCCGCGTCAATATCACCGGCTCGATGCTGGCCGCCGCCGAGGCCGTGCGCCGCATGTCCACCCGCCACGGCGGTAAGGGTGGCGTGATCGTCAACGTTTCTTCGCTGGCCGCGACCTTGGGTGGCGGCGGCCAATATGTCGATTATGCTGCCTCCAAGGGAGCGATCGATACCTTCACTGTCGGTCTGGCACGCGAAGTGGCGGCCGAAGGCATCCGCGTCAATGCCGTCCGTCCCGGCATCATCGATACCGATATTCACGCAGCCGCCGGCCTGCCGGACCGGGCTCGCGACATCGCGCCGCAACTGCCGATGAAGCGGGCGGGAACGGCCGATGAAGTCGCCGACTCCATCCTCTATCTCTTGAGCCCGCATGCATCCTATATAACGGGTGCGCTGCTCGACGTGAGCGGTGGCCGCTGATCAGAATGGGTGGATGATATGCAATATATTCTCGAATTTCTCGGCCTGATGGCTGTGTTCTCGATCTTCATCGTCGTTCCCGGCGCCGATTTTGCCGTGATCCTGCGCCAGAGCATCGTGCATGGCCGCCGCGCTGCCATGATGACCGGGCTCGGCATGGGCTTCTCTCTGCTCTTTCACATCAGCTACACCATTCTCGGCCTCGGCCTGATCGTATCGCAATCATTGATGCTGTTCAGCATGATCAAATGGGCCGGCGTTCTCTACCTGGTCTATCTGGGCATCAAGTCTTTCCGCGAGCCGGGTTTCAAGGTGGCGGAAATCGAGATCACCGATGCGGACCGCAAGCCGGTCTCCGTCTGGCGTTGCCTGGCGACGGGCTTCATCACCAATGCGCTCAATCCGAAGCCGGTGCTGTTTTTCTTGTCGCTGTTTTCGACGCTCGTGCACCACGACACCCCGGCCTTGATCCAGTTCAGCTATGGCATCGGCATGGCTACGGCGCTCGTCGCCTGGTTTGCCGGCGTTTCCATCTTCTTCACCGTCAAGCCAATCCGCGAGCGCTTCATCGCGTCAGGCAAATGGTTCAACCGCATCACCGGAGCGGCGCTCGTCGGCTTCGGCATCCGCCTCGCCTTGGCGCGGGCGGCCGACTAACCGAGATATAAAACAAGGAAATTAAACCATGTCCTACGATGTGATCATTATCGGAACCGGCCCCGGCGGCTACGTCTGCGCAGTCAAGGCAGCGCAGCTCGGCCTGAAGGTGGCGGTCGTCGAAAAGCGTGCGACCTATGGCGGCACCTGCCTCAACATCGGCTGCATCCCTTCCAAGGCGCTGCTGCATGCTTCCGAAATGTTCCACCAAGCGGGCCATGGCCTGGACGCGCTCGGCGTTGAGGTTGCGGCGCCGACGCTGAACCTTGGCAAGATGCTGGCGCACAAGGATGCGACCGTAAAGTCGAACGTCGAGGGCGTCGCCTTCCTCTTCAAGAAGAACAAGATCGATGCCTTCCAGGGCACCGGCAAGATCGTTGCCGCCGGCAAGGTTGCCGTGACGGCCGACGACGGAAAGGTCACCGAGATCGAGGGCAAGAACATCGTCATCGCCACCGGTTCCGACGTTGCCGGCATTCCCGGCGTGCCGCTCGAGATCGATGAGAAGGTCATTATCTCGTCGACCGGCGGCATCGCGCTCGACAAGGTGCCGGGCAAGATGATCGTGGTTGGCGGCGGCGTTATCGGCCTCGAGCTCGGCTCGGTCTGGTCGCGCCTTGGCGCCAAGGTCACCGTTGTCGAATATCTCGACAGCATCCTCGGTGGCATGGATGGCGAAGTCTCCAAGCAGTTTCAGCGCATGCTCGCCAAGCAGGGCCTGGAATTCCACCTCGGCGCCAAGGTTGTTGGCGTTGAGAAGTCTGGCACCGGTGCGAAGGTTACCTTCGAGCCGGTCAAGGGCGGCGACAAGGTCGTGCTCGACGCCGATGTCGTGCTGGTCGCGACCGGCCGCAAGCCGTATACGGCTGGCCTTGGCCTCGAAGAAGCCGGTGTCGTGCTCGACAACCGTGGCCGTGTCGAAATCGACGGCCACTTCAAGACCAATGTCGCCGGCATCTATGCCATCGGTGACGTCGTGAAGGGCCCGATGCTGGCGCATAAGGCCGAAGACGAAGGCGTGGCGCTGGCCGAAATCCTCGCCGGCCAGGCCGGTCACGTGAACTACGATGTCATTCCGAGCGTCGTCTACACCCAGCCGGAAGTTGCTTCCGTTGGGAAGACCGAGGAGGAGCTGAAGGCCGCGGGCATTGCCTACAAAGTCGGCAAGTTCCCGTTCTCCGCCAACGGCCGCGCCCGCGCCATGCTGGCAACCGACGGTTTCGTCAAGATCCTGGCCGACAAGGAAACCGACCGCGTTCTCGGTGGCCATATCGTCGGCTTCGGCGCCGGTGAGATGATCCACGAAATTACCGTTCTGATGGAGTTCGGCGGCTCGTCCGAGGATCTCGGACGCACCTGCCATGCGCATCCCACAATGTCGGAAGCGGTGAAGGAAGCAGCGCTTGCGACCTTCTTCAAGCCGATCCACATGTAAGATCGGGCATTTAAGCTCGGTCGAATACTGGGATTGCAATGCACATACGATGATGCGATGAACGGGACACCCGTTCATCGCATCAGCGATCCGCTCCCATCCAGCGAAGCAAGCATGTCACGCCAAATCCCAGTCATTGCCATCTCCCTGAAGCTTTTCCTTGCAACTTTGCTCACGGTCCTTGTGCCGGCTGCGTTGCCGGCCCTTGCGGAAATGCAAGCCGTCGCCTGGCCGCAGGCCACCAGCGATCTGCCCGTGGAATCCGGTATCCGTTTCGGTACGTTACCGAATGGAATGCGCTTCGCCATCATGCACAATGCGACGCCTGCGGGGCAGGTGGCGATCCGGTTTCGCATCGGCACCGGCTCGCTCCAGGAGAATGATGATCAGCAAGGCCTGGCGCATTTTCTCGAGCACATGGCCTTCAAGGGATCGACCCATGTCGCCGAAGGCGAGATGATCCGCACGCTCCAGCGCCTTGGTCTGGCCTTCGGTGCTGATACCAACGCGTCCACGAGCTATAATGAAACCGTCTATGCGCTCGATTTGCCGGAGGCCGACAAGGAAACAGTATCCACCGGCCTGATGCTGATGCGCGAGACGGCGAGCGAACTGACGCTCGATGCCGGCGCCTTCGACCGCGAGCGCGGCGTCATCCTTTCGGAAGAGAAGCTGCGCGACACGCCGCAATATCGGGGCGGAATCGGCTTCGTGAACCTGCTGCTGCCCGGCCAGCGCGTGCCGCAGCGGCCGCCTATCGGCAAGACAGACATTATCAGCAATGCCCCGGTCGATCTGGTACGCGACTATTATCGCACCAATTACCGGCCCGAGCGTGCGACGCTGATCGTGGTCGGCGACATCGATCCGGCTGCTCTCGAAGCCGATATCCGCAACCGGTTCGGCAATTGGATGGCGAAGACGCCGGCGCCGGCGGATATCGATCTTGGTGCGCTTGAAAAGCATGGAGAGCGTGTCGGGACCGTCATCGTGCCGGGTGGTGCCACCCGCGTGCAGATCGCCTGGACCCGCCCTTACGATGCCTCGCAGGACACGGTTGCCAAGCGCCGTCAGCAACTGGTGGAAGGGATTGGCCTGGCTGTTCTCAACCGCCGCATATCCCTGCTGGCGCAGCAGCCCAACCCGCCCTTCGTCAGCGCGCAGGCCGGATCACAGGATCTGTTGAAGTCCGCTCATGTCACGATGATTGCCGCTGACAGCGATCCAGACAAATGGCAGACGGCGCTCAACGCCATCGATCAGGAGCAGCGCCGCATCGCTGAGTTCGGTGCCGCGCAAAGCGAGGTTGACCGCGAGATTGCGGAATACCGCTCGACATTGCAGGCGGCAGCAGGTGGTGCGGCAACGCGCACGAGCCCGGACATCGCCGCATCGCTTGCCTGGAGTGTCGGTGAAGGCGCGGTCTTTACCTCGCCTGCAGATGATCTTTCGCTGTTCGATGCCGCGATGAAGGGGCTCACTGCTGCCGAGGTGAACCAGAGCCTCCAGGTTGCCTTTGCGGGCAATGGTCCGCAACTGGTGCTGCAAATTCCGCAAATGCCCGAGGGCGGTGTCGCAGCCGTCGAAAAGGCCTATGCCGGTTCGCGTGCGACGCCGGTTACCGCGCCAGAGCACACGGCAGCCGTCGCATGGCCTTACACCAATTTCGGACCAGTGGGCGATGTCGTCGAGCGGCGTGTGATCGACGATCTCGGCGTGACGATGGTACGCTTTGCCAATGGTGTGCGCTTGACCGTCAAGCCGACCAAGCTTCGCGCAGATGAAGTTCTGGTCCGTGTCAATGTCGGCCGCGGCCGGCTCGATCTGCCGCATGATCGGCCGCTGCCGCTCTGGGCAGCGCCGGCGGTGCCGCTGTCCGGTCTGAACGCGATCAGCTATGACGACATGCAGAAGGCGTTCGCCAGCAATGTCCTCGGCAGCGATTTCTCCATTCAGGATGGCGCCTTCAAGTTCGAGGGAGCCACGCGGCCGAGCGATCTGGCCACGCAGTTGCAGCTTCTGACGGCCTATGTCTCCGATCCGGCTTATCGACCCGATGTCTTCAAGCGGGTGCAGCAGGCCTATCTCAACAGCCTGCCGCAGCTTCAGGCCGCGCCGGGCACCGTGGTCGGCCGCGATCTTCCCGGCCTTCTGCATTCCGGCGATCCGCGTTGGGCTTTCCCGGAGAGGACGCAATTGCTCGATGCCAAGCCGGAAGATTTCGAGGCGGTCTTGCGGCCGGCCATTGCCAAGGGACAGATCGAAGTCATCGTCGCCGGCGATGTTCAGGTTGATGATGCCATCCGCATGACCGCACAGACCTTCGGCGCGCTGCCGGCTCGTCCCGATACGCAGGAGCAGGCCGAGGACACCGATGTGCATTTCCCGGCACCAACGCCACAACCCGTCGTGCTGCTTCATGATGGGCGGAGCGACAATGCCGGTGCGCTCGTCGCCATGCCGATCGGCGACTTCTTCTCCGATCTGCCGCGCGCAGCTGCTGCCAATGTCACAGGTGCGATCCTCCGCAATCGCTTGATCGATCAGTTCCGCATTGCCGAGGGCGCGACTTACAGCCCACAGGGAGATGTCGATCTGTCGCGGTCGATACCGGGCTATGGCTTTGCCTATGTCTATCTGGAGACGACGCCCGCCAAGGTGGATCACTTCTTCGATCTCGTGGACAAGATCGCCGCGGACTTGCGGGACAGGGACGTTTCTCCGGATGAACTGACGCGGGCGAGGGCTCCGATCGTCGAGGAGATAAAGCGCTCTCAACAGAGCAATAATTATTGGCTGGAAGGTCTCCGCAATGCCCAGACGGACCCACGCCGTCTCGAGCGTATTCGCGGCAGCATCGCCGGCTATCAGTCGATTACGGCACAGGATGTCCGCGCGACTGCGACCACATATCTGAAGTCGGATACGGCCTGGCGGCTGAAGATATTGCCGGCTAACGGATCGGCGGTACGCTAGCCGATTACACGTCTGGTAAATTGTCGCAGCCGGCATTTCTCGTTCGGGTTGATATGCTGCATGTGGTAACTTGCAGCCGTCAAGGCAAAGGACGATAAGATGTCTTCAAGACCCATGATGGTGAGGCCGCTCATGCCACATCCTGCGCTGCCGAGCGCGGACTGGGCGGATTGTTACGAGCTACAGGTTTCGAAATCGGATTTTACGGCAATTGCGGCTGCGCATGCGATGCTTAGCCGTTTTCCGCTCTGGGTTCGGCTATTGGTGAGGCTGCGCGACATTGTGACCGGGCTGTTCGGATTGAAATCCTCCCGCGACACCAAGGTGGATAATCTGGAAACAATCGGTTTCTTTCCGGTTGTCAGCAAATCGGACAGTCAAGTCGTTCTCGGATTTGATGATCGCCATCTCGACTTTCGTGTCGTCATCGACGTTCGGTCCGACGAACAGGGACGCCGGCTGGTCGATGCCACGACGCTTGTCAGGCGAAAGATATTGCTTGGGCGGATCTATATCGCGCTGATCACGCCATTCCACCGGCTGATCGTTGCAACGATGCTAGCCAACTTCGGCAGGCGCATGAGTGCGATCAGTTTACCGACGTCACCGTAAAACCTTGCTTGCGCAGCAGCTGGACCACGCCCTGATCACCGGGAAGGTGGAGGGCGCCGACGGCCATCATCACATTGCCTTTTTCCAGATAGGGCACGATGCGCTTTGCCATCACTTCATTGCGGTCGGTGATGATGCGCTGGTTGAATACGGCCTCGATGGTCTTCTCATCGGAGAGATCGTCTGCGAAGGCCTTCATCAAACCGCTGTTCCCGGTCAAATAAAGCGCGATCAGAGTCTCCGTGACGTCATTCATGTTGTAGGGCAATTGGAAAGCCTGCAGGAGGCCCTTCATCGTCAGGTCATCAGGCAGATCCGCCATCGCCTGGAATTGCTCGAGCGGCGTTTCGAGCCCTTCGACATCCACGCCCTTGTTCTCGGCCTGCACGGCCAATTGCCTGTCCAGAACAAAGCCGCCGTTGGAATTCCGTTCGGGGGCGCACATCAGAAGCGAGGTGTAAAGAAACCAGGGGCGCATGCGGAGAACCGAGGTGATCGGTATGCCTTTTTTCTCAAGCGCGGCTGCGATCTGCGCCGTCTCGTCAGCCGGCAGGATATGATCCAGAGGCTTTTCAGCCGGCAACATCGTCAGTTCCGGATGTTTCAAAAGCTCTATCGCGATGGTGTTGGGCTTGGAGATTTCCTTCAACTCCAGCACCAGAGTGTTGATATGGTCGAAGGCATTACGAAATTCAGCGGGCAATTTCAGCACGCGCTCGTCGCTGGAATGGATGGTGCCGAAAAGCCACGAAGGCTTCACGCCGGGCTTTTCGATCTTCCAGAAGATGCTGTGGCCGTTTCTGACATTCGCTGCATCGTCCATCATCGTCTGGTAGCGTGACGGGTCTTTTTTCCGTAACTCCAGGAGAATATTGCTGCCGGCGCAGTTTCCGAAGCCATCCGCCAGTGCCGGCGTGCCGGCTGGTGCGAACAGGAAAGCGGCCAGAAGAAGCGTCGCGGCGATGCGGGATGCGATGCCTTTGAAGCAGCCTCCCAATTTTACAGGAAAGCTGTTTCTCATAAAAATCCATATGCGGGTTTGACCAACATCGCAGGAGTATGGCTGAGCGATCTGCCCAACTCAAGCGCTAGTTGCGGGTGCGCGAATTACCGGTTTAGTTTGCTGCGGTAACGGTGAAGCCCTGCTTGCGCAATAGCGTCACCAGACCCTGATCTCCCGCCAGATGCAGCGCGCCGACGGCGATGAAGACATTCCCTTTGTCTAGGATCGGCGCGGAGCGTTCGGCCATGACCTTGTTGCGGTCGAGAATGATGCGCTGCTCGAAAGCGGCGGTATCGTCATCCGAGATATTCTGGTCGGGCTCGATCACCTTCAGCATCGGGATCATCGCGCCGATATTACCGGCAAGATAGAGGTCGGTCATCGTTTCGTTGACGTCGTTGATCTTGTCGCCGAGGCTGAGCGTCTGGATCAGCGATTTCAGATGCAGCGCCACCGGCAGGTCGCTCATTGCCTTGGCCTGCTCCGCCAGCGTTTCAAGACCCTTCACTTGCTTGCCTTCCGCTGCGGCGTCGGTTGCCAGCTTCTGGTCGAGGAACTTCGCGCCGGCGGTCTTTCGGCGAACCTCGCAACCGGTCATCTCGAAGGAGCTTGCGATCAGCCAGGGCTGCATGCGGGAGACGGCGGCGAGCGCAATGCCGCGCTCCTTCAGCCCGGCCTCCAGCTTGGCGTTATCTTCGGGCGACAGATGCTCGCTGATGGTCGAACCATCGTTGAGCATCATCAGGGACGGATTGGCGAAGAGAGCGGCAGCGGCCTTCTTGTCGTCGAGGATTTCGTCGGATTCGACGACGATCGTATCGGCGGCAGCGACTGCTTCTGGTGCGCCCTTGGGCATGGTGAGCACGCGCGAATCCGAGACATGCATGGTGCCGAGCAGCCAGGACGGCTTCAGGCCCTGCTTCTCGATCTTCCAGAAGATGCCCTTGCCGTTTTCCACCTTGTCGCCGACCTCGATGATGGAGGCGTATTTGGCGGGATCGCTCTTTTGGAGTTCGGCCATCAGATCCTTGCCGCCGCAGCTGTCGGATGCGATTTCGTCAGCGCGTGCCGGCTGCAGCGCCAGCATGGTTGCGATCAGGACGACGGCCAGCATCAGCGGCAAGCTGGTTGCAAGCCAAAAGAGGATATCGCCGAGTGCCGGCTTCGTCGACCGCATCGTCTTGGATCCAAGGGCAGAAATCATTGAAACCTTCCGCTGGCAGAGGCCATGACTCCTAAAGCGCGAAAGCGACATTCCGGAGACGTGGCGGCATATGCTCCTGCTCTACCTCCAGGAGACGGATATTCCCTTAACACGAGGGGTTAATGCTTCCTTACGCGCGCGGATGAGCGCGGTCGTAGACCTCAAGCAGCCTTGAGGAATCGACGCCCGTATAGACCTGCGTCGTCGAGAGGCTGGCGTGGCCGAGCAGTTCCTGGATAGTGCGCAGATCGCCGCCGCCCGCCAGCAGATGGGTGGCAAAGGAATGGCGCAGGGCATGCGGCGTCGCCGTGTCGGGCAGGCCGAAGGCGCCCCGCAGTTTCTGCATGCCGTGCTGGATGATGCCAGGCTGCAGCTTGCCGCCGCGGGCGCCGCGGAAAAGGGGGCCATCTGTGTCGAGATGATAGGGGCAGAGTGCGCGATAGTGGCTGACTGCCTCGACGACAACAGGCAGCAGCGGTACCAGCCGCGTCTTGTTGCCCTTGCCGGTGATGCGCAGCGAGGTTGCGCCCGGAGAAAAATCCTGCGGCTTCAGGTCAAGCGCTTCGGAAATGCGCAGGCCGCAGCCGTAAAGCAGGGTCAGAACGGCCGCATCGCGCGCGGCGATCCATGGTTCCTCGTTCAACTGTGCTTCGTCGCTGACGACGGTGATCGCCTGCGTGTCGGAAAGCGACTTAGGAAGCGATTTCGGCTGTTTCGGCGAGCGCACTGCGGCTGCACCGGCGGCGTTCACCAGCCCCTTCTTTTCGAGATAGCGCAGCAGCGAGCGAAGGCCGGCGAGATTGCGCCCGAGCGAGCGGGCGCCAGCCCCTTCCTTTCGCCGCGCGGCGAGAAAGCCGCGAAAATCGGCGGGGCGCAGCGCGTGAATATCCGCGATCGTTGCCGGGCCGCCGAGATGACCGGTGAGAAAGGTTAGGAACTGCCGTGTGTCCCGCTCATAGGCATTCAGCGTGTGGGCCGCAAGCCGGCGCTCCTGGCCGAGCGTCTCAAGCCAGCGGCTGCGTTCCGCCATCAAGCCGGAGTCGGCGATAACAAGCAATTCGTTCAGTGGAAAACCCCTTGAAATTCGGATTCCTTCTGCCACTTTGAATGAGGGAAGGTTATGGAATCACTAACTTTCCGGTTGCTCCACCTGCATTTCCGATGCATTGCGGGCGCAGCGGTACTTTAGAAACTGCATATAGGCCCTGCTCGCCAATCTCCGATGGTTCAGCGGCTATATGCGAGGCGCTTGTCATGCTTCGATCATATTCGATTGCGATAGAATATATCCCAACCATTCAGGACACTTCATGGCACGCCGGGGTTCGATAACTGCATTGGGACAACTTGCAGAGGCGATCGCTTTGGTGTCCCAGGGCCAGCCGGGACATATCGTCGACACACTCATCGCCGAACGTGGCCAGAAGATCGTCCGCAATCCGCTCTGGCCGGTCATGCGTCCCTTCCTCTATACGCTGCTGCGCTATAACAGGGCGATCGAATTCGCCAATGATGTCGCCAAGCTTTCGGGCTTTCAGTGCTTCGAATATATGAGCGATCTGCTGCGGCTGGATATCGGCGTGACGCATGCCGATCGCATTCCAGCGTCGGGCGGCTTCATCCTTGTCAGCAATCATCCCACCGGCATTGCCGACGGCGTTGCCGTGTTCGACCTGCTGAAATCGCGCCGCCCCGACATGATGGTTTTTGCCAATCGAGATGCGGTGCGCGTCAATCCGCGTTTTGCCGAGATGATTATTCCGGTGGAATGGCGCGATGAATATAAGAGCAAGCTCAAGACGCGCGAGACGCTGCAGCTCACCAACCGGGCGGTCGCCGAGGGAAAGGTCACCGTGCTGTTTCCATCCGGCCGCATTGCCTATTGGGCGAATGGCAAGCTGAACGAGCGGCCGTGGAAGACATCGGCCGTGGGTCTGGCGCGCAAATATAATCTGCCGATCCTGCCCGTTAATCTGACGGCGCGCAATTCCGGCCTGTTCTATTGGTTTGCCAAATGGTCGACCGAGCTGCGCGACATGACGGTCTTTCACGAGCTTCTGAACAAGCGCGGCGACCGGTTCGATTTTCTCGTCGGCAATCTCATTCCTGTCGAGCATCTGGACGGCGACGTCAACGAGGTGACGAAGGCGCTGGAGAAGCACACGGTCGTCGATCTCGCAGCCGACGGCAATGCGCGATTTTCGCCGCTCCTGTCTCCAAGGCAGGACGAGGCGCTCGCCGCGCATTCTCTTTAAATCGGGAATCGGTTAGAGCGGGCCTATGCAACTTCGCTCCATGTTCGCCCAGAATTACCGCTCTTTGCGCTCGATCCGCATGGATCTAGCCGATGTCAACCTGTTCATCGGCGAAAACGGGGTCGGCAAGTCCAATCTCTATCGTTCGCTGCAGCTCGTGCAGGCGGCGGTTCGCGGCCGGCTGGCGCATGAGATTTCCAGCGAGGGCGGTATGTTCTCGGCCATGTGGTCGGGCAAGCGGCGTTCGCATGAATCCGCCCGCATCCGCTTCGATGTCGAACTGCTGGACATGGAGCGGGCCGCCACCTTCCGCTATTGGATCGAGGCCGGCATGCGCCCGCCGCTTGCCTCCGCCGGCTTTCCGCTGGAGCCTCAGGTCAAGGCCGAGGAATTGCTGATTGAGACGGGCCGGCGGCCGGTGACGATGATGAAGCGTGACGGGCCGGGTATTTCGGTTCGCGGCGAGAATGGCCGCATGCAGGCTCATCCCGAGCAGGCGCTGACATCGGAAACGGCGATCGCGCTGCTCGGCGATGCCGGATACTATCCCGAAATCGGTACTTTCCGCCGAGCCGTCGACGCCTGGCGGTTCTATCATGGCTTTCGCACCGATCGTGGCTCGCCGTTGCGCGCGCCCTGCCTTGCCGTGACATCCCCCATGCTGGACGAGGACGGCGCCAATATCGCTGCCGTCTTTGCGACGCTCGTCCACACCCGCGAGGATACTGTCGAACTCGACAGGGTTCTGGCTGCAGCTCTTGGCGGCGCGCGTCTCGTCGTGCCCGAACCACAGGAGACGGCGGATTTCGGCCTGATGCTGCCGGAATTCCCCAAGCGCGTCTTCCAGCCGCGCGAATTGTCCGACGGCCAGATCCGCTTCCTCGGGCTTGCCGCCGCCTTGATGTCCTATCGCCTGCCGCCGCTGATCGCGCTCAACGAGCCGGAGGCGAGCCTGCATCCCGACATGCTGGTGCCGCTTGCCGAGATGATCGCGCAGGCGGCCAAGACCAGCCAGATCTGGATCGTCACCCATTCCGAGGTGCTGGCTGCTGCCGTGCGCGAGCGCTGCGGCGTACGGCCGCGCCGGGTGATCCGCGAAGACGGCGCCACCTGGATCGACGGCATGCGGCTGACCGGCGTGATCGACGATGACGACGAATAGAAATCGAATGAAACCGGATTGATGATATGACGTCTTCGCCTAGAGCCGCTGCGTTGAACGACCTCGCCGTCATGATCGCAAAGCTGGAGTCGACAACGCCTATCCGCGTTGCGATCGACGGGAGGACGGCATCCGGCAAGACGAGGCTGGCCAACGAATTGGCCGATTACCTCAGAGCCAAGGGCCGGGAGGTCATTCGCACCTCGATCGATGGTTTCCACAGGCCGAAGGTGGAGCGCTATGCGCGCGGGCGGCATTCCGCTGAGGGCTATTACCATGATGCCCGCGATCTCCCCGCCATCAACGCGCTCCTACTCGATCCCTTGGGTCCGGGCGGCGACGGCTGGTATCGCACGGCCTCCTTCGATCTGCACAATGACGTGCCGATCGAGCAGGAGCCGCAATTCGCACCCGCCGACGCCATCCTCATTGTCGACGGAACGTTTCTCCAGCGGCCCGAGCTGCGCGATGGCTGGGATGTCGCGGTCTTCATCGAGACCTCGGAGCATGTGTCCGAACAACGCGGCATAGAGCGCGACACTCAGCTTCTGGGAGGCGCAGAGGCAACCCGCGAGCTCTATGCCAACCGATACCGGCCGGCCTTTGATCTATACCAGCGCTCGTGCGCGCCTGCTTCTGCCGCCGATGCGATTTTCAACAATGACAGTTTTGACCAGCCTGCTCTTCGGATTAGGATAGATGGCAGGCTTTCTGCGGTGTCTGCAAGGCTCTGATAGTCGCGGAATTACGTAGCAGCTGAGACGGAGGCTTTCGCACCGAGAGCGGACTTCGCAAAGATGCCAATGCAGACGGTATGCTTAGGAATTTAGCAAACCCTATATGGCGGCGTAGCCGCACGAGCAGAGCGAGTGACTCTGCTCGCGGGATTCATCGATCTTTCCCATACTGGTAGTTAGAGCACGATGTCAGGCTGCCTGGGCCGACGCGAAGCGCTGTGCGACTCGTGCAACGCGGTCGCCGTAAGCGCGGGCAGTCTCAAGATCGCCGACCGACATTTCGTTCGGGGCTGCGTCGGCGTCGGATTGCGCCATGGGTGCGATGTACGATCCCATCCTGTTTGCATCGTCCCGCTTTGACGCTTTCACATTCGCAGGCTTTACCCCCAGGCTGACCCACAGTCCGCCATGCTGTCCTGCGAGAAGAACGAAGTATTCGAGGGTGTTGAGCTTGTCGCCGTTCAAGCTGGCGCTGTTGGTGAAGCCCCCGAAAATCTTGTCCTGCCATTTGTTGGTGAACCAGGCTTTCGATGAAGTGTCAGCAAACTTCTTAAACTGCCAGCTTGGGCCGCCCATGTAGGTCGGAGATCCGAAGATGATGGCGTCGGCTGCATCCAACGCGGCCCATCCATCATCTGAGAGATTGCCGTCGGCATCGATGGCGTAAAGCACTCCGCCCGCACCTTCCGCGACGGCTTCCGCCATCCGCTGGGTGTGACCATAGCCGGAATGATAGACGACGACTGTTTTTGCTGTGCGATTTGACATGGTGATTTTGGCCTCCTTCGGGCCGTTGCCTTGCACCGTCCGGATGCGAATTAGCTCCTTCGGCGGCTTCTTCTGGATGGATTGATGGCGGTGAGGCTGGATGACGCCCGACGCCTTGGCGATGGAGAGTTCTGTCCAGCCGGCTCACTGCTCGTTCTCAGGGGATGAATTCTTTGTGCCGTGAAATGCTCAGGCGTGGCCGCTGACACCGGCCAGCGCCAGCAGCAACAGAAACACCAGAGGCGGGGGGAGCTCTCGATAATACCGGATACGGACAATGGCTAAGATTGCGGCGAGCATGATGCAGGTTCCCAACGCCACTCCGATGTATCGGGTGCCGGCAGTCACTAGAAGGACTGCGGTTGCGAGCTCAAGGGTGGACGTTACCCAACACCACCAGAATGGGAATCCAAGTCGTACGAAACTCGCCCGGATTTTTGGGTGACCACTCGCATTGACGATTGCGCCGACGAGGAACGCTGCGGCGGTCAGCCAGACGAGGATGTCTTCGAGCACCGTTGCGCCCGTGAAAGTTTGAATTGGAAGATTCATTGATTTTCTCTTCGATGACGAACCATGCCATGCATGTTTCTATAGCGGCGTCATATATTCTAGCGTTGCTAGTTTGTCAATCAATGATCTTTTTGATAGTTTCGGTGTCGAAGAAAATGCGCGAATGAAGATTGAGGCACAGGGTGGGCATTAGCGAACGCAAGACGAGAGAACGTGGCGAGCGCGAACGCCGGATAGTCGTCGCTGCGCGAACGATCGCGGAACGTGACGGCTGGGCTTCCGTTACAATTCGGCGCCTTGCTGAGGAGATAGAATACAGCCAGCCGGTTCTCTATTCGCACTTCGAAAATCGCGATGAGATCGTCGGCGCGGTGGCACTCGAAGGCTTTGGTGAATTGGCGACCTTGCTCCGTGCCGCGATCCGGCCGTCGTCCACGCCAAAGGAGTCAGTGGAAGACGTCGCGACCGCCTACCTCGATTTTGCTTTCGCCCGGCCTGCAATGTACGAGGCGATGTTCGTCCTGCCGACTGGTTTGCGCTTCGCCAGGTCGGATACGCCAACCCAGCTCCGCGAGGGGTTCGGAGCTATGGCGACGGTGGTCGCGCCGTTCGCCCAGGATGGCGATACCGCTACCGAAACTTTTTGGGCGGCACTTCACGGATTGGCGGAGCTTGAACGACACGGCAGAATAAGACCCGCTTTCCGGTCTCAGCGTATCACCCTCCTTACGCAGATGGTGGCGGGTCAGCTCTGAGGGAGGGTGTTGCGATTTGTCCAATCCCGCATAAGTGGCTCGATTCCCGGGTTTTCTTTTCAGCCCGTCCGGGGCATGGTCTGGCGCAATGAGTAAAGATTCTTCCGATCTGTTTGGTGCGCTTTTCGAGGCGGCGCCCGCGAAACCTGTGATGAGCCGCACGGTTCCGGTCTTGGTGCCGCTGCCGGCGCCGAGGGCCTATTCCTATGCGGTGCCTGAGGGGATGGCGGTCGAGCCCGGCTCTGTCGTGCAGGTGCCGCTTGGGCCAAGGCAGGTCATCGGCGTCGTCTGGGATGGCGAGGATGATGATGGCGTCGATCCGAAGAAGCTTCGGCCCATCACGCGCGTCTTCGATTGCCCGCCGCTCGGCAAGCATATGCGCGATTTCATCGACTGGGTCGCGACCTACACGCTGTCGCCGCCGGGGCTGGTGGCGCGCATGGCCTTGCGGGCGCCGGCCGCCTTCGATCCAGAACCGATGGTCGAGGGGCTGCGCTTCATCGGCGGGCAGCCGGAGCGGCTGACGCCGGCGCGCACGAGGGTGATGGAGACTGCAGCCGACGGGCTGTCATGGACACGCATCGGCCTGGCGCATGCGGCCGGCGTTTCCACAAGCGTCGTCGATGGGCTGATCTCGCAAGGTATTTTCGAGACCATCTTCCTGCCGCCGCCGCCCGTCGTCGCCAAACCCGATCCCGAGTTCATTCCCTCCCGGCTGGAAGGCCCGCAGAAGGATGCAGCCGACGAGATATTGGTGGATGTGCGCAAGGGCGAGTTTGCCGTTTCACTGATCGACGGCGTCACCGGCTCCGGCAAGACGGAGGTCTATTTCGAGGCGATTGCCGAAACGCTGAGGCGCGGCAAGCAGGTGCTGATCCTGCTGCCGGAGATCGCGCTGACGGCAAGTTTTCTGGAGCGTTTTCAGGATCGCTTCGGTGCCAAACCGGCGGAATGGCATTCCGATCTTGCACCGAAGATGCGTGAAAAGGTCTGGCGGCAGGCCGTGACGGGTGAAGTCAGGGTCGTGGCCGGCGCGCGTTCGGCCCTGTTCCTGCCCTTCGAGGACCTTGGCCTGATCATCGTCGATGAAGAGCATGATCCGGCCTATAAGCAGGAAGACCGCGTCTATTACAATGCGCGCGACATGGCTGTGGTGCGCGGCCGCATCGGCGATTTCCCCGTGGTGCTGGTCTCGGCCACGCCATCGGTCGAAAGCCAGGTCAACGGCCAGAGCGGACGTTACACCACGATTCATTTGCCGACCCGCTTCGGCGATGCCGCTCTTCCCGATCTGCACCTGGTCGACATGCGCCGCCACGCGCCGGAGCGCGGCGGTTTCCTCTCGCCTGTCCTGCTCCGCGCCATCGGCAAGACGGTTGCCAAGGGCGAGCAGGCGTTGCTGTTCCTCAACAGGCGCGGCTACGCGCCGCTGACGCTGTGCCGGGTCTGCGGCCATCGCTTCCAATGCCCGCAATGCTCGAGCTGGCTGGTGGAACACCGGTTTCGCGGCCAGATCCAGTGCCATCAGTGCGGCTATGCCGAGCGCACGCCGGAAGCCTGCCCCGAATGCGGCACGCTTGATCATCTCGTCGCCTGCGGGCCGGGCGTCGAGCGCATCGCGGAGGAGGTGGAGCGTCACTTCCCCGAGGCGCGGACGATCATGCTCTCGTCCGACATCATGGGCGGGGTCAAGCGGTTGCGGCTGGAGCTTGAGGCCATCGCCAAGGGCGAAGCGGATATCGTCATCGGCACGCAGCTGGTTGCCAAGGGCCACAATTTCCCGCTGATGACGCTGGTCGGTATCGTCGATGCCGATCTCGGCCTTGCCAATGGCGATCCGCGCGCCGCCGAGCGGACGTTCCAGCTTTTATCGCAGGTGACGGGGCGTGCGGGGCGAACCGGGCTGAAGAGCCATGGATTGCTACAGACCTATCAGCCGCAGCATCCCGTCATGCAGGCGATCGTCTCCGGTGACGCGGCCGCCTTCTACGATCGCGAGATTACCGAGCGGGAGAGGGCGATGCTGCCGCCCTTTGGCAGGCTCGCCTCGATCATCGTTTCGGCCGAAACCCGGCAGGATGCCGAGACCCATGCGCGCGGCATGCGCAACGCCGCGCCGCAAGTATCAGGCATCTCGGTGCTCGGGCCGGCCGAAGCCCCGCTTGCCCTGGTGCGCGGCCGCCACCGGTTCCGACTGCTGGTGCACGGCCGGCGCAATTCGGACATGCAGGGGTTTCTTCGGGCCATGTTGGCGCAATCGCCCAGGGAGCGTGGCTCGGTGCAGGTGCAGCTCGACATCGATCCACAGAGCTTTCTGTGATTGACCCCACTGATATTGTGGCAACGCCTTTCCCTGATTGGCCGGATCATGCCATAAGTCGGCCGTCTCATTGACCTGATTTGCGCACCGACCGATCTTTTGGGGACGACCTATGGAGTTCTATTTTCCAACCGAATTCGGCGAGCAGCTTGCCTTTTGCTCGGCGGCGTTTACGGCGCTGATCGGCCTCTTCATGATGTTCGCGCCAGGCTACACCTATCGCTTCCTCAAACTCCAGGTGCGCGAGGGACGGCCGGAGGCCTATGGCGAGGCGCGTTCGGCGGGCGGCTTCCTTGTCGGCTTCGGACTTGTGGCGATCCTGCTCGCACAGCCGATGATCTATCTGGCGCTTGGCGCCTCCTTCGGCGTTTCGGCCTTTGGCCGCATCCTGGCGCTCATGTCGGATCGGGGAGGCGTGCTCCTCAGTCTTCTCCTTCTGGTTGTGCAGGCGATTCTGGCGGCGCTACCTCTTCTTTATGGATTGGGCTATATTTGAGCTGAAAAGCGGCGCGTCCGGCCCATATTCGTCCACGCTATCCCCACGCTTTTCGATTTTTGCCATCATAATTTCACCCGAATGGCGTATTCCGTGGATACGCGTGTTGCGAGTCTCAATATCCTATGTTAGACGAACCCCGAATTTCGGATGAGGCAGGAACGCACTCCTGCTGATTTCTGGGGGAAATCAAAACGAATTCAAGGGTATATGGCTTCCGTCACCCGGAAGTCGAGTTCTTGGGTTGAAATCAGGGAAATTTGTGCCCGTGGCAGACACATCCCAGCATATTTCTGGTGTTTCAGAACGATATGCCTCGTCATTGTTCGAGTTGGCCCTTGAGGAGGGTGCAGTCCCGGCAGTGACCGCCGATCTCGATCGGTTCCAAGCCATGCTTGACGACAGCGAAGATCTGAAGCGTTTCGTCCTCAGCCCGGTCTTTTCGGCCGAGGAGCAGGTCGGCGCTATTCAGTCGCTGGCTGAAAAGGCAGGCTTCGGCGCGTTCGTTACCAATTTTCTGAAGCTTGTTGCCAAGAACCGGCGCCTTTTTGCGCTGCCGGGCATGATCAAGGCTTTCCGCATTATCGCCGCGCAGCATCGTGGCGAAATTTCCGCCGAGATTACCTCGGCGCATGCGCTGACTAAGGCGCAGGAAGATGAACTGAAGGCGGCGCTGAAGGGCGTCACCGGAAAAGACGTAACGATCGCCGTTACCGTCGATCCGTCGATCCTCGGCGGCCTGATCGTCAAGGTCGGTTCGCGTCAGATCGATACGTCCCTTCGCACCAAACTCTCCACTCTTAAGCTTGCATTGAAAGAGGTCGGCTGATGGATATCCGCGCCGCGGAAATTTCCGCAATTCTGAAAGATCAGATCAAAAACTTCGGCAAGGAAGCTGAAGTCTCCGAAGTTGGCCAGGTTCTTTCCGTCGGTGACGGTATCGCCCGCGTCTACGGTCTGGATAACGTCCAGGCCGGCGAAATGGTCGAGTTCCCAGGCGGCATTCGCGGCATGGCGCTGAACCTTGAAGCCGACAATGTCGGCGTGGTCATCTTCGGATCCGACCGCGACATCAAGGAAGGCGACACCGTCAAGCGCACCGGCGCGATCGTTGACGTTCCGGTTGGTCCGGAACTTCTCGGCCGCGTTGTCGATGCTCTCGGCAACCCGATCGACGGCAAGGGCCCGATCAACGCGACCCGCCGTTCGCGCGTCGACGTGAAGGCTCCGGGCATCATTCCGCGCAAGTCGGTCCATGAGCCAATGTCGACCGGCCTCAAGGCCATCGACGCCCTGATCCCGGTTGGCCGCGGCCAGCGCGAGCTCGTCATCGGCGACCGCCAGACCGGCAAGACCGCCATTCTTCTCGACACGATCCTGAACCAGAAGGCCATCCACGAATCTGGCCCGGACAGCGAAAAGCTGTACTGCGTCTACGTCGCCGTCGGCCAGAAGCGTTCGACCGTTGCCCAGTTCGTCAAGGTGCTCGAAGAGCGCGGTGCGCTGAAGTACTCGATCATCGTCGCCGCTACGGCGTCCGATCCGGCCCCGATGCAGTTCCTGGCTCCGTTTGCCGGTTGCGCCATGGGCGAATATTTCCGCGACAATGCTCAGCACGCGCTGATCGGTTATGACGACCTGTCGAAGCAGGCCGTTTCCTACCGTCAGATGTCGCTGCTGCTGCGCCGTCCGCCGGGCCGCGAAGCTTATCCGGGAGACGTTTTCTACCTGCATTCACGTCTCCTTGAGCGTGCTGCGAAGATGAACGACGAATTGGGCGCCGGTTCGCTGACCGCTCTTCCGGTCATCGAAACGCAGGGCAACGACGTTTCGGCCTTCATTCCGACCAACGTGATCTCGATCACCGATGGCCAGATCTTCCTCGAAACCGACCTGTTCTACCAGGGCATTCGTCCGGCCGTTAACGTCGGTCTGTCGGTTTCGCGCGTCGGTTCGTCGGCGCAGATCAAGGCGATGAAGCAGGTTGCCGGCTCGATCAAGGGTGAACTTTCGCAGTATCGCGAAATGGCCGCCTTCGCTCAGTTCGGCTCGGACCTCGACGCTGCAACGCAGCGCCTGCTGAACCGCGGTGCCCGCCTGACCGAGCTCCTGAAGCAGCCGCAGTTCTCGCCGCTGAAGACGGAAGAGCAGGTTGCGGTGATCTTCGCCGGCGTCAACGGCTACCTCGACAAGATCGCCGTTCCGCAGGTCGGCAAGTTCGAGCAGGGTCTGCTGTCCTACCTCCGTTCGGAAGGCAAGGAGATCCTCGACACGATCCGTACCGAAAAGGCTATCAGCGACGCGACCAAGAGCAAGCTCACCGCTGCTCTCGACAGCTACGCCAAGTCTTTCGCCTGATCGGACCTCACTTCTAGGACGGATACCGGATGCCTTCACTTAAGGATCTGAAAAACCGGATCGCCTCCGTCAAGGCGACGCAGAAGATCACCAAGGCGATGAAAATGGTCGCCGCGGCGAAGCTTCGGCGTGCCCAGGAGGCGGCTGAGGCCGCACGGCCGTATTCGCAGCGCATGGGCGCCGTTCTTGCCAACATCACGGCTGCTGTCAGCGAAGCTGACGGTGCGCCTCTGTTGATGACCGGCACCGGCAAGAGCGATGTGCATCTGCTTGTGGTCTGCACAGCCGAACGCGGCCTTTGCGGCGGTTTCAACTCGCAGATCGCGCGCTTTGCCCGCGATCACGTTCGCAAGCTGCTGGCCGAAGGCAAGACCGTGAAGATCTTCACGGTTGGCAAGAAGGGCTACGACATTCTCCGTCGTGAGTATGCTTCTCTGATCGTCGAGCGCAAAGAACTGCGCGACGTCAAGCGTATCGGCTATGAAAACGCCGATGCCATCGGCAAGCGCATCATCGAGATGTTCGAAGCCGGCGAGTTTGACGTCTGCACGCTGTTCTATTCCGAATTCAAGTCGGTTATCAGCCAGGTGCCGACCGGATTGCAGCTGATCCCGGCTTCGGCTCCCGCCGTTGTCGAAGAAGACGCCGCTCACAAGGGCGCCGTCTACGAATACGAGCCGGATGCGGCTTCGATCCTCGAGGATCTGATCCCGCGCAACATCTCCGTCCAGATTTTCCGCGCACTCCTTGAGAATGTCGCTGGTGAAATGGGCGCCAAGATGAGCGCGATGGACAATGCGACGCGCAATGCTGGTGAGATGATCAACAAGCTGACGCTGAACTACAACCGTCAGCGTCAGGCGCAGATCACCAAGGAATTGATTGAAATCATTTCGGGCGCGGAAGCGCTCTGAGGCTAGAAAAAGAGGGTAAGATTATGGCTGACGCAGCTCAGGCCGCAGGTTCGGTCGGCAAGGTTACGCAGGTTATCGGTGCCGTCGTCGACGTTCATTTCGATGGCGATCTGCCGAAGATCCTGAATGCTCTCGAAACCAGCAACAATGGCAGCCGCCTTGTTCTGGAAGTCGCGCAGCACCTCGGCGAAAACTCGGTCCGCACGATCGCCATGGACTCCACCGAAGGTCTGGTTCGTGGCCAGCCCGTTTCCGATACCGGCGCACCGATCTCGGTTCCGGTCGGTCATGAAACGCTCGGTCGTATCATGAACGTCATCGGCGAGCCCGTGGACGAAGCCGGCCCGCTGGTAACCGCTCACAAGCGCGCCATCCACCAGGACGCTCCGTCCTACGTCGAGCAGTCCACCGAAGGCCAGATCCTGGTCACCGGCATCAAGGTCGTCGACCTGCTCGCCCCTTACGCAAAGGGCGGCAAGATCGGCCTGTTCGGCGGCGCCGGCGTCGGCAAGACCGTTCTCATCATGGAACTGATCAACAACGTCGCCAAGGCGCACGGTGGCTACTCGGTGTTCGCAGGCGTGGGTGAGCGTACCCGCGAAGGCAACGACCTTTACCACGAAATGATCGAATCCGGCGTCAACAAGCATGGCGGCGGCGAAGGCTCCAAGGCTGCGCTCGTCTATGGCCAGATGAACGAACCGCCGGGCGCCCGTGCTCGCGTCGCTCTGACCGGTCTGACCGTTGCTGAAAACTTCCGCGATGAAGGTCAGGACGTTCTGTTCTTCGTCGACAACATCTTCCGCTTCACCCAGGCAGGTTCGGAAGTGTCGGCTCTGCTCGGCCGTATTCCTTCGGCCGTGGGTTATCAGCCGACGCTCGCTACCGACATGGGCCAGATGCAGGAACGCATCACCACGACGACCAAGGGCTCGATCACCTCTGTTCAGGCCATTTACGTTCCGGCCGACGACTTGACCGACCCGGCACCGGCGACCTCGTTCGCCCACTTGGACGCAACGACGGTTCTGTCGCGTTCGATTGCTGAAAAGGGTATCTACCCGGCTGTCGACCCGCTCGACTCCACCTCGCGCATGCTCGACCCGATGGTCGTCGGCGAAGAGCACTATGAAATCGCTCGTAAGGTCCAGTCGACCCTGCAGCGCTACAAGGCTCTCCAGGACATCATCGCCATCCTCGGCATGGACGAACTGTCCGAAGAGGACAAGCTGGCCGTTGCCCGTGCTCGCAAGATCGAGCGCTTCCTGTCGCAGCCGTTCTTCGTTGCTGAAGCCTTCACCGGTTCGCCGGGCAAGCTGGTTGCTCTCGAAGACACGATCAAGGGCTTCAAGGGCCTGGTCAACGGCGAGTACGATCACCTGCCGGAAGCTGCTTTCTACATGGTCGGCTCGATCGACGAAGCGATCGAAAAGGCCAAGAAGCTGGCTGCCTGATAAGGCCAATCCATCGGCGCGCGGCATTGCCCGCGCGCCCTTGCCTTGCGAATAAGACAATCGAGAAGTGACGGTTCATGGCTGACAATTTCAATTTCGAACTGGTTTCTCCGGAGCGCTTGCTCCTCTCGGAGCAAGTTATCGATGTCGTCATTCCCGCCACCGAAGGCGAAATGACCGTTATGGCGCATCATGCGCCAACCATGACGACGATCAAGCCGGGCGTCGTGCGGGTGCATTCCGCTTCCGGCAAGAAGCAGGATTATGTCGTATTCGGCGGCTTTGCCGATATCCTGCCGACCGGCTGCACTCTGCTTGCTGAATCGGCCGTTCCGGTGGAAGACATGAGCCGCGACGAGCTGGAGCGCCGCATCAATGCCGCGAAGGCCGAGCTTGAGGATGCCGAGCATCACGAGCACAAGTCGCGTCTCGAGCATTTCATCATGGAACTCTCGCATCTGCGCGGCTCTATCCCGCAGGATTGATCCAGTCTGGATGCAGTGATTGAGACGAAAGCGGTCCTATGGGCCGCTTTTTTGTTTTGTTGGAACGTCCGGGCCATCCTCGCCCTTCGAGGCTTCGGCTTGCAGCCTCGCACCTCAGGGTGAGGATGGGGCGCGCGCCTTAGCATGGGGCCAGTGGCTATCGCATGAGGTCGGTTCGATGGGCGGTCTTGCGCGAACGTAGCCCTCATGGTGAGGTGCGCAGGCTCCTGAGCTTGTCGAAGGGGCCGAAGCCTCGAACCACGAGGGCGGATGGTGGGCGACTGTAGCCCCTTCGAGTCTCCGACTTCTTGCGAGGAAGGCAGGGCGGATACTCCGCCCCAAAATCCCATCAGGCCTGCTGCCCCTGCAGCAGGAACCGGTGCAGCTGCAGGGCTTCCGGAGAAAGCGAACGAAAGCGCGGTGCGCCAAGGTAGTATCCGAAGCCGCTCTCGACGCTGTCATTGCCGACGGTGACGAGCGCGCCGGTTTGCAGATACTCTTCGATGAGGCCGAGACTGCCGAGCGCTATACCTTCGCCTCTCAGCGCCGCCTCCACCGCCATGATGTAGGTTGAAAAGGAAAGCCGCGGCCTCGGCAACTTGCCCTTCAACGGATCGCCGATGCGGCCGAACCATTGACGCAGGCTGATCCAGTGGGCGTTGGCGCGTTCGTAATCGATCAGGTCGAGCGCAGCGATATCGACCGCCGTCAAGGATTGCGGATCGAGGCGGCGGATTGCCAGGTAGTCCGGCGAGGCAACAGGCACCAGCACCTCCTTCAGCAGCGGTGTCAGGCTCCAGCGCGGATGCTCGCCGGTGGAATAGATGATGATGAGGTCGTGGTTCTCGGAAGCGAGCTCGGAGTGGACGTCTGTCGTCAGCAGGCGCACGGAGATCCCCGGGCTTTCCTTGCCGAAGTCCCTCAGCCGCTGCCCGAGCCAGAGATGCGAGATCGAACCGCTGGCCGCAATCGAGATGATCTCGCCCGTACCGGCGCGGAATGGCTCAAGGCTCTCTTCGAGATATTCCAGCGTGGCACGTACGCGCTGGAACAGCCGCTCTCCCTCCGGCGTCAGCGCCAGGTTTCGGCCGCGGCGGGTGAAGAGCGCCGCGCCGAGATGATCCTCAAGCCCCTTGATGCGGCGACTGACGGCTGCCTGTGTGATGTTCAGCTCGCGACCGGCGCGGGAAAAGTTCATCGCGCGTGCCGCGGCGTCGAACACGCGAAAGGCTTCCAGGGGTATTTTCTCGAGCATGGGCCCTCCATAACTTCAGATCATCAATATTCCCGATAATTGCCCGGATTTGAAGATCTGAAATTGTGATGCAGGATCACGGCATCATATCATCAGCATTTATCAGGGGATCCCTCGTGTCCTTTTCCATTTCCGCCATCCCAGACATTCGTTTCGGCGAGGGCGCCCTTTCCGGTCTCCCCGCTGCGGTCAAGTCGTTCGATGGCGTTGGCTCCGCCCTGCTCGTCATCGACGCCTTCCTGGCGCAGTCGGGTCTTGCCGCCAAGATCAGCGCCGAGCTCGCGGAAGCCGGTGTCAAGACGCAGGTCTTTTCGGATTTCGTAGGTGAGCCGAAGCTTGCGCACCTGCATGCTGCTATTGCCTTGGGGCAAGGCGCGGATATGGTCATCGGCGTCGGCGGTGGTTCGGCGCTTGACATCGGCAAGATCGTCGCCTGTTGCATCGCCTCGGGTGAAGATCCGATGTACTATGCGCTGGCGGCCAATCCGCTGCCGAAAAATCCGCTCAAGAAGATCATGATACCGACAACGGCCGGTACGGGTTCCGAAACTTCGGCGACGAATATCTTCGCCGGGCCAGAGGGCAAGAAGCTCTGGATCTGGGGACCGGAAACGAAGGCCGATCTCGTCATTCTCGATCCGGCGCTGACGAAGACCTTGCCCGCCAATCTCACGGCATGGTGCGGTCTCGATGCCTTCATCCATGCTTTTGAAGCGGCAACGAACCGCAACACCCATCGCGGCGCGCAGTTCTACGCGCACCAGGCGCTGCGGCTGCTGACCGGCTCTCTGGAAACCGCGGTCAAGCAGCCGGATAATATCGCGGCTCGCGGCGACGTGCTGCTTGGCTCCTGCTTCGGCGGCATTGCCATCGACAATTGCGGTACGGCGATCGCGCACAATGTCAGCCATGCTCTCGCGGGCCTCGGCCCGGTCCATCATGGTCTTGCAACGGCGCTCGGCTTCGAGGCAACGCTTGCCTGGCTGGTCGAAGCGGATACGGCTGATCTCAATGCCGCAGCCAAGGCATGCGGCGTCGAGAGCGCTGCTGAGCTTCCTGCCTTCGTCTCCGACTGGATGGATCGCTGCGGCATCACGCGTTCGCTGCCCGCTGCCTTCAAGCCATTCGATGCCAGTGACCTTGCCCGCGAAATGCGCGCCACCGAAAACCAGCCCATGCGGCGCTCGACCATCCGCGATGTCACGGATGCCGATATCGACCGCTTTGCGGCCGCCGTCATGGCGCTGCCGAAAGGAATTTGAGATGACCAAGGAATATACGCGCGACTATTGGGAGAACGTTCTTTCCGGCTTGAAGCCTGAGGGACGTCATTTCATCGATGGCGCTCATCACGCCGCTTCTTCCGGCGAGACCTTCACCCGCATCCGCCCGATGGATGGCAAGCCGGGCGCACAGCTCGCGCGCGGTAATGCCGCTGATATCGACGCCGCCGTTGCTTCCGCTCGCGCCGCCTTTGAGAGCGGTGTCTGGCGCAAGAAGGAGCCGCTGGAAAAGAAGAAGATCATGCTGAAATGGGCCGAGTTGATCCGCGCCCATGGCGATGAGCTTGCCATGCTCGAAACCATTGACGTCGGCAAACCGGTCATGGCGTCGCTTGGTGTCGATGTGCGCCTCTGCGCCGACGGCATCCAATTTTATGCCGAGATGATCGACAAGATGTATGACGAGGTCGCACCTACAGGCCCGAACGCCCGCGCCTTGGTGCGCAAGGTGCCGCTTGGCGTCATCGGTGCGATCACGCCCTGGAACTATCCGATGATCATCGATGCCTGGAAGCTCGGCCCGTCGATCGCTGCGGGCAATTCCGTCGTGCTGAAGCCGGCCGAGCAATCCTCGCTTTCGGCGATCCGTCTTGCCGAATTGGGTTTCGAAGCTGGTCTGCCCGCCGGCGTCTTTAACGTCGTGACGGGCTATGGCGAAGAGACCGGCAAGCCGTTGGCGCTGCATATGGATGTCGACATGATCGCCTTCACCGGCTCGACCGAGGTCGGCAAGCTGATCATGGGCTATGCAGCGCAATCGAACGTCAAGCGCGTGGCGCTGGAGCTTGGCGGCAAGTCGCCGCTCGTCGTGTTCGAAGATGCCGATCTCGATGCGGCCGCCGTGGCTGCTGCCTGGGGCTGCTTCTACAATTCCGGCGAGACCTGCCATGCCTCGACACGGCTGATCGTCCAGCGCTCCGTGCAGGACAAGTTGATCGAGAAGATCGAGGCGGTAACCCGCTCCGATATCGCACTCAAGCATCCGCTTGACCCTTCGGCGCAGATCGGCGCGCTGATCGAGGAAGAGCATATGAACAAGGTACTGGCGATGATCGCCGCCGGCGAGAAGGAAGGTGCACGCCGTGCTTTCGGAGCCGAACGTGTGCTCAGCGAAACCGGCGGCTATTATGTTTCGCCGGGTGTGTTCGTCGACATGACAAACGACATGAGCCTGGCGCGGCAGGAAATCTTCGGCCCCGTGCTTGCCGCCATTCCCTTCGATACCGAGGAGGAAGCGCTCAGGATCGCCAACGACACGATTTACGGGCTTGCCGGCGCCGTATTCACAAAGGATATGGATCGGGCGCATCGGCTGTCCGAATCGATTCATGCGGGCACGGTGTGGATCAACACTTATGATATGTCGAATTTCGCCACACCTTTCGGCGGCTTCAAGCAATCCGGTTTCGGGCGTGACCGTTCGGTGCATGCGATCGATAAATATTGCGACTACAAGACCATCTGGCAGCAATTCGGCTAAGACATAAAAATCAACATGATCCCGAGGCGGCGTCACGCCTTTCGGGATCATGCTTGGGGAGAGGGAGCCACCATGAGCAAGATCGTTTCCATTGAGATTACCCATCATCGCCTGCCGCTTGATCCGGAGTTCAAGGCAAGCTGGGACGGCCGCCCGCGCAAGCATTTCGATGCGACCATCGTGCGCGTCAGGGATGACGAGGGCCGCGAAGGCATCGGCTCCGGTGATCTGATGAAGGGCTTCGAGGGCCATGAGGATCTGTTCATCGGCCAGGATCCCCGCCACCTTGAGCGTCACTACGAAGTGCTCTCGCATATCAATTTCCACTACGGCCGCTGCTGGCCGATGGATCTGGCGCTCTGGGACCTCTCGGGCAAGATCACCGGCGAGCCGGTCTGGCGGATGCTCGGCGGCCGCGCCAGCCGCGTGCGGCTCTATGCGTCTTCCGGCGTGCTGCGGGAACCCGCCGCGATGGCGGCTCAGGCGGAGCGCTATATCGAAGAAGGCTTTCCGGCGATGAAGGTGCGCTTCTCCTCGTCATCGGGCGGCCGTGGAGGCTGGCGCGAAGACGTCAAGGCGCTGGAAGCGATCCGCGCTCGCGTCGGCGACCGGCTGGAGTTGATGGTCGACTGCAACCAGGGTTGGCGCATGCCCTGGGATACGACGCTCTCCTGGACTTTCAAGGATGCGCTGACGGTGGCGAGAGAGCTGGAACGGCTCGGCGTCTACTGGATGGAAGAGCCGCTGCATCGTTCCGACCGCAAGGGCATGAAGGAATTGAAGCAGGCAACCTCCGTCCGGATCGTCGGCGGCGAGATGACGCGCGAACTATACGAGTTCCGTGACATC
Source organism: Rhizobium sp. A22-96 (assembly GCF_053521805.1). Taxonomy (NCBI): domain Bacteria; kingdom Pseudomonadati; phylum Pseudomonadota; class Alphaproteobacteria; order Hyphomicrobiales; family Rhizobiaceae; genus Rhizobium; species Rhizobium sp. A22-96. The sequence goes on from NZ_JBNWDQ010000004.1 coordinate 537,336, forward strand.
ATCGAAGAACGTGCTTTCGATGTCATTCAGCCTGACGTCGCTCTCGTCGGCGGCATCACCGGGTGCCGGCGTCTGGCCTATCAGGCGCGTGAGGCCGGCGTGCAGTTCACGCCGCATTCCTGGACGAATGGTATCGGAGTTCTCGCCAATGCGCACCTGACCGCCGGCGTCGCCGATGCCTCCTGGCTCGAATATCCCTATGACAATCCGGAGTGGAGCGAAGCCCGGCGCGACTATCCGATGGCATCGCCGCTGAAGCACGAAGCGGGCTGGCTGGATCTTGGGTCTGCGCCCGGCCTCGGTATCGTTCTCGACGAAGGGCGGTTGAAGACGACGCGTATCTGAGGCCACTTCCGAGCCGCGATGATATTCTGTCCCGACCCGTCACGTAGTGGCGGGTCGCGTGGCCCTGTTTTCCCGTGTCCGTGCCCAGTGGATAGCGGGGCGTTCCAGCAGCACATAGCTTAGCGTGCCGATGGCGAAGATGATGGTGGTTGCGATCAGGCTTGAGATTATCCAGCCGCCCAGCACGTCGTCCGAGCCTGAGCCGAAGGACGAGGGGAAGAGCTGCGGCATCAGTGTCAGTACGATATCCTGCCAGATGTAAACGCCGAAGGAGACGGTCGCGACATAGCGGCTGAGGCGGTTGTCGAGCAGCTTTGCCAGCAACAACGATTGCGGCAGCGTGCAAAGAGCGATGGCGACCGCCAGCGGAAGCAGCGGGAATTGATAGGGAATACCGAGCCAGGCATAGCCTTCTCCCGGGCCGCCGATCGACTGCGGTAGCTGCCATGCGCCCATGATGATCGCAAGCGCGCCGATGATATCGTAGATTGCCGAACGGCGGGCGGGGACAATGGTCTGGATTCCGGCCGCCAGTGCGCCGATCGCAAATATCGCGAAGAAGCCGATGGGGTTGTAGCGCGGCATCCATTCCTTTGCGCCGCCTTGGAAGCCATACTGCCATCCCCGGCCGGCGCTATCCGTCGGGAGATAGGTGACAACAAGCCAATGCACGAGCAGTGCGGCTGCAATGATGCCGATCCAGAGGAGGCGGCTGGCGAATGCGGAGCGCGATGTGAGCTTGGCACTGAACAGCAGCAGGAAGCTGATCGGCAACAGCACATAGCAGGTCGTCTCGAAGGGGATCGACCATAACGGGCCGTCCCCCTGTACAGGGAAGAAGGTGCGCCAATGCCATTGGCTCATCAGGAAAAAGCCGGAGATATAGCGACCGATGAGCTCCGCATCGAGCGGAAAGCCATAGATCGTAAAGCTGATCACGAAGCCGACCGTCAGGGCGACCCAGAAGCCCGGAAGAATGCGCGCGGCGCGGCGCATCGCGTAAATCTTCAGCGACGGCAGCGGCTGGGCTTTATCCAGAGCCAGCCAGAAGGGGCGCGCGAGAAGAAAGCCGCTGAGCACGAAGAAGACCGCGACGCCATGATTGCCGAAGCGCGCCAGTACGAAGGTCTGGTCCAGGCCCGGAGGGATCTTGTAGAAATTCATTCGCAGCACGAGATGGTGGACAAGCACCATCAGGCATGCGACGGCGCGCATGAAATCCGCTCCTCCCAGACGCGCAGCCTTGTTCATCAGCCTCCCCGCCGAAATCTCCTCCATAGCGGGTTAAGACATGCAAGCCGCAACGGCAAGCATCGATGGAACCATTCGTTGCTGCAGCCGAATGATAGACGTCCGGGTCCGTGGTGGAGGAGGGCCCGGACGCCAAGCCAGTCTTTCGCACCTGCCAGAAACGAAAGGCCGGGTTCCCAATGTTAGGGCGGTGATCAGGCGGCGACGGAGCGATAGGGGCGCGTGTCGCGGGCTGGCTTGAGGGCGGTGCTCCACCAGTTCAGCCGTGCGATCATGCGGACCAGCGATTGACGGGCCTCGAGCGGGTTTTCGAGCGTGCCGTCTTCGGCGAACCTGCCCCAGGGATTGGCGAAGCTCACCGTGTCGCGCACGGTCACGGTATGGAGTTCGGAAAACACCACGCGCAATTGCTCGACGGCACGCAGGCCGCCGGAGATGCCGCCATAGGAAACGAAGGCGACCGGTTTGCCGTGCCAGGGTTCGTAGACGAGATCGAGCACGAATTTCAGCGAGGCCGTGAAGCTGTGATTGTATTCCGGCGTAACGATAATGAAGGCATCCGCCTCTGAAAGCCGGGCGGAAAGAGCGGCGACGCCGGCGTGTTCGCGGTCATGCTGGAACGGCAGATCGAATTCGAGGGGATCGATCACGTCGATCTCGATGAGGGGGTAGTGCACCAGTTCCCGTGCGACCCAGTTGACCACCCGATCGCACAGCCGGCCCGGGCGGGTGCTGCCGTAGATGATCGCCAGCCGGGTTGGTTCAGTCATGTCTTGCTCCTGCTTTACGCGGTTTGGAGCTCGGGTTATAAAACCTCAAGTAAAGTTGAGGTCAATAGAGTAAAATGGAAAAAATCGAGCCCAGCCAATTTTCCAAGCTGCTGACGGTCGGCGAGGTGGCGGCGCGAAGCGGCGTGGCGGTATCCGCACTGCATTTCTACGAGGCGAAAGGGCTGATCGAGAGCCATCGCAGCCGCGGTAACCAGCGGCGCTATCCCCGCGAGGTGCTGCGCCGGGTCGCGGTCATCAAGATCGCGCAAAGGGTCGGCATACCGCTTGCCGAAGTTCAAGCGGCGCTCGATGCCTTGCCGCAGGGACGCACGCCGACGGCGGCCGACTGGAAAGTGCTTTCCGCAGGCTGGAAGGATGATCTCGATGCCCGGATCAGGCGGCTGCAGGGGCTGCGCGATCAGCTCGATGGCTGCATCGGTTGCGGCTGTCTCTCGATGAAGAGCTGTCCGCTGCGAAATCCCTGGGACAGGCTTGCCGAGGAAGGAGCGGGGGCGCGGCTACTCGACCCCGCGGATTGAGGCGAGAGCATGGAACGGCTTGGTGTTTTACGGAATCACTCAGCCGCCCTATGCCATTGCCTTTACGCAATTCCGGACGGAAAACCGCTGCACACTTTTCCTGGAATTGCTTTATGCGTGGACGTGGCTCTCGACGATGTAACCGTCAAGCGCCGCTGCTTCTTCCTTCGAAAGGTAAAGGCCTTTCTTGGAACGACGCCAGAGAATGTCGGTGGCCGTATAGGCCCATTCATGTTCCATCAGGTAACGAACTTCCGCCTCGTAGAGATCGCTGCCGAAGCAGCGGCCGAGATCGGCGATCGTCTTTGCGTCGGCGAGGATCATGCTAGCGCGGGTGCCGTAGCGGCGAACCAGCCGGCGGGCATGCGCGTCGGCAAGGAAGGGGTAGCGTGACTTCAACTTGGTGACTTCGGCCTCGTAGCCGCGAGCGGGGAAGTCACCGCCTGGCAGCGAGCTGTTGGCCGTCCAGGGCGTGCCCTTGAGACCAATGGCCTCGCCGATCTTCTCCAAGGCATGCTCGCCAAGGCGGCGATAGGTGGTCAGTTTGCCGCCGAAGACGTTGAGCAGCGGCGCCTGGCCTTCCTCGCCTTCGACCTTCAGCACATAGTCGCGTGTTGCTTCCTGTGCCTTCGAGGCGCCGTCGTCGTAAAGCGGACGCACCGCGGAATAGGTCCACACGATATCCTCCGGCCGCACCGGCTCCTTGAAATATTCGCTGGCCGCATTGCAGAGATAGGCTGTTTCCTCTTCGCTGATCTTCACATCCTTCGGATCGTTGTTGTAGTCGCGGTCCGTTGTGCCGATCAGGGTGAAATCCTGCTCGTAGGGAATGGCGAAGATAATGCGGTTGTCCGGATTCTGGAAGAAATAGGCACGGGGGTCGTCGAACTTCTTGCGCACGATGATGTGGCTGCCCTGGACGAGGCGGACATTGTGCACCTGGTTCTTGCCAAAGGCGTCTGAGAGAACATGATCGACCCATGGCCCTGCAGCGTTGACCAGCATGCGCGACTGGAACAGGCGCTTCTCACGGGTGATCGTGTTTTCCGTTTCAATTGACCAGACCGCGCCTTCCCGCCGCGCGGAGATCACCTTCGTACGCGGCATGATCGTCGCGCCGCGATCCGCCGCGTCGCGGGCATTCAGCACGACCATGCGGGCATCGTCGACCCAGCCGTCCGAATATTCGAAGGCCTTGGTGAAGAGCTCCTTCAGTGGCTTGCCGGCCGGGTCTTTCTTCATGTCGAGCGTTGCCGTCGGCGGCAGCAGCTTGCGTCCGCCGAGATGATCGTAAAGGAAAAGTCCGAGACGGATGAGCCAGGCGGGCCGGATACCACCCTTGTGATAGGGCAGGACGAAGCGCATCGGCCAGATGATGTGCGGCGCCATTGCCCAGAGCACTTCGCGCTCCATCAGGGATTCGCGTACCAAACGAAATTCATAGTGTTCGAGATAGCGCAGCCCGCCGTGAATGAGCTTCGTGGCGCCGGACGATGTGCCGGAGGCAAAATCATTCATCTCGGCAAGGGCGACCTTATAGCCGCGCCCTGTCGCATCCCGGGCGATGCCGCATCCGTTGATACCGCCACCGATAACGAAAATGTCGTAGATCTGCTCGCTCACCCGCTTCTCCGCAAAGGTACGCAATCTCGTGAAGACGAAAAATCGAAAATCAACCTATCTAAAGTGAAATAGATACGAATGTCAAACGAACGTTTCCAGGCAGAAAGCCTGCCGATCAGGCTGATCGGCGGGACGTTTCCACCAGGCGAACGGCATGCTCCGACGCAATGGTGCGCACGGATTCAATACTGCATTCATCGGTGACAAAGGTATGAACCTGCGACAGGTGGCCGATCCTCACCGGCGCGGTGCGTTCGAACTTGGTGCTGTCGGCCACGAGAATGACGTGCCGGGCGTTGGCGATGATGGCCTGCGCCACTTTCACTTCACGAAAATCGAAATCGAGAAGCGCGCCATCGGCATCGATCGCGGATGCGCCGATGACGGCATAATCGACCTTGAACTGCCTGATGAAATCGACGGCTGCCTCACCGACGATGCCGCCATCGGAACCGCGCACGACGCCGCCGGCAATGACGACCTCGATCGTGGGGAAGATACGCAACTTATTGGCAACATTGATATTATTGGTGATTACCATCAGCTCGTGGTGGCCGAGAAGTGCCTCGCCGACAGCCTCCGTCGTTGTGCCGATATTGATGAAAAGCGAGCTGTTGCTGGGAATAAGGCCAGCGGCTGCACGGCCGATCGCCTGCTTTTCGAGCGCGGCGATAGAGCGGCGTGCTTCATATTTGACGTTCTCGGTTCCGCCAGGAAAGATCGCGCCGCCATGCACGCGGGACAGTACGCGCCCGTCGCAGAGATCATTGAGATCCTTGCGGATGGTTTGCGGCGTGACCGAAAAGCGCTGCGCCAGCTCCTCCACCAGCACGCGCCCCTCCGCCTTGGCGATTTCGAGAATCTCGGTCTGGCGTCCGGATAGGAACATGGTTTTCGCTCCCTTTCTTTCGTTTTTTCGTCATCATATGGTAAAGTGAAAATTCCGCAATTACCGGCGCGCGGATTGTATTGTTGGGAGATCAAGATGTTTCATCCGAAGCTATTCGAAAATCGCAATGTTGTGGTCACCGGCGCCGGTCGTGGCATCGGACTGGAAGTGGCCAGGCAATTTCTTGATTGCGGTGCCCGCGTCCTCGTTCATGTCGGCCGCGGCGCGGACCGGGAACTGCCGGATTTCCTGATGGAAGCGGAATCAGATCGTCGTGCTTTTCTCATTACCGGTGATTTTTCCAGCGGTCACGGCACGCGGGATTTCGTCGGCGCCGCCGGCGAGCGTTTCGATCGCGTCGATGTCCTAGTCAACAATGCCGGCACCATGGTCGGCCGCTTTCCCGCTGGCGAACTGACGGACGAGCAATATGAAAGCATTGTTCATCTCAACCAGACCTCCGTCATGGAGGTGACCAGGGGGTTGCTGCCGCTACTGCGGGCAGCAGGGCAGGCGGCTGTCATCAACACCGTGTCGATCTCCGCCCTGACCGGCGGCAGCCCGGGATCCGCCATTTATTCGGCATCCAAGGCCTTTGTTGCAACCTATTCGAAAGCATTGGCCCGCGAGCTTGCGCCTGAAGGGATTCGGGTGAACTGCGTCTCGCCGGGCACAATATCAACTGATTTCCATGAGCGTTATTCCTCCAGGGAGAAGCTGGAGCAGACGCGCAAATCCATTCCGCTCCAGCGCTTGGGTACACCGGAAGATTGTGCTCCGGCCTATCTTTTCCTCGCCGCGCCCGCACTCTCCGGTTACGTCACCGGCCAGGTGATCGAGATCAATGGCGGTCAGCTTATCTGCTGAAAAATCGGACCTTTTTTGGTTCGCATGTCTTTTTTGAATCAGCTTATGGTTAGATAATATTATAAGCATACCTCTATACGAATTCTCACCAGAGGCTGTAATATGTCGTCGTCTCCACCGCAGGGCGGTGCCGCTGAACATAATATCGGGGAAGTTACAGAGAAGGCGCGAAAGGCAAGCGCTTTGCTGAAGGCGCTTTCGCATGAAACCCGGCTGGCTATTTTGTTCATGCTCGCCAAGCGCGAAAAAACCGTGATGGAGCTTGAAGCGCTTCTCGATCTGCCGCAGGCAGTGGTTTCGCAACATCTGGCACGTCTCCGTCTCGACAAGCTCGTCGATACGCGTCGTGAGGGACGACTCATTCACTACGCCGTCGCGCGCTCTGAGCTCTGTGCCGTGGTTGATTCGCTGCAGGAAGCCTTCGGCCAGCGCGATTGCTGATCACTGCCCCGTTTTGGCCTTCAATTCATCATCGAATGGTCAACTGCCTGACATGACAGTGTTATGCGGCAGCGCTAATTCACCTTTGTTCGTCGAAGGAGGATAGCTATGCAGAACAATGAAATGACGATGTCGGAAGCTCTGCGAGATCCGATGATCCGCCAAATGCTTCGTGCCGATCGCGTATCGTTGAGCGATTTTGCCAAGCTTCTGGAAAAGACGGCCCGTGCAAGACATGCGGCGATTGGCGAACGGGATGCAATAGCACTTGCGCCGCGCGTGTTCGTTGAAGGCCCATGTGCCGGCCGCGAGATCGGCTACTAAAAACCCACCCAGTGGCGCTACCGCAGGCGAAATGATTGCGGTAGCGGCGGAGATGCGAGCCGGCCAGGATTGTGTGAAACGGTCTTGGTCATTTTAGTTCGTGCTTCCAAGCGCCTTGCGGCTATGTAGCCGGCGGTTCCTCGTTCAGTGCATCGGCAAATTTTCGCATGAGCCTCACAAGCTCGTCGATGTCATTGACGTCCCAAGCTCCGAAGATGGAGCTGACGATCCTGTCACGGGCCGCGTCCACTGCGTCCGTCATCAGCTTTCCCTTCGGCGCGATAACTGCCTCACGCACCCGACGGTCGGTGGCGCCGGCCTGCCGCGCCACGAGCTCGAGGCTTTCGAGCTTTGCGACCTGGCGGCTGACGGTCGTATAGTCGCGGCCAATGCGATCCGCGAGCTCGACGACGCCGATCGGGCCGAAGCGCTCAATCGAGACCAACAGGGGAAAAAGCGCCCTCTCCAGCGGAATTCCGGCTTCCTTGATCAGGATTTCGTCGCGCTGCGGCCGGTTTATCACGCTGACAATATCCAGCACTGACGCATGCAGTTTCCGAAATTGCAGCTGTATATGTGTATTTTGCACATTATTTCTTGACGCCATCATCGATCTCCCATATGAGTGCATTATGCACATAATTTGGATGATCAAAAAGGAAAATATGCGATGAAAGCTGCAATCGTATTCGATGCGGGGCGCGTGCCCGTCTTTGGTGATTTTGAGACGCCGGTCGCAGCCGGCGACGAGAAGCTTGTTTCCGTCGGCGCCGCCGCCATCAGCCAAGTCGTCAAGAGCCGGGCATCGGGAAAGCACTACAGCTCCGGCAATCAATTTCCCTTCATCGTCGGTATCGATGGTGTGGGACGGCTTGATGATGGCCGACGGGTCTATTTCGTCCTGCCGAAAGCGCCTTATGGCAGCATGGCCGAAATTGCCGCGGCGTGGTCCGGACATCTTATTGAATTGCCCGAAGACCTGGACGATGTCACGGCGGCAGCTATCGCCAATCCCGGCGTGTCGTCATGGGCAGCCTATCATGAGCGGGCAAAGCTCAGATCCGGCGAGACCGTTCTGGTCAACGGCGCAACCGGAACCTCGGGGCGACTGGCTGTTCAGATCGCTAAGTATCTGGGAGCGGGCAAGGTCATTGCAACTGGCCGCAATCCCGACAGCCTCAAGGCGCTGGAAGGGCTTGGCGCGGATGTGATTATTCCGCTGGTCCAGGATAAGGCGACGCTGGAAGAGGCCTTCAAGGAGCAGTTCGCTGCAGGTGTCGATGTCGTCATCGATTATCTCTGGGGTGAAAGCGCCGAAAGCCTTCTCATTGCCGCCGCCAAGGCCGGCAAGGACGCGGTGCCGATCCGTTATGTCCAGGTCGGTTCGATCAGCGGTGGCGACATAAGCCTGCCGAGCGCCGTGCTGCGGTCGTCGGCTATCACGCTGATGGGCAGCGGTATCGGAAGCATCCCTCTCGACCGCTTCGTCAACTCGACCGCCGGGCTGCTCCGGGCAACAGTGCCGGGCAACTTCCAGATTGCCTCCAAGACAGTTCCGCTCTCCGACGTCGAAAAGGCCTGGCCCCTTGATGACAGCAATCGGCGCACCGTCTTCAAGATCGGCGACGGCGCGTGATTGCCAACGGAGCACGGTGATCCGCCATGTGCCGTGCTCTTCTTTCCCATGTTGCGCTCGCGACCCAGCCCATTTAACTGTCTCATTCGGGAGAGCTAAATGATCGAAAAGCTGGAATTCTTCATCGCGCTTGCCAATCAGAAGCATTTTGGCCGGGCAGCCGAGGAATGCGGTGTGACGCAGCCGACCTTGTCGGCGGCGATCCGGCAATTGGAAGATCAGCTCGGTGTCATGCTCGTCAGCCGCGGTTCGCGCTTTCAGGCGCTGACGCCGGAGGGGCAGCGCGTATTGGAATGGGCGCGGCGCATCGTCGGCGACAGCCGCACCATGCGCGAGGAAATGCGGGCGGCGCGCAAGGGTCTCGCCGGCCATATCCGGATGGCGGCCATTCCGACGGCACTTGCCATGGTGCAGAAGATCACCACGCCTTTCCAGGAAAGGCACCCGGACGTGACCTTCTCCATTTTATCGCGCAACTCGCTGCAGGTTCTGAGCCTGCTCGAAAATCTAGAGATCGACGCCGGTATCACCTATCTGGAGAACGAGCCACTTGGCCGTGTCACCAGCGTGCCGCTCTATGCCGAGCGCTATCATCTGATCACGGCCGCTGGCAGCCCGTTTTCCGAGCGTGCAAGCGTCACCTGGAAGGAGATCGGCGACCTTCGGCTTTGTCTATTGACTGCCGACATGCAAAACCGCCGGATTATCAACCGACATCTTGCTGAAGCCGGCGCCACGGCCAAGCCGACGCTCGAGTCCAATTCAATGATCGTGTTGTTTTCGCACGTCCAGACCGGGCGCTGGGCGAGCATCATGCCGAAGAATATCGCCGATTCCTTCGGTTTTCCGGTCGATATCCGCAAAATTCCGATCACGGAGCCGGATGCGGAGCATCTTGTCGGGCTGGTCGCTACGCATCGCGAACCTTTCACGCCGCTTGTCTCCGCTTTGTTGCATGAGGCAAGATTGCTCGCGGAAGCTGATAGGTCTTGATAGAAATTTTCTATCGAATGACGGGACTGCCTTATTGATCCTTTGCCTTCTCCCTGCGACCTTGTCCTTGGGCGTGTCGATCGCGCGCTTCGGAGGAAATGCCGCATAAGTCTTTCTAAAATTGCCGCGGCGGTTTTCGGATTATGCGTGGGAGGTTTGTTTATGAGTTTGAACCTGGGTGCGGGCGAGATTGCGACCCGTGCCGGCACCATCATCGATAGCATGAAATCGATGGAAGGGCCGCTTTTGCCGATCCTGCATGGGATTCAGGAGGAGTTTGGCTATGTGCCGCAGGATACGCTGCCGCTGATCGCCAAGGCATTGAACCTTTCGCGCGCCGAAGTGCACGGCGTCATGACCTTCTATCACGACTATCGCGACCACCCCACGGGTCGCCATGTCCTGAAGCTCTGTCGTGCCGAAGCCTGTCAGTCGATGGGCGGCGATGAAGTTGCCGAACGTATCAAGCGCCTGCTCGGTATCGATTTTCATCAGACGACGCTGGATGGCAGTGTGACGCTGGAGCCGGTCTACTGTCTCGGGCTCTGCGCCTGCGCGCCGGCGGCGATGCTGGATGGCGAACTTTATGGTCGGCTTGACGACGAGAGCGCCGACGACCTCGTGAAGGAGGCGCGTCAATGACCCTTACCATCTATGTCCCCCGCGATGCTGCCGCCCTTTCGCTTGGTGCGGAGAAGGTGGCGAAAGCCGTTGCACAAGAAGTTGCCAAACGCGGCCTAGATGCGCGCATCGTGCGCAATGGCTCGCGCGGCATGTTCTGGCTGGAGCCATTGGTCGAAGTCGAGATCGACGGCAAGCGCATTGGCTACGGGCCGGTGAAGGCCAAGGATGTGCCTGCGCTCTTCGACGCCGGGCTCACGGAAGGCGGCGAGCATCCGCTCTGTCTTGGGGAGGTCGAAAACCTCCCATTCCTTAAGGAACAGACGCGCCTCACCTTTGCCCGCTGCGGCATCACCGATCCCCTTTCGCTCACGGATTACGAGGCCCATGGCGGCCTCAAGGGGTTGCGCCGCGCCATCGGCATGGCGGCAGGAGATATCGTCAAGGACGTCACCGATTCCGGTCTTCGCGGCCGTGGCGGTGCTGGCTTTCCGACCGGCATCAAATGGAAGACGGTGCTGGATGCGCCGGGTGACCGCAAATATATCGTCTGCAATGCCGACGAGGGCGATAGCGGCACATTCGCCGACCGGATGATCATGGAGGGCGACCCCTTCGTGCTGATCGAGGGCATGGCGATCGCGGGTCTTGCGACAGGCGCAACCAAGGGCTTCGTTTATACGCGCTCGGAATATCCGCATGCGATCGCCGCGATGACCGCAGCCGTCGAGATCGCCCGCAAGGCCGGCATTCTGGGAAGCTCGGTTCTGGGTTCCGGTAAGGCCTTCGACATGGAGATCCGCACCGGTGCGGGCGCCTATGTCTGCGGCGAGGAAACGGCGCTGCTCAACAGTCTGGAAGGCAAGCGCGGCATCGTGCGCGCCAAGCCGCCGCTGCCCGCGCACAAGGGCCTGTTCAACTGTCCGACAGTCATCAACAACGTCATTTCGCTCGCCTCTGTACCCGTCATCATGGACAAGGGAGCGGCTTTCTACCGCGACTTCGGCATGGGCCGTTCGCGCGGCACGATCCCGCTGCAGATCGCCGGCAACGTTAAGTATGGCGGCCTTTACGAGACGGCCTTCGGCCTCTCGCTTGGCGATATTATCGACAAGATCGGTGGCGGCACGGCGACGGGACGTCCAGTGAAGGCCGTGCAGGTCGGTGGGCCGCTCGGCGCCTATTTCCCACGCGCGCTATTCGACACACCGTTCGACTACGAATCCTTTGCCGCAAAGGACGGGCTCATCGGCCATGCCGGCATTGTCGTCTTCGATGACACGGCCGACATGCTTAAGCAGGCACGTTTCGCCATGGAGTTCTGTGCGGTCGAAAGCTGCGGCAAGTGCACGCCCTGCCGCATCGGCTCGACCCGCGGCGTCGAGACGGCGGACAAGATCGCTCGCGGCATAGAGCCCGAGAAGAACAGGGCGCTGCTTGCCGATCTCTGCAACACGATGAAGTTCGGCTCGCTCTGTGCGCTCGGCGGTTTCACGCCCTATCCCGTCACCAGCGCCATGACTCATTTTCCGGAGGATTTCTCTCCGGTTCCCCTGATTGAAGCGGCGGAGTAAGACCCATGTCCCTCGTTCCAGAAATCGACTACGGCACGCCCGCATCCCTTTCCGAAACCATGGTGACGCTGACTATCGACGGACGCCAGATTACCGTGCCCGAGGGCACGTCTATCATGCGGGCCTCGATGGAAGCCGGCATTCAGGTGCCGAAGCTCTGCGCCACCGACATGGTCGATGCCTTCGGCTCCTGCCGCCTCTGTCTCGTCGAGGTCGAGGGCCGCAACGGCACCCCTGCCTCCTGCACGACGCCGGTCGCACCGGGCATCGTCGTTCACACGCAGACCGGCCGGCTCAAGGATATCCGTCGCGGCGTGATGGAGCTTTATATCTCCGACCACCCACTCGACTGTCTGACTTGCGCCGCAAACGGCGATTGCGAGCTGCAGGACATGGCCGGCGCCGTCGGCCTGCGCGATGTTCGCTACGGCTATGAGGGCGATAATCACGTCAAGGCGCGCAACAGCGGCGACATCAATCTGAAATGGATGCCGAAGGACGAGTCCAACCCTTATTTCACCTATGATCCTTCGAAGTGCATCGTCTGCTCGCGCTGCGTGCGCGCCTGCGAAGAGGTGCAGGGCACGTTTGCGCTGACCATTGAGGGCCGCGGCTTCGGCTCGCGCGTCTCTCCCGGCATGCACGAACATTTCATCGACTCGGAATGCGTTTCCTGCGGCGCCTGCGTGCAGGCCTGCCCGACGGCGACGCTGACCGAGAAGTCGGTGATAGAAATCGGCCAGCCGGAGCATTCGCTCGTCACCACCTGCGCCTATTGCGGCGTCGGCTGCTCCTTCAAGGCGGAAATGCGCGGCGAGGAGCTGGTGCGCATGGTGCCGTGGAAGGATGGCCAGGCCAATCGCGGCCATTCCTGCGTCAAGGGCCGCTTCGCCTATGGCTACTCGACCCACAAGGACCGCATCCTCAATCCGATGGTGCGCGAAAAGATCACCGATCCCTGGCGCGAAGTCACTTGGGACGAGGCCTTTGCCCATATCGCCACCGAGTTCAAGCGTCTGCAATATCAGTATGGCCGCGAATCCGTTGGCGGCATCACCTCGTCGCGCTGCACGAATGAGGAAACCTTCCTCGTGCAGAAGCTGGTCCGCGCCGGCTTCGGCAACAACAATGTCGATACCTGCGCCCGTGTCTGCCACTCTCCCACAGGCTATGGCCTGGGTCAGGCTTTCGGCACGTCTGCCGGCACACAGAATTTCGACAGCGTCGAGCATTCCGATGTCGTCCTCGTCATCGGCGCCAACCCGACCGACGGTCATCCGGTCTTCGGTTCGCGCCTGAAGAAGCGGTTGCGCCAAGGCGCCAAGCTCATCGTCATTGATCCGCGCCGCATCGATCTGGTGCGCACCCCGCATGTCGAGGCGAGCTTCCACCTGCCGCTGCAGCCGGGCACCAATGTCGCGATGATGACGGCGCTTGCTCATGTCATCGTCACCGAAGGCCTGTTCGACGAAAAGTTCATCCGCGAACGCTGCGACTGGTCGGAGTTCGAAGATTGGGCAGCCTTCGTCGCCGAACCACAGCACAGCCCGGAGGAAACGGAAAAATATACCGGTGTTTCCCCGGATCTCGTACGCGGTGCGGCTCGTCTCTTTGCCACGGGCGGCAATGGCGCAATCTATTATGGCCTGGGTGTCACTGAGCACAGCCAGGGCTCGACGACCGTCATGGCGATTGCGAATCTTGCCATGGTGACCGGCAATATCGGCCGCCCGGGCGTCGGCGTGAACCCGCTGCGCGGCCAGAACAATGTGCAGGGCTCCTGTGACATGGGCTCCTTCCCGCACGAGCTGCCGGGCTATCGCCATATCTCCGATGATGCGACGCGTGATATCTTCGAAAAGCTCTGGGGCGTGAAGCTCAACAACGAACCGGGTCTGCGCATTCCCAACATGCTCGATGCCGCCGTCGACGGCAGCTTCAAGGGCCTCTACATCCAGGGCGAAGACATCCTCCAGTCCGATCCGGATACCAAGCATGTTGCCGCCGGTCTTGCCGCGATGGAATGCGTCGTCGTCCACGATCTCTTCCTGAACGAGACCGCCAACTACGCCCATGTCTTCCTGCCGGGTTCGACCTTCCTCGAAAAGGACGGCACCTTCACCAATGCCGAGCGCCGCATCAACCGCGTGCGCAAGGTCATGACCCCGCGCAACGGCTATGCCGACTGGGAAGTGACGCAGAAGATGGCGCAGGCCATGGGGCTGGGCTGGAACTATACGCATCCGTCCGAGATCATGGACGAAATTGCCGCAACGACCCCGAGCTTCGGGCTCGTCTCCTACGACTATCTGGAGAAGATGGGCTCGGTGCAGTGGCCTTGCAACGAGAAGACACCGCTCGGCTCGCCGATCATGCATGTCGATGGCTTCGTGCGCGGCAAGGGTAAGTTCATCCGCACCGAATATGTCGCGACCGACGAACGCACCGGTCCGCGCTTCCCGCTACTGTTGACGACGGGGCGCATCCTCAGCCAGTACAATGTCGGCGCGCAGACGCGGCGAACGGAGAATGTCGTCTGGCATGCCGAGGATCGTCTGGAGATGCATCCACACGATGCCGAGCAGCGCGGCATTCGCGAGGGCGACTGGGTCAAGCTGACCAGCCGCTCCGGCGACACGACGCTTAGAGCACTGATCACCGATCGCGTTGCTCCCGGCGTCGTCTACACGACCTTCCACCACCCGGACACGCAGGCAAACGTCATCACCACGGATTATTCCGACTGGGCGACGAATTGCCCGGAATACAAGGTGACGGCGGTGCAGGTCTCGCCGTCCAACGGTCCCTCGCAATGGCAGGTCGACTACGACGAACAGGCTCGGCAGTCTCGGCGTATCGCCGGGAAGATGGAGGCCGCGGAGTGAATTTGAACGTGGGGAAAGATACCCCCCTCCGTCACTATCGTGACATCTCCTCCACAAGGGGGGAGATTGTTGGGAGTTTGCCGCTCGTCACTCGCAAGACAATAGACTGCGATTTCAGCAGACTTGATGTTCGCTTGAGGCAAGAGAGTGCTGCGGGTTACCAATCTCCCCCCTTGTGGGGGAGATGTCACGAAATGACAGAGGGGGGAATTCCACGCCCCATCACGCAATGACCAAATTCACCCCCACCACCACTGTTTCCGAGACCGCGCGCCGTAATGGTGTCGTCAATTCGGGTTCCCGCATTGTCCCCGAGGAAGTGCCGATCGCCTTTTCCTATGGTGGCTCCTCGCATGCTGTCATGATGGGAACGCCTGATGATCTCGAGGATTTTGCCTTCGGCTTCAGCCTGAGCGAGGGTATCATCACCGATATCGGCGAGATCGCTGCCGTGGAACCGCTCGAGGACGAGCAGGGGATCGATGTGCAGATCACCCTCGTCGATAATGCAGCCGACGCGCTGCGGCTGCGGCGTCGACACATGGCAGGTCCTGTCGGCTGCGGCCTTTGCGGCATCGAATCGATAGAACAGGCGGTGCGCAAGGTTCCTGATGTTTCGAAGGTGGCGTTGACGCTGACGCAGAAGGATATCGTCCGCGCTATCGCGTTACTCAATGATGCCCAGCCGCTGCATCGCGAAACGCGCGCCGTGCATGGTGCGGGATTCTATATTCCGTCCGAAGGGCTGCTTGCGGTACGCGAGGATGTCGGCAGGCACAATGCGCTCGACAAGCTCTGCGGCGCGGTCATCCGCTCCGGCCGCAAGGGAGGGGAGGGCGTGGTGGCCGTCACCAGCCGGTTATCCGTCGAGATGGTGCAGAAGGCTGCCATATTGGGTAGTTCCGTGCTGGTCGCCATCTCCGCGCCGACCGCGCTTGCCATCCGCACCGCTGACGAGGCCGGCATGACGCTGGTGGCGCTGGTGCGCGGCGACGATTTTGAAATTTTCACCCATCCGCATCGCATTATCACGGGGAGCATTGCCGATGTCGCCTGACGAAACACATCACGGCAAGACCGAAACGAAGCTCATCTATATGGCAAACCAGATCGCGACTTTTTTCAAGACGCAGCCAGCGAGCGAAGCCGTTCAGGGTGTCGCCACCCACATCAACAAATTCTGGGAGCCGCGCATGCGGCGTCAGCTGTTCGAAATCATCGATCACGGCGATAACGGCTTGAGCCCTCTCGTGCTGGAGGCCGCTCCCTTGATCCATCGGCCGGCACCTGTGGAGAAAACTGCGCCGGCTTAGTATCGCAAGCCTGCTAGTGCTATTGGATGGAGGAGGAGAATCCATCCTGGATTGTGATTCTTGCCAAAGGCATGTGAATACCGGTCTCTGCAACGAGGAGGAGTAGTTCATGACGGCTGCGGATACGAATATTTCCAGAGGCACGGCAACGGCGGGTCTGCTCGATCGTGAGCGCATCATCGCCAGGCCGGGCTTCAACCGGTGGCTCGTGCCGCCGGCCGCTCTTGCGATCCATCTCTGCATCGGCATGGCCTATGGTTTCAGCGTCTTCTGGCTACCCCTGTCCAAGGCGCTTGGCACCCCCACTCCGGCTCCGGCAGAATGCGCGAGCCTCAATCTTCTGACTGCCCTGTTCACGACAAGCTGCGACTGGCGTGTTGCCGATCTCGGCTGGATGTATACCCTCTTCTTCGTGGTGCTCGGCTCCGCCGCCGCCATGTGGGGCGGTTGGCTGGAAAAGGTCGGGCCGCGCAAGGCGGGTGTCGTCTCCGCCTGCTGCTGGTGCGGCGGTATCCTGATTGCCGCTGTAGGTGTCATCTTCCATCAGCTTTGGGTGATGTGGATCGGCGCTGGCGTCATCGGCGGCGTCGGTCTTGGCCTCGGCTATATCTCGCCCGTGTCGACGCTGATCAAATGGTTTCCCGACCGGCGCGGTATGGCGACCGGCATGGCGATCATGGGCTTCGGCGGCGGCGCCATGATCGGGGCGCCGCTTGCAAGCCTGCTGATGAACCACTTCCGCACCGATGGTTCGGTCGGTGTCTGGCAAACCTTCATCGTCATGGCCGCGATCTACTTCGTCTTCATGATGGGTGGCGCCTTCGGTTATCGCCTGCCGCCTGCCGGCTGGCGTCCGGAAGGCTGGACGCCGCCCGTCGCCAAGAGCACGATGATCACGACGAAGCATGTGCATCTGCGCGATGCGCACAAGACCAAGCAGTTCTGGCTCATCTGGGCCGTGCTCTGCCTCAACGTCTCCGCCGGCATCGGCGTCATCGGCATGGCTTCGCCGATGCTGCAGGAAATCTTCGGCGGCGCGTTGATCGGCCTGCCGGACCTGAAGTTCACGGATCTCAGCAAGGATCAGGTGGCTTTGGTCGCGGCGATCGCCGCCGGCTTTGCCGGGTTGATTTCGCTTTTCAATATCGGCGGACGCTTCTTCTGGGCCTCGCTCTCCGACAAAATCGGCCGCAAGAATACCTATTACTGCTTTTTCGTCATCGGTATCGCGCTTTATATTTTGGCCCCTTGGGCGGCAGGCATTCATAGCAAGGTGCTGTTCGTCGGTGCCATCTGCATCATCCTGTCGATGTATGGCGGCGGCTTTGCGACTGTTCCGGCCTATCTCGCCGATATATTCGGCACGCAGTTCGTCGGCGCGATCCATGGCCGGCTGCTGACGGCATGGGCAACGGCCGGCATCATCGGGCCGGTCGTGGTCAACTACATTCGCGAGGCGCAGAAGGCCGCCGGCGTCGAAGGCGCGCAGCTCTACACATTCACCATGTATATCCTCGCCGGCATGCTGGCGCTTGGCCTCATCGCCAATTCGTTGGTCAGGCCGCTCGCGGACAAGTGGTTCATGTCGGATGAGGAAGTGGCGACACTCCAGGCGAAGACCGCCGCCAATGCCGGTCCCACCGGCTCCTTCGGCATCGGCACGGGCGGCTTCGATGGCAAGGCGCTGATCGCCTGGGCCATCGTCGGCATTCCGCTGCTCTGGGGCGTCTGGGTGACGATCAAGAGCACCTACGCGCTGTTCGGGTGAGAGTTGGTCCGCATAAAGGGCCAATCGAGCAGTGTGAAACCGCGGAGATAGAAGTTTGAAATTGATGGGTGTCCCGTTTGTCGACGTGACTTACGGGACATCCAAATTTTTGCATCAGGTCTCGTAGGACGAAATCGTCTCCTGATCGATGCCGTGGGTATCGAACCACCACTCCGACGACTTGCCGGGGTGCTTGTGACGGAGCCGCTCGTATTTTCGTACAAGTCGGCTTTGACGGTCCACTTCTTGCCGGAAGAACGGGTGGTCTAACGTGCAGCCAAGAGAGTGAATCCGGCGCAACAGCTTGCGAAGCACGTAGCCCTGCTCCTTATTGCCCGGAAGATAGCCGCTTTCGATGATCTTCAGAGCCGTGCTGCAGAGCGTTTCGAGAGCATTCTCCGGCAGAGTCCCGTTCGACAGCATATCGAGGCGCTCGGCGCCAAAGCCGGCGTCAATGCAAGTGCCGAGTGGATTGACGATATTGCCGATCTCCACTCCATCCCTATAGAACTCCGTACAGTACCCGCTGATGCTGCCGTCGCTCCATGTGCATTCCGGATCGGCGACGATTGGAACGCGGCCGCGATAGAGCGGCGTCCATTCGTCGATATTGTCGGGATGGATGGTGACGTGATCCGGCCTGACGCGGATCAGCTCGAGGAATTCAAGCCAGAATTCGATCGCATCGGAAAGCGTCATCTCCCGAAAGGAGAACAGCCCAAGCATGGTGAAAGAGAGGAAATGCGTGCCGTCGCCAATCTCGTCGAGGTCCCCCATCCGCAGGCAAGCCTGACTGTTGGAGACGGTACCCTTATGGGAGGGATTGGAGAAGAACGGCTTGTACTGCTGCATGCCAGCGCTGCAGAAGAGCGTGGTATCATCATGCGGCCGTACGGATTGAAAGCATGCGTAGTCGATGCCTTTCGAAAGGCAGTAGTCACGGTAGTCGTGTATCAGGCGTCCCGCGATGTCATAGGCAACCTCCTTTTGGTTCATATGCCCAAGCGAAAAATAGAGAGACCTCGCCAAGATTGCAAGGCGAACCCTTCGGCAAGGTGGGCGGGAGACACCTCTCGGCGATTGCGGCCGAGGCTCCGATAAAGCAACGCCCCGAGTGATCGGGGCGCCTTGGCATTGTAATCATGGACGGGAGGAAATCATGCCACCCGGCGCAAGACCATGTCTCTGACCTTCGCGTCGGCGAGGCGGAATTGCGCCAGCAGCGTATGCAGCGCGTCCGCTTCGCTGGCAAGTCTGAGGCTTGCGGCCGTGCTTTCCTCGACCATGGCGGCATTCTGCTGTGTCGTCTGATCCAGCGAATTGATGGCCGAGTTGATTTCCCTGAGACCAATCGTCTGTTCCTTCGAGGCTTTGACGATGGCGGCGACGTTGGTGTTGATGTCTGCGACCTGGGTGACGATCTGTTCCAGCGCGGTGCCCGTCTGGCCGACAAGGCCGACGCCGTTCTTCACATGCTCGCTCGATGCCGTGATCAGCGCTTTGATCTCCTTGGCCGCACTGGCGGAGCGTTGCGCCAGTTCGCGCACTTCCTGGGCAACGACTGCGAAGCCCTTGCCCGCCTCGCCGGCACGGGCTGCCTCGACACCGGCATTCAGCGCCAACAGATTGGTCTGGAAGGCGATGTCGTCGATGACACCGATGATATTGGTGATCTCGCGGGAGGATTTCTCGATCTGATCCATGGCGGCAACGGCGCTGCGCACCACCGTACCGGATTGCTCGGCGCCATGCTTGGTCTCGGCGACGAGGCGTCCGGCTTCCTCTGCACGCTGGCTGGAATCCGCGACCGTGGTGGTGATTTCCTCCAATGCGGCTGCCGTCTCTTCCACCGAGGCGGCCTGCTGCTCCGTCCGCCGCGAGAAGGATTCTGCCGAGTCGCCGAGCTCGCGCGAGCCGGCGGCGATGGCGCTGGCATTGTCGCCGACCGTGGTCAACGTGTCGGACAGCTTGCGCACCGTCGCGTTGAAATCGTGGCGGAGCTGCTCCATGGACGGCACGAAGGATCGGTCAAGCGTCTTGGTCAGGTCGCCCTCCGACAGGTTGCGCAGCGCGCCGCCAAGTTCGCTGATGGCGCTCATGCGGGAGGTCACGTCGGTTGCGAATTTCACCACCTTGTAGACCTTGCCGTCGGCGTCGGTGATCGGGTTATAGGCCGCCTGGATCCAGATTTCCTTGCCGCCTTTGCCATAGCGGACAAATTCGTTGGCGATGAATTCGCCCTGCGCCAGGCGTTGCCAGAAACGCTGGTATTCCTCCGTGCGGGCATAGGTCGGCTCGCAGAAGATGCTGTGGTGCTTTCCGACGATTTCGCCAAGCGCATAGCCCATGGCGCCGCAGAAGTTTTCGTTGGCGGTCAGGATCTCGCCTGTGGGAAGGAATTCGATGACGGCCTGCGAGCGCGAGAGCGCTTCGAGCTTGCCGGCATCGTCGATCGCCTTCTTCTTTGTCTCGGTAACGTCAGCGGCGAACTTTACAACCTTCACCGGTTTGCCGTTGCGGAAAACCGGGTTGTAGGAAGCCTGGATCCAGATCTCGCGATTGCCCTTGGCGAGCCGCTTGTAGGTGCCGGCGTCATATTCGCCGCGGCCGAGGCGCGCCCAAAAGTCATGATAGGCGGGAGTGGTGACATAGGCCGGTTCGCAGAACATGCGGTGATGATTGCCGACGATCTCCTTCAGTTCGTAACCGAGCGCGCGGCAGAAATTCTCGTTTGCAGTCAGGACCTTGCCCTGAAGGTCGAATTCGATGATGGCCTGTGACTTGGAAACGGCAGACAGGATGCGGCTGGCATCCGATGATAGGCTGAACATTCCTTTTCCCTCTCCGAGAGCTGACGCTTGCCGGGCGTCGACTTGATGGCAACGAAGCGGGCGGCCGCGCTCGTCAGAGTGCCGACAGGACAGCGCTCCGCACGGGATGGTCGGAATGTTTTGATTGTATTTTCTTACCTCACTTCACAATCGATGATGGAGTGGGGCCCATTAATTTTGAGTAAAAATTAGCTTATTAGAAATTATAATTTAAATAAAATATAACTAACTAAAATTAGTCGACAATAAAAAACCGCCACTGTGGAGTGGCGGTTCTTTAAAAGGGGTTGTTCAGCGAAGTTAAGCGGCGAGTTCTTCCGTCTCGCTTTCCTTGAACATCTTGGCGAGGTTCAGGAAGCAGATCATGCCATTCTCCGTCGCGATGATGCCTTCGCAATAGGCGCGATCGAAGGAGGCGGTCACTTCCGGAACAGGCTGAACCTGGCTGGAGGCGATCGTGAGGATATCGGAGACGCGATCGACCAACATGCCGATGACCATGTTGTGGACTTCGGCGACGACGATGGCGCTGCGTTCGTTGGCAACCGTGCTCTGCATGCCGAGCTTGTAGGCGAGATCGATGATCGGGATGACCGAGCCGCGCAGGTTCATGACGCCGATGACATCGGCCGGTGCATGCGGGATCGGCGTCGATGGCGCCCAGCCGCGGATTTCGCGGATGGTGGTGGTCTTGACGCAGAATTCCTGCTCATGAAGCCGGAAAGCAATGATTTCCAGAGTATCGCCGCTGAAGCTGGTGGAATTGATCGTGGCCATGAACGTTCTTCCCATTGAAGCGTGACGCCAAATGCGGCGTGTTGATGGCACGATAGAGCAAGAATGTTGCTCAAACCTAAATCTGTCGACAAGGTTTCGAGCAGGGGAGGCTGGCGAAGCATGCCGCTGGAAGTATAGGGGTTGCAAAAGGAGGCCGGCCACCCGCCCTCGTGGTTCGAGACGGCCCTTTGGACCTCCTCACCATGAGGGCTGGTCTTCTGACGCTCCGCCGCCCAAGAACGTGGCTATATCGGAAGGGCTCACTCCACCCTCATCCTGAGCCTGTCGAAGGACGAGGGTGGCCCGAGATAGGAATAGCTCGCCCGCTGGCGAACCGTCGTCGGATTCCGCCGCCAGCCAAGCAGCGCCTCAGGCGGCTCTTGTCGGGCGGTCGAAGATGCGGCGGCCGAAGAGGCTGGCGGCCATCTCCACCAAAACACGGGCGCTCTTGCCGCGATCGTCGAGGAAGGGGTTGAGTTCGACCAGATCAAGCGATGAGACCAGGCTGCTGTCGGACAGCATTTCCATGATGAGATGCGCCTCGCGATAGGTGGCACCGCCCGGCACCGTCGTCCCCACGCCCGGGGCGATATCGGGATCAAGGAAATCGACGTCGAAGCTGACATGCAGCAAGCCATTGGCGGCGCTGACCGTGTCGAGCACCCTGCGCATGATGGCGGCCACACCCTGCTCATCGAGCGAGCGCATGTCGAAGACATTGACGCCGTGCTCGCGGATTTCCTCGCGCTCGCGTGCGTCGACAGATCGGATGCCGACCTGGAAGACTTTCGTCGGATCGACCAGCGGCCGGCCGGCCGGCAAAACATTGGCGATCTCGGCCTCGCCGCAATAATAGGCGACAGGCATGCCGTGGATATTGCCCGATGGCGATGTGGCGGGCGAATTGAAATCCGAATGCGCGTCCAGCCAGAGGACGAAGAGCGGGCGACCGACTTCAGCGGCATGACGCGCCATGCCGGAAACGCTGCCCATGGACAAGCTGTGGTCGCCGCCGAGGATCAGTGGGAAGCTTCCGGCCGACACCACGTCGTAGACCTTTGCCTCCAGCGCCCGCGTGAAGGCGCCGACGATTTTCAGATTATGGGCCTGCGGATCGTCAGGCAGGTCGGCCGCCGGGGCGGGATGCAGATCGCCGCTGTCGGTGACGCGGTGACCGAGTTCGATCAGCGTCGTCTCGATGCCGGCGATGCGGAGCGCCGTCGGGCCCATGCCGGCGCCGCGGCGGCCGGAGCCTTCCTCCAGGGGAACGCCGATCAAGGTGATGGGAGTGGATTGCGTATTCATCGGCATTGCTCCGAGGGTTAGAGGCAGTCGAGTCGCATTATTGATTTTCTGCATGACAGCAAAAAGATGGAAAATTGTCGAAAATTGATTAGGTTTCGACAGATTGCTCAATACGATTTAGCAGAATGATAAGCCATATGGATGACCTGGACCGCGACCTCCTCAGTGCGCTGCGCAACAATGCACGCATCTCCGTTTCCTCCCTGGCGGCTGCGACCGGCGCTTCGCGCGCCACCGTCGCTGCCCGCATAGAGCGGCTGGTGGAGAGCGGCACCATCGCTGCCTTCACCATCCGCACCGGCCACGAAACCCGCGCCGCCGGCGTCAGGGCCATCGTGCTGATCGAAGTGCTCGGCAAGCTGGCGGACAAGGTCGCCGACCAGCTTCGCGGCCTGCCGCAGGTGAGGGCCTTGCACAGCACCAACGGCAAATGGGATTTCATCGCCGAACTCGAGGATCGCGATCTTGCCTCCTTCGACGAGACGCTGCGCCAGATCAGGCTGATCAACGGCATCAACACGACGGAATCCAATATATTGCTGAAGACCAGCAAGATGGGGTTTTAAAACCTAATACTCATGCTCATAGACGATGCCGGCTTCGCCTGCACCATCCGAGCCGGCCGCGCCACGCAGCTTCACGCCACGGCCGACATCGAGATTGATGATCGCCTTGGTATTGTTGGAAGCGCCTTGCTGCAGTTCGATATAGGTGCGCTTGTTGATGTATTTGCCGGCGCCGACCTGCGCCTGGCCGTTGGCATCCGTCGAGATGTCGAGATCGTCGACGCCGAGATGGCTGCGCAGGCCCTCGAACAGCGAGGTGGAGCGGCCGCCGGCCAGCTGGCTTGCCGCATCGGCGAGCTGGGCAATCTGCATGGCGGAGAGTTTCGACATGGACTGGCCGAAGATCAGCTGCGCCATCACTTCGTCCTGCGGCAAGGCAGGGGAGGAGGAGAACCCGATCTGCGGGTCGGTGGCGAGGCCGGTAACATCGACGGTGATCGTGGTGGAACTTACGGAAGATGTGGCTTCCATATTGAGAGCCGGCGTCAGGTCGCCGCCGAAGGTGATCTTGCTGGTGTCGGTGAAATCCAGCCGGCGGCTGAGGATGGTCAGGCGTCCGCGCCGCATGGTGAAGCCGCCTGATACCACAGGTGCCGCCGCCGTGCCGCGAACGGTGATATTGCCGCCGAGCTCGGCATCGATGCCGCGGCCGCGCACGAACATCTGCGAGGGCGCTTCCAGCTGCAGATCGAGGCCGAGGGTCGTCGATTTGTCTCGCGGTCCCTCCGGCTTCTGATCCTTGAATTGGGCAGTCACCGCGGCCGGCGCATTCTTGTGCTTCACATTGATTTCAGACAATGAAGCCGGCAGCTTTTCAGGCACTGTAATCGATGCCTTGTTAATCCTGAGATTGCCCGTCAGCATCGGTGCGGTCAGCAACGGACCCTTGATGCGGAGCGTGCCGTTGACGGTGGCGGTCACCAGCGTTCCGTCCACATAGGTCGCGTTGTTGAACTTCATCTGGATATCGGCCGGGAAGCCGCTGTCCGGAGTGATGCCGACCGTGCCGCTGCCGGCGATGCTGCCGCCGCTCGTCAGGTTGCCGCTAAGCCGCGAGATGACGGCCTGCCTGCCGTCGAGGCTCACGGTGACGGCAAGGCCACTCAGGGTCAGGTTGCGGCGGACATCGACGAGCTTGGCGCCATCGGTGGTAATCGTGCCCGTAACCGCGGGTGCTGCCGTCGTGCCGCCGATCTGCATGTCGACCTTGGCGGCGCCTGTCATCACCAGACCCTGGGCGGCAAGCTGGCCGGCGAGGGCGTCGAATGGCAGATTGCCGGAAAACTTCAGCGCCATCGCCTTGTTCCCGGCAACCGCGACCGTACCGCCGCCATTGAGCGCCAGGCCGCTCTGGCCTGTCAGGTTGGTGTTGATCGTCACGACATTGTCGGCAAACTTGCCGTCCGCCTTGATGCCGAGTGGCGTGAGGCCAGCGGATTTCGTCTGGCTGGTGGCGGCGCCTGTCCAGTTGGTCTGGAACGCCACCACGGGCGATGTGGCCTTGCCGGTTACCGCGACAGTGCCTGATATGACGCCTTCGGCGGCAAGTGTCGGCGCGAAGACATTGGCAAGGCTTGCCGGCAGGTTGGCGATCTTGGCGTTGATGTTGAGGGCCTGGCCGGCAGTGCCGTCGACCGTGACGGAGCCGCCGCCAGTCTGAATGGTCAATCCGCTCAGCGTGGCGACGCCGTCCTTGACGACGATCTTGGTCGGCGATGCCAGCTTGACCGGGACCGTCTTCGGTGAACCGGCAAAGGAATCCAGGCTCACGGTCGTCTGGCCGCCTGATGTTTCGACATTGCCGCGGGCGGTCAGGGGGGCATTGTCATAGCTCGACTTCAGATCGAAATCCGTGCGGCTGCCCTGCTGGGTAAAGGTCAGCGCGAGATCGGCGATGCGGTTGGCGCCTGAGGCGATGGTATCGGCGCGGATGCTGCCATTGGCCGAGAATGCCTTGAGATCGTCGACACTGAGGGCGACTGCGGGCTTGCTGATGACCAGATCGTCGCGGCGGATGCCGTTACCGTTGGCATTGACTTTCAGCCCGATCTTGCCGTTGGTGCTGGCGATATCGAGCGACCCCTTGAGGTCGCCCTCTGCCTTCTGTCCGGCAAGGGCTGCCAGCAGGCTGAGATCAGGCAGATCGAATGTCAACGCGCCGTTCGGCTCGAAACTCGGCGACAGATCCAGCTTGCCCTGCAATTTGTTCGTGCCGATTTCCGCCGATAGCGATGGAATGCTGGTGCGGCCATCCTTGGAAATGGCGTCGGCGGCGATGCGGATCGGCTTTCCGTCGATCGCGCCGTTTGCCTGGATATTTGCCTGCGGAGCCTTGGGATCGGCGGTTCCGATGACGTCGATATCGAGCGTATCAAGAAGCCGTCCGGCCAGCTTGACGTTGACCGCTTTCAAGGTCGCATCGATGCCGAGTGCGGTGAGCGGCCCCTTGGCCTTGAGGGCGATATCGGCCTGCCCCTGCGCATTGGGGACGAGCTTGGAAAGATCGAGAAGCTTGCCGGTGAGATTAGATGTCAGCGACTGGTCATTGAGCGCCAGATTGCCGTTGATCTCGGCGATGTTGGATTTTACCGCCAGATTGGAGAGCGTCATCTTGGTCGGCACCGTGCCGCCAACCTGTCCCTCCAGCGAAATCGTTCCCTCGAACTTGTTTGACACGCCGTCCGGCAGCACGCCAGGCAGGGCGAACAGCTTGAAATTGCCCGTCAAAGCCTTCGAGGACAGCGTGTACTTGCCGTTGACGGTGCCGCCGATGCTGGCGCTTTCGAGCGTCGTGTTGTTGAAACCGATCGTATCGGGCGAAAGCTGCAACGGCGCGGTCAGCGAGATAGGCGCGCGGATCAGCCGGTTGAGATCGGCGCCGACGAAAGCGGTCTGGCCGACGACCAGACGCAACTGCACCGGTCCGGACATGGTTGCCAGATTGAAGGCATCGCTCCTGGCGCTGAGGTTTACCTGGCCGATCTGGCCCTGTGGCGCGCTGGCACTGTCGACTGCCGCCTTGGCGTCGATCTTCACCGATTGCGCTGCACCGGTCAGTGCGACGTCGACGCGCGAAATCATGGCGCGAAGCTCGCCGTCTTCCATCGGCCAGCGGAAGTCGACGGGGCCGGAAGTGCCGATCAGGTTGGCGTTGAGGCTGTTGTTGCCGGCGGGATCGAGCGTGCCGGACGCGGCAATGACAACGCTGCCGGTGGCGAGATTGCCGGTCTGGATGTCGATCTTGCCCTTGCCGTCGAAGGTTGCCGAGAGATCGATGGTCGTCTGGCCGGTAAAGAGCGGCCGCATCGTCGGCGGCAGCAGCGAATCCACGTCGCCGCCACCCTTGACGTCGATATGGTGCAGCCCATCGGCGGAAAGGCTGTGATGGCCGTTGATCGCGACCGTCGGCTTGCCGTCGAGTGCTGCCTGCAGCTTGCCGGCCCAATTCGAAAGCGGACCGTCGCCCGAGAGGTCGATGTTGATGGCCGGGCCGCCCGGCAGGTGCAGCATGCCGGCCAACATGCCGTCTCGCGGTTCGGAAATCTGCGTCTTCAGTTTCAGCTGGTTTTCGGCCGGAGCGAAGGCGATGTCGGCGGAGAGCTTGGCGTCGGGCACATCATGTCTGGTGGCATTTAGCGTAAGGCCGACGCTGCTGCTGTTGGCCTTGACGCTGCCGTCGGCGGCGAGAGCGAAGTCCTGCCCGGCCACGGCCTGTCCGATGCGAAGGTCCGGCAAGGTAATGGCGCCGATATTGACGGCGATGGGCAAGGAGAAGCCGCTGCTGCTGGATGTCTGAGGCTCTTGCGCGGGTGTCGCCGTTGAGACCGGAAGGCGCTCGAAATCGACTACATCAGCCGCGACGCGATCGGCATGGAAGGTGCCGGTCAGCAGCGATAGTGGCGACCAGTCGACAGCAAGATTTTGCACCTTGGCGAAAACGCCCTTGGTGTCGGCGACGGTGATCGAGCCGACTTTCAGATTACCGCTGAGCAGCCCCGACGGTGCTGTTATGGTGATGGTGTGGTCGGGTGTCGAAGCGAGTTTTGCCGCCTGGTCGACGGCATAGTTGGTTGCGGAGGGTACCAGGCCTATGACGAGCACAGCTGCGACCACGAGCAACAGGACCGCCACGATCGCATAGGCAATCCAGCGTACCAGTTTCCCGAGGATTCGAATCAATATGCTCATGAAAGCGACAGTAACCTCAATTTTGTAACCGTGTGCTGAAACGTCCGCAACAACCGTACGTTCCGTCAGAAGGCCTGACCGATACCGGCATAGATGCCATAGGCCGTGCCATCGTTGTATTTCTTCAACGGAACGGCGACATCGAGCCTGATCGGACCGAATGGCGTAGCGTAGCGCAGGCCGACGCCTGCGCCAATGCGCAGATCGGAAAAGTCCGGAGCGATGGTGTCGGTGACGCTACCCATGTCGACGAAAGGCACGACGCCGATCGTGTCGGTGATCTTCACGCGCGCTTCGAACGAGGCTGTCGCATAGGAACGGCCGCCAAGCGCATCGCCCTTGGAGTTATAGGGTGAGATTTCCTGATAGCCGTAGCCGCGGACCGAACCGCCGCCGCCGGCATAAAAGCGCCGGGTGGCGGGGATATCCTCGATACTGTTGGCGCCGATGAGCGAGCCGAGGGCAAGCTTGCCGGCGAAGACGACGTTGTTGTTGGCGCCGACACCCTGATAGCCGGTGACCGAGCCCTCGAAGGAGCTGAACACCGTGCCGCCCATCGCCTCGTAGCTCGGCTTGGCGCTGATCGCGGCGCGAAAGCCTTCCGTCGGGTCCAGCTTATTGTCGCGCGTATCTCTGACATATTCGAGCGGGATCGCCACGGTCAGATAATTGCGCTTGCCGAAGGCGTCCGTGGTGTCGGACTCGTAGCTGACTTCGCCGCCGGCCGAGACCGTATCCTGATCGTTGATTTCGTAGGCGAGGCTGCCGCTTCCCGTCACTGTATTGGCGTCGTAGGCATCCGGATGCAGGCTCTGCATCTTCAGTGCTGCGGTGAAGGTCGCCGAAGGATAGAAGGTCGCGGGCCTGACATAGGTGATGCCGGCTGTGTAATCGAGCTGGCCGACATCCGTGGTCTCGCCGAGGCGAGAGACCGATCCTTCGATGCGCAACGAATCCGCGCGTCCCGTCAGATTGCGGTGTCCCCAATAGCCCTGCAGGCCGAAGCCGTCGATGGTGGAATATTGCGCGCCGACGCCGAAATAGCGCTGCTTGCCTTCCGACACCTCGATGGTGGTGGGAATGCTGCCATCCGGCGCCAGCTTGTCGGCCTCGCGAATGGTAACACTGGAAAAGACGCCGAGCTTTCTGAGACGGTCCGAGGCCTTTTTCAGATCATCAGGCGAATAGGGCTTGCCTTCGTTGATGCGGGCGTAGCGCTTGATGAAATCCGGATCGACCGACTTCTGGCCGGTGACGCCGACATTGCCGAAGGGTGCGACGGGGCCGCTTTCTACCTTCAGCGAGACATCGACGGTATTGGTGGAGTGGTCGGCGACGACATCGCGCTTGTCGAGCCTGGCGAGCGGATGCCCTTCATTCTTGAAATCGGCGACCATCTTGTCGCCCGCCTTCAGGATGGTCAGCGAACCGGCATCCCCGCCGCGCACCAGGCCGTAACGTGAGGCGTCCAGTGCCGCGGCATCGCCAAGGAGATTGATCTTGCCGAGCTTGAAGACCGCACCGGGGTCGACGCTGATGACAACTGCGACGGGCTTGGAGCGACCAAAGGCCGGCGTCGGCGGCAAGGCATCGAGCGGGGTGCCGTTGATGGTGATGGTGACCACGCCGCCATAGCGGGCCTTCTCGTAAAGGGTGGCGATCAGGCGGTCGCGGTCGTCGCGCGCTTTGACGACGACGCCGAGGTCGCCGGAGACGGCCTTGTCCTTGTCGGCGACCAGCATCGAGCTGTCGTTCAGGGCTTCCTTCAGATCCTTGTCGAGATTGTCGGCCTTGAAATCGACCGTGTAGTGGACGGGATCGGAAACCTGATCCGTCGTTTCGTCCTTACCCCAGAGCTTTATGCCGAAGATCTTGAAAGCGAAGGCGTTTTCAACGCAAAAAGGCCCGAGCGCGAGCGCTGCCGCAACCGCTGCAACGGTTCCTGCCTGCCGATACGCAATACTCTTCCTCGGTTCAGTTCTTTTATGCATACGCCGCTTTACGGTTACATGAGAACTTACTCAGTTTGACGTTTCCCCGGGGTTAACGCGCGGCCACCATAGAGGCAAAAGTCGCTCAGGTGTACCAGTTTGGAGTCAAAAACCTGGAAAAGATGACCAAAATGGACAGAAACGCCGGGATTTCCGATGGAGTTGCCGCGTTTCAGCGCTGGCCTTGAGGCGACGTCCAAGGGTTGTCGTCGCTGTGCCAACGCGTGATGCCGGCACCTTGAAGGCGGGGTATTTGCCTTGCTGGAATGAAAAAGTCCCGGGCTTGCGGCCCGGGACTCGATATAGCGATCTGATATCGATCAGTAGCCGCCGTAACCGCCGCCGTAGCCACCACGATATCCGCCGCGCGGGCAATCGTCGATGTAGCGACGACCGTAGCGGTCGCGATAGTAGCATTGGCCGGGCTGTTCCTGGACGCTGCCGATGACAGCGCCGGAAAGACCGCCGATAGCCGCGCCAACGGCGGCGCCGCGGACGTTGCCGGTCACTGCGCCGCCGATGATGGCGCCGCCTGCCGCGCCGATGCCGGCGCCTTGTTCAGTCGGCGTGCAGCTTGCGATGGACAAGCCGATCAATGCGAGCATGAGAACTTTTTTCATTTACTCTCTCCAACGTTAGTTAAGCCGAACCCGGCAACGTCGTCCCAATTCTTCAGCTCCAACACGATGGGCTGTTTTTTCAGTCCTGCAACTACGAAAAAATATCGTGCAAAATATGATTGTCCATTGGGCGCGAATAGTTTTTTTGTTGCTGAACAAAGGCACGTTCTTATTCGGACAATAAACGATTGGCAGAGGGTAGAAAATCTGCCGTCTTTCTCCACAGACTCCGTGGCAACGCTGATCTAACTTTGCGTCATCGCCGCCCGCATGGTTTTAGCGTTGCAGCGACCTGGGGCTGCTGTTCGGTTCCTTCGTTTCGGGCATGGTTTCGATTGTCAATTTGATGCGATTGGTTATTCTTGTCTGGAACTGTTCAAAATTAGGGGCCATTTGCCGCAGCGGAGCCCGAAAGCAGTTGGGAGGGGTTGACGTGTGAACCGCCATTCTTGAAAACGGTTGCACGCTACTGGAGCAGATGATGGATTTCGAAGCATTTTTTAAGGGCGAGCTGGACGGCCTGCATGATGAAGGTCGTTACCGCGTGTTCGCCGATCTGGAACGCCGCCGGGGCAATTTTCCGCGCGCGACGCGCTATACGCCCAACGGCCCGCAGGAAGTGACGGTCTGGTGTTCCAACGACTATCTCGGCATGGGCCAGCATCCAAAAGTGATCGAGGCGATGAAGCAAGCCATAGATCACTGTGGCGCGGGTGCGGGAGGCACCCGGAATATTTCTGGCACCAACCACTATCATGTTCTGCTCGAGCAGGAACTCGCCGATCTGCACGGCAAGGAATCCGCGCTGATCTTCACCTCCGGCTACATCTCCAACTGGGCGACGCTCGGCACGCTTGGCGCGCGCATTCCCGGCCTCATCATCTTCTCGGATGCGTTGAACCATGCATCGATGATCGAAGGCATTCGCTATGCGAAGTGTGACAAGGTCATCTGGAAGCATAACGACCTGCACGATCTCGAAGCCAAGCTGAAGGCCGCCGATCCGAAGGCGCCGAAGCTGATCGCTTTCGAATCCGTCTATTCCATGGATGGCGATATCGCCCCCATCAAGGAAATCTGCGATCTCGCCGACAAGTATGGCGCGATGACCTATCTCGACGAAGTGCATGCCGTCGGCATGTACGGCCCGCGCGGCGGCGGCATCGCCGAGCGCGAAGGCTTGATGGATCGTCTGACAGTCATCGAAGGCACGCTCGGCAAGGCATTCGGCGTCATGGGCGGCTATATCGCGGCTTCGACGGCGCTTTGCGATTTCATCCGCTCGTTTGCGTCCGGCTTCATCTTCACGACGTCGCTGCCGCCGGCGCTTGCCGCGGGTGCGGTCGCTTCGATCCAGCATCTGAAGGTCAGCCAGTTCGAACGCGCCCGCCATCAGGATCGTGTCCGCCGGCTGCGCGCCCAGCTCGATGCCGCAGGCATTCCGCATATGCCAAACCCGAGCCATGTCGTGCCGGTGCTGGTCGGTGATGCTGCCAAGTGCAAGTGGATTTCGGATCTGCTGCTCGACGCCGGCGTCTATGTTCAGCCGATCAATTATCCGACTGTACCGAAGAAGACCGAGCGTCTGCGCATCACGCCGACGCCGCTGCATTCGGATGGCGATATCGAGCATCTGGTTGGCGCGCTGCATGCACTCTGGTCGCGCTGTGCGCTGGCCCGCGCCGTCGCCTAAAACTGCTGTTTGCATCCAGTATCGCGGAAATGCATGGGCATTTCCGCGATATTTTTTCAAGCTGGGTTAGTTGCGGCTTGCCAAGGCCAGGCGGCACGCCAGGCCGGCAAAGACCGTTGCCAGAAGATATTGCGGCAATTTCGGCACACGCTTGATCGCCGAGAGACGTCCTCGGATATGGCTGCCGAGCAGGATGACGGAACCGTTCACGAGGAAGCCGATCCCATTCAAAATCGTGGCCAGCAGCGCCATCTGCAGGGTCATCGAGCCGCCATGCGGGTCGACGAATTGCGGGAACAGCGCCAATACGAAGAGTGCCATCTTCGGGTTGAGTAGATTGGTTGCCAGCCCCTCGGTGAATATGCGTTTTCCAGAGAGCCGCTTGAGTGCCGTGGACGGCGCGAAAGCCGAGCCTTGCGAACGGATGGTCTTGAAAGCGAGATAGAGCAGATAGGCACAGCCAGCCCAGCGTACGATCTCATAGGCAACAGGCACGGTGAGAAACAGCCTGGAGAGGCCGAGTGCGGCGGCCATGGCGTGGCAATAGGTTCCGAGCGCAATGCCCGCATAAGTGAGGAAGCCCGCCGAGCGGCCCTGGCTGACGCTGCGCGAGGCAATGAGCAGCATATCGGGACCGGGCGTGGCGGTGAGCACCAGCGATGCGGCGGCAAAGAGAATGAGAGTGGAAAAGTCCGGCATCCTTGATTCCTTTGAAAGTGAGGCCGGAATTCCTCTCTAGCGATCGATATCGGGAATGGCAACAGCAGAAATCAATCGGTAAGATTTTGCTTACCTATTGGTCTCGGGAGCCGACGGCAATCCTGCTGAAGGCATGCCGTGCAATCAGGATGCTTACCAAGCCTGCAACTGGGCGAGGGTGGCGGTCGCGCCACCACAGACGATCATCAACACCCGCTCGAAGCGCGCCAGCCGATCGGTATGGGCGTAGGCGACGGCCAGTGCGGCGCCGCAGGCAGGCTCCACGAGAGTGCGGTGATTGTCGAGGAAGCGCATGCATGCGTTGACGGCCGCGCGGTCATCGACGACGACGCAATCGACTGGTCTGTTCCGGGTAATCTCAAAAGCGCGCTGGCAGACCTTTCGGGCGCCGAGCGATGTTGCGATGCTGGTGATGGCGGGCAGCTCCACCAGCTTGCCCGATGTCACCGAAGCTGCCAGCGAGGCGGCACCTTCCGTTTCGGCGGCGATGATGGGGATATCCTGAAGACCATTGCGGTCCAGCCCCTCCGCGACGCCGGCGAGCAGGCCGCCGCCGCCCACCGAGAGAACGACCGCATCGAACCGGACACCAGCCCTGACGACTTCATCGATCATCGTCGCGTGACCCGTCCAGAGCAGTGGATCATCGAAGGGGTGGATGAAGGCGGTATCGGCATCGACCGCCTGGAGCGCGCGTTCGTTTGCCTCCTGCCAGGACGCGCCGTGCACGAAGACCTCGGCACCTTCCTGGCGGATCAGCGCCTTCGCCTGCTCCGTCGTCGTCTCGGGAACGAAGACCGATACCGGGATCGAAAGCCGACGCCCGGCATAGGCGACGGCAATGCCGGCATTGCCGCCGGAAGAGGATACGAAGCGCCGTTTCCCGTTAGCGGCATGATGTTCGCAGGCAGCACCGACACCCCTGATCTTGAAGGAGCCGGGCGGCTGCAGCGCATCCATCTTCAACCAGATGGAACGTCCCGAGGCATGGCTGAGCGGCTGGGATTCGATGAGCGGAGTTTCGAGGTGAAGTGGCATGGAGTGATCTGTCCGAAAGGCGCTGTTGGCGAGGCGGGTTAGGCTGCTTTTTCCCGCTGGGTGATCAGCGCCGCTGCCCGGCCGCGGGCTTCCCCGTCGGCGGCAAAGACGGCGTCCATGGTTTCGGCGCTGCCGGTCGCGATCATCTCGTCCATGACGGCTTCGGCGATATCGGCCATTTCCAGGAAGCCGATGCGGCCATCCACGAAGGCATGGAAGGCGATCTCCTCGGCGGCGTTCATGATGGCGCCCTGCAGGCCGCCGCGCTCAAGCGCGGTGCGGGCAAGCCGCAGCGCCGGGAAGCGAACCTCATCCGGCGCCTCGAAATCGAGCCGCGCCAGCTTGGCGAAATCCAGCCGGTCGACGCTGAGCTTGGTGCGGGCCGGGTAAGTCAGCGCATAGCCGATGGCCGTGCGCATGTCGGGACAGCCGAGCTGCGCCAGCACCGAGCCATCGCTGTAGCCGACCATGGAATGGATGACGGATTGCGGATGCACCACCACTTCAATCTGATCGGGCCGGACATTGAACAGGTGCTTGGCCTCGATCATCTCCAGCGCCTTGTTGAACATCGAGGCGCTGCCGACTGATATCTTAAAGCCCATGGACCAGTTGGGATGAGCACGCGCGATTGCGGGCGTCACATTGGCCATCTGCTCGCGCGTCCAGGTGCGGAAGGGGCCGCCCGACGCGGTGATGATGATGCGCTCCACCGCGTGCTGCTGATCATCCTCGAGCGCCTGGAAAATGGCGCTGTGCTCGCTATCGACCGGGATCAGCCGTCCGCCGCCTTCTGAAACGGCGCGCACGAAGAGATCGCCGGCGGAAACGAGGCATTCCTTGTTGGCAAGCGCAATATCGGCGCCACGGCGGGCAGCGGCGAGCGTCGGCGCAAGGCCGGCCGTGCCGATGATGGCGGCCATCACCCAATCCGATGGCATGGAGGCTGCTTCGATCAGAGCGTTCTTGCCAGCGCCGACTGCAATACCGGTGCCAGCCAGCGCGTCCTTCAGTGCCTGATAACGCTCCTCATTGGCGGTAACGGCGAAAGCCGCGCCGCAGGCCTTTGCCTGCTCCGCCAAAAGCTCGATATTGTCGTGGCCTGTAATGGCGGCGATGTCGAAGGCTTCACGCCCGCCCAGCTGGGCTATGACATCAAGCGTATTCTGGCCGATGGAGCCGGTCGAACCCAATATCGTCAGGCGGCGTCGCGCCTTGCTACCGGTGGTCATTCAGGTATCCGCATGTTGCTGAAAGTCTCCAAGGCTCTACAGGGGATCGCAGGAAGCGGCAAGTGTGCCGGCTTACAACCCCCTGCGACTGCGATGCGCGTTTAAGGCGAAATCACTGATTTAATGATATTTTTCGATCATTATTGAACCAATTGCCAAGTGCTGCGTTTTTCGTCCACTCGAATGCGGAGGGCGATGAATGGTTTTCAAAGCGGCGACATTTCACGGCATGGAGCTTTATCTGGAAAGCGAGCATTCCAGGCGTTCGGAACTGGAGTCAACAGTTGCCAACGCACTGGCCGTTGCCGGCGGGATCGATGCCTCCGAGGTGAAGGTGACGGCCGCCGGCCAGGAGATCCGCCTCGATGGCACCGTCGCCACTCAGCAGGAAGTGATGCGGGCAACCGCGGTCGCCGAATCGATCCGCGGTGTGAGGCTGGTGAGGAACAGGATTGCGGTGGGGTGATGTCATGTTCAAGCTCTTGCCCAGCGCTGGACATGAGCCCTTTATGCTCCCTATTCTTTTGAGGGCAAACGCATGAGAAATATCGTGGCATCAGTCGCGTTGCTGACAATCCTCGCAGGCACTCCGCCTGCATTCGCACAAAATCATCCCGCCACATTTCGCGAAATCGCCTCCGATCCGGCTGCTACCGCCGCCTTCAAGGCGATGGCCAAAGGCCACACGTTGCCGGACTGGATCAACGGCAAGACCGTCGAATCCCCCGGCAACGAGGTGACGTTTGGCGGAGACAAGGTCTATGTCATGAGCGCCTGCAAGCAGCATGACTGCGGCTCGGAGCGCATCGCCGTGATGTACGATCCCGGCAAGAAGATCATGTACGGCCTGCTGCTCTCAGCCGACCAGAAGACCGTGACCGAGAAGCTGACATGGCTGAACATCGGGCCGGGCAATGAAGCGATCGACGGCAGAACCATACTCTATGCGGCGCTGACGGGCAGTTTGGAAAACCATCCGGGGGCGTTTGATTACAAGTAAGCGGTAATGGGCAATGCCTCTCGGGGAACCGACCCCTAGCTCCCATTTGCTGAAATTGGGAGCTTGCGGCCTTTTTGAAGACGCCCACCATTCCATAATCTAATTGCTCTCCAGCGACGGAATAGCCTTTCCGTGCCGTTTAAGCTCTATCGGGGCGGGTTTGAGAGGTAATTATGCTGCGATTTGTGTTGAAGCTGGGCTCGGCGATCATCCTCGCCACAATGCTGGCGGGCTGTGTTGTAACCGGCCCCTATTACTACCATCCTTACTACTACCACCCGTATTATTATCATCCCTATTATCATTATTATGACGGCGGATTTTATCACCGGTGCTGGCACTGCTGGTAATTTCTTTTGTGTGTCGGAGTTCGCCAAACGGCGAACTCCCGGTCACATATCGTGAGCGTGCGAATGCATCGGGGACAGGCGTGCAGGAACGCCGGTGGACCCTTATAGATCTGATGGATAGGCTAACATATTGTTTTAATTGGGAAATGTTGGTGATCTCGACGCGATTCGAACGCGTGACCCCCAGATTAGGAATCTGGTGCTCTATCCTGCTGAGCTACGAGACCACTCGGGATGATCCATACAAAAGCAAAGGCAGGAAGCCAAGCCCTTTTACGTACCAGGGACAATTCGCTTTTGCGGTGCCGTGCGCCTCATAAGGCGCACGGAGAGTGGCGGTGGTGTCTCAGGCGTTGAGGCGCTGTTCGGCGAGGCGCACCCAGTAGGAAATGCCGTGGGCTATGGCTTCGTCGTTGAAGTCGTAGGCCGGGTTGTGCAGACCGGCGGTATCGCCATTGCCGACGAAGATGAAGGCGCCGGGGCGGGCGAGCAGCATGTAGGAGAAATCCTCGCCGCCCATCATCGGGTCGATATCCGGAATGACATTGTTCGCGCCGGCAATTTCCTCGGCGATGGCGATCGCATGGTCGGTCTCATCGGCATGGTTGAAGGTGACCGGGTAGTTGCGCTGGAACTCGATGTCGACCTCGGCGCCGTGGCTGGCGGCAATGCCGGAAACGATCTGCCTGAAGCGCTGTTCGGCGAGGTCGCGCATCTCGGGATCGAGCGTGCGCACCGTGCCGGCAAAGCTTGCCTCGCTCGGAATGACGTTATGCGCATTGCCGGCATTGAACTTGGTGACGGAGACGACGACGGATTTCAGCGGATTGGCGCTACGCGAGGCGATGAGCTGCAGGTTGGAGACAATCTGCGCGCCGATGGCGATCGGGTCGATGGTCTTGTGCGGCATGGCGGCATGGCCGCCGACACCCTTTATGGAAACGGTGAATTCATCTGTCGCCGCCATGATCGCGCCCTTGCGGATGGCGAAATGTCCCACGGGCAGGCCTGGCATGTTGTGCATGCCGTAGACTTCGGCGATGGCGAAGCGCTCCATCATGCCGTCCTTGACCATGGCGTCGCCGCCGGCGCCACCCTCTTCGGCCGGCTGGAAGATGACGGCGACATTGCCGTTGAAATTGCGGTTTTCGGCGAGGTATTTCGCAGCGCCCAAGAGCATCGCGGTGTGACCGTCATGGCCGCAGGCATGCATTTTGCCGGGTGTCTCGGAAGCCCAGGGCTTGCCGGTGATTTCGGTGAGCGGCAGGGCATCCATATCGGCGCGCAGGCCGACTGTGCGACCCTCGCCCTTGCCGCGGATCAGACCGACGACGCCGGTGCGGCCGATGCCGGTCACCACCTCGTCGACGCCGAAGGAGCGAAGTTTTTCAGCGACGAAGGCGGCGGTGTTTTCCACCGCATAGAGAAGTTCGGGCCGCGTGTGGATATAGCGGCGCCATTCGGTCACTTCGCCCTGGAGTTCGGCGGCTCTGTTCAAGATCGGCATGCTGATTTTCCTGCTGCTCACTATCGGTTGTGGTTCAACTCTTCGGTTCTTCGTTCCGCCCCTGCCGGCTCTTCGCATCTAGCGTGGCCTGCTCAAGGGCAAATAAAGTCGTCAATCGCCTTTGCCTTCTCCTAGCCATATAGGTTAAATAGACGAAGCTTTCGAGAAAATTCCGGAACTCTGAAGGATAGATCGTGCCGACGAAGCAGAATCGTTTGTATGCCGCCCTGCGGCTTGTTCCCGTAGCCGCAGCTGCATCCATGCTTTTCCTGTCGACCGCGCAGACGGCCGGAGCCAATCCGCATATTCTCGTCGATGTCAGCACCGGCCGCGTGCTCGACCAGCAGGAAGCGTTTCGCCGCTGGTATCCGGCTTCGCTCACCAAGCTGATGACCAGCTACGTCACCTTCCGTGCCCTGCAATCCGGCCAGATCAAACTCGATACGCCCGTCGTCATGTCGAAGCTCGCGGCCGCGCAGCCGCCGGCGAAGATGTACTTCAAGCCCGGGCAGAAGATGACGCTCGACAATGCCCTGAAGATGATGCTGGTCAAATCGGCAAACGATCTTGCCATGGCGGTCAGCGAAACCGTGGGCGGTTCGCAGCCGGCATTCGTGGCGCGAATGAATGCGGAGGCGGCTCGCCTTGGCATGCGCGACACGCATTTCATCAATCCGAACGGCCTTCCGGGCAAGGGGCAATATACGACGGCGCGTGACCTTGCCATTCTCAGCGTCGCGCTGCGCCGCGAATTTCCGCAATATGCCGGTTATTTCTCGCTGGAAGGCTTTACCAACGGCGTGAAGCAGGTGCCAAACATCAACATGCTGATCGGCCGTTTCGATGGCGCCGACGGCATGAAGACCGGCTTCATCTGTGCCGCCGGCTTCAACCAGATCGCCTCGGCAACCCGCAACGGCCGCACGCTGATCTCCGTCGTGCTCGGCACCGACAGCCTGGCGGCGCGGGCCGATGATTCCGCCAATCTGCTGGAAAAGGGTTTCCAGAACCAGCTCGCGGGCAAGGATACGCTCGCAAGCCTGCGGCCCGACACGCCGCAGTCGGCTGACGTTGCCGACGTCACCGCCGATATCTGCAGCACCAAGGGCGCGCAGGCGCGCAGCGAAACGCGCGATCCCTTCGGTCGCACCAAGGTGCAGTCGCCCTATATCCACGAAATGGATCATGAGCCCAATTTCATCTATGCCGGCCTGATCGGCGGCCAGGACATCGCCACCGCCGCGAAGGGCGACAAGGACGATGCCACTGCGAAAGGTGACAAGGCCACCAAGGGCAACAAGATCGCCATCTCCGGCGGGGCGGACAATGTGCCGATCCCGATGCCACGTCCCACTTTCTAATATCGGATTTTAGCCATGAGCGTTTCGCAGCAAAGAGTGCCGGTCGCAATCCTGACCGGTTTCCTCGGTGCGGGCAAATCGACCCTGCTCAACCGCATCCTCAAGGATGAGGCTATGCGCGATGCGGCCGTCATCATCAACGAATTCGGCGACGTCGGCATCGACCATCTGCTGGTGGAAAGCTCCGGCGATGCCATCATCGAGCTCTCGGACGGCTGCCTGTGCTGCACGGTGCGCGGCGAGCTGGTGGATACGCTGGCGAACCTGATGGACGCCATGCAGACCGGCCGCATCCGGCCGCTGAAGCGCATCGTCATCGAAACCACTGGTCTTGCCGATCCCGCGCCTGTCATGCAGTCGATCATGGGCAACCCGATCATTGCAGCCAATTTCGATCTGGATGGCGTCGTCACCGTCGTCGATGCGGTCAACGGGCTGCAGACGCTCGACAATCATGAAGAGGCGCGCAAACAGGTGGCGGTCGCCGACCGGCTGATCGTCTCAAAGAGCGGCATTTCTGGTGCGGTGCCTGAAGACTTGCTGATCGGTCGGCTAAGAGCGCTCAATCCGCGTGCGCAGATCCTGAGCGCCGATAGCGAGGAGGCCGGCCGCGCCGCCATTCTCATCAACGGTCTCTACGATCCGATGTCGAAGATCGCCGATGTCGGCCGCTGGCTGCAGGACGAGCTGAAGGCGGATGAGGATCACCACCATGATCATCATCATCACGACGGCCATGATCACCATCACCACCACCATCATGGCGGTCACGGC
This sequence comes from Rhizobium sp. A22-96, assembly GCF_053521805.1. Lineage (NCBI taxonomy): Bacteria > Pseudomonadati > Pseudomonadota > Alphaproteobacteria > Hyphomicrobiales > Rhizobiaceae > Rhizobium > Rhizobium sp. A22-96. The sequence goes on from NZ_JBNWDQ010000004.1 coordinate 577,128, forward strand.
CATCACCATCATGGCCACCACCACGACCATCGCCACCAGCACGGCCATGACGTGACCCGCCACGACGAATCGATCCGATCCTTCTCGATCATCGAGACACAGCCGATCGACCCGGCGGCGCTGGAGATGTTCATCGATCTCTTGCGTTCGGCCCATGGTGAAAAGCTTTTGCGCATGAAAGCGATCGTTGCCGTGTCGGACAGGCCGGAGCGCCCGGTCGTGCTGCATGGCGTGCAGAACATCTTCCATCCGCCAGTGCGCCTGCCGGCTTGGCCCGACCCCGAGGACCGGCGCACGCGCATGGTGATCATCACCAAGGATCTGCCCGAGGATTTCGTGAAGGGCCTGTTCGACGCCTTTCTCAGCAAGCCGCGCGTCGATACGCCGGATCGCGCCGCGCTGCAGGACAACCCGCTGGCTGTGCCGGGGATGCGTTTCTAGAGCATTTCCAGGAAAAGTGCACAGCGGTTTTCCGTCCGGAAATGCGTAAAAACAAGAAGATAGAGCGTTTTCGCGCTTCGAAGAAAAGCGAAAATGCTCTAGCCATCCGGCAATCCGCCTCGCCCTTCGAGGGCGCTGCGCGCCACCTCAGGGTGAGGCTGGTCTTTGTGTATTGCCACCCGGTTCGTCGTAATCGGAGCAATACGAGGAAAAGTATGCCGAGGTTTGCTATCCAGACTTGTGTGAAAACGAGGAGATAGATGGTGTCCGAGCGTGGCGAGTTCGCTCCATCCTCATGGTGAGGTGGGAGCGAAGCGACCCTCGAACCATTGGGATGGCCACCGGCTGTAAGAGATCATCCCTTGCGGATGATGAAACGGTGGCCGCTTTCCGTCTTCTCGCTGGCGACAAGCGTGTGGCCCTTTTCATTGCAGAGATGCGGAATGTCGATCACCGCAAGAGGATCGGTCGTTTCGACCGTGAGCATGGCGCCGCTCGCCATGCCGCGCAGGCGCTTTTCCGTCTTGATCGCCGGATAGGGGCACTTCAGTCCGCGCAGATCGTAGATCTCGCCGTCCAGACTATTCACTCTTGGCCCAGAACTTCCAGAATGGCGGCTTCTTTGTCTGCTCGGTCTGTGCCGTCTCGACAGCCGGATTTTGCGCATAGGCGAGCGGGTTGACTGCTGGACCCGGAACCATCGGGTTTGCCGTCGGGATCGGAACATTCGCCGGAATGTTGGCGGCGACCAGCGGGCCGCCGGTCTGCTGCGCCGTTGCGTCCGGAGCGGCGGTTGCCGAGCGGATGCTTGCCGTCGTCGTCGGGCTGGCGACGGTGCCACCGCGCGCGATCTGCTGCGCCGATTGGTTGGACATCATCGACTCGAGATCGGCGACCTTCATCATCTTGCCGGCGGCCAGCGCAGTGCCCGTGGGAGCATAGGCAAGATCATGGCCCTTGCGCTGCTTGGCGACAACAGCCTTGCGCTCGGCCTCGGTCGGATCGTACCAGGCCATATCGCTAAATTTCTTCGTCGCCGCCGCGTAATCGGTCTGATACTGCTTGTCGTAATTGGCAAGCGCGACCTGCAGGGCAGGCGGTGTCGTCATGACCGGGCATTTGCCGCCGGCGTTGAACTGGCCGCTGGCCTGCTGGTTGAAGACATATTTCTTTTCGCAGACTTCGACTTCCGGCGGCCGCTTGGTCACTTCGAAATTGTCGTAGCCAACCTTCAGCATCTTCCAGAAATCGATATTCGGGCTGAGACGGTGCTTCCACATGTTTTCCGCCGTCATGCGGAAGGGGAATGCCTCGAGCTGAATGGCCTTCTGGCCGCCCTTGAAGGCGTCACGCGCGAAAGCGTAGATTTCCAGCACCTGCTGGTCGGTCATTGAATAGCAGCCTGACGACGAGCAGGCGCCGTGGATCATCAGATTGGCGCCGGTGCGGCCGTTGGCGGCGTCATACCGGTTCGGAAAGCCTGTGTTGATGGCGAGGTAGTATTTCGAGTTCGGATTGAGGTTGGCTGGCGTCAGCATGTAGAAGCCTTCCGGCGCTTGCCGGTCGCCTTCCTTGACCTTCGGGCCGAGGCGGCCGGACCAGGCGCAGATGCTGTAGCTCGCGATGACCTCGAAACGGTTGCTCTGGTTCGCCTTCAGGATTTCCATCGCACCTTCTTCCTTGAAGATACGGATCATGATCGGCGAATTGCGGTCCATGCCCTTCTTGGCCATATCCGCCAGGATACGGCTCGGCAGCGGTTGTTCGACCTTGTTCGTCACCTTCGACAGATCGATCGACGCGGTATCGAGCGCGTCGTTACAGCCGGCAAGAGCCAGCGCCATCAGGGAAACATAGGCAAGGTTACGGATGCGCATTCTGACTTGGCCCATAAATGCGAAGAGCGGCAGCTCGATCTGTTTCGCCACTCCCCTCGAAGCATGAAACGGAATCATAAACGGCTTATACTTGAAAATTCCTTACCAGCCTATGACGCTCTCGCGTCGCATCGGCAAGCTTTTCTTTGCCATAGAAGCTTCGATAACAGGAATGTGGCCAAGATTTGGCCTCATTCCTATTTTTCGCAATTGGATTTTCACAAAGCCGCTTAGAGATTGCGGCCGATGTTGAGGAATTTCTGGCGACGGTCGCTGCGCAGCTGCTCGCCCGTGCGGCTGGAAAGCTCGCCAAGCGCGTTGGAAATAATGTCGCCGGTTGCTGCGATCACGCTCTGCGGATCGCGGTGTGCGCCGCCGAGCGGCTCCGGGATGATGCCGTCGATCACACCGAGGCCTTTCAGGTCCTCGGCGGTGATTTTCATGTTGGTGGCCGCTTCCTTGGCGCGGGTGGAATCGCGCCAGAGGATCGAGGCTGCACCTTCGGGCGAAATCACGCTGTAGATCGAATGTTCGAGCATGTAGACGCGGTTGCCGGTGGCAATAGCGATGGCGCCGCCGGAGCCGCCTTCGCCGATGACGACGGAGATGATCGGCACCTTGACGCCAAGACACATTTCGGTCGAGCGGGCGATGGCTTCTGCCTGGCCGCGCTCTTCAGCGCCGACGCCAGGATAGGCACCTGCGGTGTCGACAAGCGTGATAACAGGCAGCTGGAAGCGGTCGGCCATTTCCAGGACGCGGATTGCCTTGCGGTAGCCTTCGGGACGGGCGCTGCCGAAATTGTGCTTCAGGCGCGTCTTGGTGTCGTTGCCCTTTTCCTGGCCGATGATGGCGATGGGCTGACCGCGGAAACGGGCAAAGCCTGCCTGGATGGCAGCATCTTCCGAAAATTTGCGATCGCCGGCCAGCGGCGTGAACTCGGTGAGCAGTGCACTGGCGTAATCGACGAAATGCGGCCGCTGCGGATGGCGGGCCACCTGCGTCTTCTGCCAAGCGTTGAGCTTGGAATAGATATCCGCCGTCGCTTCGCGAACGCGGATTTCAAGCCGACCGACTTCGTCCGAAGTGTCGATGCTTTCGTCTTCGCTCGCCAGTTTCTTGAGCTCGTGAATCTTGCCTTCGAGATCCGAGATGGGTTTTTCGAAGTCGAGATAATTGTGCATGAGGTGCGTTTCCGATCCTTTTGCGCGTAACGAGAGACGGCAGGTTTAACCCTTATGCCGGTCCTAATCCTGTTTTTTGGCCTGTTTGGCAAGGGGGTGATGCGTTTGGACGAGCTGATGAAGGCGTTCTTCCAGTACATGCGTATAGATTTGTGTCGTCGAAATGTCCGAATGCCCCAGAAGTTCCTGCACCACGCGCAGGTCCGCGCCGTTGGCAAGCAGGTGGCTTGCAAAGGCATGGCGCATGACGTGCGGCGAGATTAGCGAAGGCGTCAGCCCGGCGCGGATGGCAAGATCTTTCAGATCGCGCGCGAAGACCTGGCGCGCCAGATAGCCCTGCTGCGAGGCCGAAGGGAAGAGCCAAGGGCTTTCGGGTGCGGACTGCTTGGCATTCGCTGCGAGTTCGGTTTGCAGCCGTCCATAGGCCTTCAGCGCCGATATGGCCGACTGTGACAGCGGCACCAGCCGTTCCTTGTTTCCCTTGCCGCGAATGATGAGAAAGCGTCCTTCGTGATCCAACACTTTCGCAGGCAATGACACGAGCTCGCTCACGCGCATGCCGGTGGCGTAAAGCAGTTCCAGCAGCACCAGCATGCGCAGGCGCTGAAGCTGGTCGGGTCCATCCGCGGCTGCTTCCTGTTCCGCCTGGGTCAAAAGACGCGTCACGTCCTCGACGCCCATGGTCTTCGGCAGGGGGCGGCCCTTTTTCGGTGCATCGAGAATTCCCGTGGGATCGTCGGTGCGCAGGCCTTCCGCGTAGAGGAATTTATAGAATTGGCGCATGGCCGAGAGTCGCCGCGCCTGGGAAGAGGGTTTGAAACCTTGGGCCGCGAGGCCGGAGAGATAGGCGCCGAGGTCGCTCGGCCCGGCATCGGTCATGCGGACGCTGCGCTCGGAAAGGAAGCCATGGAGGTCTTCAAGGTCGCGCTCGTAGGATTGCAGCGTGTTGACGGCCGCGCCGCGTTCGGCGCTCATCATTTCCAGGAAAGACTCCAGATGCGCGCGGCTCAGATCTCTCACGCCAGCCCTCGCGTTCATGGCTTCAGCGAGCCGGTCGTCGGCGGATTGATGCGCTCTGGCGGAATGCGGATCGTTATTTCGCGCGGCTGCGGATCAACGAAGAGCGCGAGCGCCCACATTGCCCCATATATCGATCCGCCGATCACCGCGCAGATGACAAGGAAGCGAAACAGGGTCGGCATTCGAAAACTCTCCTCGTCCCAGCATGGGTCCGGCGACGCACTAATTATACCCAACAAGCGTTAGCGGAAGGATATTGCAGACATGTTTACGCGAGCGGCGTCTTGACGCTACAGGCGCATTTGACGATACCGTTTCCAAAGAAATTGTGAATGGGCCGATGAGTGAACAAGTCCTGACCCTTGCAGAGAGCCTAAAAGACAGGGCGCGCGCCGCGCTGGGTCAGCGCAATCTTGTCCTCGTGGGATTGATGGGGGCAGGCAAATCCTCGGTCGGCCGGCTGGTCGCGCAGCAACTGGGCATCCCCTTCGTCGACACCGACGCCGAGATCGAGCGCGTGTCGCGCATGACGATCCCGGAGCTTTTTGCCGCCTATGGCGAACTGGAGTTCCGGGCGCTGGAAACGCGTGTCATCAAGCGGTTGCTCAAGGGCGGGCCACGCGTCGTGTCAACCGGCGGCGGCGCCTTCATCAACGAGGGCACGCGGTTTCATGTCAAGCGCAGCAGCCTTTCCGTCTGGCTGAAGGCCGATCTCGAGGTTCTCTGGGATCGGGTCAACAAGCGGGACACGCGCCCCCTCCTCAAGACCGACAATCCAAAACAGACCCTCGAGGATCTGATGAACGTGCGCTATCCGATCTATGCGGAAGCCGATCTCACGGTTCTGTCCCGCGATGTGAGCAAGGAAGTCATGGCCAAGGAAGTCCTTGTTGCCGTTGCCGAGGGAAAGACAGCAGAAAGCAAAGCACCATGAATGCGATTACGGCGGCCTCCGCAGAACGCCTCTTGCGCGTGCCTCTCGGCGAGCGCGCCTATGATATCCTCATCGGCCCTGGCCTGATCGCCCGGGCAGGGCGTGAGATCGCGGCACGGCTGAAAGGCCGCAAGGCCGCCGTCATCACGGATGAAAACGTTGCGCCGCACTATCTTAATGCCCTGGTCGCCAGCCTGACGGCAGCAGGCATCGAGGCATCCAGCCTCGTACTGCCGGCCGGCGAGAAGACTAAGAGCTTCGAGCATCTAATGACGGTCTGCGATGCCGTGCTGACAGCGCGCGTCGAGCGTAACGATGCGGTCATCGCATTGGGCGGCGGCGTCATCGGTGATCTCGCGGGCTTTGCGGCCGGCATCGTGCGCCGTGGCGTCCGCTTCGTGCAGATTCCGACCTCGCTTCTGGCGCAGGTCGATTCCTCGGTTGGCGGCAAGACCGGCATCAACACCCATCACGGGAAGAACCTCGTTGGTGTGTTTCATCAGCCGGATCTGGTACTTGCCGATATCGACGTGCTGAATACGCTCAGCGAACGCGAGTTCCGCGCGGGTTATGCCGAAGTGGCGAAATACGGCCTCATCGACAAGCCGGATTTCTTCGCCTGGCTCGAGGCCAACTGGAAAGATGTGTTTGCCGGTGGTGCTGCCCGCATCGAGGCGATTGCGGCAAGCTGCCAGGCGAAATCCGATGTCGTCGTTGCCGACGAGCGCGAAAACGGGCCGCGCGCACTGCTCAATCTCGGTCACACCTTTGGTCACGCGCTCGAAGCCGCCACCGCCTATGACAGCCGCCGGCTGGTGCATGGTGAGGGCGTTGCCATCGGCATGGTGCTTGCGCATGAATTTTCCGCCCGCCTCAATCTGGCAAGCCCAGATGATGCGAAGCGCGTCGAGGCCCATCTGAAGACCGTGGGCCTGCCGACACGCATGGGCGATATACCGGGCGAGCTGCCGCCCGCCGAGACGCTGATGGACGCAATCGCGCAGGACAAGAAGGTCAAGAGCGGCAAGCTCACCTTCATCCTTACCCACGGCATCGGCCAGTCCTTTGTCGCCGATGATGTGCCGTCCTCCGAAGTCCTGAGTTTCCTGAAGGAAAAGCATCCCTGATGACGGTCGAGGGCACGCTGGCTGTATTGTTCGAATATTGGCCCGAGATCCTCTCGATCGTCGTGCTTGTATTGCTGTCGGCTTTCTTCTCCGGTTCGGAGACGGCGCTTACCGCTGTGTCGCGCAGCCGTATCCATACGCTGGAAGCCAATGGTGACCAGGATGCCGGCATCGTCCGTCGCCTGATCGAGCGCCGGGACCGGCTGATTGGCGCTCTGCTGATCGGCAACAACCTTGCCAACATCCTGTCGTCCTCGCTGGCGACCAGTGTGTTCCTCGGTCTGTTTGGCAACTCCGGCGTCGCGCTCGCGACCGTCGCCATGACCGTCATTCTCGTGATCTTCGCGGAAGTCCTGCCGAAGAGCTGGGCCATTTCGACGCCGGATCGCTTCGCGCTCAATGTCGCCGGCACGGTTCGGTTCTTCGTCGCGGTCGTCGGTCCGGTATCGAGCTTCGTCAATGCCATCGTCCGGTGGATTCTCGGTGTTTTCGGCGTCAACCTCTCGAAAGAGGTGTCGATGCTGTCGGCGCATGACGAGTTGCGCGGTGCGGTGGATCTGCTGCACCGGGAAGGGTCGGTGGTCAAGGCAGACCGTGACCGGTTGGGCGGCGTGCTCGATCTCGGTGAGCTGGAACTGTCTGATATCATGGTGCATCGCACGGCGATGCGCGCCATCAATGCCGATGACCAGCCAGAGGTGGTCGTGCGCGCCATTCTCGACAGTCCCTATACGCGCATGCCGCTCTGGCGCGGCACGATCGATAACATCATCGGCGTGGTGCATGCCAAGGACTTGCTGAGGGCGCTGGCCGAACCGAATGTCGAGCCGGAAAACCTCGACATCGTCAAGATCGCGCAAAAGCCCTGGTTCGTGCCCGACAGCACCAATCTCGAGGATCAGCTCAACGCCTTTCTGCGCCGCAAGCAGCATTTCGCCGTCGTCGTCGACGAATATGGCGAGGTGCAGGGCATCGTGACGCTTGAGGATATTCTGGAAGAGATCGTCGGGGATATCGCCGACGAGCACGATATCGACATCCAGGGCGTGCGGCAGGAGGCCGACGGCTCGATCGTGGTCGACGGCGTCGTGCCGATCCGCGATCTCAATCGGGCGCTCGACTGGAACCTGCCTGACCAGGAGGCGACGACGATCGCCGGTCTCGTCATCCATGAATCGATGACCATCCCGGAAGAGCGTCAGGCTTTCACCTTCTACGGAAAGCGTTTCATCGTCATGAAGCGGGAAAAGAACCGCATCACCAAGCTGCGCATCCGCCCCGCCGAAACGGAAGAGGCGAAGACGCCGTAATTGGGGTTTGCCTGGCCTACCAGCGCACAGCTTCGCCCGGTGCGGCGGGTTCCACGGCCAGCGCATGCAGGCCCGCATCCAGTTCCGGTTTCAGAAGATCGTTGATCGCCCTGTGGCGCGCAAGGCGCGGCATGCCCGCGAACTTGGCGGAGACGATGCGAATTCTTATATGGGTTTCGCCGGTTCCGGTCATGTCGGGCTGATGGCCGGCGTGCAGGTGGCTCTCATTGATGACAGAGAGGCGCTCGGGAGCGAAAGCATCGGTGAGCTTTGTCTCAATGCGTGATTGCAGTGTCGTTTCCATATTCACGCATCGAGCTCCCTGGCGAAAAAGGTTCCCACAAAGCCTGCAACATTCCTGTTTGTCAATTCTTGTTGTGGGCCAATCGAGGCCCCATAATTAGGGCGCTATGGGACTTGATTCAAAATACTTCGATCGCATTCGCACGCGCCGCAAACGCCCGCAGGAGCCCGAGGCGGGCCCCCCGACGTGTCAGTGGGATGGCTGCGAAAAGCACGGTACGCATCGCGCCCCGGTCGGGCGCAATGCGGAAGGGCAGTTCTTTTTGTTCTGCTTCGAGCACGTCAAGGACTACAACAAGGGCTATAACTATTTCTCCGGCCTCTCGGACGGGGAAATCGCGCGCTATCAGAAGGAAGCCATCACCGGCCATCGGCCGACTTGGACGGTGGGTGTCAACAAGGCTGCCAAGAACAGCCCGCTCCACTCCGATATCCGCTCCGGCTCCTATTCCCGCGTTCGCGATCCCTTCGGCTTCGTCAAGGAAGGGCAGGGGCAGGGGCGCGGGCCGCGTTTCCCGGAACAGCGCAAGCTGAAGACGCTGGAGGCGAAGGCATTCGATACGATGGGGCTGAACGCGACCGCCGCAGCACCGGAGATCAAGCGTCGCTACAAGGAACTGGTGAAAATGCATCACCCGGATGCCAATGGCGGCGACCGCGGCTCCGAGGAGCGTTTCCGCGCGGTCATACAGGCCTATCAATTATTGAAACAGAACGGTTTTTGTTAATTCCTGTCCTTGCTCTCCGCCTTCAATCAGGTATGGTCCAAATCGGCTGAAGCCGTGGGCAACCGCGGCAGGGTGCGCATTTGGCTGTCTGCACCTCGGCCAACTTTCCGGACGCGGCGTTTCTTGTCCGGGGCTCTGTTCAAGGATGCTCGCAAGCGATCATTTCATCGCGCCGAGATTTTGCTTTAGTCCCGGAGAAGTATCGCCGCTGTTCCGACCGAACGGATGCGGGCAATAAGCCGTGGCGTTTCGGATCAAACGGCTGAGATTGATATGGCTGGGTGAGAGCCACCCGCCTTGGAGACATGATGAGCAAGATTGACCTTGATATTTCCGAAGTTCCCGACACCACCGTTTCGGTTCGTGAAGTTTTTGGCATTGATTCCGACATTCGCGTTCCGGCCTACAGCAAGGGCGGCGCCTACGTACCCGATCTCGATCCGGACTATCTTTTCGACCGCGAGACCACGCTCGCGATCCTCGCGGGCTTTGCCCATAACCGCCGCGTGATGATTTCGGGCTATCACGGCACCGGTAAATCCTCGCATATCGAGCAGGTTGCCGCGCGCCTCAACTGGCCTTGCGTGCGTATCAACCTCGACAGCCATGTCAGCCGTATCGACCTCGTCGGCAAGGATGCGATCGTCGTCAAGGATGGTCTGCAGATCACCGAGTTCAAGGACGGCATCCTGCCCTGGGCCTATCAGCACAATGTCGCGCTCGTCTTCGATGAATATGATGCCGGCCGCCCGGACGTGATGTTCGTCATTCAGCGCGTGCTGGAATCGTCGGGCCGCCTGACGCTGCTCGACCAGAGCCGCGTCATCCGTCCCCACCCGGCTTTCCGCTTGTTCGCGACCGCCAACACTATTGGTCTCGGCGATACGACAGGCCTCTATCACGGCACGCAGCAGATCAACCAGGCCCAGATGGACCGCTGGTCGATCGTGTCGACGCTGAATTATCTGCCGCACAATGTCGAAGTCGATATCGTGCTGGCGAAGGTGAAATCCTTCCGGAACGACAAGGGTCGTGACGCGATCTCCAAGATGGTGCGCGTCGCCGACCTGACGCGTGCGGCCTTCATGAACGGCGACCTGTCGACCGTCATGAGCCCGCGTACCGTCATCACCTGGGCTGAAAATGCGGAAATCTTCGGCGATATCGCCTTTGCCTTCCGCGTCACCTTCCTCAACAAGTGCGATGAGCTGGAGCGGCCGCTGGTCGCCGAGCACTATCAGCGCGCCTTCGGCATCGAGCTGAAGGAAAGTGCCGCCAACATCGTGCTCGAAGCATAGGGAAGAACCCACACATCATGTCAGGTCGCGGAGACAATTCCAAAGCGAAGCCGGGTGCCCCGGTGGACATGGAGCCGTTGCGCCGGGCGATCACGGGCTGTGTGCGCTCGATCGCCGGCGATGCCGAGGTCGAGGTGGCATTCGCCAACGAACGCCCGGGAATGACCGCTGAACGCATCCGCCTGCCGGAGCTTTCGAAGCGGCCGACGGCGCATGAGCTGGCGGTGACACGCGGGCTTGGCGATTCGATGGCGCTGCGGCTTGCCTGTCACGACGCGCGCGTCCATGCCGTCATGGCGCCGCAGGGTACTGACGCGCGCGGGATCTTCGATGCCGTCGAGCAGGCCCGCGTCGAGTCCATCGGTTCGCTGCGCATGAGCGGCGTTGCCGCCAATATCAACTCGATGAATTCGGAGAAATACGCCAAGGCGAATTTCTCCGGCATCGAGCGCCAGGAGGACGCGCCGCTTGGCGAGGCCATGGCGATGATCGTGCGCGAGAAGCTGACCGGCCAGAAGCCGCCGGAAAGCGCCGGCAAGGTGCTCGACCTCTGGCGGTCCTTCATCGAGGACAAGACTGGCGGCGAGCTCGACAAGCTGATTTCGACCATCAACGACCAGCAGGGCTTTGCCCGCGCGATCCGCAACATTCTAACAGCCATGGAGATGGCCGAGGAATATGGCGACGAACAGTCGGACCCGGACAGCGAAGACCAGCAGAGCGAAGAGGACAAGCCGAACGGCGAAGACCAAAGCAGCGACGACGTCAATGAGGACGAAGGCTCCGACGCGGCACCCGCCGAGGACAGCGAAACCTCCGACGAGCAGATGGACGACGGCGCGACGGAAGACGGCGGCGAGATTTCCGACGACGACATGAGCGAGGAAGGCGAGGAGGATTCGGAAACGCCCGGCGAGACCCGCCGTCCGAACACACCCTTCTCCGACTTCAACGAGAAAGTCGACTATCACGTCTATACCGAAGAGTTCGACGAGACCACGACTGCGCAGGAGCTCTGCGACATGGTTGAACTCGAACGGCTGAGGGCCTTCCTCGACAAGCAGCTCGCGCATCTGCAGGGTGCGGTGGGGCGGCTTGCCAACCGTCTGCAGCGCCGCCTGATGGCGCAGCAGAACCGCTCCTGGGATTTCGATCTCGAAGAAGGGTATCTCGATCCGGCCCGTCTGCCGCGCCTGATCATCGACCCGACGCAGGCGCTGTCCTTCAAGATGGAGCGCGATACGCAGTTCCGCGATACCGTGGTGACGCTGCTGATCGACAATTCCGGCTCGATGCGTGGCCGGCCGATCACGGTTGCCGCTTCCTGTGCCGATATTCTGGCGCGCACGCTGGAGCGTTGCGGCGTGAAGGTCGAGATCCTCGGCTTCACCACCAAGGCCTGGAAGGGCGGGCAGGCGCGCGAGAAATGGCTTGCCAGCGGCAAGCCGCAGACGCCGGGCCGGTTGAACGACCTGCGCCACATCATCTACAAGTCGGCCGATGAGCCCTACAGGCGGTCTCGCGCCAATCTTGGCCTGATGATGCGCGAAGGCCTGCTCAAGGAGAATATCGACGGCGAGGCGCTGATCTGGGCGCATAATCGTCTTCTCGGTCGCCGTGAGCAGCGTCGTATCCTGATGATGATTTCGGATGGCGCGCCGGTCGACGATTCGACGCTGTCGGTCAACCCGGGCAATTATCTGGAGCGGCACCTGCGGGCGGTTATCGATCAGATCGAAACCCGGTCTCCCGTCGAGCTGCTGGCGATCGGTATCGGTCACGATGTGACGCGCTACTATCGCCGGGCCGTGACCATCGTCGATGCCGACGAACTGGCTGGCGCCATGACGGAACAACTGGCCTCGCTGTTCGAGGATCAGGCAAGCATGCCGCGCTCGCGCATGCGCCGCGCAAGCTGAGCCCGTTCGGGTTTCTCTCCGCATCGGCCTGCCGGCCGGTGCAATTTCCCATCGGCAATGCTGATTCAAAATGCCGGTCCGTCGCGATGAGATGCGTCGGCCTCATCGCCATGTTGGTGATACTCGGCGGCTGTAACCCCAGCGACAAGGCCGACGACGGCGGTCCGGCCGATATTCGCGCCACCGCTATTTCCAGCTTCAGACCCGGCTCGCAGGAAACGCAGTTCGGCGCGCTGGAATTTCTCGGCGGTCTTGAGCTCAGTTCGGACAATGCGCTGCTCGGCGCCATTTCGGCCATCCGCCTTCGTCCCGATCAACGGCAATTCGTTTCGGTGCTGGATACCGGCCACTGGCTGACGGGGACGATAGAGCGCGACGACAAGGGCCGGTTGAAGGGCATCGCCGAGGCACGGATCATGCCTATGATCGACCGTTACGGCGGCACGGATGCCGGCAAGGGGGCGATGGATGCCGAGGGGCTGGCCTTGCGCGGCAATCATGTCCTCGTCGGCTACGAGCAGAACCATCGCGTCGACGTCTATCCGGATCCTGGATTCGAGATCTCGCCGCCGGACGATAGTCTGCCTATCCCCATTCCCAGATGGCAGCTGCGCTCCAACCGCAGCCTCGAGGCACTGATGATCGCGCCGCAGTCGAGCCCGCTTGCGGGCGCCGCCGTCATCGTCACGGAAGACAGCCTGGACGACAAGGGCAACATGATTGCGGCCATTCTCGACGGGCCGCTGCATGGCCGCTTCACCGTGCGCCATTACGGCGGTTTTGATGTCAGCGACGGGGTCTTTATGCCCGATGGGGATCTCTTGCTGCTGGAGCGCCGTTTCGGGCTGGCGCGTGGGCTCGGCGTGCGTATCCGCCGCATTGCCGGCGCGGACATCAAGCCGGATGCGGTCGTGGACGGCAAGGTGATCTTCAAGGCCGATACCAGCGAGCAGATCGACAATATGGAAGGGATCGACGTGTTCCGCGCGGCGGATGGCTCCCTCCACCTCATCCTCGTCTCGGACGACAATCACTCGATCCTGCAGCGCAGCCTGATGTTGGAATTCCGACTGCATGACGAAAACGCCGTCAACCGGAACTAGCGCATTTCCAGGAAAAGTGCACAGCGGTTTTCCGTCCGGAATGTGCAAGAACAAAGAGACAGAGCGCTTTCGCGATTCGAAGAAAAGCGAAAATGCTCTGGGTTGTGCGGTTTACCGGAATTATCGCTTGATCAAGCCGTGGGCGCCTGTGGCACCGGCTTCAGCATGTTCATCAGCGCGCCATAGGGCAGAAGCATGACGAGGCCGACGGTCACCTTGACCGAGAAATCGCCGATCGCCCAGGAAATCCAGCGCGGTGCCGACGTCGCAAAAACGCCGAGGATGGATGCCGATTCGATCGCGAAGGGATCATTCGGCCCAAAGAAGACGAAGAAGGGCGCGAAGGCGAAGGAGAAGAAGATCAGCGTGTCCAGCATCGAGCCGATCAACGAGCCGAACAGAGGAGCGCGCCACCAGGCCATGCGGCGCAGGCGGTTGAAGACCGAGATATCCAGCAGCTGGCCGGCCAGATAGGCCGAACCGGACGCAATCGCGATTCGCGGCTGGGCGGTATAGAACGACAGGGCGACGCCGACGACGAAGCCGGCAAACACCACCTTACGCGCAGCCTTCGGGCCGAACTGGCGGTTTGTCAGATCGGTGATGAGGAAGGCGACGGGATAGGTGAAGGCGCCCCAGGTCAGGATATCCGCGAGATTGATGCCCGCAAGCTGGGCCTGCAGCGGATACTGCACAAGGATGTTGGAGGCGACGACGACCAGCGTCATCAGCAGTACGTAGATAAGGGTATGACGCGCTGTCAGCATTTTTTTATCCTGGGAGATGCCACCAGTTGGAGGAAACCGCACATGGAAAAAGGCTTGTCCGGATATAAACCGTGCAAGCCTCTTAACCGGTATGATATCGCGAAGCGCTGGAACTGCTTATGCAGCAGCGACGGCAGCTTCAGCGGTCTTCTTGATGATCTGACGACGCAGCAGGCGGGCGCGCATGCTGAGTTCGTTTTCGCTTGCCTTCAGAAGGAAAGCGTCAAGGCCGCCACGGTGCTCGACCGAGCGCAGGCCTGCAGCGGAAACGCGCAGACGGTAACGCTGGCCAAGAACGTCAGAGATCAACGTGACCTGGCAGAGGTTCGGCAGGAACCGACGCTTGGTCTTGTTGTTGGCGTGGCTGACATTGTTGCCCACGAGGACGGCCTTGCCGGTCAATTCGCACATGCGGGACATGATACACCTACTTTTGTTTTTCTCGGCTATCGGGTAAGCATTCCCGGCAAAACCGGGCACGCAATCCAACGGGCCATAATTGGAAAGTTGCGGTTCTATAGTCAGAGCGGCCGGCCACGTCAAGCCAAACCTTGTGTTTTCCCGCAATTCCGTCAAAAAGCTGCTGTTCTGTGGAACTCGCAGCGGGCGAGTGTAGTGTCTATATATCTTGCCTGATCCTCGTTGAAGGCCTTGAGCATGTTTCAAATTCGGAAGTGGCTTGTTATTTCGGCCGTCATTGCATCAATGCCATCCTTGGCGTTGGCCGACGTGCTGCGGCACGAGACCAGGTATCGCGTCTCGCTCGCCGGCCTGCCGATTGCGAGAGCGGATTTCAAGACCGAAGTCACCGGCAAGCAGTTCACGATCCGCGGCGACATAACCTCCGCCGGCCTTGCTGATCTCGTGACGTCGATCGACGCGAAAACCGATGTGACGGGCGTCGTCAACGAGAACAAGCTTCAGGCAACGCACTATTCGCTGTTCTACAAAAGCGGCAAGAGAGAGCGTACCTATGATGTCGCCTATACCAACGGCAATGTGACGTCGAACACGATCACGCCCGAGCCGAAGCGGCCGGATACCTGGGTGCCACTGGGTGCGAGCGATCTGAAATCGGTGCTCGATCCGATTTCCGGCATGATCTTTCCGATCACACCTGGCCTCAATCTCTGCAATCAGACGCTCGCCGTTTTCGACGGCGAGATGCGCATGGATCTGAAATTGTCGCCGAAGGGATCGCATCCGTTTTCGACCGAAGGTTTCAAGGGCAAGACCATTGCCTGCGGTGTCCGCTTTACGCCGAAGGGCGGCTACAAGGGCACGCGCAAGGACTATCTCTACCTTGCCAAGAGCGACGGCATGGAGATCTGGTTTGCCAAGGCCGACGCCATGAATGTATATGCTCCGGTCTATGTCCGCATACCCACGCAATACGGAACGGTGACGATTACCGCCGTGAAATACGGCAGCTAGGGCCACCGAGCGCTTCACAGAATCGCCTGACCACCCTACCGTTGTTTCCACGCAATTCCGGATAGAGAACTACTGCGCATTTTTCCGGGAATTGCTGTAGCGGGCAGCGGCTGCCCGCGGCACTTGGCTGGGGGCAGAGTTGAAGTTTCGTGCGACACTGACGGGTTTCTCGGCCATCGTGATGTGGTCGTTTCTGGCGCTTTTGACGGTGGCATCCGGCAAGATGCAGCCGTTTCAGCTGCTGGCCATCTGCTTTGCCATCGGCAGCATTCCCGGCATTGTCGTCCTGGCGTTGAGGCCGGAGCGATTGCAGCTGTTGCGCCAGCCGGCAAAGGTCTGGATCACGGGCATTGTCGGCCTGTTCGGCTATCATTTCCTCTATTTTACGGCGCTGCGTCACGCGCCGGCGGTCGAGGCGGGATTGATCGCCTATCTCTGGCCGCTTTTGATCGTCGTCGGCTCGGCTCTCTTGCCGGGTGAGCGGCTGCGCTGGTATCACATCGTCGGCGCGCTGATGGGCCTGGCGGGTACGGTTCTGATCGTCGGCCGCAACGGTTTCCATTTCGAGGGCGCCTATGCCGTCGGCTATGGCGCGGCCTTGCTCTGCGCCTTTACCTGGTCCGGCTATTCGCTGATCACACGCCGTTTCGAGGCGGTGTCGACCGATGTCGTCACCATCTTCTGCCTCGTGACCTCAATCCTGTCCTTCGTCTGCCACATCGGACTGGAGGAGACGATCTGGCCCGAGAGTCTGACGCAATGGATCGCAGTGCTCGGTCTTGGCCTCTTTCCCGTCGGCGCGGCATTTTACGCCTGGGATTTCGGCATCAAGAACGGCGATATCCAGATTCTCGGAGCGGCAAGCTATGCCGCGCCGCTGCTGTCGACGCTGATCCTGACCTTGTTCGGCTTTGCCGAACCGAGCTGGGGCATTGCGCTTGCCTGCCTGCTGGTCACCGGCGGGGCGGTCCTTGCGGCGCATCGCATGATCTTGCGCCCGGATAGCGGCGGTTCCGCGCAGGCGGAAGCGGCGGAATAGCTCCGCCGCAGCCATTGCCAGCTATTTCTTGAAGACCTTCTCCAGGAAGGCGGCAAGCGACGGGCGCCAGACGTCCATCTCGTGCTGGAGATCCGGATACTCGTGGTATTCGTGGGTGATCTTCTTTTCCTCGAGCACCGCCTTGAGGCCGGCCACATCCTTGCCGACGACCTGATCCTTGCTTCCCACAGTCACCGTGAAGTTGCGTAGCGTCTTGTTGATCTTGGCCGGCTCGTTGAGCGCGGCATCGACCGCCTTGTTCGGCACCGTGGTCGTGCTGACGCCGCTGAAGGTCGCAACCCAACCGAAGGTACCGAGATGCGACAGGCCGGAGACGAGCGCCTGGTATCCGCCCTGTGACAGACCCACGACGGCGCGACCGTCGGCATCGTTGCGCACCCGGTAATGGGCTTTCATGTAGGGAATGAGATCTTCGATCAGTTCGCGATCGGCCGCCTCCGCATTGGCGGGATAGAAATCCTTGCGACGGTCGGCGCCGGGGAAGTTCTCGGCGATGGCTTCCGGTATATCGGTCTCCGTGTCCGGAATGACCACAATCATCGGCTCGATCTTCTTTTCGGCAAGGAGATTGTCGAGGATCTGCGGCGCGCGGCCCTGCGCCACCCAGGATCCGACGGTGTCACCGAAGCCGTGATAGAGGTAAAGCACGGGCAATGGCTTGGAGGCATCGGTATAGCCGGGCGGCGTGTAGACATACATCTGCCGCTCCGATTTCAGTGCCTTGGAATGCAGGGTTACCAGCCTGAGGTCGCCATGCGGCACGTTGCGGATATCGAGAATGCTGCCCGGCACGAGGATGAGGCTGGTATTGACCTGCCGCTGCGGCTTGGGCGCATTGGTGCCGGTGTCGATGCTGCGGAAGCCGTCGATGTTGAAGTAGTATTCGTAGAGATCGGGTTTCAGGATCTCGGTCTTCACACTCCAGGTGCCATCGTCACCCTTCTGCATGGCTAGCGGATCGCGCGACCCAAGGGCGACCGAAACAGCCTTTGCCGACGGCGCATAGAGCCGGAAGGTGATGGAGCCGTCTTTTTCGACAGATGTGACGAAGTTTTTCAGAGGCTGTTCGGCCGGCGGCGAGGCCGGTGCATCGAGGGCAAGGACAGGGGCGCTCATGACACAGCCTGCCGCGACGAGCAAAGGAAACAACAAACGCACGAAAAGTCCTCCTCCAAATGATCCAACTTCTCTCTCCGTGGGTAAAGCTGACGCTGCGGGAAGCTTTTTCAAGATGGAAGACATCGCGCCGGCACTCCATGCGTGGCGCGAAGTCGACGGGCGGTAAAGGCGTATTCAGCTGGCGTTGGGTTTCCAGTCCGGCGCCGCCATCTCGAAGCTCGAAAACTCAAAGCCTGGAGAGACTGTGCAGCCGACGAGCGTGAATTCGCCGAGGCTCTCGGCCGATTGCCACCAGTCGGCGGGAATGATCGCCTGCGGACGCTCGCCCTTTGCGAGATCAAGGCCAAGTACCAGCCGCTCGCTCATCTTGCCATCGGCGGAGCGATGCAGGGCGAGGGGTGCGCCGGCATAATAGTGCCAGACCTCGGCGGCGTCGCGGACCTTGTGCCAATGCGAGCGATCGCCCGCTTCAAGCAGATAATAGATCGCCGTGGAGTGGCCGCGAGCGCCGCCCTGCTCGTCACGGAAGGTCTGCACGTACCAGCCGCCTTCCGGATGTCGCTGCATGGAAAGCGTTTCGATGATCTCTTTCACCTGCATCAGAAATTGTCCTTGCGCTTGCGGATTTCTGCGAAAACCTCTTCGTTGCTGCGGCTTTCCATCAGCAAGTGGCGTCGGATCGAGGGATCGGCGGCACGCAGGAAGGGGTTGGTTTCCTTCTCCAGCGCCAGCGTCGTCGGGATGGTGAACTTGCCCTCCGCCCTCAGCGCCTCGATATCGGCGGCGCGAGCCTTCAGCCGCTCGTTGTCGGGGTCGATCGTCAGCGCGAAACGGGCATTGGAGAGCGTATATTCGTGGCCGAAATAGACGGCTGTCTCATCCGGCAGCACGGCAAGCTTCTGCAGCGAGGCCCACATGTCGGCAGGCGTGCGCTCGAACAGCCGGCCGCAGCCTAGCGCAAACAGCGTGTCGGCGGCAAAGAGCAGCTTGTCATCCACGAAATGATAGCAGACATGGCCCGCCGTGTGGCCGGGCGTCTCGATCACGTTGATGGTGTGACCGGCGAACTCGAAGGTATCCCCGTCGCCGACGGCCTTGTCGAGGCCGGGAATGGCGACGGCTTCATTGATCGGGCCGATGATCTGGCAGCCGAACTGTTCCTTCAGCGCCAGGTTGCCCTCGACATGGTCGTTGTGATGATGGGTCGTCAGGATATGGCTGATCGTCCAGCCGCGGCGATTGGCCGCCTTCAGGATGGCATCCGCCTCGGGGGCGTCTATCGATGCAGTCGATCCGGTTTCCGGATCATGGACCAAGACGCCGTAATTGTCGGAACGGCAGATAAAAATCTCTAATTCCAATGGTTTCATGATCGAAATCGTCCTCGTCTTTTGGGTTGCTACAGAATGTAAGCCGTTCGGCCTTGAAGTCCAACGCTCGGCTGATAACATTTGTTTCGATGCACGCCGATATTGTCGATCTCCGTCAGTTCTATCATTCCGAGCTTGGTCGCTTGGCAGAGCAGTCCATTGCCATGGCGCTTTCCTCCATTTGGGCACGCATGCCGGAGGAGCGCCTTGTCGGCCTCGGCTATGCCGTTCCCTATCTCGACCGCTTCCGTGCTGATACCGAACGCACCTTCGCCTTCATGCCGGCAGGGCAGGGCGCGGTGAACTGGCCGCTGGGCTCGGCATCGTCGACGGCGTTGATTTTCGATGAAGAATTGCCCCTGCCAGACAGTTCGATCGACCGGGTGCTGATGGTGCATTCGCTCGAGTTCGCCGAAAGCCCGCGCGAGACGCTAAAGGAACTTTGGCGGGTGCTGGCGCCGGGTGGGCGGCTCGTCATCGCAGTACCCAACCGCCGTGGCGTCTGGGCACGGATGGAGCACACGCCGTTTGGCTCCGGCCGGCCCTATTCGCGCGGCCAGCTGACGTCGCTGCTGCGGGAAACAAACTTCACGCCGGGCGCAACGGCCGAGGCGTTGTTCTTTCCGCCCTCCAAGCTGCGTACCGTGCTCAGCCTGCGCCGCGCCTTCGAAAGGGTCGGCCGCACCTTATGGCCTGCCTTTTCCGGTGTGATCATCGTCGAGGCACAGAAGCGGCTCTATCAGGGCCTGCCGGTTGCCGTCCGGGCTTCACGCCGCGTCTTCGTGCCGGTGCTGGCGCCGCGCGGCATACCGACGACGCGCGACGGGCCTTGATGCGGTCGGCAAGGCGCTGACACTCGACAAATTTGTCAATCCGCATTAATGCGACGGGGTGTTTCAAGCCGGAAGTTTCCGGCCCTTCCCAAGGTCGATCCCATGAGCATGGAAATGAACAAGCCCGCCCCGCGTCCCGGTATTCTCGATATCTCCGCCTATGTGCCGGGCAAGGAGCATGCACCGGGCGTTGCGCGCGTGTTCAAGCTGTCCTCGAACGAGACGCCGCTTGGCGCCAGCCCGAGTGCCCTTGAGGCCTTCCGCAGTGCCGCCGGGCATCTGGAGCGCTATCCGGACGGACAGGCCAAGGAATTGCGCCAGGCAATCGCTGACGTGCATGGATTGAACGTCGCCAACATTCTTTGCGGCAACGGCTCGGACGAACTGCTCGGCCTGCTTTGCCACACCTATCTTGGTACCGGTGATGAAGGCATCATCACCGAGCATGGCTTCCTCGTCTACAAGATCCAGATGATGGCTGCGGGCGCGACGCCGGTTACAGTGAAGGAAAAGGATTGCACCGTCGATGTCGATGCGATCCTCGCGGCCGTGACCGAGAAGACGAAGATGGTCTTCATCGCCAATCCGGCCAACCCGACTGGCACCTATGTTCCCGTGAGCGAGATTCGCCGCCTCCAGGCAAGCTTGCCGAAGCATGTCATCCTCGTGCTCGACGCTGCCTATGCCGAATATGTTCGCCGCAACGATTATGAGGCCGGTCTCGAGCTCGTCTCCGGCAACCAGAATGTCGTGATGACGCGCACCTTTTCGAAGATCTACGGCCTGGCGGCGCTTCGCATCGGCTGGATGTACGGACCGGCCGATATTGTCGATGCTCTCAACCGCGTGCGCATGCCTTTCAACCTGAGCGGCGCCGCCATCGCTGCGGGTGCTGCTGCCATCCGCGACCAGGCTTTCACCGAGAAGGCTGTTGCGTACAACACGCTCTGGATCGAAAAGGTAACCTCTGCGCTCGAGGCCATCGGCCTCAAGGTGACGCCGTCGGTTGCGAATTTTGTTCTCGTTCATTTCCCCGACAGCGATGGTAAGCGCGCGACAGAGGCCGATGATTTCCTTACCAGCCGCGGCTACATCGTCCGGGCCGTGCGCGCCTATGGCTTCCCGAATTCACTGCGCATGAGCATCGGCACCGAAGAGGCCAATCTCGGCCTCATCGACACCCTGACCGAATTTATGGGGCGCAAGGCATGAGCACGATCCAGTTCGACCGTATCGCGCTGATCGGCATCGGCCTGATCGGCTCTTCCATCGCTCACGATATCAAGCGCCTCGGCCTTGCCAAGGAGGTGGTGGTTTCGACCCGCAGCACCGAGACGCTGAAGCGCGCCGAAGAGCTGAAGCTTGGCGACCGCTACACACCCTCCTCGGCCGAAGCGGTTAAGGATGCTGATCTCGTCATCGTCTCCGTGCCCGTGGGAGCCTCCGAGAGCGTTGCCAAGGAGATTTCGGCCCATCTGAAGCCGGGAGCTATCGTCACCGACGTCGGCTCCACCAAGGCGTCCGTCATCGCGCAGATGCAGCCGCATATGCCGGCCAACGTGCATTTCATTCCGGGCCATCCGCTTGCGGGTACGGAGAAATCCGGACCGGACGCCGGCTTTGCTGGGCTGTTCGAAGGGCGCTGGTGCATCTTCACGCCGGTTCCCGGCACCGATGAGGCCGCGATCGGGAAACTTCGCCAATTCTGGCAAACACTGGGCTCGCGCGTCGACGAAATGGATCCGGAGCATCACGATAAGGTGCTGGCGATCGTTTCGCATCTGCCGCATCTCATCGCCTACAATATCGTCGGCACCGCCGATGATCTGGAGACGGTGACCGAGTCGGAAGTCATCAAATATTCGGCCTCCGGCTTCCGCGATTTCACCCGTCTTGCCGCATCCGACCCGACTATGTGGCGCGATGTCTGCCTGCACAATCGCGATGCCATCCTGGAGATGCTGTCGCGCTTCTCCGAGGATTTGGCCTCGCTGCAGCGCGCCATCCGCTGGGGAGACGGCGACAAGATCTTCGAACTCTTCACCCGCACCCGCGCCATTCGTCGCTCGATCGTCGAGGCGGGCCAGGACGTCGACGTGCCTGATTTCGGCCGCCACGCGCTGGACACGAAGAAGTAGGCGCTCCGCTCGAAGGGAGGGTTGCCCATGATCATCAGAGACGGGCGCCCACAGGATCTTCCATGGCTGTCCAAGCATGATGACGTGAGTGAGGACTGGATCACGCGCTGTATCCAGTCCGCAGAATATCTGCTCGCCGAGCAGGATGATTTGCCGGTCGGCTTTCTGCGCTTCAGCCGCTTCTGGGGCAAGATACCCTATATGGACATGATCCGCGTGCTGCCGTCACACCGCCATTCCGGTGTCGGCACGGCATTGTTCCGGGCATGGGAGAGCGCGATGATCGTGCAAGGCGCTGAGGTCCTGATGACCTCCAGCGAGTGGGCCGAAGCCGAACCGCAGGCCTGGCATCGCCGCAACGGCTTTCGCGCCGCCGGCAGCATCGATTTCCGCGCGGTTCAGCCGAGCCCGGAGATATTCTTTCTGAAGGATATCTCCGGAGAGGATAAGCCGTAGCGCATCAGATCGGCGGGATTTTTCCGAGCGGAATGAAACCGCTGAGCGAGAGACGGCCGCGATCGGCTGTGAGGTCGACGGAGACCTTGTCGGCACCGCTTGCAAGAGCCTTCAGCATCTTGGTGGCTGTCTTGATGATGCTCTTGGCAGCCGGGAGCGTCGCCGTCAGGCTATCGCCCCAGGGTCCGATCTGGTTGATCTCCAGCTTGAACTGGCCGGACAAAAATCCATCACTGTCGAAGTTGAAGGGACCGGAGAGCGTCATGACACGACCGTCGCCGATATCGATGACGGCTTGGTGCAGCACGCCTGCGGCTCCGCGAAGACCTTCACGATCGCTGCCGTCGAGCAGGCCGGCCTTGCCTGTCAGCGTGACGCTGGCGCTCGTCGAGGCGGTCGGCAGCGTCTGCGGGAAATCCTTGATCACGGCGTTGGCGTTCTCGATGCCGATTGCGAAATCGAGATCGCTGCCATTCTGATTGGCGTGCATTTCGGTATGGGCGGCTGTCACGTTGGCGCTCTGGCCAGTGAAGGAGGAGACGATGCCTGCCTTCAGACCGTCGATGACAGTCTGGCTTTGCGCGACGCCGCGACCGTGGGCGACCAAGTTGGATTGCAGGTCCGTCCATTCGGCCGAGATCGTCAGGCCTTCGGTCGTCCGCAGCTCGGCCGGTGATTTCAGGTTCCAGGCGACGTGGTTGGGCTGGAAGACCGGCGCAGAGGCGCTCAGCGTGTCGAAGTTGGCCGAGACGCCCCGGGTCTGGTTATCGACCGTCACCGTGTCGCAGGTCAATCCGATGGAGAAGGGGAAGCCGCTGAAGGCCATGTTCTCGCATTTGCCGGCAATGCCGGCGCTATTTTGCTGGCCGAGCGCCTTCAATACGTTGGCTCTGACGAAGCCGGTCGCGTAATACCATCCTCCGGTATAGAGCGCGGCAAGGACTATCAACAGACCTAGCACGACGATCCAAAGACGTTTGCCTCGGCCGGTCGCTACGCTCTGGCTTGACGCTGCCATGTTGTTCTCCAATGGTTGGACTGAAAGTTCTCACACTGATTTGGCGTTGGATATGGACGAATTTTGGGTGTTTGGCTACGGATCGCTCATGTGGAATCCGGGCTTCGAGTATGAGGAAAAGGCCGAGGCGCTTGTTTTCGGCTACCGCCGTTCGCTTTGTGTGCATTCCTGGGTCCATCGCGGCAGCGAGGCGAGCCCCGGTCTGGTCCTTGGCCTCGATCGCGGCGGCTCCTGCCGCGGCATGGCGTTTCGCGTCTCGGCTGCGGCGTGGGATGAGGTCCTGTCCTATCTGCGCGAGCGCGAGCTTGTAACCAATGTCTATCTGGAGAGGACGACGGCCATCCGGCTCGCCGATGGGCGTCGGGTGACGGCGGTTGCCTATGTCGTCGATCGTGCCCACAGGCAATATGCCGGCGCGCTGGACGCCATTGACGCCGCCCATATCGTCGAATCCGCCAGTGGCCAATCCGGCCCGAACGACGCCTATGTCTTCAATACGCTGACGCATCTGCGCGACATGGGCATTCGCGATCATTGGCTGGAGCAGGTCGCGGGCGAGATCGACAGGATGCGGGAGGCATCCTGAGCCGACGCCTCCTGTGATGTTGCCGCAGGCAAGTCAAACCGCGGCGGCGACCTTTGCATCTCGGATTTCCGCCAGGCGCTTGGCTGCCGTCGGCGGAACGGGAAGATGCGGGTTCTGGGCGAAGGTCTCGACCAGCAATTCGTCGCTTGCCCTTTCCGTCTCCTCGATCAGTCGGGCGAAGAAGACATCCGGGTCCAAGCCCGGCTCGATCGGCGGCAGGATGCGGACCTTGAGGTGGCCCGGATATTTGCGGAAGGTGCGGCGCGGCCAGAACAGGCCTGGATGCATGGCAACCGCGACGACCGGGATATCGAGATCGCGATACATGCGGGCGATGCCGTATTTATAAACCGGCTCGGCGCCGGGCGGCCTGCGAGTACCCTCGGGATAGATGATGAGCTGGCGGCCGGTGGCGAGCTCTTCCTGGGTGCGTTTCAGCACGTCGAACATCACCTTGCCGCGTGCGCCGCGGTCCACCGGGATCATGCGCTGCTTTCCCGCGTACCAGCCGAACAGCGGGATCCACATCAGCTCGCGCTTCAGGATATAGACCGGATCGTCAAGGTAGGGCAGCAGCGCAAAGGTGTCCCAGAAGGATTGATGCTTTGGCGCGAAGATGTAGCTGCCCTTCGGGATATTCTCCAGGCCTTCGATCTCGAAGGTGGTGCCGACGATCTTCTCCATCAGCCAGGTGCTGGATTTGGCCCACGCCTTGGGGATCGCATAGGCGGCCTTGCGCGGCATCAGGAAATAGATCGGCGAGAGCACGATCATGCGAATGATGAGGTTGGCGTAGAAGACGATATTGAACAGGATCGAACGCAGGGTGATCATCAAGGCTTTCCCAACACGCCGGCTTTCGCCAGCATCAGAAGCCTTGCCTACACGATTACGCTGTCAATAAAAAGTCGGTCTGCGCGCGGCCATGCATCTCAGTCCGGATCGTCGCTCTGTTCCTGCGAGCGCAGGCCAACCGGGCGTCCCAAACCCGTGAGATTACGGGCACCGGCGAGAAGAACCTTGGCATATTCAGCAATCATCGTGCGCAGTGCATTCGGATCGGAGAACCAGTTCTTGGTCTTCAGGTCGGAATTGACTACCGGGTAGGGAATGAAGTCGGTGGACGGGTCGACATACTTCAATTCCGCCAGGCTGCGGGGCATATGGTAGTTGTTGGTCACAACCAGCACGCTCTTGTAGCCCCGGGCATGGATCCACTTCGCGGCTTCGCGGGCATTGCCGATCGTGTCGATGGCGTCATAGCCGATATCGACGCAGCAATTGAAGAGATTGACCGAGCTTTGCGTCAGCCTGCGGATCTGCGATGGGGTGGTGGTCGGATGCACGCCCGAGATCAGCAGCCGGTTGCCGGCGCCGGAGCGCAGCAATTCCACTGCCTGATCGATCCGCTGATAGCCGCCCGTCAGCACGACGATGCCATCCGCCTTTGGATCCAGCGGCGGTTTCAGCGTGGTGATCGAATCGGCAAAATGCAGGAAGCCGCCGAAAATGATGGCGACGAGGAATATGAAGCCAAAGCCGCCCCAGCGCAGGAGGCGCCGGAACAGGCTACGCCGCACGGGTCTATCGCTGCTGGATTGTTCTTCCAGCCGCTGCGAACTCACGGTCTTGCGAGTCGTCAGATCCATGCTCATGATTCGCTATTATACGACAATTGCGGCAAGCTACGGGCTGCCCAACGGCAAAAAATCATCACCACAGTGTCAATTCTGCACACTGTCCGACCTGCCGGGGTCGGAACGGATCAAATCGATCTCGTAGATCGTGCGCATGACGGTAAAACGTGCGGTAAGCGTGGTCAGCAGCGCGATGATGATCATGGTCGCGAGAATGCCGAGATAGCCGAGCGCGCCGACGGAAAACGTGCCGAAGAGGGCGGTCGCCTGGTCGGTCTGCGGCGTGGCGATCGTACGGCTCTGCAGGAGGCCGGCGCTGGCGAAGAACAGGGCGGCAAGCGCGCTGCCTGCTCCCGATCCCTTCAGGCTGATCTTCAGGAAATGCTTCTGAAACTCGGTGGCGACAAAGGTACTTTCGGCACCGACGAAATGCAGCACCTCGACGATGTGCCGATTGCCCGATAGTGCGCCGCGTGTAGCGAAGACTACGGTCAGCACCATCGCCGTGAACACCAGCAGCAGAATTCCCGTGCCGATAAGCACGGTGGTGTGCGCCATCGAAACGAGCCGGTCGACCCAGGTGCGATGGTCGTCCAGCGTCGCCTGCGGGATCTGCGCCTTGATCAGGCTGCGTATGGCCTCGAAATCCGGCGGATGCGTCTCGTCGATGGTGATGATGACGAGGCGCGGGACCGGCAATTCCTTGATATCGAGACCGGCGCCGAGCCAGGGCTCGAGAAGACGCGCCGTTGCCGCCTCATCGAGGATCTGGCCGGACTTGGTGCCGACGAAGCTGAGTGCGATATCACGGGCGCTGGTGAGCGCTTTCTCCATGTCCAGATTATCATCCGGCTTGATCTGGATGGTGATCTCGCGGGAAATCTGGCCTTCCCAACTTGCTGCCGTCGAGCGGACCATGCTGACCGCGCCGAGCGTGAGGCAGGCGAGAAAAGCCATGATGGCGATGACGACGATCAGCGCATTGCCCTGAATATTCGAGGAGGGCACGATCGGACCGGTCGGGCGCACGCGCATTTCCGGCCGCTTGCGCTCCGGCGGTGGTGCCGTGGGTGCCTGCGGGGCTTTGGCGTTCTGTGCGTTGCTGCGAGGGGCGGGCTTAGTCATAGATATCGAGATGCCCTCCCGACAGGATCATGCGCCTGGCTTCGATCTGGTCCATCAGGGCAAGGTCGTGCGTAGCGATGACGACGGCGGTGCCGAGGCGATTGAGCTCGAGGAACAGATTGAGCAGCCGGCGTGCCATTGGCGGATCGACATTGCCCGTCGGCTCGTCTGCAAGCAGGATTTCCGGGCGGTCGATGAGCGCGCGCGCAATGGCGGCGCGCTGCTTTTCGCCACCCGAGAGCACCGGCGGCAGCACGTTGATGCGCTCGCCCAGGCCGACCCATTTCAGCAGCTCCAGCACATCGGTGCGATAGGAGGTTTCGTCCTTGCCGCGCACGCGCAGCGGAAGGGCGACATTTTCATAGGTCGTCAGGTGATCGAGCAGCCGAAAATCCTGGAAGACGATGCCGACGCGGCGTCGCAGCAGAGGCAGCTCGTTGCGCGGGATCGAGGAAATCTCCCGATCGAACATGCGAATCAGCCCACGGGTCGGCTGCAGCGACATGAACAGCAGCCGCAGCAGCGTCGTCTTGCCGGCGCCGGAGGGACCGGTGAGGAACTGGAACGATTTTCGCGGAATGTCGAAGCTGAGGTCGCGGAGGATTTCCGGGCCTATGCCGTAACGCAAACCGACGTTCTCAAAATGAATCAACGGGCATCCAGTCTTCCGCGGGGTTCAATCAGGCGACTTGTTAACCAGCGGCGTTAACAGCCGGTAAATTTTCTGGAAAGGCGCCCCATTCATGGCGATCTTTGCGAAGCATTAACCATTAAAATTTACGACTGGGCAGGATTCGTTTCAATGCCCTCATTCGCAATGGGCGTCGAAACCATGTGGATCACCGAAACGGGAGGTCATCATGGGCGCTTTTCGCCACCGTCCGCAACAGGCGGGGCTGGTTTATGACCTCATTCCGCCCGAGCGCGGATCGGGTCCGGGCCAGGTGCACCATTTCACGCCGAAGCCTGACATCGTCGATGCGGAGTTCGTGACCGTTTCCGGCAGAAGCATCTCGGGCGCCAATATGCGCCATGGTGACCCTTTGCGAGCAAAGTTGCGGCCGCAGCCGGCGCGCAGGACCATGCTCTCGCGCACATTGGCTTTGCTGCGCTTTATCGAAGAGATTTTGCAGCAGGCCTCGCGCCGGAGTTTCGTGGCGCTCATCGTTTCGCTTGCGGTGCTGATCTTCGGTCTTTCCGGCGGTTTTTCCGGCCTGTCGGATACGACGGGCGAGATGGTTGGCGAGCCGCTGCAATTCGCGCATGTAACGCTGACGCCGCGCGACGAGAACGGGCTGCGTGTGCTGACATTGAATGGCATTATCGAGAATGTCAGCGGCGCGACGCTCTCAGTTCCGCCGATACGCGCCAATCTTTTTGCCGGCGATCAGCTGGTCAGAAGCGTTGTCGTGAATGTGCCGATCGATCGTCTCGCCCCGCATGAGAGCCGAGGGTTTTCGACGCGATTGCAGCATCCCGGCGGAAAAACACCGGATGTTCGCCTGACCTTCATGCCCTAAACGGTAATGCCGAAAGGTGTAGGTGGCCTTCGGGCGGCACCACACTCCAGCTATTTGATTCTAGCGCAGATTCAGATTTTAGGTGGATTGGGCCTAAAATCATCCGACTCTGGGGGGTGTGTCGGCTGTGCTGATTGTGCTAGGGGCTAGAGCTTGATCAGCGGACAAGTGCCGCAGCACAGCCATGGAGCATGCCAATCAATGCCTGTCGTACGCGGGAAAAATATCGAGCCGCTTTTCACTGCCGAGCAGATTGCCGAGCGTAACAAGGCTCTGGCGCAGCAGATTGCCAGCGGCCCGACGAAGGATCTCCTCGTCATTGCCATTCTCAAGGGCTCGTTCATTTTTGCAGCCGACTTGCTGCGCGCGCTGCATGACACCGGGCTTGCGCCGGAAGTCGAATTCATCACCTTGTCGAGCTACGGCGCCGGCACGACGTCTCAGGGGGTTCGCATCGTCAAGGACATCGACAGCGATGTGAGAGACCGCGACGTGCTGCTGGTAGACGATATTCTCGAATCCGGCCGTACCCTGCGTTTCGCCAAGGAACTGCTCTATGAGCGTGGCGCCCGCAACGTCTCGCTCGCGGTGCTGCTCGATAAGAGCGTCAAGCGCCAGGAAGAGCTGGAGGCCGATTATGTCGGCTTCGAATGCCCCGATTATTTCGTGGTCGGCTATGGCATGGATGTCGCCTATGCCTTCCGCGAGCTACCCTTTGTGGGCGTAGTCACGGGCGATGCTACCTGACGCAATTTCAGGAAAATGCGTGGCGGTCTCCCGCCCGTAATTGCGCAAAGACAATAATTCGGAGCGGTCAAGCGATGCCTTGAAACGCGCGACCGCTCCGGTGAATCTGAGTTAACGCGGGCAGCCGTCCTGGCTGTCCCATTCTGCTCCAGTGATGACGACTCATTAACCACGGAGCCTGATCGACCCTCCTCGTTTACCTATCGCAAACGGAATTCTGGTGATTTCGGTCGCGGAACATGACGGACCAGGAGCATAGGCCATGGCAAAAATTCTCATCACGGAAGACGAAGATTCGCTTCGCACCTTCGTCGCCCGCGCGTTGCGCCTGGACGGCCACGAGACCGAAGAGGCAGCTGATGGCGCCGAAGGTTTGGAAAAGCTGAAATTGGGCAGCTACGATCTGCTGCTGTCGGATATTCGCATGCCCGTCATGGACGGCATCGAGCTTGCGCATCAGGCTCATTCGACCTGCCCGGGAATGAAAATCCTGCTGATGACCGGCTATGCCGAGCAGCGCGAGCGGGCAGACGATCTGATGGAAAAGATCGTCGATGTCGTCGCCAAGCCTTTTGCTCTGCCTGACATCCGCAAGGCAGTCGCCCGCGCCCTGGCCGCCTGAACCGTCTCGTCGGCGCTACTGGCCCAGATTCAGCAGACGTTCCAGATAGCGCCGTTCCTCAGACAATGAGGGATTATTGCTCAACCGCTCGCGAATGGCATCGAGAATTTCACGAGCGCGCTGAGCATCAATGATCTTGGGTATCATATCGCTATCGGGATTATCCAGGGGACCGTTGTCATTACGCGGCCGGCCGAGTGGATCGCGGCCACCCTGACCGCCCGGACCCATTTGTCCCGGCATTTGCCCCTGGCCCTGGCCTTGTCCCTGCTGCTGCATCTGCGCCATGAGCTGGTTCATCATGTCGCGTGTGCCCTTGCGCAAGGCGTCAAGCGCGCGGCCCTGGCCCTGTACGGCGCCTTCGCCGTTGCCTTCGGTCAGCTGGCCTGCGGCACCCTTCATTTCCTGCTGGGCCTTGCCGTAATTCTGGTTCGGCTTCATGCCCATCGAGCCGAGGTTTTTCTGGAGCTCGCCGAGCTGCTTGGCTAGGTCGTCCTGCTGCTGGCGTAACTGCTTCAATGCGTCGCGCAGCTGATCGGCGGTCATGCCATCGGTGGGGTCGCTATCCTTCTTGCCCTGCTGGTTCTGGCCCTGATTTTTCTGGCCCATGTCGGGTCGGTTCTGGTCGCCGAGGTTGGGCAGCGGCTGATCCATCAGGCCGTCGCCATCCTCGTTGGAATCGCCGCGCTGCATGCGATCACGCATGGCCTGGTCGAACTTGAAGGTCTGGTCCATGAGCTTCTGCTGATCGCGCATGATGCGGCCGAGCTTGTCCATCTGCTCGCGCATCTTGTCATTTGCCTGGTTCTGCTGCTGTCCGGGCTGGGGCTTGCCGGCCTGAAGGCTGTTCATCAGATCCTGCAATTGGGAAAGCATCTGCTGCGCCGCCTGTCGATTGCCGGAGCGCGCAAGATTTTCGATCTGGTCCATCATCCGCTGCAAGTCCTGCTGACGCAGAATATTGGCGGAGCGCTGGTTGGGCTGGGCCGGCATGTTGCGCATGCGTTCGGCCAGCTCTTTCATATAGGCATCCATCGCCTTGCGCAGCTCGGCCGTCAGCTTCTTGATTTCCTCATCCGAGGCGTTGCGCTGCAGCGCGTCGGAAAGCTTCTGCTGTGCATCCTTCAGGGCCTTCTCGGCGTCGGTCAGCTGGGCATCTTCCATGCCGAGCGCGATCTGCCAGAGATAGTCGGCGGTGTCCTTCAATGCGGCATTGCTGCTGGCAAGTTTCATCCGCGTCAGCGCCGATTTGATCGCCAGATAATTGCCGAGATCGGGAATGGTTTCTTCCGGCCGGATGGTCAGCGATTTGTTGAGCTCTATCGCCTCGGGCATCTTGCGCGTATCGAGCGCGAAGACCTGGCGCTCCTCGGCGACGGCGGCTGCCAGCGGCTGGCTGAAATTACGGGGCGGCAGAACCATCTCATAGGGCGCGCTGCGCCCGGTCTGCCCGGCTCCGTCCTTGGCGACCAGGGTGATGCGCACCCGCTTGCCGGCAAGCGGATCCTGCGTCAGGTCATGGCTTCCGAGACCCTTGCCATTGCGGCGGTCGCGGCGCGGAATGTCCAGCTTGTATTCCGGCAGGCCGTAGAGCGGCGTCGCGGCCGGATCGGAATCGACGGGCACGATCTCGGCGTGGGCTTCCTCGACGCCGTAATCATCCTTGACCCTAAAGCCGAGCTCCAGTGCGCCGCTGGCATTGGCATGCGGAATGCCGTCAAAGCTGATTTCCGGCGGCTTGTCGACCACGACATTGAAGGACCAGGACTTGCCGTTGACGGTGAGTGCTCCGCCCTTTTCGAGCTTCAGCACATGCGTGCGGGCTATCATGCCATCGGCTGCAGGTGGGGTGGCGTTGCCTGGTGCCACCGGCGGCGCTGCAGCAGGCTTACTGCCGGCCGGTGTGGCCTGCTGATCGGCATCGGCGACTTGTTCGGGAACTTCGACGCCCTTGTCGGCACCAGCTGCCTGGAATAGCACCTTCTCATCGGCCGAGGCGCCGGTGACGCGCACGGTAAGCTCGGAGAATTGCGGTACGTTGAGATTATCGCTGGCATTGGCGACGTTGCCGGTGAGATAGACCGGTGGCTCGCCGGTATAATAGGGCGGTGTGACCCAGGCGTCGACACGGACATCCGGATTGCTCGAGCCGGAGGCGGATACGGTGAAGACATCGCTCAGAGAGCCGCCGCCATTCGACATCGAGAAACTGAAGGCCGTTACCAGCAGCAATGCCGGAATAGCACGCAGGGCGAAACGGTCGTAACGTGCGATATCCGGCCGCGGGAGGCCCGCATCCAGCGCGGCAATACGTTCCGCCATGCGGGTCTGGTGCTCGCGCCAGAGTGCACGGGCAAAGGGCGTCTCGAGCGCCGGCTCATCTTCCTGCACCGTGACTGGCTGGTGGGCGAGGCCATTGCGCTCTTCCAGCAGCCGATCCGCCTCGCTGATATCGGGCCAGCGCAGACGGCGCAGCGGATAGAGGGAGACGGCAAAACCGACGACGAAGACGGCGAGCATCAAGAGGCGCAGGATATCCGGTGCGACGCGGAAAATGCCGAACCATGCAGCAGACAGGAACAGGGCGAGAATGGATGCCGGCAACAGCAGCCGGGGCAGAAGCTGTTCGGAAACCAGCACGAACCGTGCAAAGAGACGCTTGACCGCAACCATGCGCGCCAGCGCCGGACGGGTGGCGAAAGCGCCCTTCTTGGGGTTGCTGGGGCTGGTCATCGGTCCGGTTTTCTCCCGATCTGACGTTGATGGCTATTTGCCCGTTGGAAATTGGCCGGATGTCCCACACATCCAAGCTCGCGGCGCCCGGCGAGACACCAATTCAGCAAAGATAACATTCTTTGTGGCGAAGACGAGGGCAAGCCGCGCCAAAGCCTGTTTTTTCATCGGACTTCGCTGAAACGTGATCGCTTGGCAGCGGTGGACAGGATTGTCCTTCCGCGCGCAGATTCGAGCGCGAAGCCGACTATCCTTCGAGCCAGGCGGGAAGCGAATCCAGCGCGATCAGCTCCTCATAGGTGCCGCGCGGACGGATGACGTGGAATTTGCCGCCCTTGACCAGCACTTCTGGAACCAGAAGCCGGCTGTTGTAGGTGCCGGCTTGCACGGCGCCATAGGCGCCGCCGGAGCTGACGGCGAGAAGATCGCCGGGCTTCGGCATCGCCATGTCGCGGTCGAGCGCCAGATAATCACCGGTCTCGCAGACGGGGCCGACGACATCCGCCTTGATGCGCTTGATATCGCCGGCTGCAACGACAACCGGGCGGATCTCATGATAGGCTTCATAAAGCGTCGGGCGGATCAGGTCGTTCATGGCGCCGTCGACGATGACGAAGCTCTTGTCACCGGCATCCTTCACATAGATCACTTCCGTCACCAGAATGCCGGCATTGCCGACGATCAGCCGGCCCGGCTCGGTGACGATCTTGCAATTGAGGCCGCGCAGCTGGTTCTTGACGATCTCGGCATAGGCATCGGGCAAGGGCGGCGGGTTGTTGTCGTCGCGATAGGGGATGCCGAGGCCGCCGCCGATATCGACGTGATGGATATGGTGGCCGTCGCCACGCAGCGTTTCCACCAAATCGCGCAGCAGCTTGAAGGCATCGTCGAAAGGCTGCAGCTCGGTGATCTGGCTGCCGATATGCATGTCGATGCCGGTGGCGCTGATGCCGGGCAGGCTCGCAGCTCGGGCATAAACGGCGCGGGCGCGCTGCCAGGAAATGCCGAACTTGTTTTCCTTCTTGCCGGTCGAAATCTTCGCATGGGTGCGGGCATCGACATCAGGGTTGATGCGGAAGGAAACCGGCGCCACCTTGCCGGCGCGGACGGCGCGCTGGTTTAAAACTTCCAGCTCGGGCTCGGATTCGACGTTGAAACAGTAGATGCCGGCTTCGAGCGCCACATCCATTTCCTGCGCGGTCTTGCCGACGCCGGAGAACATGATGCGGCTTGCCGGAATTCCGGCCGCCAATGCGCGGCGCAGCTCGCCGACGGAAACGACGTCGACACCGGCGCCGAGGCGGCCGAGCGTCTTCAATACCGCCTGATTGGAATTGGCCTTCATGGCGTAGCAAACCATGGCGTCTACGTCGCTAAAGGCTTCCGAGAAGACGCGATAGTGGCGTTCCAGCGTTGCCGTCGAATAGACGTAGAACGGGGTGCCGACCGCCTTGGCGATCTCGGGAACCGGCACATCCTCCGCATAGAGGATGCCGTCGCGATACTGAAAATGGTTCACGGCCGATGCCTAATCAGAGAAGCGGATCGAGGAAGAACTTCTTGTCCTGCTCACCCGGCTGCTTCGTCGGCTTGGAAACGTCGCCACCCTTGGTCGCGTGAGCACTCGGCGGGTCGAGATCGCCTTTGCGGCCACATCCGACGACGGCAAGGCCGATGACCGAAAGCACGACGGTCAGGCGGATGATATGCGGCATGTTGATCTGCATCGAAATCCTCTTGGGCGGCAAACGCGGAATGCATTCTTCTTAGCGAAGTTTCCGCGTCTTGTGCACCCTGATTGTTTGCTTGCGTTTTCGTCAGTCTTTTCAGTTGCGGGCACGCCAGAAGGCGATCTGCTTGCGCACCTCGGAAGGCGCCGTGCCGCCGAAGCTCTTGCGGCTGGCAACCGAGGCCTCGACCGTGAGCACGTCGAAGATCTTGTCGGTGATGGCAGGATTGATTGCCTGCAGCTCCTCGAGAGACAGCTGGGCGAGATCGCAGGATTTGCTTTCGGCAAGCGCCACGGCACGTCCCGTTGCATGATGGGCGTCGCGGAACGGCAGGCCCGCCTCGCGCACCAGCCAGTCGGCAAGGTCCGTCGCGGTGGAGTAGCCGGAGCCGGCGGCTGCCTTCATGCGCGCCGTGTTGATCGTCAGGTCGCGCACCATGCCGGTCATGGCTGCAATCGCCAGTTCCAGGCTTTCCGCGGCGTCGAAGACCTGTTCCTTGTCTTCCTGCATGTCCTTGGAATAGGCGAGCGGCAGACCCTTCATGATGGTCAGCAGCGCCACAAGCGAGCCGTTGATGCGGCCGGTCTTGGCGCGCACCAACTCGGCCGCATCCGGGTTCTTCTTCTGCGGCATGATGGAGGAGCCGGTGGAGAAGGCGTCGGAGAGGCGGACGAAGCCGAATTGCGGTGTCGACCAGATGACGATTTCTTCGGCAAGGCGCGACAGGTGCATGCCTGATATGGCGGCGATCGACAGGAATTCCAGCGCGAAATCGCGGTCGGAAACCGTGTCGATCGAGTTGCGGGTCGGCTCGCGGAAGCCGAGCGCCTTCGCCGTCATGTGGCGATCGATCGGGAAGCCTGTGCCGGCAAGCGCTGCGGCGCCGATCGGCGATTCGTCCATGTGCTCGATGGCATGGCGGACGCGCGAGCGGTCGCGGCCAAACATCTCGACATAGGCCATGCAGTGGTGGCCGAAGGTGACCGGCTGCGCTGTCTGCAGATGGGTGAAGCCGGGCATGACGCTATCGGCATGCTCTTCGGCGCGGTCGAGGAAGGCTGCGATCAGATCGGTCAGCGCCTGCTCGCACTTCTGCAGTTCTTCCTTCACCCAGAGGCGGAAATCGAGCGCCACCTGGTCGTTGCGCGAGCGGGCCGTGTGCAGCCGGCCGGCGGCCGGACCGATGAGGGTCGCGAGCCGCGCCTCGATGTTCATGTGGATGTCTTCGAGGCGGCGCGAAAACTCGAAATTGCCGCTTTCGATCTCTGACAGGATCGTGTTCAACCCGTGAACGATCTTGTCTTTATCCTCGGTTGAAATGATGCCTTGATGGGCAAGCATACTGGCATGCGCGATTGAGCCGCGGATATCCTGTGCAAACAGCTTCTTGTCGAAACCGATCGATGCATTTATCTCCTCCATGATTGCCGCGGGGCCGGAAGCGAAACGCCCGCCCCACATCTGGTTGGAGGATTTGGTGTCCGTGCCGTCAGTCATGAGATGCCCACCTGGAGAATGAAATGACAGCAAAGAAGCCGTTCGGTCTGCCGTCCATGAAACTCGTTATGCTTGCCGCCGTCGCTGGGATTATTGCCGGCGCGGCAGCGGTATACGTGAAGGAGGCAGGGTATGGCAATGGCATCGGTGAAACAGCTTCCGCCGATCAATGCGGGACAGCTAAGGATCGCGCCGCTGCCCTGACGCCCTTCACCAAGGGTCAGGTTGCCGCCATGAGCGTGCCGCCGGCGCCGATCTCGCTGAGGAACATTTCCTTCAAGGGTGCCGAGGGACAGCCGCTGTCGATCAACAGCTTTGCCGGCAAGACCGTGCTGCTCAACATCTGGGCGACCTGGTGCGTGCCGTGCCGCGAGGAGATGCCAGCGCTGAACGCGCTTGAGAAAAGCGTCGGCAACGACAAGTTCGAGGTGGTCGCCGTCAACATCGATACCGGCGACGATGAAAAGACCAAGACCTTCCGCACGGAATATGCCATCGACAAGCTTGGCTACTACCGCGACAACACCATGGGCGTGTTCAATGTGCTGAAGAAGCAGGGATTGGCCTTTGGCCTGCCGGTGACACTGCTTATCGACGACAAGGGCTGCCTGCTATCGGCGATGAACGGGCCGGCCGTATGGGACAGCGACGACGCCAAGAAGCTGGTCAAGGCGGCTGCAGGAATTTGATATCCGAAGCCATCTTCAAATCGGGAATGGCGACGCCTGGGGTTATCCCCTATCCATCGATCTCGATGATGATTTCCGTGCATTTGTCGCCATTGGTCGGATGGTAGTCGACGGAGCAGGCCGTCACGACGAGAAGCACATCGGCTTCGGCGCGCAGAAGAACGTTGCCGCCGGGCGGATTCTTCGATGCAAGCACTTCGAGCCGGCCATCGGGTTGCGGCGGTGAATTCTGAAACAGGTTCACCGGGTTGGGCACGAAGGGCATGGTCATCCCTGCCTCGTGCAGGGCGCCAAGGAAATTGTCGTAGCAATTGGGATGATTGTGCAGGCCGGCGCGGGCGTAAAGTGCCGTGTCGCAGGGCGGAAACAGCATATCGTGAGGGCCTGGCGAGTTATCCTCGACCAGCTTCAGAAGCGGGTGGCCCTTCTCGCTGTAGAAACATTCGCCTGGTTTGGGGAAGAGGCGCTCGGTGATGTCGCGGGTCTGCGACGTGCTGAGCCAATCCAGCCCGTCGCCATCCGGTGCGAATGCCCACATATCCGCAACCTGCTGCCCCTCCGGATCAATCACGCGCGCGAACTGGCCCTTTCGCAGCTGGAAACTGCGGCCTGACTGAGGTGGAATAGTTGAGCGCATTCGTGCCTCCTCATTTGTTCG
Organism: Rhizobium sp. A22-96; assembly: GCF_053521805.1. Classification (NCBI taxonomy): domain Bacteria; kingdom Pseudomonadati; phylum Pseudomonadota; class Alphaproteobacteria; order Hyphomicrobiales; family Rhizobiaceae; genus Rhizobium; species Rhizobium sp. A22-96. The sequence goes on from NZ_JBNWDQ010000004.1 coordinate 614,111, forward strand.
GGGTAATTGGGGCGGCTGAGGGATTTGGGCGGTTTGGTGGCGTGGACACCCGCCCTCGCCCTTCGAGGGTCGCTGCGCTCCCACCTCAGGGTGAGGGCTAACCTATTGTGTCCGCTGAAATTCCCGCCATTTCCAGCGCGCTCCGTTTGTTTGACGCTGGCTCCGTTCCAGCCCTCATGGTGAGGTGCGGAGCCCGAAGGGCGGAGCCTCGAACCACTAGGGTTGGCCCCGTATAGGGCTGTTACCGCGTCGGAACCGGTACTTCGCCGCGATAGTCGTAGAAACCACGACCGGATTTACGACCGAGCCAGCCGGCTTCGACATATTTTACCAGGAGCGGGCAGGGGCGATATTTGGAGTCGGCCAAGCCGTCATGGAGGACCTGCATGATCGACAGGCAGGTGTCGAGGCCGATGAAGTCGGCAAGCTGCAGCGGGCCCATGGGATGGTTGGCGCCGAGCTTCATGGCGGTGTCAATGGCATCGACGGTGCCGACGCCTTCGTAAAGCGTGTAGATCGCCTCGTTGATCATCGGCAGCAGGATGCGGTTGACGATGAAGGCGGGGAAATCCTCGGCGACGGTGATCGTCTTGTCCAGCGAGGACACATATTCCTTGGCGGCGGAGAAGGTCGGTTCGCCGGTGGCGATGCCGCGCACCAGCTCCACCAGCTTCATCACCGGCACCGGGTTCATGAAGTGGATGCCCATGAAGCGCTCCGGCCGGTCGGTGGCGGAGGCGAGGCGGGTGATCGACAGCGACGAAGTGTTGGTGGCGAGCATCGCCTCGGGCTTCAGGATCGGGCAAACCTGCGCATAGATCTTGCGCTTGACGCTTTCGTCCTCGGTCGCGGCCTCGATGGCGAGATCGACCTGGGCGAGGTCGTTGAGATCGTTCGATCCGGTGATGCGGGCAAGTGCTGCCTTGCGATCCTCATCACTGGTCTTGCCGGAGCTGACCTGACGGGCAAGGTTGCCGTTGATGGTGGCAAGTCCGCTTTCGATGCGATCCTGCGAGAGGTCGTAGATATGGACCTTGTAGCCGGCCATGGCCGATACATGGGCGATACCGCAGCCCATCTGGCCCGCGCCGATAATACCGATCGTCTTCAGCGAACTCATTGCCAACTCCCCGGCGGCGCGCTCTTGGCGGTGCGCTATTTTCTCAACCACAAATTTGCCGGGCCATTTCTAGCCCGGCAAAGATTGATAGACCTATAAGAGACGATTTTCCAGTCTCTCGCAACTGCGAGAAGATCAATAGGTACGATCAAAGCGCCTTTTGTAGTTCGGGGAGTGCTTCGAAGAGGTCTGCTACGAGGCCATAGTCGGCGATCTGGAAGATCGGGGCTTCCTCGTCCTTGTTGATGGCGACGATGACCTTCGAATCCTTCATGCCGGCCAGATGCTGGATGGCGCCGGAAATGCCGCAGGCGATATAGAGCTGCGGTGCCACCACCTTGCCGGTCTGGCCCACCTGCCAATCGTTCGGCGCATAGCCGGCATCGACGGCAGCGCGGGATGCGCCGACGGCCGCACCAAGCTTGTCGGCGACGGGAAGAATGACCTCGCGGAACTTCTCGGCAGAACCGAGTGCGCGGCCGCCCGAGATGATGATCTTGGCAGACGTCAGCTCCGGACGATCCGACGACGACAGCGCATCGCCGACGAAGGTCGACAGACCCGGGTTTGCAGCAGCAGAGACACTCTCGATCGATGCGTTGCCGCTTGCGTCCGCTGCGGCAAACGAGGCCGTGCGCACGGTGATCACCTTCTTCGCGTCGGTTGACTGCACCGTCTGGATGGCATTGCCGGCATAGATCGGCCGCTTGAAGGTATCGGCGGAGACCACCTCGATGATTTCCGAGACCTGGGCGACGTCGATGAGGGCGGCAACGCGCGGCAGCACGTTCTTGCCGACCGAGGTCGCTGCCCCGATGATGGTGTCGTAGGAACCGGCCAGCGATACGATCAGCGCTGCCAAGGGCTCTGCGAGATTGTTGGCAAGGCTGGCATCCTCGGCCACCAGCACCTTGGAGACGCCGGACAGCTTGGCAGCCTGTTCGCCGGCAGCCTTTGCGCCAGCACCTGCGACGAGCACATGCACATCGCTTGCCGTTTCCTTGGCGATTTTCGTTGCTGCCGTCAGCGCCTTGGCGGTCTGGTCGGAGAGGTGGGCATTGTCGTGATCAGCCAGAAGAAGAATGGCCATGATATCTAACTCCTCGTTCGGACTGGTTTAAAGCACGCCGGCTTCGACTTTAAGCTTTTCGACAAGCTCGGCGACGGACTTGACCTTTACGCCTGCCTTGCGGCCGGATGGCTCTTCGGTCTTCAGCACTTTCAGGCGCGGCTCGGTCGAGACGCCGAAATCGGCCGGCGACTTCTTGTCGAGCGGCTTCTTCTTGGCCTTCATGATGTTGGGCAGCGAGGCGTAGCGCGGCTCGTTCAGGCGCAGGTCGGTGGTGACAACTGCCGGAAGCTTGACTTCGATGGTCTGCAGGCCGCCATCGACTTCGCGCGTGACCTGGGCCTTGCCGTCGCCGATCTCGATCTTCGAGGCGAAGGTTGCCTGTGCCGTGCCGAGCAAGGCTGCCAGCATCTGGCCGGTCTGGTTGCTGTCGTCATCGATCGCCTGCTTGCCGACGATGATCAGGCCGGGCTGCTCTGCATCCGCGACGCCCTTGAGGATCTTGGCGACTGCCAGCGGCTCGACGGCATCGTCGGTCTCGACCAGGATGGCGCGATCCGCACCCATGGCAAGCGCGGTCCGCAGCGTTTCCTCGGCCTTGGCAGGCCCGATCGATACGACCACCACTTCCTCGGCCTTGCCGGCTTCCTTCAGCCGCAGCGCTTCCTCAACCGATATCTCGTCGAACGGGTTCATCGACATCTTCACATTCGATAGCTCAACGCCCGATCCATCCGCTTTCACCCGGATCTTCACGTTGTAATCAACCACCCGCTTTACTGGCACGAGAATCTTCATGGAATCCTTCCTTCAACATGACCGCCCGAGAACATGCGCTGTTTAGCGCCATTCCATTTGTCGAATGGCGACATGGATACGCGTTTTTCCCCCAATTACAACGCCTCCATGCCGCGGAGATACGAATTGCCCTAAAGGCATAAATAACGTTTACGTCAACGTCAATAAGCTGGCCTGGAACGATTTAATCGCGGCATCAGCGATTCTTGCCGGGAACCCAGAGCACATCGGCGCGTCCGTGGTCGTTGGCGTGGCGCGCAGCGACGAACAGGAAATCGGAGAGGCGGTTGATGTATTTCAGCGCTGCCGGGCTGACATGTTCGCCATCGCTGCGCGAAAGGGCCACCATCAGCCGCTCGGCGCGCCGGGCGATGGTGCGAGCGAGATGCAGATGGGCGGAGGCAGGGGTGCCGGCAGGCAGGACGAAGGATCTCAGCGGCTCGAGATTGGCGTTGAGCCCATCAATATCGTGTTCGATACGCTCGACCTGATGGTCGATGATGCGAAGGGGCTCGTAGGCCGGCGGCTCGTCGGTTTCAGGGGTCGAAAGATCAGCGCCGAGATCGAAGAGATCGTTCTGGATGCGCATCAGCATGGCGTCGAGATCGGGCATGTCGGCCGTATGCAGCCTCGCGACGCCGATGGCGGAATTGGTTTCGTCGACGGTGCCGTAGCTTTCGACGCGCAGATCGTGTTTCAGCCGCCTTGGACCGGAGACGAGGCCAGTCGTGCCGTCATCGCCGGTCTTGGTGTAGATCTTGTTGAGCTTGACCATCGTCTTCCTGTGGTTAGAGCCCTTCGCTTTTCTACGGATCGCGAAACGCTCTAACCCTTTGTTTTATGCAATTCCGGACGGAAAACCGCTACGCACTTTTCCTGGAATTGCTCTAGGCCGGGCGGCCGCCGCCCGTCAGCCAGAGCGTCAGCATGATCAGGATGACCGCGACGGCCTGCAGCAGAACGCGCAGCTGCATCAGCCGGTTCGAAAGGTTCGGATTGTCGCCTTTCATCATGTTCAGCAGGCCGCGAACGAGTACGATCGCGACGAGGCCCATGACAATGATGGCGGCAACATAAGTAACGGTCGACATGGTTCCTCCACCCTTGTCTTCAGAGCAGCTAAGCTTCTCAGGAAAGCTCGAAGCTGCTCCATGTCATTGTTTCCGCGCAATTCCGGGCGGAAAATGCTAGGCATCTTTCCCGGGATTGCTTTAGTCCAGCCGGCGCATCAGACGATAGAAAAGGTTAGCCGGCAATAGCCTTTTCAAGAGAACACCCTGCTTGGCAGGGGTGGTAACAAGATAATGCGGGCGCGGATTTTTCACATTCAACGCCGATTTTAGCACATCATAAACAGCTTCGGGTCCCAATTTATGTTTACTGATCGGGCCCGATCCGTCCAGCCGCCTGAGCTGCCTGCGGTATTCCACCGCATGCGCCGAGCCTTCCAGGTCGATATGCTCGTTGATCTTGGCGAGCGCGTTGGCGGTAAAGCGCGTCGCGATCGGGCCGGGTTCGATGAGGCTCACATGGATGCCGCTATCCTGCAGCTCCATCCTGAGCGTGATCGTCAGGCCTTCCAGCGCGAATTTCGAGGCCGTGTAGGCACCGCGAAAGCGATAGGGGACCAGCCCGAGGATCGAGGAACAATTGACGATGCGGCCATGTCCGTGCCTGCGCATCAGCGGAATGATCTGGCGCGTCAACTCGTGCCAGCCGAAGAAATTCGTCTCGAACTGTTCGCGCAGCACGTCGGTTGTAAGATCCTCGACAGCGCCCGGCTGGCCATAGGCGCCGTTGTTGAACAAGGCGTCAATACGATCGCCCGTACGTTCGCGCAGGGTGGCCACGACAGCGGAAATCGTCTCGGGCCGCGTGTAATCCAGCAGCAACGCTTCGATGCCGTCGGCTTCAAGCGCTGCGAGGTCTTCCTGCCTGCGCACGGTTGCGAAAACGCGCCATCCGTCGGTCTTCAACGCCCTGGCGCAGTAGGCGCCGATTCCGGACGAGCAACCAGTTAGCAGGATAATGCGTTGTTCCGTCATGGGATGTTTCCTGTACAAACAGAAACTCGTTTCCCATATTCGGGGACCCGATACAATCGACAACCGGCGGATGAAGCCGACGTCAAGCGGAGATGGAATGCCGACAGTCCTGCGGACGGTTTACAAGGTAATTTACGACGCGGTGTACCATTTCGTCGAAGATGACGGGTTTGCCATGGCAAGCCATGTAGCGCTTTCGACGCTGCTTGCGGTCTTCCCTTTCCTGATCTTCGGCACGGCGCTTGCGAGCTTCCTCGGCGCCAGCCAGTTTTCGTCGACGGCCGTGCATCTCATCTTCGATACCTGGCCGGAGGCGATCGCCAAGCCTCTGGCCGATCAGGTGGTGCAGGTGCTGACCATCCCGCGCGGCGGCCTTTTGACCATCTCGGTGCTGGCGGCCGCCTACTTCGCCTCGAATGGCGTCGAGGCGCTGCGCATATCGCTGAACCGCGCCTATCGCGTGCTGGAAACGCGGCCCTGGTATTTCAATCGTCTCGCCAGCCTCGGCTATGTGCTGATCGCCGTGTTAATCTTTGCGATTCTCAGCATCCTGCTGGTCGCCGTGCCGCTGGCACTGAACTACACCCGGCAATGGCTGCCGGCGCTCGCAGATATTCTCGAGATCGTCTTCAGCTGGCGAATCTACGGCACGATTTTCCTATTGGTGGCGGGGTTGCTGATCCTGCATCTGTGGCTAGCGGCCGGCCGGCGTCGTCTGCTCGACGTCATTCCCGGCGTCATACTGACGCTGGTTTTCTGGTCGATCGGCGCACTGCTCTTTGCCTATTATCTCTCGACCTTCGCCAACTACACCGCCACCTATGCCGGCCTGGCGTCCGTGATGATCGTGCTCATTTTCCTCTATATGCTGGCGGTGATCTTCATCATGGGGGCCGAGATCAATGCGGCGCTGATGAAATTCCGGGTGCGGCGCCTGCTGTTCGGGAAGACGGCGAGCCGCCCGGCGGAAGAGACACCCTCGGAAGAAGTGCTTGCCGAATCAGAGGCCGATGCGGCAGCGAAGCTCCGCCGGTGACAGGCCTCGCCGGCGCCACTCGGCGATGCCGGTATCGCCCAGGCTCTTGGAAAGCTTGCGGCCGTTATCGTCCAGCACCAGGCGGTGATGATGATAGAGCGGTTCGGGCAGGTTAAGCAGGGTCTGCAGCAGACGATGGATCGAGGTTGCGTGGAAGAGGTCGAGCCCGCGCACGACATGGGTAATGCCCTGCGCCGCATCATCGACGACGACAGACAGATGGTAGCTCGACGGCGCATCGGAGCGCGACAGCACGACATCGCCCCAGGCTGCGGGGTCGGCCAGGATATCGCCTTTCCCTCCATCGCCGCTTTCCTGCCAATGGAGCGGCCCGCCCACGGCTGTCATTGCCTTTTGCATGTCGAGACGCCAGGCATGTTTCATGCCCGTTGCGAGCAGGCGCTGCTGCTCCGCATCACTGCGCTCTCGATCGTCGGACGGATAAAGCGGCGTACCATCTGGATCGCGCGGCCATGGCTTTCCGCTTGCCTCGAAGGTTGCGACCTTCGCCTTGACCTCGCCGCGTGTCAGAAAGGCGGGGTAGACGAGGCTGCGCTCGATGAGTGTTTGCAGTGTCTCCTGGTAGGCCGGGAAATGTTCGGACTGCCGGCGCACCGGCTCCCGCCAATGAAGGCCGAGCCAGGCGAGGTCGGCATGAATGCCGGCTTCGAAATCGGGTGTGCAGCGGGCCAGATCTATGTCTTCGATGCGCAGCAGGAAATCACCGCCAGTCCGCGCCGCCATGTCGTAATTCAGAATGGCCGACAGTGCATGACCAAGGTGCAGCGGGCCATTCGGGCTTGGGGCAAAGCGGAATTTCGGCTTTTGACGGGGAATCTCGATCATGCTTTCTTCTGCCACGAATTTGAACCGGGGACTACGAGACACCATGCAGATCATTCGAGACGAGGGCGACATCGAACGTGGGTTGGCGGCCCTGCTGGAGCTTGATCCGCGCCTGCGTCCCGTTGCCGCAGAGGCGGGGGCCATACCCCTGCGTCTGCGTCAAGCGGGCTTCGAGGGGCTCGCCCATATCATCGTTTCGCAAGTCGTGTCCCGCGCCAGTGCCGATGCGATCTGGGGGAAGATGATCGCCGGGATGGGGGAGGTGACCGCCGAGGGCTATGCCGGCCTGGAGCCGGAGGCATGGCGAAGCTTCGGCCTGTCGCGAATCAAGCACGACACTTTGGCGCGCGTGGCGGATGCCGTCGTCGGAGGCGGTCTTGATTTGCATGCGCTTAGCGCCGAATCACCTGAGAAAGCGCTGTCCGAGCTGATGGCGATCAAGGGAATCGGGCCCTGGACGGCTGAGGTCTACATGATGTTTTGCTGCGGTCACGCAGATGTGTTTCCGGTCGGCGACGTGGCGCTGCAGGCCGCGGTCGGCATGGCTTTCGGCCATGCAGAAAGGCCGCTCGCCAAGGCTTTGGCCCGGGAAGCCGCGGTTTGGGCGCCCTGGCGCTCCGTTGCGGCCCGGCTTTTCTGGGCTTATTATGCCGCGAAAACACGGCGAGATGCGCTGCCTATAGTTTAATCAGCAGCTCTTGTGGATTCGCCTTTACGTACTGAATTTATTCGACTTCACAATCCTGTAACAACCGGCCTAATATACAGGTGCAGATGCCGAATCGATCAGGAGGGTTCCTTGACGATTGCAGTCTCCCCGCAGTCCTTGCCGGCGCTCGTCCTGAACGCTGACTATAGGCCGCTGAGTTACTATCCCTTGTCGCTCTGGTCCTGGCAGGACGCGATCAAGGCGGTCTTCCTTGACCGTGTGAATATCATTGCGGAATACGATCACTCAGTGTCGTCACCGAGCTTCTCGATGCGACTGCCGAGCGTCGTTTGCCTCAAGACATATGTGCAGCCATCCCGTAATCCCGCCTTCACTCGGTTCAACGTGTTCCTACGTGACCGGTTTGAATGCCAGTATTGCGGCGCGCATGACGACCTGACCTTCGACCACGTCATCCCGCGCGCCCATGGCGGCGAGACGACCTGGGAGAACGTGGTCGCGGCCTGCTCACCGTGCAACCTGCGCAAGGGCAGCAAGCTGCCGAAGCAGGCCGGCATGTTCCCGGCGCAGAAGCCATACCAGCCGACGGTGCAGGATCTGCACAATAACGGCCGGCTCTTCCCGCCGAACTACCTGCACGACAGCTGGCTCGACTATCTCTACTGGGATTCGGAATTGCAGCCGTAAGATCATCCTGGCGATCTTGCACGAGGGGAGTGCAGCACCACCTCTGTCCCTTTCGGGACATCTCCCCCACATGGGGGAGATCGGGTAACTCGCGGTGCTCTCCCGCCTCAAGCAGACATCGGATCTGCTGAAATTGCAGCCTACAGTCTTACGAGTGCGAGCGGCATACTCCTAACGATCTCCCCCCATGTGGAGGAGATGTCCCGAAAGGGACAGAGGGGGTATCAGAGGCGCAACATGTGAGAGATGCCGCCGTTTGGCCCAGATCAGCCAGCCTTCTTCGCACCAACAAAGGCGATCGCAGCCAGGATGACGCTGGCGATGACGTTCCATCCGGCCATCGACAGACCGAGGACGCGCAGCGCTGCTTCCGTGCAGGAGGGACCCTTGATGGTCGAGAGTTCGTTCAGGAGGTCACCGGCATTCTGTGTCATGCTGCTGGCTGTTGTCGAGCAGGTCGTCGGGCCTGCCCAGAAGTGCCATTCCACGCCGGCGTGATAGACGCCGATACCGCCGCCGACAACCATCATCAGGCCAGCGATGATCAGCAGTCCGCGGGTGATCCAGGACGGCAGGCCGGCAACTGCCGTCAGCGCGGCGATGATGGCGACCGGGATGCCATAGTAATAGGGCTGGCGCTGGTCGAGGCAGAGCGCGCAGGGTATGTAGCCGCCGATATGCTGGAAGCCGAGCGCCGTGCCGATGACGATGATCATGCCGATCGTCAGGAGAGCGCTATAGCCGAGGCCGGCGCGGGAAGAGGTCGAAGTCGTGGACATGCGCGGGGGCTCCTTGGTCAACTTGCCAGGGCAAAATGGAAGATGCCGTAGAGGGCAATGAGTATGGCAGCGGCGGCCATTGCGATCTGGCCGAGGCGCTTTTCGATGAAGTGGCGGATGGATTCGCCATAGCGGCGCAGCAGGAAGGCCAGCAGGAAGAAGCGGGCGCCGCGGGCGACGATGGCCGAGATGATGAAGAGGCCGAGATCGATATGGGCGACGCCGGATAGGATCGTCACCACCTTGATCGGCGGCAGATGCGCCAGGCCGGATGTGACCAGCAGCAACAGAACCCATTCATAGGTAACGCCGGCGCTCATCTGGTTGAAGGCGTCGAGCTTGCCGTAGAATTCCAGGATCGGCTTGGCAATGGCCTCGAAGGCGTAATAGCCGAGTGCCCAGCCTGCAATGCCGCCGAGCACGGAAGCGACCGTCGCCGTCAGCGCATAGCGCCAGGCGCGCTCGGGCCTTGCTAGCGACATCGGCAGGAACAGCACGTCCGCCGGGACGAGGAAGACGGAACTCTCGACGAAGGCAATAACGGCCAACCAGATTTCCGCCGATTTGCGGCCGGCAAGCGACATGGTCCAGTCGTAAAGTCTTCGAAGCATGCGGCCCCCTATTGCTGCGTTGCAAACCTTTAGGGGGCAGGATTATGGCTGTAAATGGTCGCTGGCTGACGGAACCCGCACAAAATCAAAATTTTTCGTGATGGTGGGGCCTCAAAACGCCTATTTTGCTAACGGATTGACGGATGGTTGCTCAGGCTGGCTCACATTGCGCACAGCCTGGATACATCACAATTCTCGGCGATGGAGCGTGTTGCCCATGCTCAGGTTCAGCGTTTGGTCTGCGGACGGATGGGGCGGCCTCGCTCGATCCTGAGAGCTTTGAGAAGTCCGGACTTTTCAAGTCGCGCCGCCACGTTGCCGCTGGTGATCTCCCGGAACACCGTGTCGGTCTTCTCGCGGATCGGAGAGATGAACAGTTTCCGATGTTTGGTCATGATCACACCCCCAGGTGGAGTGTTGGAAGGCTAACCATGAGGACGGCCGCGATTCCGGCCATCAGGACGGACGTCTCTATCAATAACAACGCAAACCTGCGGCCACTGATGATGAAAAGAGAATTTTCCATCTCAACTCCTTGTTATAATTATTTTCTAAGAGATGGCCACCATATCACATAGTTTTAGAAAAATTTCATATATTATTAAAAATAGGGAATTTTTATTTTTCGGATGTGAGTGCATCCATATTAGCTCTAGCAAAGATCGTCGCAATCGATGCGACGGCTCGAATGAAGTTGGTGCCGGATCGATTCGGGACGCAAGGCCAAAGAAAAAGGCGGCTGTGAGCCGCCTTTGCCTGTCTTGCTATCCAGTGAGCGGATGCTACTGTCGATGGAGCTCCACGCGGCGGTTCTTTGCGCGTCCCTCTTCATTGTCGTTCGGTGCCACGGGCGACTGCAGGCCTTCGCCGCTTGCCTTGAGACGATCCTGCGCAACACCATAGGTGCTGACCAGATCGGCGACGACAGCGTCTGCCCGTTCCCTCGACAGTTTCAGGTTGAAATCGGCGCCGCCGATATTGTCGGTGTAGCCGACCACGGAGAGCTTCTCGTTCGGCTGATCCTTCAAGAATTTGCCGATTTCATCGAGGCTTGGACGCGAGTCCGGCTTGATCACCGCCTTGTTGAAGTCGAAGTGAATGCCGTAGAGTAGCACCTTGCCCGAGGTATCGAGCGCCTTGTTGATGTCAGACGCCGTGACCAGAACCATCTGGTTTTTCAGCTCGCCGACCTGCAGCGTGTCGAGACGAACATAGACCTGGCCCTTGACCGCTTCGAATTCCGGCACATAGCCGTCTTCGAATTCAATCACATAAAGCGCGAGATAGGTCTTGGCGCCGCCTTCTTCCTTCACGGCAGCCACATAGCGTGCCTCGTCAGGACTGAAGCCGAAAAGCTGGCCGCCGGGGCCCTTTTCTCCGAAGACATCTTCCAGCCGGCTGGTATCCTCCTGCTTTGCCTGAAACAGGATCTTGTAGCCTGCGGACTGCAGATCGTTCAGGTAGTTGCGGAACACCTCGGCCGAGGACGGTCCGGCAGGAACGGAGTAGACGTTCTGCGCCAGGCGACCTTCCAGCTCTTCCTTGCTGGCAAAGCCAGACTTGTCCGGATCATCCTCGTTCTTGACCCATTTTCCCGTCGGCAAGGTGTATTCCGCGAAGTTGCGCCCATCGCACAGCTCGATCGATGAACCTTCGAAGCGCTTGATGCCGGGAAAATCCTTGCAGCCCGCCTTGTCGGCAGCGAAGACCGATGACGAGACGGAAACCGCCGTCAACACGATGGCCGCGAAGACCCCGCTTAAGAGTTTCGATGTCATGATTACCCCCAAAATGACAGAGTGACGCGTCATCGGCGATCCAAATGCGCCAGGCCACCCGATGTCGCGATTGCTTTATAGGGGCGTAAAGTGCATCTCGCAATATGGGAAATGAGGTACAGGAAATGGCATTGCCGGCGCGTTTGGTTGACAGGTGCGGGGGTTTCGGGGCTTGGATCAACCGCGGTGGCCTCGCCTCGGTTTTAACGCAGCCCCGGAGGCGCCTGCCTCAATAATACTCGACGCGCGTCTCATTGAGCACGACGCGGATGACCCGATAGACATACAGGAAGCTGGCAAGACCAAGGGTCACGATGATCAGAATGGCCCAAAGAATGACGTGTCCTATCGAGTGACCAATATTGAAGGTGCAGTTAAAACGACCGATTGGGCGACCGGAACCATCCAGCAGTTCGGTTTTATTCAGGACAGTCCGGTTAAGGTAATAGGGAAATACGATCAGGGCCAGGCCGAGCGTGACGATCGTCAATATGATCCGGAGAACGACGCTGCCGATCGCTTCAACTATGCTGAATGTGCATCTCAGTCGGCCGATGCGAGTCGTGGCTACAGTGATTTCGGACAATTTATTCACCTTTCAAAATACTAGCGGATGCTTAGGTCAGGTTCGATAGATGCAATGAAAAACGCTATTCCGGAATGGTGCATACCATTATCGAAAATCGCGTAAAAGTGGTATTTATAAATATTTTCTACTTCGGGATTGGCATGGGTGAACCATATCCCGGCATGTTGAGTGCAATGGAAGGTGAACCAGGCGCGATCCAATATGGCGTTTAAGAATCGCCTTCATATATTTCGCAATGCGACGGTATTCGCGCCGCCGTCAAAATGACGCGCGCAGATCGAGCTTTAGATTCCCGCCGAGGCAGCACCTGCTGTTGGAGCAATGCTGGTAGCGGCGGCGATCATGCTGGTGATTGATGGTGCCCCATGCCGGAGTCGAACCAGCACTTCTTTCGAAACTCGATTTTGAGTCGAGCGCGTCTACCAATTCCGCCAATGGGGCAACGGATCATGACGAGGCGGCTGTCTAGCATGTGATCGGCGGGGCGCGCAAGCCGGGTTCGGCACATATTGCGAGTGTTTCCGCAGGGTTGCGGTTTGGCCCATGGCGTTGATGACGCCATGGGCTTTTGCTTTCTAATCTCAGTGCGCCAGGGCCGGGCCCTTGGTGGTGGAGCCGGACTTTTGCAGGGTGATCGCCAGGATCGCGGCGAGCAGGCAGAAGGCGCCGGCGACGAAGAAGGCTGGCAGGTAGGTGTTGAGCTCGGTGCGCGTCAGGCCGGCACCATAGGCGGCGGTGGCGGCGCCCAGCTGGTGGCCGGCAAAGACCCAGCCGAAGACGAGGCCGGCCTTTTCGCGGCCGAAACGGTCGGCGGCGATCTTGACGGTCGGCGGCACGGTGGCGATCCAGTCGAGGCCGTAGAAGACCGCGAAAATCGACAGGCCGTAGAAGGTGAAGTCGCTGAAGGGCAGGTAGACCAGCGACAGGCCGCGCAGGCCGTAATACCAGAAGAGCAGCCAGCGATTGTCGAAGCGGTCGGAGAGCCAGCCGGAGCCGATCGTGCCGAAGAAATCGAAGATGCCCATGACGGCGAGTACGCTGGCGGCTGCGACCGGCACGATGCCGAAATCGCCGCAGAGCGTGACGAAATGCGTCTGGATCAGGCCGTTGGTCGACAGGCCGCAGATGAAGAAGGTGGCGAACAGGATCCAGAAAGTGGAGGTGGTGGACACCTCTCTCAGGATCGACAGCGGCGAGGCGAGCGCGGCCTTCAGGTTCTTGGTGGCCGGCGGCGGCGGTGTGACGTGGATCTCACCGACCAGCGGCAGGTTGACGTCCGAAGGGCGGTCGCGCATCAAAAGCAGCACGATGAGGGCGGCAACGACGATCATGCCGCAGACGAAGATGACGGTGGTGCGCCAGCCGTAGCGCGTCGTCAGCTCGGCCATCAGCGGCAGAAACACGAGCTGCCCGGTTGCGGAGCTGGCCGACAGCATGCCGATGACGAGGCCGCGATGCTTGGTGAACCAGCGTGTCGAGACGGTCGCCGCCAGCACCATGGCGGTGAGGCCGGTGCCGAAGCCGACGATGATGCCCCAGCAAAGCAGCAACTGCCAAACCTGCGTCATGAACAATGAGCCGATGAAGCCGACGCTGATGGTCGCAAGCGCGAAGACGATGACCTTGCGGACGCCGAAATAATTCATGAAGGCGGCGGCGAAGGGTCCCATCAGGCCGAATAGCAACAGCCGGACGGCGAGTGCCGAGGAAATGGACGACGTGCTCCAGCCGAACTCGTCCTCCAGCGGCTTGATGAGCACGCCGGGTGCGCCCATGGCGCCCGCGGTGACGAGCATGGTGAGGAAGGTGGCGCCGACGACGACCCATCCGTAATGGATGTTGCGCCGGGCGAGCGTCGAAGCAAGAGCAGTCGAGACCATGGGGTGCGTTCCAATAGAGTTTCTTAATCTTGGCATCAGGAGCGGAGGGGCGATGAAAGCGCTTAATCGCGAAAGGCCAGGGGTACCGTTTCGCTTGTAGCGCCAGGCCGCTCTTCCGGCTTGAACGTTTGTGTAAAGGCGTTTAGATGATAGCGATCATATTTGTTGCATATTCATGATGGTCATCATATAAATTGTCAATACAGATTTATTGAAGCTCTGATGGAGTTTTTTGATGAGAGTGAGCCGGGAAAAATTTGCCGAGAACCGCGAGAAGATTCTTTCGGTTGCAGGGGAGCTTTTTCGCGAAAAGGGTTTTGACGGCATCGGTGTCGCCGAGATCATGAAGGCGGCCGGCCTGACGCATGGCGGTTTCTACGGCCATTTCGAATCGAAGGACGAGCTGGCTAGCGAGGCCAGCAAGGCGCTGGTATCGCGCTCGCTCGAGCGCTGGAAGGAAGTGGCGGCGAGTTCGCCGGATCAGCCACTAGAGGCGCTGCTCGCCCATTATCTCTCGCATCGCAACGTCGTGGAGCATGCGACAGGCTGCGTTTTCGCCTCGCTGACCCAGGAGGTCAGCCGTCATGGCCCGGAAATGCAATCGACCTTTACCGGCGGCCTGATGGGGCTGGTCGAAGTCCTTGAAGATATCGTTCCGGGCGAGACGGCGGAGGACCGGCGCCGTCGGGCCTTCGCCAGCCTTTCGGCCATGGTTGGCGCCGTCATCCTGGCGCGCGCAATGGACGATACGGCGCTCTCACACGAATTCCTGTCGGCAACCCGGCAGGAGCTGACGCCTCCGCCGGGCAGCGACAAGGATTGATCGATCCTTTTTAGTCGCGGAAGGCGAGCAGCCCGTTTGCCTCGACGATCTCCTTGAACTTGCCGTCGGGTGCGGCGGCAAGCAGTTCTGCCCGCAAGGCGGCTTCGAAATCGGCGGCCTTGTCGCCCAGCGCCTGTGGCGAGGTCGACGACATGGAGAAGACGCGGCCGACGATATCCTCGATATCCCTCGTATATTCCGTGACGACGCCGATGCGTTCGATATTGCGGAAGGGCGAGGCCAGCAGCATGGCTTCATGCGGCGCCCAGGCCTTGCTCTTGCGCAGCAGGCGGTCGGCATTGCGTTCCGGCGAATAGGTTTCGGCCAGCGGCTCGACGATCCCGCGCCAATCCGGCTCCGCCAAAATGCTCTTGTCGTGGAAAAGCACGACCGCGCCGCCCGGCTCGATCAGCCTGTCCAGTGCTTCAAGCGTTGCCGGCCTGTCCATCCAATGGAATGAGCGGCCCATGACGCAGAGGTGCAGCTTGCCGATTTCAGGTCCGAGATCGTAGGACGAGCCCTGCTTGACGGTGATGTCGACGCCGGCATCCTGAGCGCCGGCTTCGGCGGCGGCAAGCATTTCCGGCTCCGGATCCATGGCGATGACGGTTGCGCCCTGCAGCCGGGCGAAGGCGATGCCGAGCTGGCCGGGGCCGCAGCCAAGGTCGAGCACATGATCGCCGGCTTTCAAGCCACTGCGCTCGGCGACGCGGTCAATCAGCCTGTCCGGATAGGGGATGCGGTAGCGCAGGTAATAGGCCGCAGTCGATTGAAAGCGCCGCGCTATGAAGGGAACTGTGGTCATCGGATATCATCCTCGGGGCTAGGAACCTCGATCTGTTAAGCCTCAACTGTGACCCGTTCGTGAAGTCACTTTTGCGCGATTTGCCGCGGGGTCATTGGCTTCGGAGGGCTGGGGTGAGGGGGCCGGGCAAGTCCGATGCTGCAACGGTGAATGCGCCTGACCAGCTCCAAAAGCTCCGGTCACTTAAAGCCAGCAACGCCATGCGGGATATAAGGTGCTTCCAGCGTCTCGATTTCCTCCGGCGTTAATTTGACGGCCAGGGAAGCGACAGCATCGGTGATGTGGCCAGGCTTCGAGGCGCCGATGATCGGGGCGGTAACGGCGCTCTTCTGCAGGATCCAGGCGGTTGCGACCTGTGCGCGGGCGATGCCGCGGGCCTTGGCGATGGTGCCGACCGCATCGACGATCTTATGATCGGCGTCGACAGCCTGGGTGTAGAGCGTCTTGCCGAATTCGTCGGATTGCGTGCGTGCGGTCGCTTCGTCCCAATCGCGGGTGAGGCGGCCGCGGGCAAGCGGGCTCCAGGGGATGACGGCGATCTTCTGGTCCTCGCAGAAGGGCAGCATCTCGCGCTCTTCCTCGCGGTAGAGCAGGTTCAGATGGTCCTGCATGCTGACGAATTCGGTCCAGCCGTTGAGGCGCGAGGTGTAGATCGCCTTGGCGAATTGCCAGGCATGCATCGACGACGCGCCGATATAGCGGGCCTTGCCGGCCTTGACGACATCGTGGAGCGCCTCCAGCGTTTCCTCGATCGGTGTCGTGTAATCCCAGCGGTGGATCTGGTAGAGGTCGACATAGTCGGTGCCGAGACGGCGCAGGCTGTTGTCGATCTCGTCGAAGATCGCCTTGCGAGACAGTCCAGCGCCGTTCGGGCCCGGACGCATGCGGTTGAAGACCTTGGTGGCAAGCACGATGTCGTCGCGGCGGGCGAAATCCTTGATGGCGCGGCCGACGATTTCCTCCGACGAGCCGTTGGAATAGGTGTTGGCCGTATCGAGGAAATTGATGCCGGCCTCGATCGCCTGCCGCAGCAGTGGGCGGCTGCTCTCTTCATTCAGTGACCACGCATGGGTGCCTTGGTTGGGGTCGCCATAGGTCATGCATCCCAAGCAGATGCGAGAGACCTCAAGACCGGTTCTGCCAAGCTTCACGTATTCCATCGATATTCTCCGTCCGTTCGAGTATCCGGCGCAAGAGCGCTCCGCCGCCGAGGGGCGAACGAATGTGTGATCGACAGCAGATTAGCGGAGCGAAACGCTGTCGTGCAGATCGATAATTTACAACAGGCTTAGAGTCGGCGCCAAATAAATCGAGCTGTGATTTGTGGGGATTGTGGTGACAACTCATTTGAGGGTCGCGACAGGTTGTGTACGACTGGAAGCCCAATCAATCGGCGAGTTCTTATGCGTTTTTTCCAATTCTTCCGTAACCGCCGTCCCTTCGCTGCCGCTATCATCGGTCTTATTTTCGGGCCTGCGATCGTCATGGCCTATCTCGGCAAAGCTCGTTTGGCTGTCGGCTATTTGTTAATCGCCAATCTCGCCGTCTTTTCCCTGAACATCTTGTTTCCCCATTTCACGCCGGCACAGGCTGTCGGGATTGTTTTCGTTTGCATCAATCTGATCGGGTGTTTCCACGGTTATGTCGCTGCCCATGCCAGTCTCTATGGTGGGCGATATCCGTGGTTTTCGCGTTGGTACAATATTGCGCTTCTTTTTTGGTTCGCTCCTCTGTGCTTCGCTTTTGCTATTCGCACATTCGTCGTTCAGCCGTTCACCATACCGGCCGGTTCCATGATGCCGACGTTGATACCGGGCGACTACGCACTTGTGACCAAATTCCACTATGGCTATGGGCGTTACTCTTTCCCATATCGTCCCGGTTGGATACCCCTGAAGTTATTCGGTGCGCAGCCAAAGCGGGGAGATGTCGTTGTGTTGGCGCTCCCTCCGCAACCGGAAATCGATTACGCAGAACGCGTCATGGGATTGCCTGGCGATCACATTCAGATGAAGGCTGGGATCGTCTTCATCAACGGAAAGGCCGTGCCTCGCGACGCCGAGGGTACGATCGTGTCGAACTACGATATGCAGCCCGGCGAGCTCCCCGTTTTCGGCGAGGTACTGGACAACGGCGCCCGCTACCAGACTCTCGATATCTCAATAGATTCGCGAGGAGACAATACCCGTGAATACATCGTGCCCGGGGGACATTATTTCGTCATGGGTGACAATCGCGATAATTCCAACGACAGCCGGTTCGAGGTGGGGTTTGTGCCGGAGGCGAACATCTATGGCAAGGTCTGGTTGCTATTCCGCCGCGATGGAGTGAAGACTGGCTGGATCCTCGTACATTAGGCTGGCGGTCGCCTTTCCGTATGAATAGCGGCAATTCCAATTGTTTTCTTGAATAGCCTGCTCCGGAGGTGTTAGCTGCACCGCACCATTTTTCCGGATATTCCGCATGAAATTGCCCCCGCGTGATACTTATGAAGCCCTCTATCGTGATTTTCGTTGGGAGATTCCGGCGAAATTCAACATTGGGCATGCCGTTTGCGATGCCTGGGCCGAAGGTGAGCCGGACCGGATCTGCCTGCAGCATTTCAATCCGGACGGCAATCACCTTTCCATGACCTATGGCCAGTTGCGGGATTGCTCGGCGGCATTCGCCAATGCGCTGACGGCGCTTGGCGTGCGTGCCGGTGACCGGGTGGCGCTGTTGCTGCCGCAGAGCTTCGAAACGGTCATCGCCCATGTGGCGATCTACAAGATGGGAGCGATCGCGCTGCCGCTGGCGTTGCTGTTTGGCGCCGAGGCGCTGGAGTATCGGCTGAAGGTCTCGGGTGCATCGGTGATCGTCACCAACCGCTTCGGCCTTGAGCGATTGCGGCCGATCCGGGACCAGCTGCCGGATCTGGCGCGCGTGATCAGCATCGACGGTGCGGAGGATGGGGTCTCAGGTTTTGCCGATCTGGTGGCCGCGTATCCGTCGCTTTTCGAGATAGCCGATACCGGTCCCGACGATCCGGCATTGATGATCTTCACTTCGGGCACGACAGGGCCGCCGAAGGGCGCTCTGCACGGCCATCGCGTCCTGCCGGGGCACATTCCCGGCATGCAGTTCGCCCATGAGGGCTTTCCGCAGGCCGGTGACAGGCTCTGGACGCCATCCGACTGGGCCTGGGCAGGTGGCCTCTTGAACGCATTGCTGCCGAGCTTGATGCTTGGCGTGCCCGTCGTGTCTTCCCCGGCGCAGAAGTTCGATCCGCATATGGCATTCCGCATCATGGCGGAGATGGGCGTGCGCAATGCCTTTATCCCGCCGACAGCGCTGCGGCTGCTGAAGGCGGTCGACAATCCCCGGGCGCATTATGATCTGAGACTGCGCAGCATCGGTTCGGCCGGCGAGGCGCTCGGCCGCGAGACCTTCGAATGGGCGCGCTCAGTGCTCGACATCAACGTCAACGAGTTCTTCGGCCAGACGGAATGCAATTTCGTGCTGTCCTCCAGTGCCGCCTTCGGTGTCAGCCGCCCCGGCGCGACGGGCAAGCCGGTGCCCGGCCATCGGGTCGCGGTCGTCGATGCCGATGGCGTCGAGGTGGCCCTGGGGGAAAGCGGGCAGATCGCGATCAAGCGGCCCGATCCCGTGATGTTCCTCGGCTATTGGCAGGATGAGAAGGCGACCGAGGCGAAGTTCGCCGGCGACTGGTTGCTGACAGGCGATATCGGGCGGCAGGATGCGGAGGGCTATATTTCCTTCGTCGGCCGCGACGATGATGTCATCACGTCTTCCGGCTATCGCATCGGCCCGAGCGAGATCGAGGATTGCCTGAGCGGTCACCCGGCCGTGCAGCTTGCCGCGGCGGTGGGCAAGCCGGATGCGGTGCGCACCGAAATCGTCCGGGCCTATGTCGTCCTAGTTCCCGGCCACGAGCCGAGTGAGGCGCTGGCCGCCGAGATCCGTGATTGGGTGAAGACGCGGCTTTCCATGCATGAATATCCGCGCGAGATCGAATTCGTCGATGCCCTGCCGCTGACGACATCGGGCAAGGTGATCCGCCGTCTGCTGCGAGAGCGGGCAGCTTCCGAAATCAACGCTTCGTAAGCGACAGGATCTTTTCGCGCAGCAGTTTCGCCATGTTGCGGGTGCTGCGATACATATGCAGTTGCGCGGCGATCTGCCGGACATCGCGGTCGCCGTTCTGCGTCAGGCCGATGATCAGCGTGCCCATGTCTTCGCGCTCGTGCCAGAAGCGGCTCATGATCGGATGATCGGCGACCGCGCAGGAGTCGGAGCGGACGACGTTTGCATCGTCCAGATGCCATTCCGTCAGCTCACCCATCAGCAGTTTGCCCGGCGAATAACGGGCATAGGCCTCGTCATAGGCCGTCTTCCAGGTATAGGCCTCGCCGCCCATGATCAGCACGATCATCGAGGCGATGGCCTTGCCGTTGAGGTCGATGGTGTGGATACGGACGGCATCGACGGCCGCGAGGTTGGAGATCGCCTCGCGGGCAAAGGCGGCATGGTGGCGATCGGTGACCAGCGCGCTGCGCTTCTTGCCCTTCCAGCCACTCGCTTCGAGCGTCAGATATTCTTCCATGCGCGCGTGGATGTCGCGAGGTTGGCGGGCGACGTTGTAGGCGACATCGCCCTGCGTTTCCAGCAGCCGCCATTGCCGGCGCATTTCGCGCAGATGGGCATTGGAGATCGTTCGCTTGAGATAGGCGATCGCATCCTCGTTGCTGTGGAGCATGGGACGCTGGAAGGTGTTTGCCACGGTGATGGGCAGGTTGCGGCCGATGGCGACGATCTTGGCCATCTGTGCGAAGCGGCCGTTCAGGCGAACGTCCGGCAGCACCAGCGCTGTGGGAAGGCGCAGGTCGTGGTTCGCCAGTCCTTCGAAGAGATTGTCGAGCGTTTCGCCAGCGTCCTCGGCATCGACCAGCGGCGTGCCGAGCGGACCGAAGGAATTCGACCAGACGCGGATGATCGACGGGCCGATCGCAAAGCCGGGCTTGTCAACCGTGAAGGGCATCAGCAGGCGCATGCGGCTGCGCGTGCCGTTGTTGTCGCGCATCAGCGCCAGACGAACCTGGCGATCCTCAAGGCGCGGCATGGCCGGCGCCAGGAAGCGGCCCGAAAAGAAGACATTCGGCTCCATGGCGCGGTTGGAAAGAAAATCCAGTTCGTCCTGCAGCTCATAGCCGAGTTTGCCGGGATAGAGGCAGAGCTCACGTCCGGCCCGGCCGACCTCGACCCTGGCCTCGGCCTTCGGCGTGTCGAAATGCAGCGCTGCGAGCGTATGCGTCAGTGCATTCACCTGGCTGTCCGTCGTTTCGGTATAGGGCGGGCGCGTCATGGTCTAGAGAGCCCCGTTCGTTGCTGGTGGCGCCGTCGGACGGCGGATGAGTGCGAAGAGCGTGATGCCGAGCGCATGGCGTACGGCGAGATGCAGCAGCAAGGCCTCGACCGCCATGGCACCGGCGCCGGCAATGGCCGCGCCTTCGATGCCGAAATGCGGGATGAGGATGATGTTCAGCCCGATATTGGCGACGAGCGTGACGGCATAGAGATAGACGCAGAGCATCTGCTTGTCGGCCATGGTCAGCAGCACTTCGGCGGGGCCGACCAGCGCCTTGACGAGAATGCCGGCGAGGAGAATGGCCATGACCACCTGGCCACCGGTGAAGGCGGCACCGAAAAGCGAAAGCAGGAATTCGCCGGCGGCGAGCACCGCAAGGCCGACGGCAAGTGCTGGAAAGAAGGTCCAGCGTGTGGCTTCGGTGGCGAAGGCGGCAAGCTTGCTGCGGTCGTTTTCCGCGATAATGGTTGCGAAGCGCGGGCCGATGGCGGCTTTGACGGCGAAATAGACGAAGTGAACCAGCGCCATGGTCTTAGCGGCGGCGAAATAGACGGCCACTTCCTCCGGATCGAGGAAGATCCCGACGACGATGACATCGGCGTTGGTGAGGAGATATCCGACGCCTTCCACCAGAAATATCGGAAAGGCAACGGCGAGCCAGACGTTGAACTCG
This sequence comes from Rhizobium sp. A22-96, assembly GCF_053521805.1. Taxonomy (NCBI): domain Bacteria; kingdom Pseudomonadati; phylum Pseudomonadota; class Alphaproteobacteria; order Hyphomicrobiales; family Rhizobiaceae; genus Rhizobium; species Rhizobium sp. A22-96. The sequence goes on from NZ_JBNWDQ010000004.1 coordinate 635,685, forward strand.
ATGGTTTTTGCGCCGCTCGGGTAATGGCGGCGCAAGCGCAGCGAGACGACCAAGTATTGCAGCAAGACGCTGGTGAAGGCGCCGGCCAGTGCCGCCGTCATGGCGGTGACGGCATCTCGAGGTGCGCCGGCAAGGACGGCGCCGATCATGAAGAGCAGTATCAGCGTCGGGCGGATCAGGAAGGTCGGGCTCAAGGCCATGACCGGCCAATGCCGGGCGCGCGCCGTACCGTCGAGCACGTCCCCAAGTGCTATCATCGGCACGGCAATGAGGCCAAGGAAGATCGGCATGATGTAATAGTGCTCGATCGCGCCGCTGAAAGCATAGACGAGGGCCGCGCCGATCAGCGCCAATGTGCCGGAGACGGCAACGACAAACAGACGTGCCGTGGCATTCAGGCCGCGGACGGCATCATGATTGCCGTTGGCATCGTAGAGCGGCAGAAAACGGATGATGGCTGTCGGGAAGCCGAGGCAGGCAAGATTGCCGAACAGGATCATCAGCACCCAGACGAAGACGAAGACGCCATATTCAAATCTGCCCATCAGCCGGGCAAGGATGATCTGCGACAGGAAGGCGAGGGCTGCGCCGGCAATCCGGATGGTGAAGGCGATCAGCGCCATGCGCTGGGAGACGGCCTTTTCATCATTGCCGGTAAAGAGGCTGGCAAGTTTGCGCAGATATGGCGATAGCGCGGTCCGCAATGCGGACGGCAGCATTCTCTCCGCTGTTTGAAAGACCGCCATGATCAACACGCAATACTTTTAATATGATCCGAACCTCACGATAGTTTTGGCAGAGGAGGGTTAAGAATAGGTTCTTGCGAACCTTCGAAAACAACATAGGGGACGGCCCGCTGCTGCAATAAAAAATGCCGCCCGGAGGCGGCATCCTATTGATCTAGCAAAAAGAACGAAGCCTCAGACGACTTCCGTGCTCTCGAATGCACCGTGACAATGCTTGTATTTCTTGCCGGAGCCGCATGGGCAGGCTTCGTTGCGACCGATGCGACCCCAGGTTGCCGGATTTTGCGGATCGCGACTTTCCGGAGACACGAAGTTCTCGCTTACGAAATTCAGAGGGGCGAATTCATCTTCGCCCGTGGTGGCGTCGATGTGACGACCCTGCATCGGCGGCGTCTCCGGCTCGGCCGGCTGCTGTACGAGTTCGACGCGCGACAGCTGACCGGTGACGGCCTGGCGCAGGTTGTTCAACAGGGACTGGAACAGCTCGAAAGCTTCCGCCTTGTATTCCTGCAGCGGATCGCGCTGGGCATAGCCGCGGAAGCCGATGACCGAGCGCAGGTGGTCGAGGTTGACGATATGTTCGCGCCAGAGATTATCCAGCGTTTGCAATACGATGGACCGCTCGACATAGGTCATGATCTCTGGGCCGAAGCGCTCGGCCTTTTCGGCAGCAGCCTTTTCAGCCGCTTCGGTCAGGCGAGCCCGGATGTCGTCCTCTCCGATGCCCTCTTCCTTGACCCAGTCGTGGATCGGCAGGTCGAGGTCGAAGAAGTTGACGACCCCCGCGTTCAAGCCGTCGGCATCCCACTGCTCCGCATAGGCGCGCTCGGGAATGTGCTTGGAAACCAGATCCTCGATGACGTCATGGCGCATGTCGCCGACGGTTTCGGTGAGATCGGTTGCATCCATCAGCTCGACGCGCTGCTCGAAGATGACCTTGCGCTGGTCGTTCAGCACGTCGTCATACTTCAGAACGTTCTTGCGGATATCGAAATTGCGGGCTTCGACCTTCTTCTGCGCACGTTCCAGCGCCTTGTTGATCCAGGGATGGACGATGGCTTCGCCTTCCTTGAGACCGAGCTTCTGCAGCATGCCGTCCATACGGTCGGAGCCGAAGATGCGCATCAGGTCGTCCTGGAGCGAAAGGTAGAATTTCGAGCGGCCCGGGTCACCCTGACGGCCGGAACGGCCGCGCAGCTGGTTGTCGATGCGGCGGCTTTCATGGCGTTCGCTGGCGATGACGTAGAGGCCGCCGGCGGCAATCGACCGCTGCTTGAGTACCTTGATTTCCTCGGCAATCCGGGCGATCGCAGCATCGCGTTCCGGACCGGGCTCGACGTCGTGCAGATCGCGCTCGACGCGCATTTCGAGGTTGCCGCCGAGCTGGATGTCGGTGCCGCGGCCTGCCATGTTGGTGGCGATCGTTACCGCGCCGGGAACGCCGGCCTGGGCGACGATATAGGCTTCCTGTTCATGGTAGCGGGCGTTCAGAACCTGGAAGTTGTTGAAGCCCTGCTTGCGCATGAGATCGGCGAGGAGCTCTGACTTTTCGATCGAAGTCGTGCCGACGAGCACCGGCTGATCACGCTTATGCGCATCGAGGATCTCGGCGATGATCGCCTTGAATTTCTCTTCATGCGTACGATAGACCTCGTCGTCCTCGTCGATACGCTGGATCGGCAGGTTGGTCGGCACTTCGATCACGTCGAGGCCGTAGATGTTGCCGAATTCTTCGGCTTCTGTCGCCGCCGTACCGGTCATGCCGGCAAGCTTGCCGTACATGCGGAAATAATTCTGGAAGGTGATCTGCGCCAGCGTCTGGTTTTCCGGCTGGATCTGTACCCGTTCCTTGGCTTCCAGAGCCTGGTGCTGGCCATCCGAATAGCGGCGGCCCGGCATCATGCGGCCGGTGAATTCGTCGATGATGACGACTTCATCGTTGCGGACGATATAGTCCTTGTCGCGCTGGAAGAGCTTGTGAGCCTTGAGCGCATTGTTGATGTGGTGAACGATCGCGACGTTCTCGACGTCGTAAAGCGATTCACCCTTCAACAGGCCGGCTTCGGTCAGCATGTTTTCCAGCTTCTCGGTGCCTTCTTCGGAGAAATTGGCCGAGCGCTGCTTTTCGTCGATCTCGTAGTCATCCTTGGTCAGGCCGGGGATGAAGGCGTCGATCGTGATGTAGAGATCGGAACGGTCGTCGAGCGGGCCGGAAATGATCAGCGGCGTACGGGCTTCGTCGACCAGGATCGAGTCCACTTCGTCGACGATGGCAAAGCTGTGGCCGCGCTGAACCATCTGGGCGCGGTCATATTTCATATTGTCGCGCAGATAGTCGAAGCCGAGCTCGTTGTTGGTGCCGTAGGTGATGTCGCAGGCATAGGCTTCGCGGCGTTCGTCATCGGACAGGCCGTGAACGATGACGCCGGTGCGCATGCCGAGGAATTCATAGAGACGACCCATGGTGGCGCTGTCGCGCTGTGCCAAGTAGTCGTTGACCGTGACGACATGAACGCCCTTGCCGGCAAGCGCGTTCAGATAGACCGGCAGCGTTCCGACCAGCGTCTTGCCTTCACCGGTCTTCATTTCGGCGATGGCGTTGGAATGAAGGATCATGCCGCCGACGAGCTGTACGTCAAATGGTCGCATGCCGAGAACGCGGCGCGAAGCCTCACGGGCCACCGCGAAGGCGGGAACGAGGAGGTCGTCGAGGGTCTTGCCATCGGCGAGCTGCTGGCGGAACTCAACCGTCTTGGCGGCCAAAGCTTCGTCGGACAGCGCACGCATCTCTTGTTCGAGAGCGTTGATGGCAACGACATTCGGCTGGAACGACTTAACGCGACGGTCGTTGGACGAGCCGAACAACTTGCGGGCAATTCCACCTAGGCTGACCATGTCACTGGTCCTTTCTGAGATTTCATCCGGCCGTTCCCTGCTTTATCCATTCCCAAAAAAACGGGAGTATAGCACAAAACGGCCGGAAACTGTTCTGGACGCGAGGTTGCGTGACAGATAAGAGGGGGGTCGATTGATGTCAACGGGATTTGGCCGATACACAAAGGCCACATTCTCCTGCTGAAGGCTTTTTCACGCCGGAATCATATCTATCGAGCCGGTCGAGATCACCGAAGGGTTATTTTATGTTGAAGTACAACAAACTTGCTGCGGTTGCTTTCGCAACAGTCTTTACCTTCCACGGGCCGGTTTTTGCGGCTGACGCCAAGGATGCGGTTGTCGCCAAGGTCGGCGATGTCGAAATCCATCAGTCCGAACTCGATCTGGCGATCGCCAATCTCGATCCGCAGCTCGGTCAGCTGCCGGACGATCAGAAGAAGGTCGCCGCGCTTTCCGCTTCGATCGATGTGAAGCTGCTTTCGCAGAAGGCTGCTGCCGAGAAGCTCGACCAGACGCCGGATTTCCAGGCTCACATGGCCTATCTGCGTGACCGCGAGCTGCACAATGCCTATTTCAAGGCGCATGTTGCCGACGCCATCACGGATGCCGAAGTCAAGGCTCGCTACGACAAGGAAGTCGCCGCACTTCCGAAGCAGGAAGAAGTGCATGCCCGTCACATCCTGGTGAAAACCGAGGATGAAGCCAAGGCAGTCATCAAGGAGCTCGATGGCGGCAAGGACTTCGCAGAACTTGCCAAGGAAAAGTCCACCGACCCGAACAAGGCTGACGGCGGCGATCTCGGCTATTTCGGCCATGGCCGCATGGTCAAGGAATTCGAAGACGCTGCCTTTGCCCTGCCGGTCGGCACCTACACGAAGACCCCGGTCAAGAGCGATTTCGGCTGGCACGTCATCAAGGTCGAAGACAAGCGCGTTGCTCCGCCACCGCCGTTCGACCAGGTCAAGGACCAGGTTCGTCAGCTCGTCATGCGCGACAAGTATCTTGAGCTTCTGAACAAGGCCAAGCAGGACAGCAAGGTTGCCATCAGCGACCCGGCGCTCAGCAAGGCCTATGAAGACGCGCAGAAGCAGCAGGATGCGGCACCGGCGGATGACGCCATCGCTCCTGCCGACGGTGCGGCAGCGCCCGACACGCAGCCGCAGCAGTAATTGATAGCAGTCAAGCAATCAGGGCCCGGTTTTCCGGGCCCTTCACTGGAGCCGGATGATTTTAGGTCGCATTGACCTAAAATCTGAATCCGCTCCAGAATCAAAGAAGCAGAGCATGATGTTGTCCGAAAACCGCCTACACTTTTCGGCATCATGCTCGTTCAGGTGGCTCTCATGTCCGGTTCCGTTTCTCCACTCGCTCCCAAAAGCTTCGTTTCCATGCCGGCCCTTCGCGGCGTTCGCATGACCACGGCGTCTGCCGGTATCAAGTACAAGAACCGGACCGACGTCCTGCTGATGGTTTTCGATAAGCCCGCAGCCGTCGCCGGCGTGTTCACCCGCTCGAAATGCCCTTCGGCTCCTGTCGATTTTTGCCGGACGAACCTGGCGCATGGCAGCGCCCGCGCCGTTGTCGTCAATTCCGGCAATGCCAATGCCTTTACCGGGTTGAAGGGCCGCCAGGCGACAGAACTGACCGCCAAATCTGCCGCCGCCGCTGTCGGCTGCGGTGAAAACGAAGTCTACCTCGCCTCGACAGGCGTGATCGGCGAGCCCCTGGACGCGACCAAGTTTGCCGGCGTGCTCGACACGATGGCCAAGGATGCTGTCAGCGATTTCTGGTTCGAAGCGGCAAAAGCGATCATGACGACGGATACTTATCCGAAGGTCGCGACCCGCAGCGCCGAGATCGGTGGCGTCAAGGTTACCATCAACGGCATCGCCAAGGGTGCCGGCATGATCGCGCCTGATATGGCGACGATGCTTTCCTTCGTCGTCACGGATGCGGATATTTCGTCTTCCGCACTGCAAACGCTGCTGTCCGAAGGCGTCGGCCCGAGCTTCAATTCCATGACGGTCGACAGCGATACCTCGACCTCGGATACCCTGATGCTGTTTGCCACCGGCGCCGCCTCGGCTGACGGACAGGAGCATATCGACAGCGCCAGCGATCCGAAGCTTGCGGCTTTCCGCATAGCGCTCAACGAACTCCTCAAGGATCTTGCGATCCAGGTCGTCCGTGACGGCGAGGGTGCCACCAAAATGCTCGAGATCACCGTGACCGGTGCCGAGAATGATAGCGCCGCCAAGCGCATCGCGCTTTCGATCGCCAATTCGCCGCTGGTCAAGACCGCGGCTGCCGGCGAAGACGCCAACTGGGGTCGCATCGTCATGGCGGTCGGCAAGGCCGGCGAAATGGCCGATCGCGACAAGCTTGCCATCTGGTTCGGCGATGTCCGCGTTGCCGTCAACGGCGAGCGCGACGCTTCCTATTCCGAAGAAGCGGCCTCGAACGTGATGAAACAGCAGGATATCCCCGTGAAGGTCGATCTCGGCCTCGGCAATGGCCGCGCGACGGTCTGGACCTGCGACCTCACTAAGGAATATGTTGCCATCAATGGCGACTATCGGAGCTGATACCTAGCTGATGCATGCGCAGTCCACGATAAACAAGCTGCCGCTGGTGCGCAGGCTCGAAGCCGTTGGCTTTCGGGCCTGGCCTGCCTCATCCGTGCAGTATGACGGCAGCTGGCAAGTTCGGCTGACGGCGGGTCACCCTTCCAAGCGGCTCAATTCGGTGGTGCCGCTCGATCCTTCCGATCATCGCGATCTCGAAATCCGGCTGACGAAGGCGCAGCGCAAGTTCGAAGCCTATGGCAGGCCGATGGTTGTGCGCGAAACGCCGCTTGCCTCGCCACAATTCATCGATCTGCTGCGTGGGCGCGGCTGGACGCGGTTTGAAGAAACGCTTGTTATGACCGCCGATCTGATCGACCTCGAACTGCCTGACATGCTGGACCATCTGCCGAGCCACGATGTCGGCCGTTACGTCGATGCCAGTCTGTTGGTCGACGCGGCCGATCCTGCATTGAAGCCCGCGCTGGCGGAAGTGGTCAGCAGCATCAAGCCGCCTTCCGGCCTTTTCGTCATCGAGAATGATGATGCCGGGCCGGTGGCGACGACGCTCTGCGTGCAGGACAATGATCTTGCCGGCATCATGTCGGTTGCGGTCTCGCCGCAGCATCGGCGCAAGGGGCTGGGTGCGGAGATCCTGACCTCGGCCCTGCGCTGGGCGCGGATGCGCAGCGCCAAGACGGCTTGGCTTCAGGTGGGCGCCGACAACGCACCCGCTCTGGCGCTTTACGAGCGTTTCGGATTTCGCGAGGCCTATCGCTACTGCTACTGGCGTTCCTCGGAGGAAGCATGAGCGAGGCCGGCCGCAAGATCATTCTCGTTGCTGCCTGCGCGCTCATCGATACGGATGGCCGCATCCTTCTCGCGCAACGCCCCGAGGGCAAGTCGCTGGCCGGCCTCTGGGAGTTTCCAGGCGGCAAGGTCGAGGCCGGCGAGACGCCGGAGGAGACATTGGTGCGCGAGCTTGAGGAAGAGCTCGGTATCCAGACCAAGATTGCTTGCCTGGCGCCGCTGACTTTCGCCAGCCACACCTATGAAACCTTCCATCTGCTGATGCCGCTCTACATCTGCCGGCGTTACGAAGGCATCCCGCATGGTCGGGAAGGGCAGGCGCTGAAGTGGGTGCGGCCGCAGGCCCTGCGCGACTACCCGATGCCGCCGGCCGACGAGCCGTTGATCCCCTTCTTGCAAGATCTGCTGTAAGCTCAAATTTCCTTGAAGCGGAAGTTCGATTTCACGAGCTGATCGAGATTGTTCGCCATAGCCTCTCGATGGGAAGGCTCTGTCTTCGGTGTTCTCCGTAGCAACTCCGTCAACATTTCGGATTGTCTGGCTGAATCCCGGCGGATTGCCTCGAGATGTTCGAGCATCAATCCGAAGGTAAAAATCACGGCACCGCAAAATGCATACATAAGGGTGACGACCAGCCCCGGAACCAAACCGCCGATGCCTCCGAGGAAAAGCATCCAGATGCCGATCATGATCGCAACGGCTATGACGATGCCGCCGACGGCTTTAAACAGAACCACCATATATTAGCCTTTATGCAACTTATGATAACAATTTGCCTTCATAGGTTGCATCAAGGTATGTGTAGGTCAATCTCAATTTATTGGTGTTTGCGAGATTTACTTGTTCTTTTACGTGTTGCTGCCGGAGATGTTTGAAGTCCGATGATGTGTGGGATTTCTTTTGGGCTCTCGAAGCAAGCGTTTAGTGCGTCCGGGGACGGCACATCGCAAACAGGGTTAACGAAAATTAGCCATTTAATATCAGGCCTGTAACCCGAATCGGCCGGTGTCCCAGAATTTTACGTCTCATTAATTTGCATGTGGATATTAAGGGATCGTTTATGACCTTCTGGCATTCAATGCTCTCAATCAAGCAGGTTGTTGGGTGCGTTAAAGAAGGCTTGACATAATGGACGACGATTTCTGGAAAGCTGTTCAGGAAAAAGAGCAGTCCTATTCCACGTCGCGCAAGACGGGCGCGTTGAATATCGCTTTGCTGTTCGGTACGGCGGCGGTGGCGCTTTCGCTTATCCTGACGCCAATGCTCTCCGACAAATCCAAGTCGCGCGTGCTTGCAAGTGCACCCGATCTCGACAATATTACCACCGGGTCGATCCCGCAGACTGAAAACGGCAAGCGTTATACCATCCGCCGCAGCGTGCTGCAGCATGAGCCGGGTTCGGTCTGCATCGTTCAGGGGTACGGCGCGGATAGCGGCTGCCAATAAAGCTTAAGCATAGCCTGCCAGATGCCATGACAGCATCGGATTCACGAGATGTTGATGTCCAATGCTGGAGCTTTGAGCGTATGCGTTCCGTACGGCGTTTTTTTAATGACAAGACCGGTGCAACGGTCATCGAATATGGGCTGATTGCTGCCCTCATGTCGGCAGCGATCATCAGCGGTGTCGGCGCCTTTGGCGGCAGCCTCGCGAATACGTTTAGCCTATTGTCCAATACGGTTCAGAATTCCACCGCCAACCAGAACTGAGGCGATTGCGAGCTGCATTCGCTTCAGTCGACTGATTATTGCTTGAGTTTGTGCTCCTCGACCTTCAGGGCATCGGCGAGCCGTGCCTTTGCCGAGCCCGGCCGCTGCGGCTTCTGCTGGCTCTCATGCGGTGTCCAGCCGGATACATAGATGATCGAGAACGTCGCCCTGATCCTGCCATCCGCATCGGAATAGCGCTCGGCATAGAGTTCGGCCGCGCGCAGGAAGAAGGCGCGCGTCAGCGGCTTGCGGCTGCGATCGGCAAGCGGGTTGGTCATGCCCATGGCTCGCAGATCGCGCATCAAGGCGAACAGATTGTCGTACCGTACCGTATAGGTCTCCGCATCTATGACAGGCAGGGTGAAGCCGGCCCGTTGCAGCAGGCTGCCGACATCGCGAACATCGGCGAAAGGGATCACGCGCGGGCTGGCGCCGCCCGTCAGTTCGATCTCGGTTGCCAGCAGCACGTCGCGCAATTCCTGCAGGGTTCCCAGGCCGGGGATGGCTGCCAGGAAGAGGCCATCGGCCTTCAATGCCCGGCGGATCTGGATGAAAACGCCTGGAGTATCGTTGGTCAGATGCAGGCTGAGCGGCGACAGGACGAGATTGACGGAGTCCGTCGCCAGCGGCAACTCCTCCAGCGGTGCCTCGATGATTGTCTCGTCTGGCTGGGCAAAACCGGTCTCGTTTTCGATCCTGCGGAGATTGCCGATCTTGCCGGTGGCCAATGCCAGCCGCGCTGCGATACCGGTTGCGCCATGAAGCTCCACGGCCTCGTCGAAATGCCGCTCCGTGACGCCAAGTCGCTCGGCCAATTCTTGCGCCGCGATATCGAGAAGAAACGCCGCCTTCGTATCTCCCTGCCTCAGCGCCCGGCGCTTGCGGACAGCGAGCAGCGATTGGTCGAACACAGTTTCCATGGCGGTTTCCTGCAATCTCATCAGTTAGGCGAGGTGTGGCGGGTACGGGCGTTTTCCTTCGCAAAGCCTGCGGGAAAAAGCTAGTGTCAATCATATGGGGATGATGGTGCGTGAAATCACGTTGTCGATGCTGCGGTTCGGGCTCACACGGCCCTGGCTGGCTTTGGCCGATCTGGTCTACCCGCCGGCCTGTCCCGGCTGTGGGGTTTCCGTCGGGGCGCATCGCGGTCTTTGCGCTGCCTGCTGGTCCCGCATCCGTTTCATCGAGCGGCCCTATTGCGAGGTTCTCGGCAGCCCGTTTTCGCATGATCTTGGCGCGGGCATCCTCAGTGCCGAGGCGATCGCCGATCCCCCGGTTTTCGACCGGTTGCGCTCCGCTGCCGTCCATGACGGTATCGTCCGCGATCTCGTTCTCAGTCTGAAATATCGCGATCGTTCCGATCTCGCGCCGATGATGGCCGGCTGGATGCTGCGCGCCAGCGATGGGACGGTCGCTGCCTGCGACGCCATCATTCCGGTGCCGCTGCATCGGGCGCGGCTGTTTACGCGCAAGTATAATCAGGCAGCCGAGCTTGCCCGCCATATCGCCCGCCTTTCCGGAAAACCGCTGCTCGCCGCGACGCTGCTGCGTGTCAAGCGCACGACCCAGCAGGTCGGTCTCGGCGCCAAGGCGCGGCAGGACAATGTGCGTGGGGCTTTTGCTCTTTCCGAGCATCGGGCTGCCGATGTGTTCGGCCGGCGTATCGTGCTGGTTGACGACGTCTATACCACGGGCGCAACGGTGGCTGCGGCAACCCGCGCTCTTAAGAAAGCCGGTGCGGCGGATGTGACTGTTTTGACCTTTGCAAGGGTCGTCGGCCATCTTATATGACAGTAAATTTAAGTTTTCCGGAGTGAATCATGGCATCCGTGGTTATTTATACGCGTGAGTTTTGCGGCTTCTGCTCTCGGGCCAAGTCGTTGCTCGATTCCAAGGGCGTCGACTATGTCGAGCACAACGCCACCTATTCGCCCGACATGCGCCAGGAAATGATCTCGAAGTCGAACGGCCGCTCGACCTTCCCGCAGATATTCATCAATGGCGAGCATGTCGGCGGTTGCGATGATCTCCATGCGCTTGAACGGGCCGGCAAGCTCGATCCGATGCTGGCCGCCTGAACCGCTTTCGCAAGGGAAACGACGATGAGTTTCAAAGCCGCCGCCATTCAGATGTGTTCCGGTGTCGATCCGGTGAAGAACGCGGCCGACATGGCGCGTCTGGTCCGTGATGCCGCCTCGCAGGGCGCTGTCTATGTGCAGACGCCGGAGATGACTGGCGCCGTGCAGAAGGATCGCCCGGGCCTGCGCGCCGTGTTGCGCGACGAGCCGAATGATATCATCGTCAAGACGGCATCCGAGCTGGCCAAGGAGCTTGGCATCCACCTGCATATCGGCTCGACGGCTATCGCGCTCGACGACGGCAAGATTGCCAATCGCGGCTTCCTCTTTGGTCCTGACGGCAAGCTCATCAACCGTTACGACAAGATCCACATGTTCGACGTCGATCTCGACAATGGCGAGAGCTGGCGCGAGAGTGCCGTCTACCGGCCGGGATCGGAAGCGCGCATCGCCTCGCTGCCCTTTGCCGAACTTGGCTTTTCAATCTGTTATGACGTGCGCTTTCCGCAGCTCTTCCGCGCCCAGGCCGTTGCCGGCGTCGAGGTGATGACGGTGCCTGCCGCCTTTACCCGGCAGACCGGCGAGGCGCATTGGGAAATCCTGCTGCGCGCCCGCGCCATCGAAAACGGCATGTTCGTCATCGCCGCGGCTCAAGCCGGCAAGCATGAAGACGGCCGCGAGACCTTCGGTCACTCGATGATCATCGATCCCTGGGGCAAGGTGCTGGCGTCGGCCGGCGGCACGGGCGAAGCGGTTATTGTCGCCGAGATCGATGTCGCGGCGGTGAAATCTGCCCATGACAAGATTCCAAACCTGAAGAATGCGCGCGAATTTTCGCTGGAAAAGATCGCGACGCCGGCGGCTGGAGGCGTCGCTGCTTGATCCGTTATTCTCTTAGCTGTGACAATGCCCATGAGTTCGAGGGCTGGTTTTCGGAAAGTGCCGATTTCGACCGTCAGATCGAAAGCGGCTTTCTGACCTGTCCTGTCTGCAATTCCTCGGCGATTTCGAAGCTGCTGATGGCGCCATCGGTGTCGACTGCGCGCAAGAAGGACGAGATGCAGACGCTCGCCATGGATGCCGCCCGCAAGGACGTGATGGTCAAGCTCAAGGAAGCGGTCGAGGCGATCAAGGCCAATGCCGAGGATGTCGGCGCGAAGTTTCCGGAAGAGGCTCGCAAGATCCATTATGGCGAGGCGGATGCGCGCGGGATCATCGGCAAGGCCACGCCGGACGAGGCTCAGGCCCTTGTCGACGAAGGCATCGAAATCGCCGCCATTCCCGTTTTACCAGACGATATCAACTGATGCCGGCAGGCGTCGGCAAACATCTGGCCATGTATAATTTCGGGCTGCATGTCGCAGCCTATGAAAGCGCTGCGGTCGAAGGATTTCGCCTGCGGGAAGCGGCGAATTTCGAGGCTGCGTCTCGTGCCCGTGGCTTTATCGGCCGCTCCGGCTATACGGGCGAGCCGGGTACTCCCTGTTGGGGCGAACAGGTCTTTCCGCGTTTCATCGAAGGCAGCGGCTTTGCGACCGCGCCATCATCACTGTCACTCTGGGTCGATATCGAGTCGCTGATGGCGTTCAGCTATAGCGGCGTGCATGCCGATGCGTTGAAACATGCGCGGCACTGGAATGTCAGGCAAAGCTGGCCGCCGCTGGTTCTCTGGTGGGTGGATGCCGGTGTTGTTCCGGAATGGAAAGACGGCGTCGAACGGCTGGAATATCTTCACGACAATGGGCCAAGCGCCGCTGCCTTCTCGTTCAAGCATCCCTATTGCCCCGACGGCAATCCTGCGGAGATCGGCCGTGGCCGGGTGAAGGAAATCGCAGCGCTCAATGCTGCAGGTCAGGGCGATCTGTTGGCGCATGTGCTGACTTTGAAAATCTAGGCCAGAATGGACCGCTTGCGGCTTCAGACAGCCCTTTTCGCCAGCAGCATGTAGTTCACGTCCATATCTTTCGACAGGTTCCAACGGTCCTGCAGCGGCGAATAGAACACGCCGGTCCGGGCGATGATCTCCATCCCGTCGGCGGCAAGCGGCTTCTCGATCTCTTCCGGACGAACGAGCTTTTCATATTGATGCGTGCCGCGCGGCAGCCAGCGCAAGACATTTTCAGCGGCAAAGATGGCCAGCGCCGCCGCCTTCATCGTGCGGTTGATGGTAGCGACGAACATGAGGCCGCCCGGCCGCACCATCTTCGCGCATGTGGACATGAAGAACTCGACATCGGCGACATGCTCGACCACTTCCATATTCAGCACGATATCGAAGGTTTCGCCGGCTTGGGCCAGTTGCTCGGCGGTGACCGCGCGATAATCGACGGGAACGCCTGACGCCTTGGCATGCGTCGAGGCGATGCCGATATTCTTTTCGGACGGATCGGCGCCGATGACAGAGGCGCCCATGCGCGCCATCGGCTCGGAGAGCAAGCCGCCGCCGCAGCCGATATCGAGCACGCGCAGGCCTTCCAGCGGCCGGCTGCTTTTCGGGTCGCGGCCGAAGTTTTCGCTGGCATGATCACGGATATAGGCAAGGCGCACCGGGTTGAACTTGTGCAGCGGCTTGAACTTGCCCGTCGGGCTCCACCATTCAGCCGCCATGGCGGAGAAACGGTCGACTTCGCTCTGGTCGATCGTGCTTTTCGCCGTTTCGGTCATGGTTCACTCCTTGGTCTGCACCGTGCAATCCGCGCGCATCGTCGCGCGGCATAATTCCATTAGATGTGAAGTCGGACGATCGGAGGCTGATGTCAAGGGCTGCGCCCGTTGCTGCGTCCCCATGTCATCTGGGCGGCATCGGCGGATATTGGAGGAAGGTTGACAAAGAACCGTCTCATGGCCGATCAATCGCCCTGGCTTTCAAATGGACTTTCAAAACCGGGGATTGGTTTGATCCGCCGGCCTGCGGAGGAGTTCTTCATGAGACCATTTCGCCTTGCGACTGTGATTGCCATAGGCTGTCTCACAGTCGGTCACGCGAATGCCGGAGACGGAAAGGGATTTCGTCTGACGGTCGACGGCGTTGAGGTGGGTATCAATCCCGGCGATAGTCTCGATGTCACCATGAAGGACGGTCGCGAGGTTTCAGTGGAGCTGCAGCGCAGCGAAACCGTGACGTTCAGCGGCGGCAAGTTTTCCTTCGATCACGACGGCAAGTTCACGGTCGCGAAAACGGACCTTGGCGGCGGGGTGGAGCAGTATGCGTTGATGACACCGATCGGCACGGGGATCATCGTCCAGGAATACAAAGGTCTCAATCCTTCCAGCATCACCGATTTCGTCTTGCAGCAGATGATTCAGGAAAGCATCAGCGGCGGCGCCAAGCTGAAGAAGGAGGCCGCGCAGCGGATGCTTCCTGGCGGCGTTCTGCTGAAAGGCGTCAAGGCGGAGACCACCACGGACAATGATGTCATGGATTATGAGATCGTGGCGGCCGGCCGGCCGGATGGCGGCGTGCTCGTTGCCACCTTCCTCAACAAGGAAAACATCCCCAAGGAAGGGACGATCCTCGACAAGATGTGGTCGAGCCTAAAAGTGGAGTTTTAAAGTAAACTATTGATGGCGTCGGCCGCGCCAAGCTATTGCACCCGCCTGCCAAACTCGCTAAGAGACGCCCCCATTGATATGGGCTTTTCCGGCTAATGGACCGGAAGGGTGATTTCGCATGCCGGGCTTATCGCATTTCGGCCGCCCGGCGCTGGGTACTGGTAGAGGCACATGGCACGCATCGTGATGAAATTCGGCGGAACTTCCGTCGCGGATCTGGACCGTATCAAGAATGTCGCACGCCATGTGAAACGGGAAGTCGACGCCGGCCACGAGGTCGCGGTCGTCGTTTCCGCCATGTCCGGCAAGACCAACGAGCTGGTCGGCTGGGTCCAGAACATGCCGAAAGTCGCCGGTGCCGATCATTCGATCTATGACGCGCGCGAGTATGACGCGATCGTTGCTTCCGGTGAGCAGGTGACTTCAGGCCTGCTGGCGATCGCGCTGCAGGCGATGGGCATCAACGCCCGCTCCTGGCAGGGCTGGCAGATCCCGATCCGCACCGACAACGCCCATGGCGCGGCGCGCATTCTTGAAATCGACGGCAGCGAGATGATCCGCCGCATGGGCGAGGGCCAGGTGGCAGTCGTCGCCGGTTTCCAGGGGCTTGGCCCCGACAATCGCATCTCCACGCTCGGCCGTGGTGGTTCCGATACATCTGCAGTGGCCATCGCCGCTGCCGTCAAGGCTGACCGTTGCGACATCTATACCGACGTTGATGGCGTCTACACGACCGATCCGCGCATCGAGCCGAAGGCCCGCCGCCTGAAGAAGATCGCCTTCGAGGAAATGCTCGAAATGGCGTCTCTCGGCGCCAAGGTACTGCAGGTGCGCTCGGTCGAGCTGGCCATGGTCTTTAAGGTTCGCACCTTCGTGCGCTCCTCTTTCGAAGATCCCGATGCTCCGGGCATGGGCGATCTGCTCAACCCGCCCGGAACGCTGATTTGTGACGAGGAAGAAATCGTGGAACAGGAAGTAGTCACCGGCATCGCCTATGCCAAGGATGAGGCCCAGATCTCGCTGCGTCGTCTTGCCGACCGGCCGGGCGTTTCTGCCGCGATCTTCGGACCGCTGGCTGAAAACCACATCAACGTCGACATGATCGTCCAGAATATTTCCGAGGACGGCTCCAAGACCGACATGACCTTCACGGTTCCTTCGGGCGATGTCGACAAAGCACTGCGCGTGCTGGGCGAGAACAAGGAAAAGATCGGCTACGACGTGATTCAAAACGAATCAGGTCTCGTCAAGGTTTCGGTCATCGGCATCGGCATGCGTTCGCATGCCGGCGTGGCCGCGACCGCTTTCCGGGCACTTGCCGAAAAAGGTATCAACATCAAGGCTATTACGACGTCAGAAATCAAGATTTCCATCCTGATCGACGGTCCTTATGCAGAACTCGCAGTCAGGACTTTGCATTCCTGCTACGGTCTGGATAAGAGTTGATTCAGGACTGCTGACGACGGACCGTAACGGAGGCGAGTTTCGGCCGGCCCTGACGTGGGCAAGAATGGCGTGATATCTTGATTCGGGAGCTAGAGACGCAATGAGAGACCTATCCGGCGGTCCACGCGTTCTGCTCAAGCGGCTGCGCGAATTGATGGCGGAGCCGCTGGAGCCGCAGGAGCGTCTTGACCGGATCGTCCGCCAGATTGCCAGCAACATGGTCGCCGAAGTGTGCTCCGTTTACGTGCTGCGCGCAGACGGCGTCCTCGAACTTTACGCGACCGAGGGCCTCAACAAGGAAGCCGTCCACCTTTCGCAATTGAAGATGGGACAGGGCCTGGTCGGCACGATCGCCGCCTCCGCCCAGCCGCTCAACCTCTCCGACGCGCAATCGCATCCCGCCTTCCGCTACCTGCCGGAAACCGGCGAAGAGATCTACCATTCCTTCCTCGGCGTGCCGATCCTGCGCACGGGCCGTTCGCTCGGGGTTCTCGTCGTGCAGAACAAGGCGAGCCGGACCTACCGCGAGGAAGAGCTCGAAGCGCTTGAGACGACGGCTATGGTGCTGGCCGAAATGATCGCCACCGGCGAGCTGAAGAAGATCACCAAGCCCGGCCTGGAACTCGATCTCACCCGCTCGGTCACCATCGACGGCGACAGCTACAATGAAGGCATCGGGCTCGGTTATGTCGTGCTGCATGAGCCACGCATCGTCGTCACCAATCTGCTGAACGAAGACACCGACAAGGAAATCGGCCGCCTGGCCGAGGCGCTCGGCTCGCTGCGCATCTCGATCGACGACATGCTGTCGCGCCGCGACGTCTCGATGGAGGGCGAGCATCGCGAGGTGCTGGAAACCTACCGCATGTTCGCGCATGACCAGGGCTGGGTGCGCAAGCTGGAAGAAGCTGTCCGCAACGGCCTGACTGCAGAAGCGGCCGTCGAAAAGGTGCAGAGCGATACCAAGGCGCGGATGATGCGCCTGACCGACCCATATCTTCGCGAGCGCATGCACGATTTCGAGGATCTGGCGAACCGGCTGCTGCGGCAGCTTATCGGCTATTCGGGCCGCACGGCCGCCGAAGGCTTCCCGAACGATGCGATCATCTTCGCGCGTGCCATGGGCGCTGCCGAACTGCTCGACTATCCCCGCGCCAATATTCGCGGCCTGGTGCTGGAGGAAGGCGCCGTCACGAGCCATGTCGTCATCGTCGCGCGTGCAATGGGCATTCCGGTCATCGGTCAGGCGACCGGCATCGTCGCCCTTGCCGAGAATGGCGATTCGGTCATCATCGATGGCGATGGCGGCCATGTGCATCTCCGGCCGATGGCCGACCATCAGCGTTCCTACGAGGAAAAGGTGCGGTTCCGCGCCCGCCGGCAGGAGCAGTTTCGTGCACTGCGCGCGGTCGAGCCGGTCACCAAGGACGGGCAGCGCATCTCGTTGCAGATGAATGCCGGCCTGCTTGTGGATTTGCCGCAGCTTGCCGAATCCGGCGCCGAAGGCATCGGCCTGTTCCGCACCGAGCTGCAGTTCATGATCGCCTCGACCATGCCGAAGGCGGATGAGCAGGAGGCGTTCTACCGCAACGTGCTGAAGCAGGCGGACGGGCGCGTCGTCACCTTCCGGACGCTCGATATCGGCGGCGACAAGGTCGTCTCCTATTTCCGCGCGCATGAGGAAGAGAACCCGGCGCTGGGCTGGCGTGCCATTCGCCTGTCGCTGGATCGCCCGGGCCTGCTGCGCACGCAGCTTAGGGCCATGCTGAAAGCGGCCGCCGATGGCGAGCTGAAGATGATGGTGCCGATGGTCACGGAAGTCTCCGAGATCAAGGCGGTGCGCGAGCTGTTGCAGAAGGAAGTTCAGCATCTGTCCCGCTTCGGCCATGGTCTGCCGCGCAAGCTGCAATTCGGCGCCATGCTGGAAGTACCGGCGCTGCTCTGGCAGCTGGACGAGCTGATGGCGGCGGTCGATTTCGTTTCGGTCGGCTCGAACGACCTGTTCCAGTTCTCGATGGCTGTCGATCGCGGCAATGCCCGCGTGTCGGATCGCTTCGACCCGCTCGAGCGGCCGTTCCTGCGCATCCTTCGGGATATCGTGCGGGCCGGTGAGCGTAACAAGACGCCGGTGACGCTCTGCGGCGAACTCGCCGGCAAGACGATCTCGGCAATGGCGCTGCTCGGCCTCGGCTTCCGCTCGGTTTCGATGTCTCCGGCGTCGATCGGCCCGGTCAAGGCCATGCTTCTGGGGCTCGATCTCAAGGCCCTGTCGGATGTCATGGAGGAGGCGTTGAACGACACGCGCGCGACCTCCTCGATGCGTGATATCCTTGTTCGCTTTGCCGAGAGCCACAATATTCCGCTTTAGCGCGTGATCCACGAAAACGATAAATGGTTTCCGGGCAGGATCATGCGCATCACGTCACAGCAGAGATAATAAGAAGAATTGGAGTAAAGGGTGGCCAAGCTTCCCGTTGAAAAAATGCGCGAACTGGAGCGCCGCTTCGGCGAGATCGAGGCGCGCATGTCCGCTGGCCCTGCCGCGGATGTCTATGTGAAGCTTGCTTCCGAGTATTCCGAATTGCAGCCGGTCGTCGCCAAGATCCGCGACTATGAGCGCGTCCTTGCCGAGGCGGCCGATCTCGACACCATGCTCGCCGACAAGTCCGTCGATCGCGAGATGCGCGATCTCGCCGAAATGGAGTTGCCTGAGGTCAAGGAGCGGATCGAAGTCCTCGAGAAGGAAATCCAGGTTCTGCTGCTGCCGAAGGATGCCGCCGACGAGAAGAGCGCCATCCTTGAAATCCGCGCCGGCACGGGCGGCTCGGAAGCAGCGCTTTTTGGTGGCGACCTCTTCCGCATGTATGAGCGCTTCGCTGCCAATAACGGCTGGAAGGTCGAGATCCTGTCCTCAAGCGATGGTGAAGCTGGCGGCTACAAGGAAATTATCGCCACGATCACCGGCAAGGGCGTGTTCTCGCGTTTGAAGTTCGAATCTGGCGTGCACCGCGTGCAGCGCGTACCGGAAACCGAAGCGGGCGGCCGCATCCATACCTCGGCGGCAACCGTTGCCGTACTGCCGGAGGCCGAGGAGATCGATATCGAGATTCGGGCCGAGGATATCCGTATCGACACCATGCGGTCTTCGGGCGCCGGCGGCCAGCACGTCAACACCACGGACTCGGCTGTGCGCATTACCCATATTCCTTCGGGGATCGTGGTGACGAGTTCGGAGAAGTCACAGCACCAGAACCGCGCCAAGGCGATGCAGGTGCTGCGCTCGCGTTTGTTCGACATGGAGCGCCAGCGCGCGGACAATGAACGCTCGGCCGACCGCAAGAGCCAGGTCGGCTCCGGCGACCGGTCCGAGCGTATCCGTACCTATAATTTCCCGCAGGGACGTGTCACCGATCATCGCATCAACCTGACGCTCTACAAGCTCGACCGGATGATGATCGGCGAGATCGACGAGGTGGTCGATGCGCTTCTGGCGGATTACCAAGCGAGCCAGCTCGCCCAGCTTGGCGAACAGGCATGAGCAGCGGGCAGGGGTCGACCGTAGCCGGGCTCCTCCAAGAGGTGCGTGCCCGTTTTGCCGACGCCGATCTTGATGACCCCGCCACCGAGGCACGTATCCTTGTCGGCGGGCTCCTCCATCTCTCTTCCACCGAGCTTGTGACGCGGGGTTCGGAAGCGGTATCGCCCGATGATGTCGGCACGGCGCGGGCGGCGATCGATCGCCGTCTCAACCATGAGCCGGTCCACCGTATTCTTGGCGAACGCGAATTCTATGGCTTGCCCTTGCGGCTATCGCCGGCAACGCTGGAGCCTCGGCCCGACACGGAAATACTGGTCGATACGATGCTTCCGCACGTGCGGCGCCTTGAATCCGAGCTCGGGAATGTCCACTTACTTGATCTGGGAACGGGAACCGGGGCCATTTGTCTGGCTCTGCTTCATGAATGTCCACAAGCGACGGGCGTTGGTTCCGACATATCCGGCGAGGCGCTGGAGACCGCACGCGGCAATGCGGAGCGAAATGGCCTGGCGGCACGGTTCGATACCGTGCAAGGAAGCTGGTTTGATGCCATCCACGAACGATTTCATGTGATTGTCTCAAATCCGCCCTATATTGCCTCCAGTGTCATTTCCACTCTCGCTCCAGAAGTAAAGGATTTCGATCCTCCCGCGGCCCTTGACGGGGGCCTTGATGGGCTGGATGCATATAGAGCGATCGCAAAGGATGCGGCGCGGTTTCTACACCCGAATGGCATGGTGGGAGTGGAGATCGGTTATGATCAGCGTGAAACGGTGACTTCTGTCTTTGAAGGAGCAGAATTTCTCCTTGTCGAAGCGGTTCGTGACTACGGCCAGAACGACCGGGTGCTTGTGTTTAGATTGCATCATTAACGCGACATTTTGCTGCGGATTTGTGGGATCTCTATTGTTATCGCGAAGAAAAAGCTTGGATTTCCTGAGGAAGCGATATAGGTTGCGCTCACGCGTTGGGCGGCTGGGAATAGGCGAGACGATTCGCCTGTCTTGGACAGGCTCGGGGATCCGCTCTTTGGTAAGAGTGTCAAAGGTTGAAGATAACCCAATGCGTGATCAGTTAATCTGACGTAGTCGAGCGGCAGACCGGCGCTTAAAGCGCAGTTTGCTTGCGGCACGCAGGCCTTGGTTCGGAAGGGTCCGAACCTCGGCGGCAGGTGTCGTGTATGAATTTTATCCCAACGAAGAGAATTCAGGTGAAGGATCTATGAGGCCAGGACAGCAGAATAAGCGCGGTCGGGGGCGTGGTAACAACAACGGCGGCGGTGGTGGTGGAAATAACAACAATAACAATTTCAACCGCAAAGGCTCTAACCCGCTGACCAGGACTTACGACAGCTCCGGTCCCGATGTGAAAATTCGCGGAACGGCACAGCATATCGCCGAAAAATACGCGACTCTGGCGCGTGACGCTCAAAGTTCCGGCGATCGGGTCATGGCTGAAAACTATCTTCAGCACGCCGAGCACTACTATCGCATCATTGCCAGCGCCCAGGCTCAGATGCAGGAACGCTTCCAGCGCGACGATCAGCACAATTACAATGAGCGCGACGGCGGCGACCGTGACGGCGACGATATGGATGCGCAGGAGATGGACGACCAGCCGCAGCTGGCTCCACCCCAGGTGCGCCATCAGAGGCCTGCTCCGGTTGTTGCCGCAGCTCCCGCTGCCGAACCGGAAGTCATCGATGGCACCGGCCCGCAGCCGGTGATCGAAGGCATTCCGGCCGAAGTTGCGATCGAGGAAGAGACCCCTGCCGTCGCAGCGACGGAGCGTCAGCCGCGCCGCCGTAACGCCGGCGGCAGCCGCCCGCGTCGCCAGCCACGCCGCAGCGCTGATGCGGAAGGCGAGGGCGAAGCTGGGTCGGGCGAAGCTCCGGCTTTGGCGGACGCTGCTTCGGAATAATGCGCTCTCTCTCGTGAGGGAACGATCGAATATTCAAATAAAAACGGCAGTGCTCAACGCACTGCCGTTTTTGTTTTTTGCCATGCCAGTTTTGGGATGAGAGGAAACTGCTAGGACTGTCATCATTCGTTTGCGAAGCGGAATCCATATGTGCAGATATGGTGAGTGAGATTGTTCGATGCTTTTGAATGATGAAGCCGGTTGTCGTTTTTGTCTCGAAAACGAATTGCTTATCGATAAACTACTGGGTGAGAACCGTTCCTTCTACATGCTTGGCAGCGTCGATCCGGAGATGCCGCACGCCGTCATGGTCATCTTGCGCCGGCATGCGGAAAGCCCTTTCGAGATTCACTCCCACGAATGGATTGATATGGCGGAAATGTTGACGATGGCCAAAGCTTATCTGGCGTCTTCCAACCCGGATGGCTTCACTCTCGGCTGGAATGTCGGTGCCGTTGGCGGACAGCACGTATTTCACGTTCATCTGCACGTGATCGCCCGTTTTGCCAATGAACGCAACGCGGGTCGGGGAATCCGTGCTGTCATTCGCGGATGACATACCTCTTTCCTGGCATTACCATCTATGTGTATTTTCGATCGCCGGGGTTGGGATTTTTCGACAAAACGTTCTGCTTTTTCTGCTTTTTCCGCCCTTTAAACTCGGCGATAACCCTCCCATATTCTGCTCAGTTGCTTTGCCGCAAATCTCAACGGCGACAGAGCGGGGTCTGCCTCTTGAGGGGGCCCAATCTCAATCATCGATCTGCGCCGCTCAGGGCAGGTTGATCCATGGAGGTCCATTATGAATATTGAAAAATACTCCGAGCGGGTGCGCGGTTTCCTGCAATCCGCCCAAACCTATGCGCTTGCGCAGGGTAATCAGCAATTCACGCCTGAACATGTTCTGAAAGTGCTGCTGGACGACGACCAGGGCATGGCTGCATCGTTGATCGAACGTGCCGGCGGCGACGCCAAGGCTGCCCGTCTTGCCAATGACGCCGCACTGGCCAAACTGCCGAAGGTTTCCGGTGGTGATGGGCAGGTCTATCTTGCACAGCCGCTCGCCAAGGTATTCGCCACGGCCGAAGAGGCCGCGAAGAAGGCCGGCGACAGCTTTGTGACTGTCGAGCGTCTTTTGCAGGCGCTGGCGATGGAATCGTCCGCCTCGACATCAGCGACGCTGAAGAAGGCCGGCGTTACCCCCGTCGGGCTCAATCAGGTCATCAATGATATCCGCAAGGGTCGCACCGCTGATTCCGCCAATGCGGAGCAGGGGTTCGATTCCCTGAAGAAATATGCCCGCGACCTCACCGCCGAGGCTCGCGAAGGCAAGCTCGACCCGGTCATTGGCCGCGATGACGAAATCCGCCGCACCATTCAGGTCCTTTCCCGCCGCACGAAGAACAATCCCGTGCTGATCGGCGAGCCCGGCGTCGGCAAGACGGCGATCGTCGAAGGCCTGGCCTTGCGTATCGTCAATGGTGACGTTCCGGAATCGCTGAAGGACAAGAAGCTGATGGCGCTCGACCTGGGCGCTCTGATTGCCGGCGCGAAATTCCGCGGCGAGTTCGAAGAGCGGCTGAAGGCCGTGCTCAACGAAGTCCAGGCGGAAAATGGCGAGATCATCCTGTTCATCGACGAAATGCACACGCTAGTCGGCGCGGGCAAGGCCGATGGCGCCATGGATGCGTCCAATCTGCTGAAGCCGGCGCTCGCCCGCGGCGAGCTGCATTGCGTCGGCGCGACCACGCTCGATGAATATCGCAAGCATGTCGAGAAGGATCCGGCCCTTGCACGCCGTTTCCAGCCCGTCATGGTCGAAGAGCCGACAGTCGAGGATACGATTTCTATCCTGCGTGGCCTGAAGGAAAAATACGAGCAGCACCACAAGGTCCGCATCGCTGATGCCGCCCTGGTCGCCGCCGCAACCTTGTCGAACCGCTACATCACCGATCGCTTCCTGCCGGACAAGGCCATCGACCTGATGGACGAAGCCGCGGCCCGTCTGCGTATGCAGGTGGATTCAAAGCCGGAAGAACTCGACGAACTCGATCGCCGCATCATCCAGCTGAAGATCGAGCGCGAGGCGCTGAAGAAGGAAACCGACCAGGCCTCGGCTGACCGGCTGGTCCGGTTGGAGACAGAGCTTACCTCTCTCGAAGAGGAGGCCGATGCGCTGACCGCGCGCTGGCAAGCTGAAAAGCAGAAGTTGGGTCTGGCCGCCGATTTGAAAAAGCAGCTTGATGACGCTCGCAACGAATTGGCGATCTCCCAGCGCAAGGGTGAATTCCAGCGCGCCGGCGAACTTGCCTATGGCGTGATCCCGAAGCTGGAGACAGAACTCCACGCCGCGGAAGAGCAGGATAATGCCCGCGATTCCATGGTGCAGGAAGTGGTCACCGCCGACAACATCGCCCAGATCGTCTCGCGCTGGACCGGGATTCCGGTCGACAAGATGCTGGAAGGCGAACGCGACAAGCTGCTGCGGATGGAAGACGAACTGGCAAAGTGGGTCGTCGGCCAGGGCGATGCCGTTCAGGCGGTCTCGCGCGCCGTTCGCCGTTCGCGCGCCGGGCTTCAGGATCCGAACAGGCCGATCGGCTCGTTCATCTTCCTCGGCCCGACCGGCGTCGGTAAGACGGAGCTGACCAAGGCGCTTGCCCGCTTCCTCTTTGACGACGACACGGCCATGGT
Organism: Rhizobium sp. A22-96; assembly: GCF_053521805.1. Lineage (NCBI taxonomy): Bacteria > Pseudomonadati > Pseudomonadota > Alphaproteobacteria > Hyphomicrobiales > Rhizobiaceae > Rhizobium > Rhizobium sp. A22-96. Next base: position 659,637 of record NZ_JBNWDQ010000004.1, read on the forward strand.
GCGCATCGATATGTCCGAATACATGGAGAAGCATTCCGTGGCCCGGCTGATCGGTGCTCCTCCCGGCTATGTCGGCTATGAAGAGGGCGGCGCGCTCACGGAAGCCGTTCGCCGCAGGCCCTATCAGGTCGTGCTGTTCGATGAGATCGAGAAGGCGCATCCCGATGTCTTCAACGTCCTGCTCCAGGTTCTGGACGACGGGCGCCTGACGGATGGTCAGGGCCGTACGGTCGACTTCCGCAACACGATGATCATCATGACGTCGAATCTGGGCGCGGAATATCTGACCCAGCTGAAGGACGGCGATGATAGCGATGTGGTGCGCGAGCAGGTGATGGATGTCGTCCGGTCGCATTTCCGGCCGGAATTCCTGAACCGTATCGACGAGATTATCCTGTTCCATCGCCTGAAGCGCGATGAGATGGGCGCGATCGTCGATATCCAGCTGGAGCGGCTGCTGAAGCTGCTGTCGGAGCGCAAGATCAAGCTCGAACTCGACGAGGATGCCCGCAACTGGCTTGCCAACAAGGGTTATGATCCCGTCTATGGTGCGAGACCGCTGAAGCGGGTGATCCAGAAATATGTTCAGGATCCGCTCGCCGAACAGATCCTTTCCGGGCAGGTTCCGGATGGTTCACTGGTCAAGGTCACCAGCGGATCGGACAGGCTGCTGTTCCGCCCGCGTCAGGCCGTAAACGAAGCGGCCTAAGGCTGGTAATGTTGTGATATCAGCGGATGGCGGCCTTCGGGTCGCCATTTTGCTTTCGGAGGCTCGCTCGGAAAATATCTTGCCGAGCAGCGCCGGGTCTGTGACGCTTGCACGGGTTCAGAGGATCGAGGGAAACATGCTTGTCATCTTTGGCGGCCTGCCGGGCAGCGGCAAAACCACGATTGCACGGGCACTGGCCAAAAGGCTGGGAGCTACTTATGTCCGGCTCGACACGATCGAGCAGGCGCTGCGGAATTCCGGCATGTTGAGAGACGAGGTCGGGCCTGCCGGTTACATGGTTGCCTATGGGATTGCCGGAGACAATCTCAAACTGGGAAACACTGTTATTGCCGATTCCGTCAATCCGATTTCGATAACGCGCGAGGCCTGGAGGCAGGTTGCACGGCGTGCGGCCGTATCCGCAATCGAAGTGGAGGTCATCTGTTCCGACAAAGTGGAGCACCGCCGGCGCGTGGAAACGCGCCAGACCGACATCGAAGGTCATGTGAACCCGACATGGGACGAGGTCGTCACCCTAAGCTACGACAATTGGGGTCCGGGACCGGTCGTCGTCGATACGGCCTTGAAGGCCGTAGATGATATCGTCACCGAACTGGTCGATCGGCTGAGAGCTACCGGGCCTAGATAGCGGCCTGATAGTCGGGATCCGCTCGATCTCGATCGCTACTTGCTTGCGACCTGTTTCGACTTTTCGTCGCTCAGCAAGGTATCGATGCGCTTGCGCTCATCCTGGAACTTGGCAAGCGCGTCGCCCTCGAGCGATTTGCCGCCGGGGAGGCGGATGCGTAGCGGATCGACCTTGGTGCCGTTGACGATCAGCTCGTAGTGCAGATGCGGTCCGGTTGCGAGACCCGTCGAGCCGATGAAGCCGATGACCTGCCCCTGAACCACCTTTGCGCCGGGGACGACGCCCTTGGCGATGGCGCTCTGGTGATTGTAGGAGGAGACATAGCCATTTGCATGGCGGATCAGCGTCTGGTTGCCGAAACCGCCGGAATCCCAGCCAGCCTTTTCGACGATACCATTGCCGGCCGAAATGATCGGCGTGCCGCGTGGCGCGGCCCAGTCGACGCCGGTATGCATGCGGGCAAAGCCGAGGATCGGGTGGCGGCGCATGCCGAAGCCCGATTTGAAAATGCCTGTCGGAACGGGGTTGCGCAGCAGGAACTGGCGGATGCTCTTGCCGGCCTCATCGAAATAATCGATCGAATGATCAGTCGGGTCTTCAAAGCGATAGAAACGGGTGACCGTGTCGCCGAACTTGGCGTTGACGTAAAGCAGCTCGGAATCGGCCGTCGCCTGACCCTTGTCGTCGGCTACCGAGAAGAAGGCCTCCAGCGAATCCGTCGGTTTCAGCTGCGCCTGGAAATCGACGTTGCTGGCGAGCAGCTTGACGATCTGCGCCACCATTTCCTTGCTCATGCCGTAGGAGAGCGCCGCGCGATAGATGCCGTCATAGACGCTGGGCAGATCGCGGCCGGCGGCAACGACGGGAGCATCATTGTCGAAGGCGGTGGCGATGGCATCGAGCATCGGCGGCGCGCTGCCGGCGATGAAATCACCATGGTCGTTCTGCGCGATGGTCAGCAGGTGCTTGGTGCCACGATAGATGCTGGCACGGATGATCTTGGCCTGCTCGCCCTTCTGCAGGATGCCGATGCGAAGCACATCGCCCGTGGAAACATCGGATGAGCCGAAGACAGGCTGAATCTTTGAGGTGATGTCGTCTGCATCGGCCTTGAGATAGCCGGCATTGGTGAGTGCCGTGGCGATCGGCATGTTTTCCCGAATGGGAATGATATCGTCGGCGAATTCTTCCGTCTGCGCGGTCACGGCTTCGGAGGCGGAGACCGACATATTCTCCTCGACGATTCGAGCGGCAAGGCCCGCCGTCAGATCGACATCGGCGTCATCATTGGCGAAGCGGCGCGGGTCGACATAGTAAAGCGCTGAAAGCTGGGTGTTGCTGTCGGCGAGGATCGAGCCGTTGGAGCGCACATTCTCCTCGACTTCGTCCAGCGACATGGAACCGGCGAGCGGGAAGGGGATGTCCTTGCTCGGAAAGGATATGGTCTTGAGGCTGACTTCGGATTCCACATCGGAGCCATAGATCGCCCCGGTCCGGTTGGCGGGCGGCGGTATGTTCTCGTCTGCGGAAAAGATCGCCAGCGGATCGAAGGGCGGATAGCTTTCGCCGGCGACGCGGTTGGTGGCGAGCGCGATCTTCACATGGGCGAAGGGCTGGCGGCGCACCACTTCCTTGTCGCCGTCCCGCACCACGGTCGATACTTCGAGAATGTTGCGGTCGGATGGTTTGGAAGCAATCGCCGTGGAGATCAGCCGGCCGCCGCGCGTCACTTGGTCGTCGGAGGCGTCGTGGCTGTCCGTTGTCGCATAGGCTTCGGCTGGAATGGCGAGCTGCTGCCGCCCGTCAAGTGCCGCAAACAGGGCGACGCCCATCAATATGCTTGAGGTAAGGCCGGTGAGGAACGTACCGGAAAGCCATCGCAAGGAAACCTCGCGCCGGTCCGGAGCTCGCCTGCCGTCGGCCAGGATTGGCGGCTCGTTGCCGAGCGATCGGAGCATCATTTTGTCCGTTATCATGCCAATCGAGATCCGCTTCCTTATATGCGAGCCGCAGGCTGGGGGCGAAGATGTGCATATTTATGACAAGGGTGTCAAATGAAGCGGTCGGCTTCAGGCCCTCCGCAGGCCTGTTTCCCATGAAATCTGTAGCCGCGGGACGCGTGGTTTGTGGGGTTTGGCCGCTAACAGCACATCTTTTCACCTTCAGGCGCGGCCATTCGGGTCAACCCGGGGCCGCGGCAGGCGCTATATAATGCCGTTCTGGCCTATCGCTCCCACAGATATGAAGAGTGTTCATAATTTCATCATGAGAATCAATCAGTTATATGTTTTTTGATTTTTTTCAAAATGGGCCTGTTGACTTGGTTCGGAGGTAGGGTCTATAAGCCCGATCACTGAACGAGGGCGGCGGCGCTGCTGGCGACGAAGTCCTTCGCTCTAGTGTTTCCTGGAT